>CAZJVY010000080.1:1663-15320 GCA_964549395.1 uncultured Armatimonadia bacterium | reverse complement strand
CGCGCAAGAACATCATCGCGGCATATAACAGGGCGCTGCTGAAGTTACACACGGACTTGGATGAGACCGCCAAACCGGAGCATATCGAATAGAAGGCTACCAATGGATGTCGAAGCCAGAGAACTGCTCATCATCGTAGCCACATACAACGAGAGCGACAACATACCCATTCTGATCGGCAAGGTGCGGAGCCTCGGACTGCCGGCACACATGCTGGTCGTGGACGACAACTCTCCGGACGGCACCGGGCAACTGGTGGAAGACCTGGGGAAGGAGATGCCGGGCTGCATCCGTGTGCTGCACCGGACCGGCAAACTGGGCTATGCATCGGCGCTGCGGGAGGGCTTTGCCATCGGCCTGGAGCAGGGCTACAAGGTCATCATGACCATGGATGCCGACTTGTCGCACGATCCGGCCAGGATCCCGGACATCTATGGCGCAACTGCGCAGTACGATGTGGTCGTCGGCTCTCGGTACGTTCCCGGCGGCGGAACAAGGAACTGGCCGCTGTTCCGGCGGATACTCAGTCGCGCCGCATCACTGCTGGCGAGAGCACTCACCGGGCTGCCCGTGCACGACTGCACGGGTGGCTTCCGGGCCTACAGGCGCGACATCATCGTCAAGGCCGACCTGCTGAGCAGCAACACCGAGGGCTATTCGTTTCTGATGGAAACGCTCTTCAAGTGTCATCGCGCGGGTGCATCCATTGGTGAGGTGCCGATTGTCTTCGCCGACCGCGAGCGAGGGAAGTCAAAGATCTCGAAGAAGATCATCCTCGAGGCCGGATGGGTATTGCTCAAGTTGTTCTGGTGCCGCATAACCGGCAAGCCATGAAGCGATCGGTTGCAGGTATCCCCACACATGTGGCGAAGCTGTACAGGATAGTCAGGGGACTATGGTCAGGACGAATGTAAGTGTCCACAATGAAGTAGGAGGCAGACCGACATGTCTGAGAAGTTGGCGATTGACGGTGGTGAGAAGGTGCGGGAGGAGCCGTTCCCGCCCTGGCCGTACTTCGACGAAGAGACCATTGAGGCCGCCATGGAGCCGCTGCGGACGGGGCAAGTGAACTACTGGACAGGTAGCCTCGGTATGCAGTTTGAGAAGAGGTACGCAGAGTGGTGCGGCTGCAAGTACGGGATCTCGACCAACAGCGGGACAAGCGCGTTACACGTGGCCATGGCTGGTGCCCTCAACATCGGCCCCGGTGACGAGGTGATAGTCCCAAGCTACACATTCATCGCCTCGTCCATGTCGATCGCGCAATCGTGCGCGGTGCCGGTGTTCGCCGACGTCGAGAAGCTGACCCACACGATTGATCCGAACTCGATTGAGGACAACATATCAGACCACACCAAGGCGATTGTCTGCGTGCACCTGTATGGCTGCATGTGCGACATGGACCCGATCATGGAGATTGCCGAGAAGCACGGCTTGTACGTGATTGAGGACAGCGCCCAGGCTCACGGCGGGGAGTACAAGGGCAAGAAGGCCGGCAGCATCGGGCATGTCGGCGCCACCTCGTTCTGCCAGAGCAAGCATTTCACCACCGGCGGCGAAGGTGGCTGTGTGGTGACAGACAACGAGGATTGGGCCTGGAACGCACGTTCGTTCCGCGATCACGGTTACGATGTTTCGGAGCGCATGCGGTTGCTGGAATTGGAGGAGAAGCTGCCTTACATTCACAATCGCATCGGCTTCAATTTCCGCATGACGGAGATGCAGTCAGCCATCGGCCTGCGACAACTGTCGTTGATGGATGACTGGAATCTGCCGACGCGGCGGCGGAATGCCGAGATTCTGAACGAAGAACTGAAGGACGAGCCGTACATCCTTGCCCTGCCGATAGACACGGAGGAGCGCAAGAACGCCTACTGGCTGTATCCGATCATACTGGACACCGACAGGATCAGCGTGGAGGCGCGCCAGTTCTTCCATGCGGTGGCTGCGGAGGGTGTCCCCGCCGGCCCCGTACTGTGGCCCGAAAGCTACAAGGAGAAGTGCTATGCAGAGCACGTCGGCTTCGGCCGGCTACAGTACCCATTCAAGGACCCGGCGACACGACCCGAGGCGGTTGACTACAAGAATCTGGAAATGCCCAACGCCATCTGGGTTGAAAGCCGCACGTTCTTCGTGCCGCCGCATCCGACCTATGAAGAGAAGGACATGCGCGATATTGCCGCCGCCATTAGGAAGGTCGGTGCGGCATACTCTCAATAAACACAGAGCGTCTGCGCAGCCATATCTGAGCACTCACCAAGCGCCGGGCCCTAGGCTCGGCGTTTGTGTGCCTGGGTAGTTGAGATTTGCTGAATGTGCGAACCCCCGTTATGATATAATGTGCCGGGAAGACAAGTGGGTTGTGGGGTCGGAGGGGCGACGGTAGGCCTGGCATGGATGTGTATGGCGCACGGCAGCGAACCGTTTGCCGGAAGGAGCTGTTGATGTCATGACTGCCAAGGACATAATGGACGCCGACTACCTGTGTGTTGATCCCAACATGCCTCTAAAGGAGGCGGCGGACCTGATAACCGAGCACCACACGCTGCTGCTGCCGGTTGTTGACGAGGAATGCGGCGCGCACGGAGTCTTGATGGAGGTTGATCTGTTGCGCGCGGTGTTGCCCAAGTACTTGGACAGCGTCGCAAGCCTCAACTTCCTGCCCGACACTTGCGACCTGTTTGATGTGGACGCCAAGATCGCTACGCTTAAGGTGAAGGATGTAATCGCTGACAGAAAGCTCTACACGGTTGAGGAGGACACCAATGTGGTCGAGATAGCCCATATCATGTTGACCAAGGGCATCTCCTCTGTGGGTGTAGAGCGAGAGGGCAGGATCGTCGGCGTGGTAACTCGAGGTGACCTTCTGACCCACATATTCCATCATACTCTCTGCGCGGAAGAGCAGGAAGAATCATGAGCTATCCTGCAATTGCTGCAGTCGCCATATTCGTTGGCGCCTACATCCTTCTGGCGACCGAAAGCGTGCATAAGACCAAGGCCGTGCTTGCCGGCGCCGTGCTAATGATCCTGCTCAAGATCGTGAGCCAGCGGACCGCATTCCACGGAGATGAAGCTCTCGGCATCGAAGGTATAGACTGGAACGTCATCATGCTGCTCATCGGCATGATGATCATCGTCAACATTACGCGCACCACCGGCGGTTTCGAGTGGCTGGCGATCAAGGCAGCAAAGCTGGTGCACGGCCACCCGACGCTGATTGTCATACTCCTCTGTGCGATAACAGCCGTGGTCTCGGCGTTCCTGGACAATGTGACCACGGTGATCGTGATTGCGCCTGTTGCGATCCTGATCTTCGAGCGGCTGGAGAGCGACCCCGTACCGTGCCTGATAGCCATTATCTGCGCATCCAACATAGGTGGGACCGCAACTCTGATTGGCGATCCGCCGAACATTATGATCGGCTCAGCGGCGCGTCTGAACTTCCTGGATTTCATCTCCGTGGACACGCCGCCCGCTGTTGCGAGCATGGTCGCCATGACGGTGGCTATTGCGCTGTTCCTGCACCCGCGTCTCAGCGTTAGCGCCGAGGTGAGGGAGCGGGTGATGCAGTTTGACGAAGACGGCGCCATCATGGACCGCAAGCTACTGCGGCGGTGCCTGCTCGTCATCAGCTTGACACTGGTGGGATATCTGGTGCACGGCGCCCTCGGTTTTGAGCCTGCGACCATTGCACTTACGGGCGCGGCCCTGCTGATGCTGCTGCATACGGAGGGCCCCAATGAGGCCCTGCGGACCGTCGAGTGGTCCACCATCTTCTTCTTCATCGGCCTGTTCGTGATGATCGCGGGGCTGGTCGAGACCGGGGTACTGCGGATTTTGGGTGAAGGGCTCACTACGCTGACGGCAGGCAACCCCCTGGCCATGACCATGGTGGTGCTGTGGGGCTCAGGCATCCTTTCAGGAGTAGTGGACAATATTGCCTACACGGCCATGATGACGCCGCTGATCAAGTCCATAGCGGTCGCCGCACACCCGGACCCGGGAGCAGCAGGATGGGCCGAAGTGTATCACGCGCCTGACATTCTGCCCGTGTGGTGGGCTCTGTCGCTCGGGGCTTGCCTGGGAGGCATCACAACAGTCATTGGGGCCGCCGCCAACGTCGTAGTGGCCGGCATCGCTGAGACCAGCGGGCACCCGATCACCTTCGGCCGCTACCTCAAGTACGGCCTGCCGATCGCCTTCGTGTCACTGTTGATCTCAACTGCCTGGCTGTGGTTGCTCTTCTTCCGCTAGGCTGCAGTCAGCCTACCGCAAGCGGCGACGTGCGCAAGGGAGGTAAGATCGGATGAGTCAACTTCAGCGGTTCGGCATCTCCATGCCCGATGACTTGCTGACGGTCTTCGACAGGGTCATTGCCGAGCAAGGCTACGCGAACCGATCGGAGGCCATCCGCGACATCGTTCGCGACTATCTGGTCGAGCGGGAGTGGGAAAGCCCTGAGGGTGACGTGGTGGGCACCATCACGATTGTCTATGACCACCATACGCGCGGGCTGGAGTCGAATCTGGTGGATATGCAGCACCAGCATCTGACGCACATCCGCTGCACGACACACGTGCACCTGGACGATGACAATTGCGTTGAGATCATGGTCGTGCAGGGCAACGCGCAGGACGTCCGCAGGCTGGCCGATCGCATCATCAGCACTCGCGGTGTCAAGCACGGGCAGTTGACCTGCACAGGCATAACTCCCATCAAGCACGACCATCATCACCCGCATGAGCATTGACACCGGCCAATGCCGTTGTGCCGATCTGATTCTGGTTTGCCCGAAGATGGCGGCGGGAATATTCTCATAATAGGAAGCGACAGGCCACTGCGGACAGCGCGTCGTAGCGGCACTTAGAAGGAGGAGAACTGCGATGTCGCCCGCGTTGGTCTGGCTGGTGGTCGGTCTTGGGCTGCTCATCCTTGAACTCTTTACCATGACGTTCTTCCTGATGTGGGTTGCGTGCGGAGCACTCCTAGCGGCGCTTTCCGCCTTCCTTACGACGGCGCCATGGGTCCCGTGGATGGTCTTCTCAGTATCCAGTGTGGTACTGCTGCTTGCCACCCGCCCGTTGGCACGCAGCCTGCACGGCAAGGTCACAGTGCCCTCCAACGTGGACCGTCTTGTGGGCCAGACAGCGGTGGTGTTGGAGAGCATAGACAACGCTGCGAACACGGGTCGTGTGCGCATCGAGTCAGACGAATGGCGCGCCCGTAGCACCGGCGACGTCGTCCTGGAGGGGCAGCGCGTGATCGTCGAGAGGGTCGAGGGCGCCACTCTCATCGTCCAGAGCGCCGAAGCCTCTGAATGCGAACGTGCGGACTGATGGCAACCCTCAGTGCCAGTTGATGACACTGAAGCGGCGCTCGTATGACCGGTATCCAGTTGCAGGTAAGGAGCTGAAGACAGATGTGGGAATGGGTAGTCGGGTCAATTCTGGTCATCGTGCTGGTCAGCAAGTCGGTGCACATAGTCCGCCAGCACCAACGGGGCGTGGTCGCCACCTTCGGCAAGTACTCGCGCACAGCAGACCCCGGGCTGGTATTCATTTTCCCGTTCGTGCAGGGCATCCGCATGGTTGACATGCGAGAGACGGTGCTGGATGTGATGCCGCAGCAGGTGATATCGGAGGATAACGCCTCGGTCACGGTGGACGCCATCGTTTACTATGAGGTCACCGACCCTTTCCGTAACCTCTACAATGTCACGGACTTCAGGATGGCGGCCATAAAGCTGGCGCAGACCAATCTGCGTAACGTCATCGGCGATATGGAACTTGACGAGGTATTGACCTCTCGGGAAGTCATCAACGCGCAGCTTCGGCAGATTCTGGACGACGCCACCGACAAGTGGGGCGTGCGGGTGACGCGTGTGGAGTTGCAGACAATTGAGCCGCCGGCCGACATTACTCAAGCGATGAGCCAGCAGATGAAGGCAGAGCGCTTGAAGCGGGCCGCGATCCTCGAGGCGGAAGGCTTCAAGCAGTCCGCGATCCTCAAGGCGGAGGGTGACCGGCAGTCGCGCATCAATATTGCCGAGGGTGAAGCCGAAGCCATCAAGAAGGTAGCCGACGCTGAAAGGTACCGCCAACTCACGGTGGCCGAGGGCGAGGCGCAGGCCATCGAGACCGTCTTCGGCGCCATCCACAAGGGCGGTCCGACACCCGATCTGTTGGCAGTTAAGTACCTGCAAGCTCTCGCGCAGATCGCCGACGGCAAGGCGACCAAGGTGTTCCTGCCATTGGAGGCGATGGGCGTGCTGGGCAGCATGGCCGCTATCGCTGAGACGTTCAAGGATGTCGAGAGGGCCGCGGCGCCGCCCAGCCAGCAGTAGCCACAGCCTTGCGGGGGCCTGCAACTGAATGAAGCGCATCGTCAGCGTGAGCCTGGGCTCAAAGACCAGGGACAAGAGCACCACTGCAGAGATACTGGGCCAGGAGTTCCGCCTGGAGCGCGTCGGTACCGACGGCGACCTGGCGGCCGCCAAGTGGCTCATCTGCGAACTTGATGGCAAGGTGGACGCCATCGGTCTGGGCGGCATAGACCTCTACCTTGTTTGCGGTGGCCGACGATGGGTCATACGCGACGCCACCAAGCTCGCGGCGGCGGCCAAGACCACGCCTGTCGTTGACGGCAGCGGCCTCAAGGACACGCTCGAACGGCGCACAATCCAGATACTGCATGAGAACGGGGCCCTCTACGGCATTGAGGGCCCCGCAGCCACAAAGGTCCTTATCGTCGCTGCAGTGGATCGCTTCGGAATGGCAGAGACGTTCTCTCAACTCGGCTACCAGTGCATTTTCGGAGACCTCATATTCGCTCTCGGCATCCCGCTTCCGGTGCGTTCACTGCAGTGGATCAAGCTGGCGGCAATCACATTGCTCCCCTTCCTAACGCGCCTCCCCTTCAGGATGCTGTACCCGACCGGAGGTAAGCAGGAAACTCAAACCGGCAAGGCACTGAAGTACCTCAAGTGGGCCGACGTCATTGCAGGCGATTTCCACTACATCAAGCGCAGCTTGCCGCGCGAGGGAGACCTGCTGAGGGCCAAGACAATCATTACCAACACGACGACGGAAGCGGACACCGAGTTGCTCCGAGGGCTGGGGTTGCAGCGGCTCATCACGACGACGCCGCGTCTTGAGGGGCGCTCCTTCGGGACCAACATGATGGAGGCGGCCTTGCTGGTCCTCTCAGGCAAGTCGCCGGCGCAAGTGGGGCGTGACGACTATCTGGAAATGCTCCGGCAGATGGACTGGCGCCCCATCATCGAGGTCCTCAACCCCTGACCAGCGGGGGGGCCCCACGTCCACGCCCGCAGGTGTGCGCCAAGCGTTTCCCTACAGCTCCCGGCGGTGGCGCAGATACTTCTCCTCCATCCCCAGCTCCTCCAGCATCTTCACATGATCCGCATGTAGCTCTCTGGCGATGTCCGGGTGCTGGGCGATGACGTTCGCTTTCTGGCTGGGATCGTCCCTCAGGTTATAGAGCTCAGGATGCGGGATTCTGTCCCCGATTGCGATAGCCCGTCGGCTCTCGTGGTCAACGATGTTGGTGACATGTGAGACTGGCGGCGCGTCTGGGCTGCCGAAGTGGAGCAGACACCAGTCTCCCTTGGTTATCGTCACCGGCCGGCCGCCGTTGGGATCGTGAGCCAGCGACGCGGTCGTGATGGCGAAGTCCCGGTTGCCATCGCGCTCCCCGGCCATGATCGGCAGCAGACTGGCGCCATGCATCGTGCCGGGGTCCGGAGCGCCGGTGAGGTCCAAGATCGTAGGCATCAAGTCGGGCGGCTGCGCGTACGCCGAAATGCGCTTCCCCTTCGTCTGGCCCGGCATGCGAATCAGCAGCGGGATGTGGGCCACCTCCTCATATAGCTGGCAGGCGGCATGTCCCTCCGGCCCTATGAGAGTCTTGCCTGTCAGACCGTGCTCACCGAGGTAGAATCCGTGGTCGGTGGTGAAGATGACCATGGTCTCATCAAGGACCCCCAACTTTTCCATGCGACGCAGCAGATGGCCCACCCATGTGTCCACGAGGCTCACCTCGCCTGCGTACAGGGCGCGCATGTGCCTCAATTCCGCCTCCGTATAGATGTCGGCGGAGCCATAGTTCGGGTAGTAGCATATCTGCCCGTCATAGTCCGGATCCGCATAAAGGTCAGCGTACCACTTCGGTGGGTCGAACGGCTCGTGCGGGTCGAAGGTGTCAACGTACATGAAGAACGGCTGCCCATGGTTCTCTTCAAGCCACTTGCCAGCCGTTGTCATGGTGCGTGCCGGGAAGTAGTCCTCCTCGTGTCGCCACCACGAGGTATTGCGGATGTACTGCTTGACGGTCTCGACTCCGCCGTAGCGAATCTTCTCCTCGGAACTGGGCAACGGCGGATCGGCGGGGGCAGTCTTCCAGGTGTCGTTCTCCTGCCCACGGATCCAATCGTAGCCCGAGAACCCACGGAAGAAATACTGCTGGGCTTTAGCGATATGGGGAGTGTCCACGCAGAAGTAAGTGACATAGTCCGCACGCCCAAGTGCTTCGCTGACCACCGGCTTGTCGGCAGGCAACGGCGACCAGTCGAAGTCAATGAAGGTAAACTGGCCGGTCATCACATCACAGCGGTTGGGCACCGTGGGGAATGACGCCGCATACGCGTTGTCAAACACAAATGCCTCGGTTGCCAGCCGGTCTATGTTCGGCGTCCTGATCCACTCGTTGCCGTAACATCCCAGATGGTCGCGCCGCAGCGTATCCGAGATGATGATCGCCACGTTCTTCATTCTGCAACACTCCTTCGGTTGCAGCGCAGGTAACAACGTTCCCGAGTGCACATCATCGGCCGGTTGGTCTAGAGCGGCTCAGGCGTTTCGGGCACCGGCCCCTCGAACTGGCGAAGAGCGAAGTCCTTGACCAGATGCTCCCTCGGGTGCAGGACGAAGCGCTCGATAACCGATTCGTAACCATCGGCCCACACCGTGATGTACAAGTAGCCGGCAGGCACATTCAGCGAGTAGTTCCCGTGCGCGTCAGTGAGGGTGCGGAACATCTCGAAGTAGTACGGCGGGGGCATGATGCCCGGCTCCGCATCTTCGTATGCCGCGTCGTCGTACAGAGGAGTCGGCTCCCAATACGCAGCATCACTGCTGACTACGACCGAGGCCCCCTCGAGCGGGACACCGGCCCCGTCATCATTGGCAGCGGTCACAGTACCACTGACCGTCCCCACGCCGGGCTCGATCAGCTCGCGGAGCTGGAAGTCCGCCACTGCCGTGTGTCCCGGCTCCACCCATACCCAGTTGACGCCTTGTTCCAGGCCGGGGACATTGACCGTGACGACATAGCTGCCTGCAGGGACGGCCTGCATCGTGTAACTGCCCTGTTCGTCGGTAAAGGCACGTAGCTGCACAAGGTCGCCGTCACGCGGCTGCGACGGAGAAGCCCCGGAACCGTCTTCCTGGCCGGATGCCGGACCATCGTCGGAATCTACCCAGTATGCATCCGGGTCGGCGATGACCTCAATTCCGGAGAGCGGCGTCAGGTTGCCGTCCTCGGCCAGTCGCATGACCATTCCGACGATTTGACCCCCGGCCACTGCCGGCACCTCGCCGATCTCCGCTGTCCCGCCTGCATTGACCTCACAGGTGAAGTGCGCACCCTCCAAGCCGTCCTGCGAGATGAAGGACACTGTGTGGGACCCCGGGGGTACGTTGTCGATGCGAAAGCGGCCGTCCTGCCCCGGCCGTGCGGACATCCGCTGTCCGTCAACGTAGATGTCGAAGGCCGTGGGGTTGGCAGTGTTGGTCAATTGACCGCCGATTGTTGCCACCCCACTGGAAGCTCCCGGTGCAGGGGAATCACCGCCGCAACCGGTCAGGAAAATCACCACGGCAAAAACCAGTGCGCACAATGGGTACCGCATGATGTTACTCTCCCATCAGTAGAATGGATTCGCCGGTTTGACTCATTCTCTCGAAGGGTTGTTCCCATGGCCGTGGCCTACGCGCAGCGATCGGCCTCACCGGGCTCAGAAGACGGTATAGTAGCGTGCCGAGACCGAGCTTTCGATGAACAGGCTGATAACCGACCACACGATGCCGCCGAGGATGTAGTGAGCCACCACATAGCCGATGAACAGCGGAATCAGCCGCCGGAACAGCCTGATGCCGCCCACCTTCAGAATGGCCCCCTTGACTATCCAGATGGTAAGGAAGGCGAACCACAGGCCGCTCGATGGCCCGTAAGCTAGGGCAACGATGTAGCCGAGCGGATGGATCGGGAAGCGTAGCCACACCATTCTGGCGGCCGCCAGTCCCACGGTGATCAGCCCGCCGGCAATGATCGCGCCCGCATGTTGCCAATCCGGCGCTGTCGGTGACTCGATCTGCCCGACCATCGTTGTGTACGCTCTGGTGGTGTCTGCAGTGCGCCAGTCGGAATTGTTGGGGTTGCCTTCCAGCACGTTAAGACCGTTCTCGTAGAAGGCCGTGAAGTGGCCCCAGAAGGCGAGTGTTAAGCCGGCCACAAAGGCCAGCACTAGCAGCCAGGACAGCAATCTGCGGTTGAGATGGCCGGATCTCCCGATCTGGAAAGCGTCCGTCTGGTACGCCGTCATTATCTGAACGGGATGGAATCGCGAGAGGAAGGACAGTATCTCGAACACGACCATGGTGCGCTGGCCGCCGGCGGCCAACACGCCACGAGACCCGATGCTGTAGAGCATCGTGTACTGCGGAAGCCGGTAAGGATAAACGAAATCCATCGGCACGCCCACTTCGGCACGGATACGACCGTATGTAAGACCGTAGGCTATCACAATGAGGAAGAACGGCAGCGCGATCTTCAGGTTCATGCCTGAAATCGTGGTCCAGAACAGGAAGAATGTCGTTCCTACCAGGATGCCGATGATGGCCCAGCGGTACGGGATCGGCTCGTCGCTGTCGTCCACTCCCGGATTCCCGCTGAGGGCCTTGGCCAGTACGTCCTTGAGGTGGCCTCTGGCGACCCAGAGGATCAGCAAGGCCATCGCGAGATACCCGCCAGCGCTCTGCTCCTGCTCGTAGGGCCAGCCGGGGGGCTCGTAGCCACTGACCGCCCCGGAGACCGCCGCCAGCTTCGCCAGGAAAGTGCACGCGAAGATGCTGAAGCACAGCTCCTGCGAAACCAGGTATCCGAAGCCGAAGTACTGCGGTGTGGTGCCCACGATGAGCGGGTTGATTGCCGACCAGGGCCTCTCCGTGAAGAAATCCGTCAGCGACTTGCTCTGCTCAATCGTCGGCACGGCCGGATTTAGGGCGTGAGCGATGTTCAAACCGTTGTAGAGCGCCGCCAGCACGATGCCAACCCAGGTCAGGGGGTTGGTGAAGAAATTCGCCAGCGTCCCTCTCGCGCTGGTCGCCTCCACCATCTCCATGGGCAGTTGCACCAGAGGATATGGGAGGTGCTCACCATCCGACCACTGCTTCGACATGATGCTCATCAGCGACATGGTGCAGACGAACAGGGCCAGCAGGAAGAGGGTCCACAGCCCCAGCGGCTTGATCCATGCCCCCCAGGGCACTCCGCCGTTGTCCAGCCCCTCATACATGTCGTTGATGACCCGTTGCGAATCCGGGGCATACCAGGAGGGGATGAAGTGCGTGTACTCGGCGAAGTGGTTCTCCGGAGTGGCGTAGTACTGCAGCACGGTCAGTCTGGGAAGGAACGAGCGGATCCCGTAGGTAGCGCAGAACGGTATCGCTACGATCATCAGAGTGTAGATGACAAGCAGCTCGCGGCGCGTGATATTGTAGCGCCCCAGCAGCCGCTTGCCCAGAGGATATAGCGCCACCATCAGCGCCAACACCGTCACGGCCGGTATTGGGGGGATGCCGCTGGCAATGTACCGCCCCGTCACCAGCTCGATGCGGCTGACCATCCAGTTGAAGAGGAATATGAAGGCCAGCCCGAGGACTACGGCCCGCGCTGTGACGCCGCCCTCCTCAGGCCGGGCGGCGGGGTCCTCGTGGCCACTGATGGCTGGCTGTGTTGCCATGGGTACCTCGTGCTGATGGTCCATTCTGCCAGCGACAAGCGTCGCATCTGCATATGCGGCAGTCAAATGTCCATGCCCGTACTCCAACGATGGACGCTACGCCTTGGCCTCTTCCATGTACCTGCGCAGAACGTCGGCGTTCTGCGGCAGGATCTCCTCGGGTGGCCGCCAGCCGATCCACTCGCCGGACAGCGCGCCCTCAAAATCAATCGCCGTCAGCAGCTTGACGGCCTCGTCGTGCGGAATGTTGCCCTCGCCGGTGAAGCAGAGCTCCACTTTCCCGTCTTCACCGATCTTGCCATCGTGGATGTGACAGTGCCGGACGTGCTTCTTGACGTGCTCGAATGCTTCCGACATCGTCATGCCGTGAGTTACGGGATGCATGATGTCCCAGCACACCTGCACGTGGGGATGACCCGCCGCCTTCACGACATCCATCAGATCGTTGGCCAGGCAGTAGGCGTCGTGGGTCTCGATGCAGAGGAACACCTCCGTCCCCTCGGCGGCTTGCGCTGCCGCCCGTAGCGACTCGGCGACGTACTTCTTGGCATCGGCGAAGTCCATGCCCTCGGGTGTGCCACCGCCGAAAACACGCAGGTGATGGCATCCCAGGTCGGCGGCCAACTCGACGAACCGCTTGGTGATGTCTATGCTCTCCTGTCGTTCCTTGGCGTCGGCCAACGCGTAGCGTCGCGAGGTGGCGATACAGCTCATGATGATGCCGGTATCCTCGAACGCCGCTTTGATCTGTGCGCGCTGCTTCTTGGTCGATTCGATCTCCACGCCGTGCTTCTGCTTGCCTGTCTCGGCGCGGGGCTCGACGGCCTCGTAGCCGTAGCGGATGGCACCGGTGAGGATTTCACTGAGATCCCAGTCAGGGCACACCCACGTCATGAAGCTGAGCTGCATTGCGATGTCTCACCTTTCCATATTGCCGTGGTCTTGCCTCACTCGCCTTCGCCTAAGCTTCGGCGAACGGATACGCACGTGCTGTCGGAGTAGTAGTAGCGCAGTTGCAGGTCGCCGCCGCGTTTACGGGACAGACCAATGCGCGTGGCGACTTCTACCGGGCGGCTATCCCCTGACTCACCGACTGTAACATACACCGGCGGCCGGTCGAGCCGAGCGCGATTGTCGCTGCGGTCTATGCTCAGTGCCTGAGTGAGTTTCCCCGGTCCGTTGGCCAAATCCTCCAATCTCTCGCGACATCGCCGTTGTCGCATAAGGCCGACGCCGAATAGAGGTTCCAGAGCGCGGATCAGCACTGCTTCAGGGAAGTTCAGCGCTCCGGTCACTGCATTGATGCAGCAGTGAGAGTGGATGACATAGACATAAGCCGTGCCGGGAGCCTCCCACATGACGCTGTTGCGCGGCGTCTTGCCGCGCGCCGCGTGGCAGCCTTCATCACCGCAAGCCAGATAAGCTTCCGTTTCCACGATGCGTCCGGCACAGACACCTTCGGCGCTCTCTTTGACGAGTAGCTTGCCCAGCAAGCTGCCTGCAACCATTTCGGCGGGACGCGCATAGAAGGATGCGGGTAGGATGCACCGTCTCAGGTGGTGGACCTCAGCGTCTTGGATTTCATGCTTTGCAGGCGACAATCGGGAACGCACCTGC
>CAZJVY010000080.1:0-1563 GCA_964549395.1 uncultured Armatimonadia bacterium | reverse complement strand
CGGAAGCAGGTCTGACGACCATGAGGGGTGAAACTTGGCACTAGCCGGATATTGCCCTATATCGCCGAGCACATACGGGAGGCGCACCATGATCAAACTAGGACTTTCAGGTCGAATTATCGAGGAGAGCGGGCCGAGCTATCAGATGCCGGTCACTGATTTCATCGCCAAGACGGCGGAAATCGGCTACCAGGGCGTAGAGCTACGGGCAGGCCAGTTGAGTCACGAGACATCAGACGAGGGCGTTTCAGAGATCGCTCAGGCACTTACCAGGAACAACGTGGCCTGCGCATTCGCCAATTGCCTGGTGCAGCAGACGGCCGAGAATCTGGAGCATGTGCGGCGGATGGCTGAGGTCGCCCGCTCGCTGGCCTCCCCCTACCTGCGCATGGGCTTCACCGACCTGGAATGGGTACAGCGGGCCTGCGACATTGTGCAGGAATACGAGGTACGCATAGTAGTACAGATTCACACCAACACCCCTCTGGAGACCGTAGAGGGTGCGCTTCGGGTGTGCGAGCAGGTGGACAGGCCGAACTTCGGTCTCACCTACGAGCCGGCCAACTTCGTACTGGTGGGCCGCGAATATGGTCAGGAGGCGTTGGAGCTGCTCGGTGAGAAGCTCTTCAATGTGTCGCTGCAGAACTTGAAGCCGGTGGAGACAACCGAGGGCGAAGGGGTCATCGCCTACAAGGGCCGTGGCTTCGTCCGCTGCCTCCCGAATGACCCTGAGGGTGTCAACTTCGACAAGGTCTTCGCCGCGCTCAAGGCCGTCGGCTACAGCGGCTACGCCACGTTAATCGAGCCAATATCCCCTGTGATGGACAATCTGGAGTCGGCGGCAGCCTACTACAAGAAATTCAAGCCGTTGTGCTGAACGCTGGGTGGCGTGGCAAGGAGGGGCCTCTGTGAGCATCAAGCGTTCCGACGTTTTGGGTATTGCCATCGCCGTCATCGTCTGTGAGCTTGTGGGCATCGTCGGTGCGGTATTCACTGCGCCGGCGATCCCAACATGGTATGCGAGCCTGGTCAAACCGTCCTTCACGCCGCCCGGCTGGCTGTTCGGGCCGGTGTGGACGACGTTGTACGCCTTGATGGGCATCGCCGCATTCATCGTCTGGCGAAGAGGTCTGGCGGTCGCGGGTGTGAAGGCGGCCCTGCTGCTATTTGTCGTCCAGTTGCTGCTCAATGCCCTCTGGTCGCCGGTGTTCTTCGGCGTGCATTCGCCCAGTGGCGGTTTGGCGATTATACTGGCGCTATGGGTGGCGATCGTGGCGACCATAGCGTTGTCTGCCGGTGTGTCAAAGGCCGCTGCAGTACTGCTGGTCCCCTATCTCCTCTGGGTCAGCTTTGCCACGGTGCTGAACTTCTCCATCTGGCGGCTGAACTGAGCAAGCAGCCGGCTGCCAACTTCTGGTCGTGCATCACTCACATGGTGCTCTACCGTAGCGCCAGTTGCCGGATTGACGGGCGGCTTCTTGCGGTCAGCGGATTCCTCGATACCTCACCAATTCGCCTCTGGAGGAGGTATCCCGATTCCGACATGGAAGCTAGCCCGCAAGT
>CAZJVY010000079.1:0-15707 GCA_964549395.1 uncultured Armatimonadia bacterium | reverse complement strand
GCAAGACGGCCTTCGACGTGGCCAAGGAGATAGCCCGTCAGCGCATGGCTGATGAAAAGGAGTGAAGTAGTGATGCGTCACAACACTTGCGTGCTGGCTGTTGTTCTGGTGCTTGCGTGCGGGGGGTTGGCTGTGGCGGCTGGGGACATGGAGTCGTATCGGGGAGCGATAGAAAAGATCATCGCTGATGAGTTGACCCCGCAGATCGAGGTGGCGCAGAGGCTGCGGGGAGAAGAATTCCAGAAGGGCGAATGGCCGGAGGCAGGGGTGACGCGCGTCGTCATCCTGTCGGATAACAGAACCGGCCGGCGCCACAATGTGGCTGTGGACGAACAGGCGGGGCAAGTGGTGGGCTACATCGCCCCCGATCCTGATGGGCCGGTGCCGATGGATGTCATGCCCGCCGAGCAGGCCGTGGAGATAGCCAAGCAGTTCTGCAGCAGGCATCTGCCGGAGCTATTCGCTGAGGGGGGAGACGTGGCTGTCACGGTCGAGGATGCGGTCGGCCAAAACGGAGCGCGCATGGTCCACCTGCAGCGGACGGTGAGCGGTGTGAATGTCCCCACGTTTGCCGACATCGGGGTGCGGGTGTATGACGGCAAGGTTGTGTACATGCGGCGGCGGCATCAAGCGCTGACTGCGAACCTGGGGCTGCCGGGGAAGCTCAGCATTGACGAGGCCAAAGCCATAGCCGGACAGAACGTGCCCTGGGCCAACTTCGAGGCCCTGCTGTTCTTCGACTGCGTCCACGAGATCATCGGCACGGAGCAGGGGCAGCGCAACGTATGGACAGTGTGGGCGGAGTTGAAGACGAAGAACGCTCAGAACAATATCCTGGAGCGTCTCAACTGCTGGCGAATTGACGCGAATACCGGTGAAGTGGTCAGTAGCGAATGGAGCCAGCCGACGCGGGAGCTGTACTCCCGCTACGAAGCAGCGGGCGGAAAGCATTTCCCGGCTGACGGCAGACCGGGGCGGCCCGACATGGTCGAGGATGCCCGGCCGATCTGGTCACCCGACGGCAGCAAGATCGCGTTTCTGTCGGACCGTGCGCGCCCCGGCTATCCGGGGTGGATGCGGAGGCCGAACGGGCTGTTCGTGATCAATGCCGACGGCACGGAGTTGAGATGTCTGGCCGGGCTGGCGTTTAGACCGGAGTGGTCGCCCGACGGCACGCGGATCGCCTATACCACCCGCCCTGCCTGCGTACTGTGCATAGTGTCGCTCTCCGGCGGCGATGTGGTGGAGTTGGCGCCCCCGAAGAACGCTGAGTATGATGAGGCGTTATGGCTCGACAATTCGCGGCTGTTGGTGGATGTCCCCGATCACAACATGAACGGGGCGTTGGCTGTGGTGGATCTGGCGCACCCCGAACTCGGGCCGCAGAAGATAGGCATCACCTATGGAGCCGATGATGTATACTGCCTGATCGCGTCTCTTCCGGGGGGCGAGGGTGCGATCTGCGCCAAGTACGACGCCATGTCGAGCCGTGAGCCCTGGGACTTGCTGCGTGTGAAGCTGGAGGGGCAGCAAGCCAAGGCGGAGGTTGTCTGCGACAAGCCGAATGAGGGCCGCGCGGGGCAGTTGGTTGGGGATAGCAAGGTGTTTCTGTGGGATGACCGGCCCTGGACCCGTGGTGGTGAGATGTGGATGGTGGACCTGCCGAGCGCGACGTCGGAGCAGTGGACGCCGCCGGCCCCGTGGCTGCCGGAGGAGTTGGCCGGCAAGACACGCGCCTATTGTGACGACGTGTGCTTTTCGCCGGATGGTAGCAGGCTCGCGTTCGTGACCGGGATTGCTGATCCGAAGCGGGAGCGAGGCAGTGCCTACCTGATCTGGACATGCGCCCTTGACGCCAGTGACTTGCGGCAGGTGACGCCGTGGGAGAACGCAGTGATCCCAGCGGCGGGGCAGTAGGCACCACGTCGGTTCAGTGAACCGCAGGAGAGCCGCTGCCCGCTCGTAAGGCACCATGCTTACTTTGTTGCCGGCCCGGGCAAGGCTTGGCGGGCCTTGTCTGCGCATCTTCCGTTTGCCTCGCAGTATTGGCTTCCGCTCCTAAGACGTGAAACCCCGTTAGGTGATGTCGGAGTATTCCGCGCGTTGACAGCGACGATAGGCACTCTTAACAGCAGCTTAACGGGGGCTTAAGAGGCGCTTAACCACGGCTGGGTACAATGCAGGCGACGCTTGAGGGAACGTACCTTGTCAGAGGCCGTGAACCGCAGTGAACGGGCCCGCACTCGAATAGCGGCGAAGCAATGACAGGGAAACCAATACCCCAGGTATCATGGGGCAGGAGGCAGACAGACGTGAGAACTTCCAACGGCTTCACGCTCATCGAATTGCTCGTCGTGATCGCGATTATCGCGGTCCTGGCGGCGATTCTCTTCCCCGTCTTCGCCCAGGCGCAGGCCAGGGCACGCTCGATTACGTGCCTGAGCAATGAGAAGCAGATCGGCCTCGCCATAATGATGTACGCTCAAGACTATGACGATACCCTTCCGAGTGCCTACTACTACCTCAACGGCGCGACCAGCAGTGGCGGCTACATGCACTGGAGTGGCATGGTCGCTCCGTATGTGGAGAACGACGGGCTGTTCGTCTGCCCCGCGCACAAGCTCGGAGGCTTCGCTCCTACCTGCTTCGGCCCTCCCGGCGGTCCGTGGGATATCAGCCCCCAGCCGCCGCCTGGTCAAGACAGCTACAAGGATGCCTATGACGTTCAAGCCCCGCGCATAGCGTATTGCGCCAACGAGATGCTGATGCCGCGCAAGAAGTACGCCAGTGTTCCGCAATCGGTTGTCAGCAGGAGCTGGCTTCAGGCACCGGCTGAGGAGATCATGGTCGCGGAATACACGCACATGATCCAGTGCTTGATTGACAGTTCGCCCACCGGCGGCGCTAACGCGATCAAATCACACCGCCCGACGAATGGCGTCAAGCTGGCTGGCGGCGGGGTATATGATGGCGAGGCCTACGACGGCGCCACAGGGATCGTGGCGCTGACCGCGGGCGAGGCCTGGTCGGAGATCCAGGCCGTCAGAGCCCCCGGTGGAAATGCCAATGGGCACCATCACATTGTCTACACCCAGCCCGATGCACATAACGGTGGCGCCAACTACATATTCGCGGACGGGCACGCGAAGTGGATGCAACTTGACGCCACACTCGACCCCAACCACTTCATGTGGGGTAAGCTGGCGTATCCGTGTGCGGGTTGCCTGCCGATCTATGACAACAGCAGCAGCCCCGTGCGCTAAACTGCAGGCATAACGCGCAAAACCTCGGGCGTACCATCCCGACCGAGCCGGGACCAGAAAAGCTTACTCCCTCTGGTCCCGGCTTATTCCTGTGTCCTATCCAAGGCGATCACTCAAACCTCCATCAGTACGGGTCTCCGCGCTCAGTTACCCGATGAGACGTTTCCGTAGGCTGACCTACATGTTTGGGCAGAGCACGCGGTGAAGAGGAGAGGCCACCACTGCGAGCGAAGGTGAACGCACAGATGTGCCATGCTGTGTCAGTAATCTGCGGCCAATTCCTGGAGCCGCCGGCAGAGGAGGATGAGCACTTGCGCTTCACTGTTGACGAAGACAGATGCACGCTCTGCGGACTCTGCATCAACGCCTGTCCGGCGGACATGGTGCGAGAGAAACGGGGAGCCATCAAGATAAGCCCGGTGGCCTGCATCGGGTGCGGGCACTGCATGGCCATCTGTCCTGAGAATGCCGTTGCTCTGGAAGAGCTGGAGTACGAGGGCCACTTCGAGCTTCAGCCCTCGCCGTCGCTGTCACCGGGGGAGTTGCTGGGGCTCATCAAGGCGCGCCGCAGTGTGCGCCGTTACCTTCCCGATCCGGTGCCGCGCGAAGACCTCGAACTGCTGCTGGAGGCTGCTCGGTACGTGCCAACAGCAGCTAACTGCCAGTGCCAGGAGTTCATCGTGATTACCGATGGCACCGCTCAGGATCGGCTGCGGGACAGGATAGCGGACTATTACCGGGCCTACGCCCAGGCTCTGGCCGACAGAAACCATCCCGGGAAGGTGGCCTTCTTCGGCTCCGCCGAGAGTGGGCAGATGCACGAACATCTTTTGGCCGCCGTGCCATCTTTCGTGAAGAGCGTGGACGCAGGCCGCGACCGGCTTTTCTTTGGAGCGACGGCGGTCATATTGGTCCATGCCGCGGAGCAGGAGGTTCTACCCGAAACGGCCTGTGCCTTCGCGACGCTAGCGATTGTCTTGACCGCGCAGACTCTAGGCCTGGGTACATGCATCACGGCCTATGCTTCACTGGCTCTGCAGGCCTTGCCTGAGCTGGCCCATGAGTTGGGCATCCCTGACGGCAATCGGGTGTATTACGTGGTGGTCGTCGGCAAGCCTGGCGAAGAGTACCGCTTAGTCCCGCCACGCGAGCCTCCACAGGTGAAGTGGGTATAGGTAATTGGGTTGGGGAGGTTCCGCGCCGGCGGCGGCGAAGGCAGCAATACAGGAACTGGAAAGCACACAGGAGGGCAGCTATGGAATACGCGCCATTCGGAGTTCTCGCATGTATCGCACTTGCGCTAGTGGCCTTGATGACCCAGACAGCCTACGGGGCCACTGAGGATCTGGGTAACGGGTTTCTGCACCACGGCGTAGCCACGCCGGTCAGCAATCACCGTGGTACTGTTGCCACCGTTGACGGAGATGGCCGCGATGTCGTGCTGGTGTGGCTGTTCGACCACCGCGGCGGCTACGCGCTGCTGGTCATTGACGCGGAGACCGGGAAGAGCGAGGAACTGCCGATGCCTTTCCCCCCGGGAGGAGACTGCCCCTACGCCTCGATCCTGTCGAGCGGCAACAAGTTCTACACCCATTTCAACAGCCACTTCTGCGAGTTTGATCCGGTGAAGGGCGAATTCAGCTTCGTGCAGAAGACAGCGCCACAGATGGCGATGGGCATGACTGAGGACGACCAGGGCGTCATCTGGTCGGTAACATATCCGCAGAGCGGCGTGGTCTCGTTCAATCCGAAGACGGGCGAGTTCAAGGATTACGGGCATGTGTACAAGCAGAATTGGGCCCAGTACCAGCGCTACGTGGCAGCCGACGACACCGGCTGGATCTACTTCGGCATCGGCAACACCGCCAGCCAGATCATCGCCTTCGATCCCCAGAGCGGCCAGGGGAAGCCGATGATACCTGATGACGAGCGCGCCAAGGGCAGCGGATATGTCTATCGCGACATGGATGGGAAGGTGTACGGCCATGCGGGCAGCGGGGCCAAGGACGCCTGGTACGAGTTCTACAAAGGCGAGGGAACGAAGATCGGGAAGCACGAGCACATCGAGGCGAAGCCGATCATCACCAGCAGCCAGGGGTTGTTCCACAGGGATTTCCCGGACGGCAAGAAGCTGAAAAGTTGTGACCTTGTGAACCGTGTCTTGGTTGTGGAGGACCCCAAGACGCAGGAGACCAAGACGCTGAGCTTCGACTACACGAGCGAGGGTGCCCATATCATGGGCCTGGCCGCAGCACCGGATGGCACCATCTGCGGCGGCACTGCGTTTCCCATGCGGTTCTTCAGCTACAACCCGGAGAAGGATGAGTGGATCAACCGCGAGAGCTACGGCCAGTGGAATACCGTTGTGCGGCAGGGCGAGCGCTTCTTCGTCGGCGGGTACGGCGGAGGCTTTCTGCTGGAATGGGACCCGTTCAGTGAGTGGGTGACAACTGTCGCGGGCAAGGAGGGCTGCAACCCGCTCTTCCATACACAGTGCACGCCCACGATCCATCGCCCGCACGATCTGCTCGCCCACCCGGACGGCAAGACGATTGTTCTTGCCGGCACGCCCGGCTACGGCTACACCGGCGGCGGCCTGCTGTTCTGGGACAGGGAGACGCGGACACGGACTCTGATCGAGCACACGGACATCATACCGGAGCACTCGACGTTGAGCCTTGTGGCCCTGCCGGAGGGGAAGCTCCTCGGCGGCACCACCACAGGTCCCGGCACTGGCGGTGAGAAGAAGGCGACCGAGGCGCAACTCTACATCATGGACATGGCCACCAAGCGACTGGAGTGGCAGGAAGTCGTGTTTCCCGGTGTGCAGGGCTACACCGACATGTGCCCTGGCCCCAACGGTCTGGTCTATGGCATCGCCGACAGGGCTCGCTTCTTTGTCTTCGATCCCGTCCAGCGTAAGGTAGTGCACGAAGAAGACACCCAGGCCACGTTCGGCCACAGCACCTCGCAGCAAGGGCCTCGGGTCTTCGTTATCGCGCCTGACAATACTACCTACATTCTCTTCGTCAAGGGCATCGCGCGCATTGATCCGGCCGATTTCAGCATCCACATGTTGGCCGAATCGCCGGTGCCGGTCGGGCCAGGGGGCGACATTCTCAACGGGCGCATCTATTTCGGCAGCGGATCGCACGTCTATAGCTACGGGGTCCCCGGGCAAGGTGGAGAGTAAGACAGCGCCAGCCGGGTTTGGCGTTAGCCGTTCTGGCCGATAATGATGGTAGTGTATCATATGCGATGACGCAGACAACGTCCGCAGATGACACGCAACGTGGAGGTGTGTGATGATGCGACGTGGCTTCACGCTGATTGAGCTGTTAGTGGTAATCGCGATTATCGCGATCCTGGCGGCGATACTGTTTCCCGTGTTCGCCAGGGCACGCGAGAAGGCGCGGCAATCGAGCTGCCTCAACAACGTCAAGCAGATCTCCCTCGCATTCCAGATGTACACGCAGGACTACGACGAGACACTGCCAGGCTACACCCACTATCAGTGGCCAGGAATGACCGTAAGCGGCCCCTACACCGGTCTCACGATGAGCTACATGTACTGGATGGACGTGCTGTACCCCTACGTCCTCAACAAGCAAGTCTTCGTATGTCCGAGTGTTGCCGCCGACGCCACTACAACGTGGGGGGGCTATGGGTGGAACGTGTACATCGGGTACTGCATCGGCTGGCAGGACCGAATAACCCAGGGCCCGATGTACACGGGTGTTAAGCTGGCGACAGTGCGGAGCCCGGCAAACACTGCGTTCATGTCGGATTCCCCCGCCTCCAACATATGGCTCAGCTATCCGGTGGACACTGACTGGGCGGGCGTTCTCTGGGCGAAACGTCACAACGGCGGCGACAACTTCGGTTTTGTTGACGGCCATGCCAAATGGGTGAAGTACGGGCAGTACAATACACTGACATATAGCCCGTAACCCTTCGCGCCACGTCCTGGGTCCCGCGGCGGCTGCGGCAGCTACACCGGGACGGCAGACCTGTCAGCAGAGCACGATCAGCGCCACCAGCATGCAGGCTGCAAGTATACCGGTAAGACACCCGGGGGAGATGCGCCAGCTTCTGTCGAGGTTTACGTTGGTGAAGCTACTGATTCGCCGGGCCCCCGGTTCCAGCAGGCAGACGAAGATATCGCCGGCCCCCACTGCGATATCGATCGACCCCGTGAAGTCCAGTAGCTCTTCTTCATTGCCGGTATTGATTTCGTCGTACCTGATCTGCCATCGCTTCTTCGATGTGGGGGCGGCGGAGCTGCCTCCATGGCTGTCGTAGTTCTTCTCCCAGATGACATAGCCCCCGACGGAGCGCACTTTCCCGATCAGGCAGTTGTAGGCGTGACGGCAGTCCAGGCACGACGCCGTCCTGGTGGCGGGGTCAATCGGTACCACGAGCGTTCCTTCGCAGTGAAGACAGGGCAGGTATACGAACTGCGGTGCTGTCAGCGGTTCGGAGGGGGGTGTCATGCGCAAGCCCCGGACGTCCGTCCCGCAGTATGGGCAACGGGCTCGGCTCCCCGGCACCAGCGCACCACAATTGGGGCAGCGGACATCCTCCGGCGCGGCCTGAGCGCGCCATCCGGCACGCCTGGACAGCGCTTCGGATACCGTGCACGTCTGGAGCCCGTCAGATGCCTGCCAGTCGGGCCTAAGTTGTCCCGTGGCCAGATACCACAGAAGCCACGCCGGACCATACGGCCCCCAATCACGGCCATTGGTGTCGCGTACCGTCCATGCAGGTCCATTGCTGGCCTGCTCCCCTGGCGGCTGTGCCCCTGCCGCCTGAATCGCTTGCCAGATGACCTGTCCGACCGCACATGTGAGGGAACCATTGGAGGCGGCCCAATCTGGGTGAATGCGGCCCTCCACAACGTAGCGGTGCAACTGTGACGGCGTGTACGGGCCCCATAGCCGCTCACTGTGGTCCTGCACCGTCCACGAGCTGTGTTCAGACATCACTTCGCGTCGTGTGAAGCGGCTGTATGTATAAGGCATGAGCATACCCCCTGCCGGCGAGTACGGCCGGCCGCGCTGCTATATGGTTCGGCGCTGCAAGTGAGTTCTCCTGTCGGCGGATCTGCATTCCTTCATCTAACTTGCGCGGCCGGTAGGCTCCGCCGCATTTCCACCGTCACATGTAACCTCTGCGAACGCCCGTCCACTATTAAGGTAATAGTAACGGGCGAAACCGGCTCCTCACTGGGAGACCGTTGTCCTACAACTGACTAGGGAGTGTTACGGAATGTCTCGGAAAACAACTCCATACCGGATTTGCGCAGTTGCCATATTGGTGTTGCTGGCGGCACAACTGTCGGGCTGGACGGACGACACCCCCGCAGCGCCCACCGTGACGCTGTCTGTCACGGACACGAAGGTCGTGGACATTGCTGCCGGCATCGCGAAACAGTCCGAGCTTGCCGTAGTCGTGACGGCGGGAGTCGAGGACGCTGTTTCCCTGCAGCTGGACGCGGTCACGGTTGACGAGGCGGTGGCGAAGCTCGCGGAGAGCTTTGAGGGGTCATGGGTGAAAGGCTATATCGTCGAGACGGCTGCTCCTGAGCAGCCGTACCAGGCTGAGCAGTTGATCGAGGTGATGCAGGCGGTGAGGGATCAGTGGATGGAGAGCCTGCAGGCACTTCCCGAGGAGGAACGACGGGCGATTATGTCAGCCATGTTTGCGGGAAGAGGCCAGAGGGGTGGTCGAGGAATGGGGCCTCAGGGGCAAGGTCCACAGGGCTGGGGACCAGAGGGTGCAGGGCCTCAAGGCCAGGGGCAGCAGGGCCAGGGCCCTCAGGGGGAAGGCCCGCAACCGCAAGTCGCTCAGGTTGAGGGGCCGCAGGCCGCACCGCCGCAAGCCGGAGAGCAAGCAAACGCCGGGCCAGGCGGCGGCCCAGGGCAGGGCGGCCCGGGGCAGGGCGGCCGCAGAGGCATGCGGGATGATCCGCTGCGCGGCCTGATGTACCGGGGGAGAGAGAACGCGGTATCCATAGATTTGCAGGGCATGCCGCTCGGTGACGCTGAGCTGCAATTCTTCCAGGCTAGCGGCTACATTCTCCTCGCGCCTAAGTCTCTGGACGGGCAGATCACGGCTTCCGCCCAGGAGGCACCGATCAAGGACGTTCTCGACCAGTTCGCCGCGAGCCTCGATGCCAAGTGGCGCACATTCTACGTGCTGTGCAAGCCACGGGAGCTCAGTGAGGCCGAGGTGGAGGAGCGCATGGAGCAGCGCTTCCAGAACGGCATGGCGCAACTGTGGCAGATGTCGCCTGAGGAGAGGTCGGATCGCCTCACCCGGATGGTTGAGCGAACGAACCGCATGATCGAGCGTTTCCAGAACGTGCCGCCCGAGCAACGGCAGAGGATGCAGTCGCGGATGAATAGAAGGTTCGGGCGGATGACCCAGTATAGCGCCACCCTCACCCCAGAGCAGCGCAAGGAGCTCAAGCCGCTGTTGCGTGCCATGGGGCAGTTGATACAGCAGTAAGTGACAGAACACAAAATGCCGATCAAGGCGAAAGGGGCTGTGATGAGTACACATCGCGGACGGGGTTTCACGCTCATAGAACTGCTGGTGGTCATAGCGATCATCTCCATGCTTGCTTCGATACTTTTCCCGGTTTTCGCGCAGGCGAGGGCAAAGGCTCGGCAGACCACCTGCACATCGAACCTGAGACAGATCGGATTGGCTCTGACCATGTACGCGGAGGACTATGACGGGTGCTTGCCCTTGGCGAACGAGTACCCGGCAGCTCCGCCTGCGCCATCCGGGGCCGATCCGGAGCAGTACCAGGGGCCGCCCGGGATAATGGATGTGATCGAGCCCTACGTCAAGAACCGCCAGATCTTCCGATGTCCCAGCGACACTGACAAGATGTGGGAGATACAGGGCACCAGCTATGACTACGGCTACGGATCGCTGGACGCGGATGTTCCCATGCCTGTCCAGACCATCGACTCGCCGTGGAATCTGTCGCCATCCAGCGCCATTCTCGCGGGTGACTACAGCCCAGATTGGCACACCAAGGGCCCCGTCGTCGTCTACGCTGACGGACACGTAAAAGTCGTGAAGAGGAACTGACAGCTTGAATCGAGCGTGGCGAGTTACATCTGCCTGCTACCGCCACGACGGGGAAGGGCACCGGGCCGCTATGGCGAATGCTCAGGTAAGCACGCGCAAACCTGAACAACTTGGATTTGGAGGAGCCCGGTGACTGAGACGTATGTCGAGGCGTTGCAGGACCATGGGCCAAGTGAATTCCAGGACCGGGACAACGCCTCGCGGCGAGACGGCTCAGGCCGACCCGGTCCGGCGCAACCCACGGCATCGCCGGAAGACCTGCGAGACATCCGTCAGTGTCTGCGCGGGGATGGCAACTCTTTTCGCAGGCTGATTGATCGGCACCAGCAGCACGTGGCCGGGATTATGTGGCGCTTCTCTATGGATCCCGACACTCACGGTGAGCTTGTCGGCGAGGTCTTCATCGAGGCATTTCAGGGACTGGGGAGCTATCGGGGACAAGCACCCTTCGAGCACTGGCTTGCCCGCATCGCGACCCGCGTAGGATACCGGCATTGGCGGACACAAAGGCGAGAGCGGGCCATCCAGACTGTATCGCTGGAGGAATGCTACGAATTGGCTGACAGGCCGCTGGAGGAAGTTGCTCCTGATGAGGCCGCCCAGGTCCTCAACCGCCTGCTCGCACAGCTTCCTCCCAGGGACCGCCTGGTACTGACCTTGCGCTACGTCGAGGGCTGTAGTGTGAAAGAGACAGCGGAACGGACCGGATGGAGCGAGACAATGGTAAAGATTCAGGCCTTCCGCGCACGTAAGAAACTGGAACGCCTCTACCGGCAAGCGGAGGAGGGTGAGCAGATATGAGGCTGGAGACACTACTTGATCGTCTGGGAAGACGAGCGCGCATGAGCAGGGCTCCCCGCGTAGACGTTACGGACCGGGTCATAATGCAGTTGGCGACCTCGCTGGGGCAGAGCGAGGAGGGCGATCGGGCGCTGGCGTGGAGCGCGGCGGTCTGCGTCGCGGCGGCAGTTGGAGCGGCACTAGTAGCGGTGAACCTGTGGGAGAGCTGGTCTGACCCCGTGCTGACGTCTCTGGCCGCGCTCGCCTGGGAACTGCTGATATGAGTGATACTACGGAACCTACCAAGACCGACACACAGCCAAGCTTGCCGCGGCCGAAAGCGGGCTTGAGTTGGCGGCGCGTGCTCCTGCTGCTGATCGTCTTCCTAGCGGGGATGGTAGCGGGGGCGAGCGTCAGTCTCACGGTAGCGCCGGAGATGCTCATGCGTCGCATCACACGGGTGGGTGTCCGTGGTCCGGACGCGACAGAGCGCCTGGTCAGAGAACTTGGTCTCAGACCCGACCAGGAGGAGCAGGTGCGGGCCGTCATCTCGGGTCACATGGCGGCGATGCGCAAGATCATGAGCGAAACGCGCCCCAAGCTCACAGAGGAAATGAAGCGCATGGACCAGGAGGTCCGAGTATTGCTCGATGCCGGGCAGCAAGAGCGTTGGCAACGATGCAACGAGCAATTAAAGCGCTTCCGGCCGCGTTCCTCGGGCAAGCATCAGCACAAAACGCCATCGAGCGGCCAGGATGGCACCGATCAGCCGCATCACCCCAGGTAGGGGGCCACGAGCGCGTAGTGGTCCGTGGAGGAACAGACTACCACCTGTAGCTCAGATGCAGCGAGTGGGTGTCAGATCTCCCGAACAGCGTCCCCACGGCGTCATCATTCCAGTCGCTGACGCATGCATAATCGAGGCGCCAGCGAGCGTTGGCGTACCCTAGGCCGAAACTGGGGCTGCCGTCCGAGAGCCCGGCCCGCAGAGCCCATCCCTGGGGGAGAATGTGCTCAGCCCCCAGGTGCCAGGAGTTGGTGCTGCTGCTGGACGGGCCGCTACCGGTAGTCCCGCGCTGGAACTCTACGGCCGCCAGGGTGTCCGGCCGCAAGTGGCGCGAGGCTCCAATAGCGAAAAAATCGCTATGGAAGACGGTCCGGCTCGCTCCACCCAACATCAATCCATTCGCCTTGATAGTGTTCTGTGAATAGCTGTAGGCAACGCCCAGCCAGTCCCCCGGCTGGTACTCGTAAGCCACGCCGCCTCGGAACCCGTAGTCAGCCTCCGCCGACAGGTCGAGATACTTCGGGCCGAGGGGCGATGCAAGACTGAACTTGGAGTGCTGGTACCCCAGCACGCTAAGGCCCCCTGCAAGCTGCTCGCCCAAGCGTCGTCCGTAGTCCACAACCAGTGCATCCTCGGACAGTGCCGCCGCCGCCGGTCCCATTCCCGGGAGAGTCGTGCTCCCACTCGAACTGTCCAGTGTCAGCACCGTCAACTGGAGCCCCGTCTGGTTCGGGACCAGTGGGTGAACATAGTGGGCTTCAAAGCTGGTGAGACGCGGCCCATTGTCGAGGTCCGTCGTGTTGATCCGCAAGCCAAGGTCGCAGTCTTCCTGCACCGCGGCAAAGGCCGGGTTCGTGAACTGAACATCATTGACGCACGACATGACTCCGCCCATAGCGAGCAGACGCGTCGTTACTGGCGCTCCCATGCCAAAACGCGAGGGGATTCCGTATGCCTCAGGCCCCATGACCTGCGCAAGGGCCGCTGTGCATACGCCTGCTACTAGCAGTACGCAGAAGGTCAAGTACGGCATCGGCAGAAGGTGCTTCTCCGACATGGCAGTTCCCCCGATCCAGGTGAGATATCGAACGCGGCGCTGCGACGGATGGCAGTATAGCAGCGAAGGCCCACAACCGCAAGACTGTGCGGTCAGAGACTGGTCTGCAGCCCGGGATGCGCCCATGGAACGCCGCTGCCGGCGCACAGGCTGGCGACGCGTTGCCGGGCTCGCAGACCATTGACGGGCTGGCGTAGGTGAAGGTGTTGGGGGAGATGCAGCGGAACCATTAGAACGCCGTGCATCCGCGCGGGGCTGTTGCGGCGATCGTACGCTTCGGGACCACAGGGGATGGCAGGTCAAACTCAGGGAGGTGTTGCTCCATGTCCGACCGTCAATCTCCTTTTGATGATCTTATGCGTGACGGACGTTTCGAGGAGGCGCTTACTCTAGCCCGCGAGGAGACGGAACAAGCGCGACAGCAGGGCAAACCCGAGGCAGAAGCCCTGGGCCATGTGCGGCAAGCGTACGCATTGTGGATGATGGACCTCAACGAAGAAGCCCTCGCCCAGGCCGAACGGGCGGAAGCAGCCGTCGCCGGCATGTCCACTCCCGACGCCCTACAGCGCAAGAGCGATGCGTTACGCATGCAGGCGCAAGCATTGCGGATGATGGGGCGGAGCGAGGAGGCGTTGGCAACGGCGCAGCGGGGATCGGCCATCGCGCGCGCAATTGGCTACGCGATAGGTGAAGCCAATGCCCTGCAGCCGGAAATCTACCTGCTACTTAACGCAGACCGCAATGACGAAGCCCTCGCCGCCGCCCAGCATGCCGCGGATGTCTCGCGCTCTGCCGGCTATGTTCTCGGAGAGGCCATTGCCCTCGATACACTGTCAGATATCGTGCTGAAGTTGGGCGCAAAGGAGGAAGCGCTCAAGAAGGCCGAACAGGCCGCTACCCTCTTCCATCAGCTCCACGACCCTCTTCGCGAAGCCAACGCCCTGCAGTCGCAGGCGAACGCTCTGCTGGAACTTGATCGCGCCGAGGAGTCTTTTGAGCGTGCTACCACCGCAGAGCGGCTGTATACCAAGGTGGGTGATCGCCTTGGCCAGGGGAATGTCCTCCGTGCTCAGGCTGACGCGCTGCGCAAGCTGGGGCGCTACGAGGAAGCCCTGGCGTGTGCCCAGGCATCCGAGGCCAGACACAGAGAGATCGGTAGCCGCCTCGGCCCGGGCTTTGCGCTGCGGGCACAAGCGGAGATTCTTAGTAAGCTTGGGCGCTACGCAGAGGCTGTTGAGCAGGCTGAGTGCGCATACGAGCTTTTCCGCGAAGCCGACTATCGGCAGGGGCAAGCCGAGGCGCTACTGGCCAAGTACCTCGCCACGGTCGAACTGGGGCGCGAAGAGGACGCGATCGCTGCCGCGCAGAAGGCGCAGGAGTTATTTCAGGAGAGCGGAATGCCGGTGATGGCCGACTATGCCGGCTTCCTGGTGCGTTCGCTGTCCGAGCCGCCGGCCACTGAGCCGGGGGCGAAGGCGGTTGCGCGATTGCATGCCGAATTCGGCACACAACTGGGCGAGATCCTCACCAGCGCCGACAGAGCCGAGGAGGCCTGGCATACCGAGCTTCGCAAGCCCAGACGCGATCCCTGCCCGCCGGGAACGGGCGAGTTCCTCGTCCTGAAGCAGTGGCCGTCCTATGCCACCCTTTCACTCTTGCCCTATCCCGACGAAGTGGCAGGCGGCTACTTCCTGAGATGGGGCAACCAGAACCTGGTCATTGACCCGGGCCTTGGCTTCCTGCTGGCCCTGCGCCATGCCGGGCTTCACTTGAGCGACATAGACGCAGTCGTGGTCACACACTGGCACATTGACCATACCGGCGACATGGAGGAGCTGCTGACCTCACTATTCGAGGCCAACGACGACGGCATGGTAGCGGAGGTTGACTTCTTCCTCCCGCCGGGCGCCTTCGGGGTCTACGCGAGTCTTGTCGCCCACAACCCGGCGGCTCGCAGCGTGACCTTGCTTCGACCGGGGGAGACGGCGCTCTGGCGCGGCATGCATTTAACCGCCGTTGCCGCCGGCCATCGTGACCTTACCGGTCGCGAAGGCGATGCCATTGGCCTGCGCGTCGAGTTGATGGATGAGGGAGGCGCAGTGAGGGGCTCGGTGGGCCTCACATCGGACACGCGCTGGGACCCCGGCCTCGTCGAGCCATATCGCGATGTGGACCTGTTGATCATGCACCTCGGGGGGATCTACTCCAGGGACCTGAAGCCGGCCGAGTACGCCAAGAACCACTTGGGGGTAAAGGGCACCGCGGCCCTGCTCAGCGCACTTGCGGATGCAGGGCGGCCTCGCCTGACCCTCCTGTCGGAAATCGGCAAGGAACTGGAATACGAGCGCGTGGCCCTCACGGCCATCCTCGCAGAGGTGACCGGCTGTGCCGTTGTGCCGGCCGAGCTTGGCATGTGCATTTCACTGCCTGCTCTGACGGCACGCTGTGACGGTCACGCGTGCGAGCGCGAGGCAACGCGCTGGGGCATGGACCCCGCCGACCGCAAGCGGATCTGCGTGCGCTGTGATGAGTGCACTGCACCACTACTGGGCGCTGTGCCTTTCCCCAGAGGCTGAGGACACGCCTCTCCGTTCACTGCCGCGCGGCCCCTATCTCCTCACCTGCACCGAGCGGATGGTGGAAGCCTGGGAGCCTTCGGGAGAGCGGGCGGTGAGGGTGCACAGGTACGTCCCCGCCGGCACTAACGCTCCCGCAC
>CAZJVY010000078.1:2096-15768 GCA_964549395.1 uncultured Armatimonadia bacterium | reverse complement strand
CATCGCCGCTGTCGGTGACGCCAACATCTTTCACGCTCACAATTATGATGTCTGGATCACAGACCACCAGTACGTCGCATAGTTCTCTGCCGCCAGCCTTCCTCTTAGGTTGCGCATAGCTCCACAGTGAGAAGAAGGACTCCCTACATAAGTTGAAGACGAGAGCCTCTGATCTATTCACATTACATCTCCTCTACGCAGAAGGCCCTCCAATGCAACTTGCCCGAGCACACTCACATCGGAACAGGGGTAACACCTTGTCTGGTTAGATCACGGCCTATTTGTCAATATGGGTCAATACGCGGCTGCTTGGCACCACAATACACGCGATACCCGGGGGATCAGTATGCCATCTCCAGCCTGACCTCAGTGGGCTGGTGGTGTGTCAGAGTATCATGGAAACGGCCTCGCGCGCGTAGTCCAACATGTGACGCAGGCGGACTATGGGGTCATGGCGTGACATATTGCACCTCCGCTTCGGCCAGCACCTCATCGCGGAAGTACTTGCTGAGGCACTGCGGAGTGTTCATGTCAACCTTGCGCCCCAACACTTCACCGAGTTCTCTTTCCATACCCGCGAGTGTTATCAAACCCACGCACGCGCCCGGCTCGAACTCGACCAGCACATCAACATCGCTGTCCGGGCCGAAATCATCGCGCAGCACCGAGCCGAAGAAGGACAGCTTGCGTATCCTGTGCTTGCGACAGAAGCGCGCTACCGTCTGGCGGTCGAAGTCTATCTTTACGGCCATTGTGCCTTCTCCCTTACATCGGCCCGTCCGCTTGCTCACATTTCCATATTACCATACCGCACCGCATTCATGCCATAAGTGTCTCATCCGGAAGCATCAACATGCCTTGGGCACGTCATCCGGCCTCTCCACGGTCTGCACATTAGCGAACGCCGTGGAAGTGCATTGTGTAGTCGGTCATGAACAGAGACGCTCCCAGAAGGGCAGCGGCAGCAGCGGCGATCACGAATCCGTAGTTCTTCTCTGTGCCCGCCAGGTGGCGTACCTCGATTGCCCAGACTACTACACCCATCGGCAAAGTGCTCATCATATAGCGCCCCGCAAACACAAGCACATTGAGGTCTCTGGTAACCATGAGCACCGTGAGGAGAAAACTGACGAAAAAGCCGGTGAGGCAGATAGCCGCAACCGAGTGCTGTCGGGCGTCATCTTGGTCTGCCACTCGGTGCCGGCATCGTCGCCACCAGCCGCGGACGAACCCCACTACGGCGGGAATGACAAGTACGGCAAACGGCAGGTTAACCCACCACGTCGGCCAGTTGTCTGGCCTGGTCAACCAGAACGGTACAGCCAAAGTCGCGACGATCTGGGGAACTGCCCTGGCGATGACAGCCCAAGCAACACCAGGCAGCAGGAAAAACGCCAAGACACCCCCATGCACCAGGCGACGCGATGTCACACTTTCCGGTATCCATATGCCGTACAGATAATGACTGCGAAGCACCCAGAATGCAAGAGCCGCTGTCGCTGGCACAAGAGCTGCAAGTGCCCGCAGTCCCAGCGTCCGCCACTTGTGCCGGGAAGCGTCGGTGAGTCCGTAGGCTTTGATGCATAGCAAAACCACAACAAGGAGCCATGCCGAGGTAAGTTTCGTGATTAGCGCGCCACCCACTGCGCATCCGAGCAGGATCCACTTCCAGAACTGACGCCCTTGACACTGAGCGATGGCTGCGAGAGCGTAGAGAGCCAAGGCACTGCAAAGCATCTCGCCTGTCGTGTTATTGACCACGCCTGTCATATAGTCATATTGTGGGAGCAGAGCCAACAATAGCGCCGTAGCTACGTATGCCGCTCCATTTCCTAACTGAAGCCGTAGGGCCGCTGCCAAGGCCACAAGAGCAGCAACTGCCATGGCCACTGAGACCAAGCGAAGCAGGTAGACATCGGCGGTCGGTGAAACTTCCGGCGCTGCAGCCGTCAACCCGGCCAAGAGTAAGTAGTATCCGGGCGGGTGCTGTGCCATCACCAGTTCCAGGTGCTTCTCTTCGTGGCCAGCATAACCGGGAAGGACCGGAATACGCCAATACTCGCGCAGCACTTGCACGTACCGGATATGTTCATTCTCGTCGGGCCCAGCCCCGGGCGGCAGGTTCAGAGCGTAGTTGACGGCGAAGAGCAAATACAGGAGGATGATAGCAGGCAACATGACTCGATCAGGCTGCAAATTCGGGCCAATCGTCCTCGCCGCCCTTTCCACAGACGCCCGCGCGTAGTCCAGAATGTGACACAAGCGGACCGTGGGGTTATATAGCGGCATGTCCCACCTCCATTTCGGTAAGTGTTCTAGCGAACGCCGCCCGCACCTGCTCGTTAATCCCCCGCCTGAACTTGCCCTTCAGGCTGTACTCGACCACCGAGCCGTCGGCCTCGTAGCCGCCCTCCGCCAGTATCCGGTCGCCGGGGATGTACGCAATCGCGTCCCCGTAGCCGACGAAGATCAGCTTCCGGTCGCCCAACGCCTCCTGAACGACCTGCTTCACCTCGTAGCATACCTCCCCGCACATGTGGGCCAGGTAGAGGTTATCGCTCAGCCGCACCAGCCCCGCGTGCAGGTCAATCGTGTTGTCGGTGGTGTCCCAGCGGTCGAGGACAAGCTGCGCTTCGTTCTTCGCAGGACCGCCGGCGGTGGCAACGACCTGCTCGAAAAACTCCCTGGGGTACACTTCGGTCTCCAGCTTTATGACGAAAGTGCGCGCCGCCAGGTCCAGCTCTATCGGCTCCAGAGTGTCCGCGTGCAGAGCCTTGCCGACCGCATCCGCCATTGAGGAGGCCATCTCGTCAACTTCCTCGAACGTGCACTTCTTCCACTTCTCGCCGTCGGCGGCGATGCGCGGCCTGCTGTCACCACCAGCGCCCTGGAAGAACATCGCCGTAGTGCCGTAGCGCTTGGTGTCGAGAAGCTGGCACAGCCGCCCCGGGAACTCGGCTGAAATCCACAGCGTATCGCCGAGCGTGACGGGATGGCAGGAGTAGTTGAGCAGCAGGGCCCGCTCGCGCCCCTCGGCATCACACACCCGCAGGATGCTCAGCGTATCGTCCTTGTCGCCCTCGGGATTCGGCGCATTGACCATGCGGCCGTCCACGAGCCTGCGCCGGCTCATGTTCCAGTCGCCCTCCACCGAGCCGAAGAAGATGCGCCCCTCGAACGTGTTGACGCAGGCCCGGTCAAGGCAGCTCGCAATCCTGTCCCACAGCAGCGCCTCATATTCATCCGAATGTTGCCCCGGATCGTAGCCCTTGAGCGCCGGCCCGGCGTGGGTGTGGGTGTAGGAGACCACCACATTCTGCTCGGGGACGCCGTGTTTCTCGTGCAGGTATCCGGCGATTCTCTGCGTCAGCTCGTAGTCGTGGAAGAGCAGGTCGAACGTCACCAGAACGAGCTTCGTCTTGCCGTCGTCCAGCAGCAGCGTCTTCACGTACAGATCATCGTGAATGCCCTGGAAGTACTTGCCGAACAGGTTGCCGTACCCGCCCATGTGGGTCGCCACATGCGGGGTAATCAGGTCTTTCGCCACTCCGAATTGCATGTCCGATGCTCCTTTGGCGGCATGTCAAAGCGGCACTGCGATGCGGGGGATGTCGGGATTGATGCCGACGCGGCGGGTGTCGAGAGCGACTTCATCGCCGACCTGTGCATCCGCGTCGGTGACATCGAGGCAGCACTGATCCATTGATATGCGACCCACGATCGGCACCGTCTGGCTGCCTATGCGGGCCCAGGGGCCGTACTTCACGCGTCCGCGCCGTGCCTGAAAGCGGCGCACGTATTCGGCTGCGGCAAATTTCAGATTGCGCGCCAGCGATGCCGGCTCCATGCCCAGGCCGTGGGCCAGGCCGACAGGCATGGTAGCGATGCGCGTGTCTTTGCGGGTGACGAACTCGCCGCCATAGCCGACGGGTGAGCCCGGCGGAAGCGTGTGGATGGCGACGATGTGACTGCGTAGCTCGAAGGTCGGCTTGAGCTTGATGGTGTCCTTCGCTGCCTCAGGAGGCACCTGGCCGTAGAGCAAGGTGCCGATCCGCACCATGTCCATGTGAGCTTCCGGGCACTGTAGGAACAGCCGGCTTGCCGCACAGTGCACGTTGACGCGACCGGCGCCGGCACGGGCGACAGCCTCTCGCGCCAACGTTCCGAACGCTTTCGCCGAGGCGCCCGGGCGCAGGATGTCAACATTCTCCAGCATGGCCCCTGACTTCTCCGAGCCGAAGTGGGTGTACACGCCTGTTACGTTGATCTGCGCATACGGCTCCGCGACGGCCAGCAGGTCCGGCAGCGAATCGTCCGATCCCAGCCGCCCCAAACCCGTATCCATGTAGATGTGGATGTCCGCCGCGAGCTTCAGCTTGTCGGCGGCCCTCACATGCGCCAGGATGGCATCACACGCCGTCACCGTTCCCGTCAGCCGGTGCTCCACCAGCGCCTCAACTTCATCATCAAGCGCCGGCAGGAAGACCAGTACCGGCAAGTCCAGCCCCGCCTCCCGCAGCCTGACGCCTTCGTCCACGCTGCTGACCCCGAGCCAGTCGGCTCCGGCCTCGGCAAAGGTCCGCCCTGCAAGCAGCAGGTCGTGACCGTACCCGTTGGCCTTGATGACGGCCATCAGCCGCACGCGCTCGGCCATCCGCGTGCGCACGATCCGCAGGTTGTGACCGAGAGCTCCGGTGTCAATGGCTACATACGTCTGAGGTCGCATGGCACGGGTCCCTCCACAGTCTGCACATCGCCGGTGCGCTAACATTATGCCTGCAATCGGGGGGATAATCAATAATCAGAGGGACCCTACGGTTTGGGGGTCACCCCGACGGGCCGTGTGGCACGGGCATCTGAATTGCCGTTCGCCCGTCAAATTCGGCGCAAGATTCGCTCTTTTTCTGCAAGAGCTATTTTAATTTCTCGCGAAATGGGGTAAAGTCTTCCCGAACCTTCACCCTCGCTGGCACCATGCCGGCAGGGGGTTCGCGTTTTCTTGCATTCATACATATCTCTTCAAGTCGAGAGTGAGGTACCTGCACAATGGCTACGAAGGTCCTGGTCGTTGATGACGAGACGGCTATCCTCCGTTTGCTGGAAGTCAACCTGGCGCGGGCAGGCTACGAGGTCAGTACGGCCTACGACGGCATCGAAGGCCTGCAGAAGGTCCAGGAGGTGGAGCCGGACCTGATCGTGCTCGACATCGTCATGCCCAATATGGACGGCTACCAGATGATGAACGAGTTGCAGTCCCACCCCCGCTACAAGGACATCCCTGTCATCATACTGACTGCGCTGGCTCAGGACGCCGACATCCACAGGGGCTGGCGCTCAGGCGCGGCCGCCTACATCACCAAGCCCATCGTGGTGGAGCACTTCGTCACCATGCTCAAGCGCGTCGAAGACTTCATGGACACCGGCAGCAGTCCATCATTGCCCCTCACCGGCGTCTAGGTGCCCGCCCATATATTCCGCATCTAGGAAAGTCACCCAACCCCACCGGCGAACTTACCGGTGTTGACGTCCAGGCTACGGATCAGGAGGCTTCACCACATGGCCGAGGCAGTACGAGTTGCTTTCGTCGGCGCGGGGGGCATGGCTCAGGCTCACATGCGCAATCTCGCCGACATTGATGGTGTGAGTATCGCGGCCGTCTGCGACGTGGCGGAGGACCGGGCAAAGCAAGTAGCCGACGAGCATGGCGCTTCCGCCCACAGCGACTACCGCCGCATGTTCGATGAGACGGACGCCGACGCCGTGTACGTGGTCGTACCCCCGGGCTTCCATGAGGATGCCGAGGTGCTGGCGGTGCGCAAGGGCTGTCACCTCTTCGTCGAGAAGCCGGTCGTGCTGAACATGGACAAGGGTTTCGAAATCGCCGAGGAGATTGACAGGTCCGGTGTGCTCTCGTGTGTCGGCTATCAGTTGCGCCTTCTGGACTCGACCCGGCGGGCCCGTCACTATTTGGCCACCCGCACCATCGCGATGGTCAGTTCGCACCGCTGGGGTGGCTTTCCCGGCACCCCGTGGTGGCGGGTGCTGTCTCTGTCCGGCGGCCAGCTCCACGAGCAAACCACCCACCAGGTGGACCTCATGCGCTACCTGGCCGGCGAGATCGTCGAAGTCTATGCACAGTATTCTCTGCGCGTGATGACCGATGTGGAGCACCTCGACATTCCCGATGCGCAGGGGGCGCTCTTCAAGTTCCTCGACGGCGCTATCGGGATGGTCGTCACCAGCCCGATGATGCGGGAGGGCGGAGGGATCAACGATCTCAAGTTCCTGACTGACGGCCATATTCTCGACTGGAGTGCCGCAGGCAACATTCTGGCTCCGGACGATGATCCGGAGGTTGCCGCTAAGCCCGAAGAGACGATGAGCATTGACGCGGCGTTCGTGGCCGCCATTCGCACCGGTGATGCCGGCATCATCCCGTGTTCGTACCGCTCCGGTCTGCAGACCAGCGCAGTGACCCTGGCAGCCAATGAATCGGCGCGCACGGGCAAGCCGGTGGCGGTTCCCATCGTGTAGGCTGTGGGTCGGGGCACCGCCCGAAATGTTCGGAGCGATATCGGGTTTTGTGTAACAATGCAGGTTTGCAATAGCGGTCATGTGGAATAATAATACTGCGTACCGTGTCTAAGACAGTACACAGCGCATCACGGACGACACTCTTGGCGCGTGAGGGCTGTGGGCCGTGACTGCGACAGCCGGTGACCGGTTCGTGGACCTACACACAGATCAGTGGCGCTGAACACAGCGCCGGGAGGTGACGCACAAATGCGTCAACACACCACACTGAAGAGAACAGGCTTCACGCTCATCGAGCTTCTGGTGGTCATCGCCATCATTTCCATCCTGGCCTCGATGCTCATGCCTGTGTTTGCACGCGCCAGGGCCAAGGGCCGCCAGACCGCCTGTCTCAACAACGTCAAGCAGCTCACGCTGGCCTTCAAGATGTACATTCAGGACGCTGATGAGACCATGCCGTACGGCCAGACGGGAGCCGGGGTCATGTGGCACGATGCGCTCTATCCCTACACCCACAACAAGCAGATCCTCCGCTGCCCGGACCGCAAAGACCGCTACATCGGCTATGGCATGAACTGGTTGGCATCTGCCGTGTCCGAGGGCAGCTTCTTCGATGCATCCAGCAAGATCATCATGTCCGACGTGCCCCCGGAGTGTCTCGGCGCTACCAACAGCTCCGCAGGCAGCGAATGGTGGATATCCGACCCCGGCAACGACATCTGCGCTGTCCCCAGCGACGCCGCGGACCCCATGGCCCAAGCTGGCTCTGAAGACCCAGAGAAGAACAACTTCACGGACATCGGCCGGCCTCAGCTACACAATGACGGCATCATATGGGGATACGCCGATGGTCATGCCAAGTGGGCTCGCGAAGAGTCCCTTGACGATGCCAAGTTCTGGAACCCGACAACGGTGACCGACTAGCTTGCGTTGTTGATCCCGCACTCGCAAGCGTGACGAATTGTCAGCCGGCCGAGCAAGTGCCGGCTGACAGCATTTCTCGCAAACAATCTTGCATGGTTGGCACCTGTTCCGGTTATACTATACGGGATAGTATCCAATGGGAGTTAGCCGCTGGGGAGCGTAGGCCGGCGGCGGGGTCTGTCATCTCTGTGAGGGAGCAGAGGGTGGCAAGATGGGGTTGATGTGACGGCGGGGTTGGCAGCCCATGCCATAGCAAGGAATACCGCATGACTGACGTGGGCGGTGTCACGGCTTTCCCGCAGAATCAAGCCAGGAATCGCAGAAACCAGCCGCAATATGACTACGTAGTAGCCTGGTTGCCTCACGACGCGGCTCGCCAGCCGGTAGAGCTGGCGGGATGGGTCGGCCTGGTCGCTTCCCGATCCGGCATCGTGCGTCTGGTGCTCCCCTGTCCCACCCTCGAAGAAGTCCTGGAGGATATTCAGCCCCCTGCCTCATGGCGTCTCTCATGGAGCCCGCTGCTGTGCCGGACTTACTGGCAGTTGCGGGCGCTGTTGTCGGGACGTCGCAGGGGCTTCACCTTGCCGGTTGACCTCAGCGGCCTGACCCCGTTCCGCGCGCAGGTGCTGCGGCTGGCCGCGTCAATTCCCTGGGGTGAAACGCGCTCGTATGCGGAGCTGGCGGCCGAGGCCGGCAGCCCCGGCGCCGCCCGCGCCGTCGGACAGGCGATGGCCCACAATCCCGTCCCGCTGCTGGTCCCGTGCCACCGCGTCATCGGCGGCGATGGCGGCATGGTCGGCTTCGGTGGCGGTGTCAACCGCAAGCGCGCGCTGCTGCGTCTGGAAGTGGCCCAAGATACACCATGATTCGCTCCGCTGGGGCGTCGCTGAACATGGAGGCTCGCGGTTGACTTTGACATGGTCATTAGTTACAATGGCACCCGTATCAATACGGCTGAGAGATCGGTGTGCCGAAGGGGTTGCCCGCAACCCTCTCCGGTCAGTCTGTCTGCGTGTCTTGGCACCGTATGGTGCGCGATACTGCGACGAGGGGATGCCGTCGGACGGGCGCCGCAGATCGGCTTTGTTTTCAACTGGTTGCTTGTGCTCCAGATGGGAGGATGCACCTAGGTGAACCATCCGAACAGGGGTATCTCATACGCACTCCTCTTCTCATTCATTCTCGTCATCTTGGGTTTGACCGTCGCGTTTGCCGGTACCATCGAGTACCGGTACGTGGCCGGTGACAACGAGGGCGTGTGGCCCGTCAACGCCTCGGCCAACTCGGAGCGCTACTTCCGCTGTGAGGTCGGATGGAACCCAACCAACGAGAACTTCACCACCCTCTCCCTCTCCTGCTCCGCCGGCACATACTACCTGAGGCGCAACTCCGTTGATGCCACCGTTCAGGAGGGCGTCACCATCGCGTATATCACCTCCTCCAGCACCAGCAACGTCCGCGTTTACACGATCGGCCCGTTCGCGGGCTATGACATCTGGTGGAACCCCCACGTCGGCACCGTCAACGCACTGCCATGGGATGCCACCTGGCGTCCATCGTCCCCGAACGCATTGGATACGCCCAGCCCGGCGGAAGCACCATCAAACGACCGCTTCCGCTTTGCGGCCACATTCGTGAGCGGCACGCCACCGACCGCGGCGACGGTTTACACCCCTTACGCCTATCTGAACACCGTTCACGACAACAAGGACTACCTGCAATGGTTCAGCGGCGACGCTGCCGGCGTGGACCCGCTCACCGTCGAGCCGGCCCAGATTAGCCCCGATGATGGCACTGGCAGCTCCCGCTTCCGTTTCCGCGTGCGCTACGCCGCCTATGGTATCGGCGCCAACTTGCCGCCCAGGACCGAACGCCACCAGCCAACGCCAGACACCCAGAGCGGGCTCTCGTGGGCCGACTACAACTATGATACGGGCATGTTCCAGCAGCGCGCGGATTGGGGGCGTGACAACTGGATGTATGCCCAGTGGGATGACTCCTTCAGCGAGGACCGCATCGGCTGGTCCCATAACTGGGGAGGGCAGGAACCCGCGGTTATTCTCATCATAGACGGCGACCTGACACGGCCGCGCTTCATGTACCAGGAGGACCCGACCGACACCGATTACGATGGCGGGATCACCTACTACTACGACATCCTCCCCACCGATTACAAACGCTACATAGACAACGTCCTCTTGTTCCCGTATGACCCCGGCGGCGGCGACGAGCTTGACCGCTTCCTAGGCGGGATGCGCGGCCGGGCGATGTCCAACAACTACGTGGCACTCAGCGCCGGCGGCCACACCTATGAGTTCATCGCTACCGACGACTTCAGTCCCTGTAACGGCAACAACGCCTGGTGCCAGGTCGGCCGGCCCGGCAACGGCCTCTGCAACGACTATATACGCATCAGGCCCTTCCGCCACGACTGGCAGGGCGGCGAGATTACCAGCTTCGAAGTCAATAATGTGACGCGCACGGTACACAATTCGTCTATCCCTTCGGCGAACACCCGTTATGTGGACAGTGATGGTGCGGCGGGCGGCTCCGGCTATCCCTACAACTCCCAGGACACCACCCGCTATCCCAAGGTTGACCCGGTCCTCTCGGCGCATCCCTATTTCCCGAGCGGCACCATACAGCTTGGCAGCGACTTCACGCCCGACCCACTGGACTTCAGCGGCATCCGAACCGCCAGCCCCTTCCCGGCCGAGGTCGGCGGCGGCCCCAACCCCGCCCTCCGCTACACCAATGATGATACTATTCTGCCCAACTACGTGAACATCTTCCCGGCAACCTCCCTGACGCCGTTCAGAGGCGGCAAGTGGACCAGGCAGACGACATACACCTTCCGCATCAACTACTGGCAGTCCCAGAGCGTCGCCCCTACCTTCGTCCGGGTCTTCATCCGCAGAGTAGCCCCCAGCGACACGACTCCGGGCTTTTGGAATAGGGGCGCTACCGAGGGCTGGCAGGCCTACACGATGGAGCAAATGAACGCGGCCGACCGCAACTACACGGACGGCTGCGTGTTCCAGTTCCAGGCTACGCCGGAGCAGCTCCCCGGCGGGGGCGGCTCGGGTGATTACAACTACTACTTCGCCGCCAGCGATGGCAGCGGAACGTGCATCTTCCCCAACCGCCCGGCCGTTTACGCTCAGCCCAGCGGCGGCAACATCTTCGACCCGGGGCATTTCTACTTCAGTACCACGTTGGGGCAGTACGGCGTGCCGACCAGCAACGAGGGTGAGGACTACTACTGGTTCCGCGTCAATCGCCCGCCGACACTGAGCGGTCAATCCGTCAGTCCGGCTGCCGGACGCGCTGGCGAGAACTACCGCTTCAGCGTCAACTACACCGAGGTGGACGGCGGCCTGCTCGATCCTTTGGCCAACGGCGACCGCCCCTTCCATGCCAAGATATTCATTGACCTGTTCGGTAGCCCCCTCGGCCAGGCCTCCGTCGTGCAGATAGACTCGGCCACCTCGGTCACATATCAGACCGCCACCGGGCAGTTATACGCCAACAATGAACTGGCCGGCCTGCAGTTCACGCTGCAATCGGGAACCGCCGCCGGCACCACTCTCACCGTCGCCGGCAACACCGGCAACGTCATCACCCTGACAACCAACGTCCCGGTGGGCGTGGCCGCCGGCGATCGCTTCGTGCTGGAAACTTGGTTCCAGGGCACAATGGTGCAGTCCGACTCCACCGACACCGACTACAGCGACGGGGCCGAGTTCGTCTTCAATACGGCCACAAACGTCGAGCTGGGGACCGGCACCCACCGCTACTACTTCGAGTTCACCGACGACTGGGGAAGCTGGCTGTTTCCCAATGACGCGAATGTCAAAGTCGAGGGCGAGACGATCCGTTACCCGCTCAGTGACTATTTCGAGGGACCGCAAGTCCGCGAGAATACGCCGCCCAATCTCACAGATTTCCGCTTCAGCCCGCGCAGTACCACCGGCGGTGCCGACGGCACCACGGCAACCGGCTTTACATTCTATGTAACCTACGTTGACCAGGAGAACGATCCTCCGGCGCTGATCAGGCTGGGTGTTGACATAGACGGCGACGACGCTACCGGGCAGAACCCCGACATGGTTCTCGACATGGTGCCCAATCCTGCTACCGATACGGTTTACACCGATGGCGCCACCTATGAGACGTCGGCGGTGAAGCTCCCCGAAGGCCAGCACAAGTTCTATGCCCAGGCCTCCGACGGCAGGGCCCGCTTCCCGGAGACCGCGCCGGGGGACCCGCTCATCTTCAGCGGCCCGTTGAATGACACCAACGGCAACGGCCGCCTTGACCCGGGCGAAACCTATCAGACCTCGGTGACCGGGCCGAACGTGGCTCCCAACACTCCACCGGTGTTGAGCTTCCCGGATGACGACAATGACCCCAACAATTACCCGGGGTTGGATCCCGATACCGGCAGCAGTGGCACGCTCTTCACCTATCGCGTCCGCTATACCGACGCCGACAGGTTCGCCGGCGTTCGCGGCAATCCGCCCCGCTACGTACGGGTGTACATTGACGACGTGCCCTACGACATGACAGCCGTTGATCCGACCGATGACAACTACACCGATGGCGCGATGTTCGAGTACAGCATCTCCGGGCTGATCGAGGGCAAGCCACACACCTACTTCTTCATCGCCTCTGACGATCTTGACATGGCGCGCCTCCCTGCTATCGGCAGCGTGCCGTATGACCGCTACGATGGGCCGGTCGTGGACGAGCCCCCGCGGCCGCCGCTCAACCTGGTGGTCGAGGACACGCAGAACGACAACGGCGGCTCTCTGGACATTGAGTTCTCCGCCAGCCTCGATGACGGCGGCGGGGCCAGGGACGTCACCGAATACCGCGTCTATCGCAGCGAGACTCAGGGGCAGTACGGCACCGAGCCGATACTGACCATTCCGGCGACCGGTGCCGCTGCCTACAGCGCCCAGGACAAAGACCCCGACTCCACCCCGCCGCCCGTTACCGGCGTCGCCTACTACTACGTCGTCAAAGCATTCGATGGTGCCGCCGAATCGGCCGCCTCCAATGAGGAAGGCCCCAGGTCGGCCATAGACAATATCCCGCCGCAGCCTCCCAGCGGCGTGGTGGTTACGAATCCGGCTCTCGGCGGCACCCTTGACGTCTTCTGGAACCTGTCACCGGACGACAACGTTGCCGGCGATGTCACCGAATACCATATCTACCGCTCCACCAACAACACCACCTTCGTACCGCCTATGGCCGGTACGGTGGCCGCCGGCGAGTCAACCTTCCGCGATACCAACGTCGCCGACGGCGTCCCGTATTACTATGTGGTCAGGGCCTACGACGGGTCCAACGAGAGCATCGACTCCAACGTCGGCGGCCCGACGACATCCACTGACGGGGACGCTCCGGTCATCAGCGATCTGCTGCCGGCGGACGGTGCTACCGGCGTCAGTCGCAATACGAACATCAGTTGCGTGATTACCGACAACGGCTCCGGCGTTGACCGCAGTTCCGTGCAGATGGCCGTCAACGTCCTCGGCGCGCCGGTGGCCGGCAACCTCGCGCTCGGCGGCACGGCGACGCGCACCACCGTGACGTTCACTCCCGCACAGGCGTTTGAGTACCTGCGAAACGTGCGCGTGGACGTGGCGGCAGCCGACATGCAGGGCAACGCGCGGGCCAAGTCGTGGAGCTTCATCATCCAAAGCGAGCCGACCTCGATCATCAGTGGCCGGGTTGCGGACATGAGCGACGTGGGGATGCCCGGAGTGACGGTCATTGCCGGCGAGTTGCAGGGCGTGACCGGTGCCGACGGCGTCTATACCATCCAGGGCGTTGCTGACGGGACACACGAGGTCCGGGCCCAACGCGACAACTTCTACTTCACGCCGCTGCAGATCGCGGTGAGCGTGCCCCCGGATGCCGTCGGCATCAATTTCACCGGCCAGCCCGCGTTCGACATCAGCGGGACGGTGACTCACAAGACGACCGAGGCCGGCATGGCCGGCGTAACGATCACGGCCGCTGAGAAGACGGCGTTCACCGACGCCAACGGCAACTACACCGTAGTGGACCTGCCCGCAGGCACCTATAGAGTGGTGCCGCTGCTCGACGGCTTCGACTTCGACCCGGCCTTCAGGGATGTCACGATTCCCACCACCGCCCCTGACCCCGGGCGCCCGAACGCCATCAATGTCAATTTCGAGGCCAC
>CAZJVY010000078.1:0-1996 GCA_964549395.1 uncultured Armatimonadia bacterium | reverse complement strand
CGTGGCTTCTGGGTCAGGCCCGCTCTGGCGACCACCAACTACGTCGCCGGCACCCCGATCTCAACGGGCGTCGGCTTCGACCTTGCCATTGGTGCCAACTGGACCATGGCAGGCAACCCTTACCCGGCCAACCTGCCCTGGGCCAACCTCGGCATCGCGGCCGGCGGCGCCGTCAAGGACTATGGCTATATCTGGGACCGCAGCGCCCGCGACTACCGCATCGTGGCCGACGTCACCGGCATCGGTATCATTGACACCATCCCGCAGGGCGCGGGGTTCTGGACGCATTCGACCATGGCGCGGACGGTCCGCGTCAACCCGCTCACCGGCACCGCCGCCGTCAAGACGCCCGCGCTGGTGTTGAGTGCCGGCGACTACATCCTGCCGCTGCAGGCCACTACATCAGGCTGTGCCGACACGTGCGCCGCGGCGGGTGTGATCAAGGCCGCCGATACGCTGCCCGGCGCAGGCCGTCTCATCAACCCGCCGGCGGCAGGCGCCGGCGTGGACCTCTACTTCCTCGGCGGCGACGGTGCCAAGCTGGCCTATGACATCCGCTCCAAGGCCGCAGGCACTGAGACCTGGGACTTCGAGGTGCTCGCCGACATCGGCGACGTGCCCGTTTCCATATCTCTGCCCGACGTGTCCGGCGTGCCGCTGGACAAGCAGATCACCTTGATTGACACGACTACCGGCCGCCGCATCTACGTGCGCACCACACAGCTTTACACGTATCAGGCCGAGGATGGGCAGCCGCGCCGCTTCACACTCGAAATCGCCCCGCGCAGCGTGGGCAGCCTGAACATATCCGCTACTTCCGCCGCAATGTCCAGAGGCGGCCAGGTGGCCGTCACCTACGCCCTGTCGCAGCCGGCCGGCGTCAGCATCAGCGTCATGAATATCGGCGGCCGTGAGGTCAAGCAGCTCACCGCCGGCAAGGCGGCCGCCAGCGGTGTGAATACCGAAATCTGGGACCTGACCAACTCGCACGGAGCCGGCGTGCCTGCCGGCAGGTATCTGCTCAGCATCATCGCCACCACCGATACCGGCCAGCAGGCCCGCGCAATCGTGCCCGTGCAGGTCAATAGGTAGAAGTTGACCCGACACAGCCTCGACTGTTCTCGGCTGTGCGTGTTTCGTGGCCTGTCATACTCGTAACGAAATCGAGCCGGTTCGCAGCAGGCTTCGCAGCGGAATTGTCATGCAGCATCGAGTGATGCGCCTGGAGGCATTGTCTATGAGCCATTGCGAGAAGAAGCGGCATTCATTACTCATCCTCATCCTTACCGCCGTTATGCTTGTCGGGCTGGTGGTGAGTGCCCACGCGGGCGTCAAGGTTGACCTTGGCAACTGCCGGGAGCAGTACGTGGACTTCCTGGCCAAGACCGAGAACCTCAGCCCCGAAGCGGCACGCAAGCTGTGCGGGTATGTGGAGAAGACCACCAATTCCCGCATCATTGACGAATGGGAGCTACCGGCAGGCACCATCCTTGACTACTATCATGTCGGCCGCCAGACGGAGACCGGCCCCGACGCAGCCTACACCGGCTCCGCCGTGCTGGTGGGGCGCGAATCCCGCCTCGGGCAAACCTATCTGCGCCAGGTTTACAGCAAGCTGGGCTTCATCGCGCGGGTGAACAGGTGGCTGGGCGACATCTTCGCCCCCAACAACCACCTCGTGCTGGTGCCGGTCGGCATGTTGGAGCCGGGCCAGGCCGGTCAGATCGCCGCCTCCCTCACCGGCGCTACCGAGACCAGGCGCATCGGCATAGTCGGCGCCGAGTTCCCCCCATGGGACGACCACTCCCCCCAGTGGGGGGGCCGGATGGACCGGACCCCGGACCCGAACCACCGCTACATGACCACGACCGAGATTGTTGCCGCCGGGCGGACCAACGGTTCCGAGCAGAGCACCCGCGCATTCCCGATGTACTGGAACCTCGACACCAACTTCAACGGGACCGTGGAGGGCTCCGAGCTTACCTTCCAGGCCGAG
>CAZJVY010000077.1:3394-16458 GCA_964549395.1 uncultured Armatimonadia bacterium | reverse complement strand
CGCCGAAGTTCTCGGTGTCCTGCACCAGCGGCGAGGGGATAGACACGCTTTGCGAGTTCATCGAGGAGCGGCTTGCTGCGCTCTGAGCGGGGGCGTGCATGTAAGAAAGAAGAGCGCCGGCGGGTGGCCGCCGGCGTTTTCCGTTGGTAAGAAGGGAGGCAAGCTATTGCTCGCCGCTGTTCTCTGTTTCGCTTGATTCTCCGGCTGAGGCAGTCTGCTGCGGTGCGGGTTCCGGCGTGCCGTGCTCGGTGTACATTTTCAGCGAGGTCCTGTCGCCCTGAGCCAACTCGTAAACACGCTCGAAGCGGATGGCGTCCTTGGGGCAGACCCAGGAGCACTGCCCGCAGAAGATGCAGCGGTCCATGATGGCTACCAGGTCCTTGAGCGGCTTGCCCTTGTCGTCAACCGCGCCGTCCTCGCGCTCGACGAGGTCGAGAACGTCGCAGGGGCAGTCGCGGACGCACATGTTGCAGCGGATGCACAGGTCGGTATTCCAGATAAGTCGCCCACGAAAGCGCTCCGGCGGCTCCAGGCGCTGCAGCGGGTACAGCACCGTCGCCGGTTTCGCGAACAGGTGCGACAGGAGTTCTCTGAGCATTACGCCGACGCTTCTGGCCATCGTACGTCTCCCTATCGTGAAGCTATGACGACAACAATGAGCACCTGAACGAGAATGGGGATTGCCAGCCAGTTGAGGCACCAGCTTACCATCTGCTCGATCCGCAGCCTGGAGAAGAGGGCCTTGATGACCGACAGGACGAACACGATCAGCAATGTCTTGACGACGGTGATGATGAAGCCGATCAGCCCGCCGATAAGGGGGGACGCGATGGGGATGGTGACACCGGGAAGGTGCGGTCCGCCCAAGAAGATGACGGCGATGAGCGCCGAGCCGACCACCATCTCGGTCTGGAACATCATCTTGAGCAGGGCCAGCTTGCGGCCGGTGTACTCGGTCATCGGTCCCTCGACGATTTCGGTTTCGGCGTGCGGGATGTCGAAGGGGATGCGCTCCAACTTGCCCACCAGCGCGACGACGGCAACGTAGAAGGCGATGGGAGTGGTGAGGATAAACCAGAAGTGGGTCGCCTGGTAAGTGAGCAGGTCGGTCAGCCGCCAGCTCTGGGCGACAATGGCGGGCGTGAGCAGCGCCAGCGTGAAGGGCACCTCATAGCCGAAGAGCTGGGTGATGACGCGGCCGGTGCCCAGGGAGCCGAAGGGATTGGGCGAATACCAGCCCAGCAGCACCAGGACGAAGGCCGGGATGGTGAGGAGATAGACGATAACAATGATGTCGCCGGTGAATGAGAACGGCCAAGCCGCGTTCCAGAGCGGGACATAGAGGAATGCCGCAGCGACCGCCGCCAGGCCGAAGAGGGGTATCGCGTTGACGATTCCGCGATCGGCATGGTCGGTGACGATGTCCTCTTTGCCCAGCAGCTTGATCATGTCGGCGAGCGGCTGGTACCACGGCGGTCCCTGGCGGTTCTGCAGTCGGGCGACGACCTTGCGGTCGAAGAAGTCCACAAGAAGCCCGAAGGCCACCAGAAAGGCGAAGCCAGGAAAGATGAGCACATAAAAAAGCGGCATCAGACTTCCGGCATTATCCATAACGCGCTCACTGTCTCTTGCCGTCCATGTTTGCGGCATAGCGGACGGCTGGTTTCAGCACTCGGTTTTGCGTATCCAGGTCTCGACGCGCGGCTAGCGGTCGGTGCAGGACATGCAAGGGTCTATTGAGGCAATGGAGATCGGCACGTCGGCCACGTAGGCGCCCTCCAGCATCGCGATGGCGGCGGGCCAGTTGGCCAGGCTGGGCGTTCTGACCTTGACGCGCGCCGGCTTGTCACTACCGTCGCTGCGCATGTAATAGATAAGCTCTCCGCGCGGCGCCTCGTAGCGCACCACGGTCTCGCCCTCCGGAACGCGCGGCTTGGCCCGCACCTGGATGTCGCCGTCAGGGAGCTTGTCCAGCACCTGACGGCAGATTGAAACGGACTGCTTGGTCTCCAGCACGCGCACGATGGTGCGGCCCAGCACGTCACACAGGTCGGAGGTGATAACATCGAACTCGACCTCGGGATAGGCATCATGTGGGAAGGCGCGGCGGGCATCGTAGGGGACATTCGAGCCGCGTGTGGTGGGGCCGACCGCACCCAGATCGCGTGCCTGCTGCTCGGTGAGTATCCCCACACCCTCGACGCGCTTGAGGAAGGTGCCCTCTTCCGTGGCGACTTTCTGGTAATACTCGGTGCGCTCGTCGAGAACGTCGAGGCCTTCTTTGCACTTGGCGATGATTTCGGGCGTGAGGTCGAACTTGACTCCGCCGATGGTGCTCATGCCGTAGTGGCAGCGGTTGCCGGAGATGGTTTCGAGCATGTCCATGACAACTTCACGGTCGCGCCAGACGTACATGAAGAGGGTATCGAAGCCGACCTCATGAGCCGCGACGCCGAGCCAGAGCAGGTGGCTGTGGATGCGTTCGAGCTCGCAGACGAGGGTGCGAATGAACTTGGCACGCCTCGGCACCTCAAGCTGCAGGAGGCTCTCGACGGCGCGGGCGAAGGTGTTGTTGTGGGAGTGGGAGCAGATGCCGCAGACGCGCTCGCACAGGTACATCCCGCGGACATAGTTGCGGTGGATGCAGGATGCCTCGATGCTGCGGTGCACATAGCCGAGGCGGATGTCCACATCAACGACGCGCTCGCCTTCGGCGGTTATCCTGAAACTTTCCGGCTCCTTCAGCGCTGGATGCTGAGGGCCTATCGGGAATGTAATCCTGCCCATTTTATTCCTTTTCCTTGTCTCTTTCTGCCTGTTTCGCCAGTTCCTCAAGGCGCAGAGGGAATACGTCGTCCGGCCAGTCATCGGACAACACCAGGCGTGCGAGCTTCGGGTGGCCCTCAAACTGTACGCCGAGCAGGTCGTGTACCTCGCGCTCGTACATCGTGGCGGCCGGTATCGCCGGTGTGATGGACGCGATCTTCGGCGCCGCCTTGGGCACCGATGTCTTGATCGTCACACTGGGCGGCTCGTTTGCGTTGAAGTGGTAGAGGAGCTGGATTACTTCGCCAAGGTCCTGGCCGCTGATGGTTGCCAGATGCCACCAGCCACGGTTGAGCACATAGGTGGCGAAGGCAACGATATCTCCGGCAGGGACGGTAAACACCACTTCGTGAAGCCCCATGGTTCCGGCGTCCTGTATGTCGCCCTGGTACTCCTGACGGACTATGTTGATTGTCTGTTCGGCCAGATCCGGCATAGCTCTTAGCTCCCGACTTCTACCCCTGCTTGCACCGATTCCTCGATGCCGGGGATGGTCTTCTCAAATTCGTGCAGCAGCTTGTCCACTTTGGGATCGAGGACGGCGAGCAGCTTAAGCACGCCGTAGGTAATGGCATCAGGCCGCGGGGGACAGCCTGGAATGTACATGTGGACGGGCATGATCTTGTCCACACCGCCGAGGACATTGTAGCTGCCATCGCCGTAGAAGGGCCGGCCGGAGGCCGCGCAGGTCCCGACGGCGATGACGAACTTGGGATCCGGTGTCTGCTCGTAGATGCGGATGGCCCGGTCGCGTATCTGCCTGGTGATCGGCCCGGTGCAGATCAGAACGTCGGCGTGCCGGGGACTGCCCTGCAGGAGTATGCCGAAACGTTCCAGGTCAAAGCGCGGCATGAGTGCGGCCACGACCTCGATGTCGCAGTTGTTGCACGACCCCCCGTTAATGTGGCAGACCCAGGGGGATTTGCAGATGGCCCAATGAAGCATCTTCTTCAGCATGATAGGGCGACTCCCGAAGGCTGTTAATCGTGAAACAGCATGAATATTGCGGCGGCTCCACCTACCAGCCAGGCGATTGCGAGCGGCAGGTTGACGTCTGAAGGGATCGTCGCAATCATGAGCACGCCGATGTCCAGCAGCGTGAAGACGAAGGCGATGTGGAACCAAGTGTAAGACGGCCTGATGTCAGCGCTGACATTTTCGCCGCAGGCGTAGACTTCGCCCTTACCGGCCGCGGCCTGGCCCGCGGCGGCCATGCTCTTGCCGAGCATGTAGATAAGCCAGGTGCAGATGAAGCAGAGTCCGAACACGACGGCCGGATGGTAGAGCGGGTTTGACATCGGCTCACCTTACCCACGGAGTTGGGCCTGCGGTCGGGCCCCTCCGGTGATGATTAGGCTGCTACTGCAGAACGCCACTGATGAAGCGCGCCGCCGGGTCCACGATGTCGAGACCGAGTTGCGGCTGAACGCCAAGGGCAATGGTCAGCAGCGCCAGGATGAAGATCGCCAGGACCATGCTGGCCGGCAAGTGATCGGGCGCCTGCTTGACCTTCTCGGACATTTCAGGCGCCAGGATAATCTTGTTCATGGCGGGCACATAGTAAAAGAGCGACAGCAGGCTGTTGACAATGACCATGACGATGAGAGCGAAGCCCCAGGGCTCGACGAGGATGGCGGCCTTGCAGATGAAGAGCTTGCTGATGAAGCCGTTGAGCGGCGGCGCACCGGCGAGGGCCAGTGCGAAGATGGCAAAGCAGATGCCCACCAGGGGGAACTTGCGGCCGATGCCGGCAATCTGCTTGAAATCGCGGCTGCCGACGAGGGCTAGAATAGCACCGGCACAGAGAAACGCGCCGCCCTTCATGATGGCGTGGTTGAGAATGTGCAGCAACCCGCCGCGCATGCCCTCGAAGCCGGCAAGGCCGGGAATGGCGAATGCGACGCCGACGCCGGCCAGGATGTAGCCCATGTGGGCGATGCTGGAGTAGGCCAACATGCGTTTGAGGTCGGTCTGGACCCATGCCATGAGGTTGCCGCCGAACATCGTTATCACGGCGAGGGCGGGGAGGATAAGACGGAACTCGACGCCGTGCAAGATGCTGAGGGCCTTGATCATGGTGATTAGGCCGGCGGAGATGACGATGCCGGACAGCATGGCGCTGATGCCACTGGGGGCGGCGCTATGGGCGTCCGGCAGCCAGGTGTGCATCGGGACGATGGCCGCCTTGACACCGAAGCCGGCGATGAAGAGGCCGGCTACCGCCAGCGCGAGCTCCGGCTTGAGACCGAGGGCGAACCGCTCGGCCTGCAACTCCGCGAGGCCAAGCTTGCCGGTGTAGGCAAAGACCAGCACGATGCCCAGCAGCGCGATCATGGAGCCCATGGCACTGAGCATGAGGTACTTGATGCCCGCTTCCACCGGCTCCCAGTCGTCCTCAAAGGCGACCAGAGCGAACGATGCGAGACTCATGATCTCGAACATGACGAAGAGGTTAAACAGGTCGGCGGCGAGGCCGATTCCGACCATGCCGGCGGTCATCATCAAGAGCAGCGCGTAGTACTTGCCGATGTTGCGGCGGTGCATGTAGCCGATGGAGAAGAGCGCGACGACGGCGGCGAGGCCGAGGCTGACGATCGCCATGAAGCGGCCGAGGGGATTGTCGTCGAAGGTTGCGAAGAGCTTCAGGCCTTCCTGAGCCGGCGGCGGGGTAGGTCTGGCCATCCGCAGTCCGGGGAGAAGTTCTGCGCCGGGAAGCTGCGCCGTCTGCGGGCCGGTGTCGGCCAGTAGATACATGACGTAGCCTGCCAGCAGCAGCAAGATGAGGCCGACGGCCCCGGTAAGAGCCTTGGTGTGGGAAATGCGCCCGACGACATATACCACCAGCGAACCCGCCAGCAGTATCGCTATGGGAAGCACCAGATCTATCACGCGCTTTTCATCTCCACTAGCCGGCGACTGAAAGTCAACTACCTGCTGACTAACAGCAGCAAGATTATGAGCAGGCCCAGAGCCGCTGCCGCGGCGTTATAGTTGAGATCTCCGGTCTGCATCGTGCGCAGTCCCTGGCAGAAGTCGGTGACCATGCGCACGCCGGTCTTGTAGAAGGCATCGAAGCCGAACTTGGTCTCGACCAGTGCGTCGGCCCAGCGGCCTTCGGCAGAGAGCACCTTGCCCGACCTGGCCCACGACACGCCCAGGATAATCCACACGAGCACGACCAGTCCGGTGACGATGAGCAAGGGGCTGGTAAAGGTCTCGTGGAGAAGCTCGTGGAGCGTGAGGCCGTGGAGCAGGTATACCTGCATGTTGATGGAGGCGTAGTCAGAGTAGTAGCCGATGGCCAGCCAGAAAAGCGCCGCCCCCGCGGCGAGCACGAGCAAGGGAAGGCTCATCTGCCAGGGGGCATCGTGGGCCTCGCCCTCATACACCTGCGGGCCGCTGAAAGCCATCCAGTACATGCGCAGAGAATAGGCGGCGGTAAACAGGGCGGCCGCAATCAGCATAATCAGTGGCACGGCGGCGTAGTCACCGGCCATCACGATGCTCTCAAGCACGAGGTCTTTGGACCAGAAGCCGTTGAGCACCGGGATGCCGGCCAGTGCCAGCACGCCGATAGCGCAGCAGAGCTGCGTCAGCGGCATCTTCAGGCCCAGTCCGCCCATCCGGCGCAGATCGCGGGTGCCGATGGCATGGACAATCGCGCCGGCGCACAGGAAGAGCAGGGCCTTGAAGAGGGCATGGTTGACCAGATGGAACTGGCTGGCGAAGACGCCGCCCACGCCGACGGCGGCCGTCATGAAGCCGAGCTGACTGACGGTGGAGTAGGCCAACACGCGCTTGATGTCATTTTCCAGCAGCGCCAGCAGGCCGGCCAGGAGAGCGGTGACAGCGCCAATCCAGAGTACCAGCGGGCCCCACCACATCAGCCCCAGGAACATCGGATAGGTGAGGGCGAGCAGATAGACGCCGGCGTTGACGAGAGTGGCGGCATGAATGAGGGCGCTGATGGTGGTCGGCGCTTCCATCGCGTCGGGCAGCCACACGTGGAGCGGGAACTGTGCGGACTTGCCCACCGCGCCGAGGATGAAGCCTGCGCCGGCAAGCCCCAGGGCCAGCAGCGGTATCTGGCCGCGCTGGGCCAGATCAATGGTCTCGAATATGTTGGTGGTGCCGGTCGCCTGCCACAGGACGACAATGCCGGCGAGTAGTCCCACATCACCGAGGCGGGTGACGATGAAGGCCTTCGTACCGGACCTGACGGCCTTGGGGTCCCTGTAGTAGTAGGCGATGAGGATGTAGGAGCAGAAGCCGATCATCTCCCAGAAGAGGTAGAGGATGACGAAGTTGTTGGTGAGAGCGAGGCCGATCATGGAACCGATGAAGAGTACGGTGAAGAAATAGTAGCGAGTGGGAGGGTAGTGGGCTTCTTCCGGCTCCATGTACTTGAGGGAGAAGATGACGGCCATGGCACCGACGCAGCCGGCGACTACAGCGACCCAGATGCCGATGCCGCTGAGATTGAAGCCGATCTCAATGGCGGCGCCGGGGATCCAGAAATAGCCCTGGACGGCCTCGTCGGGGGATGTCTGCAGGATGGAGCTGGCAAAGAGAAGCTTGAGGGTAAGCACGCCGGTGGCCAGCGCAACCAGGACAGCGACCCATTTCATGAGACGGTCGCTGGCCATGCCGATCAGCCAGACCAACAGCGCACCCACCAGCGGAGTAGCAACGGTTAAGAGGGCCAGGCTCTGGATATTCGTGGCTACTTCACCCTTTCAGGCGCCGCAACGCGGCACTGTCTATGCTTCCGGTCTGCCGGTAAGCGGCGACGACCAGGGAAAGAGCTATCGCCGTGGTCGCAACTTCAATGAGGATTATGGTAATGACCATGGCCTGGCTGACGCTGAAGACGCCGCCGCCGTGCTGGAAGCCGGCGACCAAGACAGCGAGACACAGGCCCTTGGCCATGACCTCGATACCGAGAATGAGGTGTATGAGATTGTGGCGGAACATCATGGTGTAGATGCCGAGGCTGAAGAGAAAGAGGACTGCAACCCAGTACGCACTCCACATGGTATCCATGATGTGTCAGTGCCTTTCCTTGACCAGGACCAGTACTCCGTAGGTGCCGGTGAGCAGGAGCGCCAACTGCCCCAGCACGTCCAGCGAGCGCTGCATCCAGACAGCTTCACGGAAGGGGATGGCGGCCAACTCGAAGGGAGCCGGCAGGATGCCGCCTCCGAGCAGTACGTAGGCGAGAATAAGGAACACGCCCGTTGCGAAGATCACGGCCAGTAGGAGTTTGCCACCCATGATCGCCTACTCCTCCCGCCTTGATTCAACTGATGAGATTGCAGCAATGAACAGCACGGTGATGAGGCCCGCACACACGGAAAGCTCGAAAGCCCCTGCATAAGGGGCTCCCAGTTTGAAGAATATCGCCGCGAGTACGACACTTAGTACAGCCAGCGCGATTACGGCTCTCAGAATGTCGCGCAGGTGTACGGCTAGTACTGCGCAGACTACAATGACGGCAAGGCCGGCTATCACGAACCCATCCATGAAAAAACACCCACTTCAATGCGGTGTAGGTGGGGGCATAACGGGTGCGGCTCTATCAAAGTACCGACGGCCTAGGCGAAGTCCCCTACTCGACACGACTCGCCGAGCCGTCAATTCGAGAGTATATTTCTCCAGATATCTTCATGTCAAGGGAACCGGGTGCTTTGCACGAGCCACATCGTCTCCAACAAGAATTCATGCATCCGGCAAGGGGCACGCGGGTCAATTAGTGGCACTACAGGGGCGGAATCACGGTCCGGATTCGAGTAACCGAGTGATGCCGGCATTGAGCTTGTCATAGGCCTCAGCGGGGGTGATCTCGCCTTTCAACATGGCATGCAGATGCTGCTGCACGAGCCGGCTAACCTGAGAATAGTGGGGGATGTCTTTGCGGCATTTTGCGGTGCGCAGCATCTGGCGTAACTTCGGGTAGTCCGGGTTGAACGCCAGGACCTCGGGGTCGTTGTAGATATGCTCGATGGTCGGCAGCGGTCCGCCGCGCAAGGCGCGTTCCTTCTGGACCTGGGGGCTGGTCATGAAGCGTATGAACTCGCGGGCGGCGCGGGGCGCTCTGGCGCCTTTGGGGATGCCGTACAGCCAGCCGCTGAGGAAGGTGCGGCTCTCGTCGCCGTGCGGCCCCTTTGGCGGCGGCGCGATGCCGACCTTGCCGCGCACCGGCGCTTCGAGGCTCTGGGCAGCCTGGGCGACGCTGGGCAGCAACGTCAGGAAGACGGCGCGTCCCTCCACGAAATCCCGCTGCGGCTCCATGCCGTGAGCCGCCGTCACGACATTCGCGGGCACGAGACAGTCCTTGTGGATCAGATCGTGCATGTAGGTGAGGGTCTCCAGCGTTTGCTGCTTTGGCAGCCACGGCTCGTCGCCTCTGAAGACAGTAGCGCCGTTGCTCCACAGGTTCTGCAGGAAGCTGGTGGTGAGGCCCTCGTACATGTACCCGGGGAACTGGTAGGCGATCAGGTCCTCATCCTTGCTGCCCTCGATGATGGTCCGCGCCTGGTGCCTCAATTCGTCCCACGTCTCGGGCGGCCCGGCGAACCCAAACTCCTCGAGTAGGTCCTTGCGATAGAGCAGAACACCGCAGGTCGCCAGGGCAGGGATGGCGTAGAGGTGTCCGTTGGAGGTGCCCGCCGCCAGGATCTGGGGGATATGCTGCTGCAGCTCCGACTCCGTGAGTAGGTCATCGAGCGGCAGCAGGCGGTCCATCTTGAGGATCCGGGGCATCCAGTACAGGCACATTGGAGCAACCGAAAGCTCCGTGGCGTGGGCCTGCAAGGCAGCCTCGACGGTGACGCGCGCCTCGTCAGGGCTGTAGGGAAGGGGGATGCTCACCGGTGAGATACGAGGATGGAGCTCGCAGAAGCGGGCTAATAGCTCGCGGTTATGCTGCTCGTCAATGTCACTGAAGCTGCGGACGGAGAGGGCTACCGGCACGGAGCGGGTGCTGCCGGCCATCACGCCCACGGTGCCCTCGAAGCGGCTCTGCACGTGTATGCCGTCGGCTTCGATGCTGAAGCGGCGGATGTCCTTGTCATGGTCGGAGCCGCGCATCTTGAGGACGGATATGGCACGTTGGATCTCGCTTTCCATCTCGAGGTATTTCATCAGGACGATGCCATCCACGATGATGGAGATGTGCTCGCTGGTGACATAGGTCTGGCCGAAGAGCTCCGGGACCTCAGTGATGAGGATGGCACTGACGCCGTGCTGCTTGAGCATGGCGTTGAGGATATAGACCGTTTCACGCAGGCGCTCGCTGTTGAGGCCTGCCATAGCCAGGTCGGTGATGCTGTCAACGACGACGCGACGGGCCGCCAATCTCTTTATCTCGGACTCGAGTTGGGCGATGAACTCGTCTGTGCGCAGATGGACCGGCGGCAGATGGATGAAGCTGAGATGGCCGGCCTTTTCCATCGCCCCCAGCGGTAGCCCGAAGCCGGCGGCCAACTGGGACAGGGTCTCGGGTGCTTCCTCGAAGGACACGAAGACGGCAGGCTCTGCGGCCTGAGCGCCTGCACTGACGAAGGAGAGGCCGAGGGTTGTCTTGCCGACACCGGCGCTGCCCGCGACGAGTACCGTGTGGCCGCGCTGGATGCCACCGGCGAGCATCTCGTCGAGGCCGGACACGCCGGTGCTGATGTGCTGAACGGGCAGGCCGATCATGCGGGGGCGGTCGGTGAAACGCGGGTACACATCGGCGCCCCGGTCGCTGAGCTTGAGAGTGTGCCTGCCGTAGAGGTGGTTGTGTCCCCGCGCCTTGAGCACCTCCAGGTAGCGGCGGCGGTAGAGGTCGGCTCCCATCTCGAAGCTGAGGCTGATGACAGTATCGGCCATGTAGTCCGTGAAGGAGGTGCCCACAATGCCGGTTTCCGAGAGCTCCTTGGTGACCAGACAGGTGAGGCCGGCGCGCTTGAGGCCGTTGAACATGCTGTAACCCAGAGCGCGGAGCTTCTGTGGATTGCTTGCCATCTGCATCAGGTGCGAGACGCTGTCCACGAGGGCGCGTTGGGCTCCCATCTCGCGTATCATGCCGTCAATGACGCCGTCGGCGTCGCTCAACTGGTCGAGGAAGATTTCGGGCGATGTGCAGATGAGGCGTAGGAGGCCCTGCTCTTCCATGCTGCGCAGGTCCCAGCCGAACCTGGCGGCGTCGGCGTGGAGCTGCTCGGGGAACTGCTCGAAGGTGACAATGACGCCCGGCTCGCCGATGAGGCAGCCGTGGTGAATGAACTGCATGCCCACGGTGGTCTTGCCCGTGCCCGGCTGGCCCTCGACGATGGCGCAACTGCCGGCCAGCAGGCCCCCGCCAAGGAGCACATCCAGGCCTTGGACGCCGGTGCTGATGAGCGGTCTCACTGCTCCGTCCTCTCAGTGTCGTTGTTATCGGATGTCGCTTGAGTCTTCCTTTCCGCCGCGCGGGCCCTGATGAGGAGCCTCACAATCTCCTTGCGGGCCTCCAGGTCGTCCATGTACGCCTCACTGAGCATGCACAGCAAGCGCCACGCCGCGGGCTTGCGAGCTAGCGTGTAGCACTTGTAGCGTCCGCCGCTGCGACTGTGTACCTCCAGGACCCCGCAGGCGGCCAGGCGGTCGAGCGCCTCCCTGACTTCGTTCACATTGCGGTGCGTGCGCAGGGCGAGGCCTTCGGCGGTGTCAAACGTCTGAGGGTTGGCCTGGAAGAAGAGGGCCACATCGAGGCCGATGAGGTTCCTTGCATGGTTGCAGATGAAGTCCTTCAGCCGTGCGTCCATAGCACATACCTTCCAGCCCGAACGCGAAGAAGCTTGCATCGCACCTGCCGGCGCAAAGAGCACACGGTTCATGCTCTATTTTCGACGTCCCCGGTTCAGTTCCTGCTGAGGAGATGAGTGATGCGGAAAAATGTCTGGCCGGCGTGGAATGGGGGCGGGGCAGCAAGGGGTGCATCACGTCGGCGTCAGTGAGAGGGGGTTTACAGATTCCGATAAAGTGATATAATAGTACCGAAATACTTGATAGCGGAGATGGCAGCCCTGGCCAGTTGTCTTTCCTCTGAAGACCATCGGGCGGCCCTCGCGAACACGGAGGTTGAGAAAGTGAGAGCGCTACGGAACATAGTGGTGATAGATGAGGAGAAGTGCAACGGTTGCGGTCTGTGCGTCCCGGACTGCCGGGAGGGAGCCATCCAGATCGTTGAGGGGAAGGCACGCCTGGTGAAGGAGCAGTACTGTGATGGGCTGGGCGCATGCCTGGGATCGTGCCCGCAGGACGCCATCAGCATCGAGCAGCGCGAGGCGGAGGAGTTCGATTCGGAAGAGGTGGCACGGCATCTGGGTAAGCTTGCCGGCGCAGGGAGAGCAAAGAGCGCAGACCAGCCGGCGGAGCCGGAAACATTGCCCTGCGGCTGTCCGGGGGCGGCTTCGCGGACGCTGCACCCCACCGGCCAAGCTGAATGTGCCGAGGCCGAGACCACGCCTTCGCACCTGAGCAACTGGCCGGTGCAACTCAGCCTGGTGCCGCCACAGGCCCCGTATCTGCAGGATGCCAAGTTGCTGATATCCGCCGACTGCGTGCCCTTCGCCGTGGGAGACTTCCACCGTCGGTTTCTGGGCGGCAGGACGCTGCTGGTGGGCTGCCCGAAGCTGGACGACGCCGACTTCTATCGGCGCAAGCTGGCAGAGATATTCAGGCAGAATGAACTCCGGACGGTCGAGGTCCTCCACATGGAGGTTCCCTGCTGCAGCGGCCTGGTGCGGCTGGTGGAGGCGGCGCTGGCCGAGGCCGGCAAGGCGGTGGCCGTAACCGCAACCAAGATAGGCGTCAACGGCGAGGTCCTCGAGACCAGACGCCTTGACGCAGAGGAGATGCAGAAGAGTGCTGAAGTGTCCGGGGCTTGATAAGCGTTACTGGAGGCCGGAGGACGTTTTCAACGTCAACTGCCCGGCTTGCGGGGAAGCGGTCGAGTTCTTCAGGACCGACATTACGCGCAAGTGCCCCTCGTGCGGCCAGAGGTTCCGCAACCCGAAGCTGAACTTGGCCTGCGCCGAATGGTGCGAGTACGGCGACGTCTGTCTGGGCATATCCAGACCCCCTACGTCCTGACCCCGACCGTTTGTCAAGTGTCCGACGGATGCGGACTCGGGCTGGAAGCTGCGAACGCGACCAAGGTCGCGTCCGCACCTGAGCTTTGCGTTGACGCAAAGCTCAAGCCGAGCTACGCG
>CAZJVY010000077.1:0-3294 GCA_964549395.1 uncultured Armatimonadia bacterium | reverse complement strand
GGTCGCGTCCGCACCTGAGCTTTGCGTTGACGCAAAGCTCAAGCCGAGCTACGCGGTGAGATGCGCCGACCACCCATTCATCCTGTTAGATGCTACAAAGGGCAGGAATGTGAGTCCGAGGAAGACAACTACCACGGGTAGCCTGTAAGCGCGCAGCGCATTACATCCCGCGGAGATGAGCCCATGTCTTCATGCAACTGCACGGATGAGCGATACCACCCCCGCCCCGACTTGCATCGTGGTACTGTCGAGGGGAGCGATTGGGTTGACCTCAATGGGCAGTGGGATTTCCGGTTCGACCCGGAGGACGTTGGCGAGACTGAGAGCTGGTGTGATCCTGAGGCCAGTTTCGACCGCACGATCCGGGTGCCGTTTCCGTGGGAAGCTCACGCCGCATGGGGGACGGAGGCGGTCGCGGATTGTGATGACTACTTCTCCCGCAACGCGTATCTGAACCCGTCCGAGGTAAGCAGGGACAACTACCGTCAGGCGGCGCGGCACACCATCGGCTGGTACAAGCGGACGTTCCAGGTTCCGGCCGGCTGGAGCGGGCAGCGGGTCATCCTGCACATCGGTGCTGCCGACTGGCACGTGCGCGTGTGGGTTAACGGACAGGCCGCCGGCGAGAGTGAAAGCGGCTATCTGCCGGTGGAGTTCGATATCACCGATTGCCTGGTTGATGGCGAGAACACCGTTACATGCCGCGTACAGGACCCGCAGGACGAGCAGCAGAAGCCGCTGGGCAAGCAGCACGACTGGTACACGACCACATCGGGCATCTGGCAGCCGGTGTGGCTGGCACCGCGGCCTGAAGCGCACATAGCAGATGTCCGTCTCACCCCAACAGTCAGCCCGGCCGCCGTCACGGTTGAAGTCACTTGTGGCGCTTGTACGTCTCTGCAGGCGGAGAGTGGATCCGCTGCGGGCCAAGCGGACGGTACCACGGAAGATGCGGTCGCCGAGACACATGCCGAGCGCTCGCAGCGGCTGACGGCTCAGATCAACGCGTGGGTCGGGACGGGCAAGAGCGCCGCAGAGGTGTTCAATGAGCTCAACAGGCTGCTGCAGGTCGAGTTCCTTGGCGGCCGCATCACGCCGGGGGAACTCACACAGCTTCTGGAGCTCGTCATCCGCAATTACGGAGTCGGCGTGAGCATCAGCGTGTGCGACGACAGCGGCCGGACCATCGCCGAGGGTGAGCTTGCGGGCAATGGGCGCGGGGGTTTCGAGGGGACGATCCCGCTGGGGGATGAGGCACAGCTCTGGAGCCCGGACAATCCCGCACTGTACCACGCCACAGCGGCGTTGCGGCTGCGGGATGATGTTTTGGATACGGTGCATTGCTATTTCGGGCTGCGTGAGATCGGCATCGGGCGGCTGCATGAGGGCGGTCCCAACTACATCACGCTCAACGGTACGCCGGTCTATCTGAAGGGTGCCCTGGACCAGTCGTTCAACCCGTGGGGGGTGTACAGGTATCTGTGCGATGACGCGATCCGGGAGCATCTGCAGCAAGCCAAGGATGCCGGCTTCAACTTCCTGAGGGTGCACATCAAGCTGGAGGACCCGCGCTACCTGTACTGGGCGGACCGGCTGGGGATCCTGCTGCAATGCGATTTGCCGAGCTTCGGCTATGACGGCTACTCGGACCTGGCCTGCCAGCGGCACGAGGCGCTGCTGCGCGGGGCGGTGAGACGGGACTACAACCATCCGTGCATCTTCTCCTGGTGCCTGTTCAACGAGACCTGGGGTCTGGGCGGCAACGAGTACAAGCGGGCCGCAGAGCGCCAGGAGTGGGTGGAGCAGATGTATCAGTTGGCGAGGGAACTGGACGGCTCGCGCCTCATCGAGGACAATTCGCCGTGCCTGCACGACCACGTGGTCACGGACATCAACTCGTGGCACTTCTATCTAAATGACTACGAGCGGGCGGCTGAGCACATCGCAGGGGTCGTTGACAAGAGCGCGCCCGGCTCGGATTTCAACTTCGTGCCGGGCCGGTCGCAGGGCGAACAGCCGTTGATGAATTCGGAATACGGCGGGATCTCGGCGCGCATGGGTGACAAGGATGTTTCCTGGTGCTTCAAGTTCCTGACCGATCTGTTGCGCGAGCAGGAGCGGGTTTGCGGCTACGTCTATACGGAGTTGCACGACATCGAGTGGGAGCGCAACGGCATCTACAACTATGACGGCTCGGCGAAGGAGTTCGGGTACTCGCCGGCCGACTTACAGGCTGACCCGTACTTCGCGTTCGGCGGGCCGCCGGGGGAGACGGTTGAGCCGGGCGGCGTGTTGCGGCTGCCGGTGTTTCTGGCCCGGCAGGGCTGCGGAGACACGGCATGGCCGGACATTGAGGTGAGGGTGACCGGCGTTGATGACCTGGGAGAGGCAATGGATTCGGCTCCTACGGGCAAGTTCGACTGGAAGAGGGGAGATGAGGCGGCTGGGTTGGTGAGCCGGGGCGCGTACGTGCTCGAGGGGCCGCTGCCGGCCTACCCCTGCCTATTGCGGCTGGAGGCGAGAGTAAACGGCAGGTTTTCGGATTTCAAGTACCTGGAGGTCCACAGCGGGCGGCTGCCGGCGGTGGAGGAGTTGCCGGACGGCTCGGTTGTGCTGCGCAAGCTGGCGGGGGAACAGGAACATTCGTCGGGGTGGCATGAAGCTGAGCTGGAGCGCGGGCTGATCGGCCGGGAGATTCATCTGCTCGGCGGCATCGAAGCCGGTCATCTGGATTACACATTCAAGCTGCCAGAGGGCGTGGATTTGTCGGACGTCGGCGGCATTATCCTGATCGCGGAGCTGTCGGCGAAGATGCAGGATGCGCGGCAGACCGAGGCGGTGGGCTGGCCGTCAGGGCTGGAAGTGTCCATGAACGGCTGCCGCGTGCACTGCCGGACGTTGGGAGACCAGTACGCGGATTCGCGAGGTGCATTGTCGCACATGCACGGCTTCTGGGGCCGCTACGGGGAGTTGGTTCGCGTGGAGGTGGCTAGCGACATGGTGAATGAGATTGCTGCGGCGGATGGCGGCTGTGTGCGGCTGAGGCTGGCCGTGCCTGGGGATGGCAGGCCGGGCGGTCTCATCGCGTACAGCTCGCGGGCCGGCCGCTATCCGGTGGACCTGACCGTCGTGCTCAGGTTCAGATGAGCAACTCATGACCGTTTCTTGAGCGGAGTAGTATTGCATTCTCGGCGCGATGGGAGTACAATTCGGGACGTGGTAGTAGGCGCTCAAGTATGAATGCTTCATGGGCTGGAACAGGAGTGGCAAGAGTGCATCGAAGCATCCCCGCGG
>CAZJVY010000076.1:0-16702 GCA_964549395.1 uncultured Armatimonadia bacterium | reverse complement strand
CCCACGGGCGATGCACACACTGCGGCTCTTACGAACGTGCACCCCTGTGCAGCGCCCGCGAGGACCTGTGTCGGATTGGTTCAGCGATAGCGGCTACTCGGCGCGGTTCCCGCTCCAGGACCCGGCGTAGCCCGAGGTCGAACTCCAGACACCTGAGCATACCATGGCACTTCCTTCGAGCCGGAATGTGCCGCTCCAGGTGATCGTGAAGGGCCCGCCGATACCAGTACCACTCCCCTGCAACGTCCCCGCACCCGCGGGAGACACGGTACCCGTCAGGGCAACGGTGCCAACGGATGGGCTTAGAGCCGTGGCGGTCACATAGCCGTTGGAGTTAATCATCAACGTCCAGGTGCCGCCCTCCGATCCCCAGTACGTGCCAGAGTAGTTGCCTACAAACGCATGCACTCCAGCAGCAGCAATCCGCTGCGCGGTCCAGGTGGCGACTGTGAATGCCCCGGAGATCGCCCCGGAAGCAGTCACAACCCCCCCCTCACTCACGAACTGCCCCGATATGGTCACCGTTCTCTGGGTTCCCTCGTTCGTAGCGTTACAGCTGAAAACCCCAGTCGTGCCCACCGTGCTTGTTGCCGTGAATACGCCCTCAACGGAGTCAGTGATGACCACCTGCAGGTTGCCGCGCGTACTAACGGACATAGTCACGGTCCCCGTCGCGGACCTAGTGAAGTTGCATGAGTAGGTCCCCGCGAACTCATTGCTGGCCGCGCCACTACTGCCCCCTCCACCACATGAACTGAGAAGTGAGCCAACTACCACTGACACCGCAACCACTACAGCATGCCTGAGTGCCAACCTACACATTCTCGTCACGACATCCTTTCTGTTGAAATCACCCGTCTACCTTCACACCCATAGTTGATCAATGTGCACAATACTATACAAATGCGCTACTGTCAACCTTCTTCATCTCTCTCAGGATTTCACGATGTCGTGATTCTGTGGCACGCCGCCGAAGCTGCCGCGTCGGCGGAGACAACTCGGTCCCCGCTGAGACCTCCCAAGCACCATGGTGCTGGCACGTCAAAGGCGCTGGAAGTGGAAGACCACAGGGGAGAAGCTGCGCGTGTGTGGTGGCGGCGTGACCGGGGCAAGGTGCGAAGGGATTCTCCGCTATTGAGCGGGGTCCCCAATCATGGTGCGGCGAGTCACCACAGCGATGGCTGAAACACCTACTGCTCCTCCAGCAATTCCGCAAACTGTAGCGCGTTCTGCACGGCGTTGCCCGAGTAGTGGTTGTTGAAAAACACATACGTTATGTCGGTGGCGCGCTCGAGGTCGCGGACCTTGGGGAGCCACTCCCTCAGCTCCTCCTCAGAGTAGAGGTAGTTGTACCGCTCCCACGCGTGCTCGTGATGCCACCACTTCTCGTAATTCCGCCCGTGCAGCCGCACGTAGCCAATCCGCGATGTCGCCACCGCGATGGGGGGGAGCAGGCTGTCAAACTGCGGCTGGTCAACGCAACAGAAGCCCAGCCTATGCTCTCGCAGGAACTCGAACGTGCGCTCATCCTCAACCCAGTCTCTGCTGCGCAACTCCACCACCAGCGGCAGCTCCGGCCATTGCTCGCGGATGAACGCCAGGTGGTTCACATTATCCTTGTCCAGCCTGAACGAGTTGGGGAACTGCAGCAGCACGCAGCCGAACTTGCCTGCATCAATCAGCGGCGCCAGCGCATCTGCGTATTGCCGATAGATGTGCGGGTCCTGCGAGCGCTCCAGCGTCATCTCCTTGGTGGCCTTGAGCGTGAAGAGAAAGCCGTCCGGGGTCTTGGCAGCCATGGCCGCCAGCGTCTGCGCCGCCGGAGGCCGATAGTACGTGTAGTTGATTTCCACGATGTCGAACTTCTGCGCGTAGTGGCTGAGGAAGTTCCGCTTGTCGGTCCCCTCCGGGTACACGGGCCCGACCCAATCGTCGTAGGAGTAGCCCGAAGTCCCGATCCGTATCATACCTGCCCCCTCACGACAATCGTTGACTGCGCGGCCTCAGTTCTCCAGCACGCGACCTGCGCCGGCGCCGGTATGCTCGCCCTCGCGGATGGTCATCCGCCCGTTGACGATCACGTACTCGATCCCCTCGGCATACTGGTGTGGCTCCTCGAATGTCGCCGTGTCCGTCACCGTGTCGGGGTCGAAGGCGGTGATGTCCGCCTTGTAGTCGCACCTCAGCAGGCCGCGGTCCTGCAGGTTCAGGCGCGCTGCCGCCCGCGCCGTACACTTGCTGATGGCAGTCCCCATGTCCATGAGTCGCTTGTCGCGCACGTAGCGGCCCAGGAAGCGCGGGAAGGTGCCATATGAGCGCGGGTGCGGGCGGCCCCGCGACAGCTCCCCATACGTCGCATACGCGAAGCCGTCCGAGCCGATCATGCTGAGCGGATGCTTCAGGTTCTTCTCCACATTCGCCTCATCCATCGAGTACAGCGCCACATCCAGGTGCCCATTCTCCTCGACGATCAGGTCGAATACCGCGTCAATCGCGTCGCCGCCGCGCTCCTCCGCGATGTCGCTCATGAACCTGCCGATGAGCGGCTGGTTCCGCTCTGTCTGCAAATCCACCACCCGTATCTGGTCCAGCTCGAACTCCAGCGGGTGATGGTCGCTACTGCCCGCCTCCCAGTCGGCCAGCAGCTTCCGGTACTGGTCGCGTATCTGCGGGTCCCCGAGCCGCCGCATCAGCATCTCGTTGCCGCCGGAGTGCATCCACGCCGGAAACGAGCCGGTCAGGTGCCGGCTGGCCACCTCATAGGGGTACACATCGCAGGCGATGTCGAGGCCGTCCTCTCTCGCCCGCTCCAGGGCGTCGAGGAGCGCATCGGCCAGGTGCCAGTTGCGCGGGCCGGAAGTCTTCAGATGGTCTATCTGCAGCCGCAGCAGCAGCCCTTGCTCCTGCAATCGCCGCGCGATGCCGACCATCTCCTCGAGGGCCTCCAGCACGTCCGCGCCTTCGTTGCGCATGTGGACGCTGGCGTGCTTGCCGTTCTCCGCCGCCACCCGGCACAACGCCTCGACCTCCGGCGTCTTGGCCGCCGCACCGGGCGCATACGCGAGCCCGAACGACATGCCGACCGCCCCCTCGTCGAAGCACTGCTGCAGCACCCGGCACATTTCCCGCATCTGCTCCGGCGTCGGGTCGGCGTCCTCAAACCCCATGACCTCGGCGCGGATCGGCCCCTGCGCCACCATCGGGGCTATGTTGACACTCGGGCCGGCTTTCCTCACGGCCGCGATGTAATCCGCCGTCGAACCCCACGTCCATTCCACCGGCGCTGCGGTCACGAACGAGCAGGCATTCTTTAGCGCTTGCCGGTTCTCTTCCCGCACCGGAAACACGCCCAGCCCGCACTGGCCGGTGCACTCCGTTGTCACTCCCTGCCTGATCTTGCTTTCCGCTCTGTAGTTATAGATGACCGTCACATCTGAATGTGAGTGAATGTCAATGAAGCCCGGAGACACGACCAGTCCGGCACAGTCCAGTACCTCCGCCGCCTGCGCACCGGTTAGGTCGCCAATCGCCGCAATAAGGTCGCCAGCAACGCCGACGTCCGCCACTACCGGTTCGCCGCCGCTACCGTCGTAAACAGTGCCTCCCCGCAGTATCAGGTCCAATCCCAAGGCGATACCTTCCCTCCGATGAATCAATGCGGCGCACTGGCACTACAGGTTATCGAGCAAGTGCCAGAACGCCTTTGCCTGCGCGGAGAAGTTCTCCGGGCTGCGCGTGTCGTTGAGGGCGAGAGTGAAGTAGCCGCCGAACGACCGGCAGCGGAAGATGGACATCAGCTCCTTGACTTCGCCCTGGCCCTGCCCGATGATGGTATGCTGCGGCCACGGCGGCTCGCAGCCGTCCACCAGCATGAGTTGTCCCACGTGCCGCTTGATCCTGCCTCGGCTATAGGTCTGCAGGAATGGATGCTCCCCCGCATGTACGAAATGCGCGGGATTGTAGCTCAGGGTCACGCCCGGCATCTCCACCGCCGCCAGCACCCGCGCGCAGCTTTCCGCATCGCACCACACAGCCTGCGGGTGGTTCTCTATCAGCAATCTCACCTGCGCGGCCGCCGCACGGCGTGCCAGCGCCGACAGCAACTCCACCGCGTGATCATAGCGGCTTTCCGGGTCCACACCCTCAGCGACCAAATACGCAGGCAGCTTCAGATAACGGGGCGCGAAGATGCTGCTCACCTCGATGGCCCTATCAAGCGCCCCGACTGCCTCCTCAGCAAGCGTCGCGTCCGCCATCGGCACATCGGCGTGACAGACTGCCACCATCATCTCATCAGCAGCCAGTGTGGCCGCCAGGTCCTGGCGGAACGTCCTCTCCTCGGCCAGCTTCACCGCCCATTCTGGGCCTATCTCGATGTCCCGGATGCCTTCCGCCTTGATCAGCCACAGCGCCTCACCCAGCTCGTCCGCCCCGTACCCGACGTCATCCATCACGGCACTGAGCGTGAAGTCCTCCCGGCTCAGCAAATCGTGCTTGATCGCCGCGCGCTGTCGAACGCAATCGCGACAATGGGGATTATCGCACAGAACCGCCGCCGGGTCCCGCTTCAAGGCCGCGACCGTAAGCTGCAGAATCCGCTCTGCCGGCATCAGCCGACACACCGCATTGCCGAATTTCCCAATTCGCATGGCCCCGGCCGCCTCAAACAGCGGGTCCAGGCCGATGAAATCGCGATGCGGTCCCGGAAACTTCTCCAGCACCTTCGTCTGCACGTTGCCATCCGCGTCCACGTAATCGCGGGTGATGGTGTTTAGGTACGCTCCCTCCACAATCTCCTCGGCAGCGTGCAGCAGTGTGTTGCGGTCCTGGTCAACCCCGATGAAGAGAATGTAGCCGTCATCGCGGCGAGCCAGCCGTCCCCACGGCGACTCCGGCCCCAGCGCCGTCGGTTGGTTGATGTGGCCCTCGATGAGCTCCTCAGTCAGCGGTCCGATGCCGGCCACCGAATGTGTCGGGTGCAGGCTGCGGATCGCCCCCGGGTAGGTGCGGAACACCTCCGTAATCAGCCCCACCGTGGAGGGTGATGACTCGATGCGAAATGGCTGCTGCTGTGCCATCGCGGGCATCAGCAGCGTACCCTCCGGTCCGACCGCCTCCAGCAGTGCCTCGATGACCGTCTCGGCGCCGCCCTCCACTTCGCCCAAAGCGGACAGGGCCGAATGCACCATCACCACACACCCCGCAGGTAGCCCCAGTTCCCTCAACCCATCCACGATCTCCTGCTTGCTCAGAGCCATCCGTGTTACTCCTTTGCGCCGACATCACGCGTCTCAACGCTCGGTTACGGGCCCGACGCCGGCAGGAAATCCCGTGGGCACAGCCGCGCTTCCTCTGCCGCCGAGCGGTATGCGGCCTCGATGAATGCCATGTTGACCAGGTTCTTCCTACCTGAGGTCAGCGGCTCCTTGCCCTCCCGGATGCACTCCGCGAAATGCTCCACCTGGTTGCACATTGCCACCAGCGTGTCATCTTCGGCGGGCATCTGCGCGATCACATTACCTTCGGTGTCGCAGTGCGTGATGCCGGTGCGGTCGGCGACGGCCCACCCCTCCGTCCCATGCAGCAGGAACGCCTCTTCAGAGGGCTTCGTCGCCCAGGTGGTCAGCAGGTAGCCGATGGTGCCCGAATCGTAGCCGAACATCGTGATGGCCGTGTCATCGGTCTCGTACTCCCAGTCCGGGAACGCATTGCTGCTCCACTCGGCGGTCACCCAGTCAGGCAGCCCCAGGTACCAGTTGAGCATGTCCACCGTATGATAGCCCATGTCGTGCAGTGCACCGCCCCCCGCCGTCTCCCAGTTCCCGCGCCAGGCAAAGTCGCGCCCCCAGCGGAACACGTACTGCCCCCGCGCCAGGAAGATGTGGCCCAGTTGCTCGGCGACCTCCTTCAACCTGGCATACGCCGGCGTGTATCGCCGCTGCGTCGCCAGCATGAACACAATCCCCGCCTGTTCGGTCGCCGTCACGAACTTCTCCGCCTCGATCATGTTGCGGGCCAGCGGCTTCTCCTTCAGCAGCGGCAGCCCGGCCTCACAGGCCAGCTCGACCACCTCTGCGTGCAAATGATGCGGCAGAATCGCGATCAGGCCGTCCATTGCCACTTGCTCGATCATCTCTCGGTAGTCCGTGAACGCCGCCGCGTCGGTACCGGCGACGGCCCTTTCCAGCGCCTCCCGGTTGGTGTCGCAGGCAGCCACCAGGGCCATCCCCGCGCTGGCCTTCACCGCGGCGACGTGGCTTCCACCCATCCCGCCGACGCCGATGATGCCGAACCTGAGCTCATCTTTGGCGTTTCCGGACATGCGTGTGGCCTCCTCACTCAACGTCTATCTGCTCATTGCCATTTCTCCGAAATGTGACGCCTCGCCTGCGATAGGAAGGATATTGCCGTCCGGAGGCCAATAGTATTCCCAGTCCTCACTTGAACGACTATGCGTAATAGTGGTTTCGCGGAGGACAGGCATCCTTGCCTGTCCGTCCTGGAGCGATTCTCTCGATTCCTTGCGCAAGTCAGCACGAATCCCGAAATCCGCTAACCTGACATGGCCAATTGCCCGAAGTGCAATAGCGCGCTGTCGCCGGATGCCCAGACCTGTCCTGCCTGCGGGTCCGACGCATCCTGGTGGCTGGCGCGCGAAGGCGAGGTGTACGGCCCCTATGGTCTGTCCACCGTGCTCTTCATCCTTGCCGACGAGCGCGCCACGCCCGCCGACCTGGCGATGATCGGCCGCGAGGGGCAGTGGCGGCCGCTGCGGGAGCTGCTTGACGAAAAGGAAATCGCCGACGCCACCTCAGCCGATGCAGCCACACTTGCCAGGCCCGCTCCGCTGCCGGTAACCGCCGAGCCCCAACCCGAGCCAAAGTACCGCAGTTGGTCCATGACCGGCTGGCTCATCTACCTGCTGGTGTTCCTGCTGGTGTGCGTCGGAGTGGCCGCCGCAATCATCTGGCCCGTATACGCCGGAATCAGCCGCAAGGACACCGCCGACCGTGGGGAACGCAATCTCCGCCAGATCGGCCTTGCCCTGGAGCTGTACGTGCGCGATCACGACGGACGCATGCCCCAGACTGGTCGCGAAATCGGCCGCAACGATTGGGAAGAGGCGATAGCCCCCTACCTGCGCGATCCCGACATCTATCACAGCCGCATCCACGGGCAGACAAGCTCGTACTGGTATAACACGGCTCTTTCGGGGGGACGCCCGCAGCAGTGGCGCAACAAGGCGAGGTTGGTGATAGCAGCCGAGCCGGGGGCTTTCGATGAGCGGCGGCCGCCTCCGCCGAGGCCCCAGGGCTACCTGTACCTCTACGCCGACGGCAAGGTGAAGGCCCATCCACCGGGCGAGACCTTCGGCGACCTCAGCCCCGTTCCCCTTCGCTAGTACTCACTTGAGTAACTACGCACAAGAATCATTTCGCGGAGGATAGGCATCCTTGCCTGTCCGCTCAGCCCTCGTCCTCCTCGCGTATCCTCCGCAGAATACTGGTCGTGGAGGCGCCCTCCTCGCCTGGCAGCAGCGCTATCTGCCCGCCGTAGCTTTCCACAAGTCGCCGCTCGGCCTGGTTGATCGTGTCTATGCTATAGTCTCCGCCCTTCACATATACCTCCGGCCTGATCGCCTCCAGTAGCGGGCGCACGTCCTCGCTGGTGAAAACTACTATCGCATCAATGCACTCCAGGGCCGACAGCACCGCCGCCCGTTCCCTTTCATTGACCACCGGCCGCCCGGGGCCCTTAATCCTGCGCACCGACTCGTCGCTGTTCAGCGCCACCACGAAGAAGTCGCCCTGCTCGCCCGCCGCACGCAGGTAGTTCACGTGTCCGGCGTGGAGCAGGTCGAAGCAGCCGTTGGTGAATGCCACCTTCCCGCCGCGATCGCGCACCTGGCGCACCAGCCACAGCAACTCCTTCAATGAGCGGAGCTTGCCGCCGGTTGCCATGTTCTCCGGCGTCAGTTGCGCCATGCCCTCGGCAGAAACCAGCACCATTTCGGCCCCCGTCTCGGCTGCCACTGCCTGCAACTCCGCAGTGAGAACATCCGTACCGGCTCCGCCACCTTCCAGCACCGCAATGACATCGGCCTCCCTGGCGGCCCGACCCGCCCAGGCCAGCAGTTGGGCCACTATCCCCTCATCTGAAGCTTGTTGCTGCCGCCGCAATCCCGTCCACAGCCTATAGCGCCTGTTCCCCTCCGCCACAACCCAGAACTCGGTCAGCACCGCAGTCTCCGCCTCGGCATCGCACACCACAGCCGTCACGTCTATCCCCTCTGACGCCAGCCGGTCGAGGAGAGCCTGTCCCGTTTCATCATCTCCCACAACCCCGGCGACAGCGACCTGCGCCCCGGCCTCCTTCAGCATTCGGCCCGCAGCCGCCGCGCCGTCGGGCACTTCGTACTCTCTCAACACATCCAGTCGCAGGGCCGGCGCATCCCCCGCAATGAGCCTGGGCTGCCCCTCCAGGCACCGGCGCACCAGTACCTCACCGGCCACCAGCACCCCCTTGCCCTCGACCTTCTCCAGCACATTACGCAGCCCATCGTCCGGCATCAAGCCTCTCACTCCCCGCTCGCGTTCGCACGTCAGGTCACCTTGTGTCACTGCAATGATACCCTCTTACGCGCCAAACGTGAAGACCTGCGCGGGAGTTGACTGGATGGCCCGGGTGTGCTAAAGTAAAGAAGGCGCAAGCAGACATGCTACAGGAAGAAGGGCGCGAGGCAGCTCGAAGCTGATCGCGTCTTTTGTGTTTGACCGGACTCCGCCCTCGGCGGAGCAGGCCCTTGCGGAGGTGTCCGCCATTCAACTCGTGCGCACTACCACGAAAATAGGCGTCATGGGGTCGGCCGGCGGGGCACTGCCCGAACCCGTACTGGCCAAGGCCGGAGAGCTCGGCGTGGAGATCGCCAGGCATGGCTGCGTGCTGCTTACCGGCGCCTGTCCAGGCCTCCCTCATGCGGCCGCGGTGGCCGCTCACGAAGCCGGCGCACTGGTGGTGGGCGTGTCTCCCGCCTTGAGTCTCGATGAACATGTCGAGCGATACAAATCCCCGTACATCGAGTACGACTGCATCATCTACACCGGCAGCGGACTGATGGGCCGCGAGGTCGCCACCATCCGTAGTTGCGACATCGTCGTTATACTCGGCGGACGTTCCGGCACCCTCGGAGAGTTCGCCATAGCATACGACGAGGGCAAGCTTATCGCGGTTCTTGAGGGCACCGGTGGCATGGCCGACCACATTCGCGAGCTGGTGACCATGATACACAAGGACACCAACGCAGACATCCTCTACGACCCCGACCCCCGAGCACTCCTGGAGAAAGCTCTGCAGGTCCATGAGCGCCGGGTCAAGGAATGTCGTGCCTATTGCGCCCCGCTCGCGGACGGCTAGACCTCCTGACCTCAAAAAAAAAACCCTTGCCCGCAGGGGTTACAGGAGGGAAAGATGCAAGCCGACACGGATCGCGCGCTGGTGCTCGCTGAAGAATATGACGTGAAGTTCGTCAGCCTCTGGTTCACTGACGTATTGGGCTCCCTGAAAAGCCTCACCATCGGCGTTGATGGCCTGGAAGAGGCATTCGAGCAGGGCCGTGGCTTCGACGGCTCCTCAATCGAGGGTTTCGCCCGCATTGACGAAAGCGACATGATCGCAATGCCCGACCCCTCCACCTTCACTCTCTTGCCCTGGCAGGACAATTCCGAGGCCCCCGTCGCCAGGATGTTCTGCGACATCCGCAAGCCCAACGGTGAACCCTCCGCAACCGATCCTCGCTGGATACTGCGCAGAAACCTGCAGAAAGCCGCCGACATGGGCTACGTGTACAACGTCGGCCCGGAGATGGAGTACTTCTATTTCAAGCAGGCAGACCTGCCTCTTAGCGGCCTCGACGACGGCGGATACTTCGACAATACCCCCCCGGACCGCGCCTCGGCACTGCGTCAGGAGACTGTGCTTGCCCTCGAGAAGATGGGCGTTGACGTGGACTATACCCACCACGAGGTGGCACCCAGCCAGCACGAGATAGACATGCACTACAAAGACGCCCTCACCATGGCCGACACCAACATGACCTGTCGCCTGGTCGTCAAGGAAATCGCCCTGCGCAACGGCTACTATGCCACCTTCATGCCCAAGCCCATCGCCAGCGTCAACGGCAGCGGCATGCACGTCCACCAGAGCCTCTGGAAAGATGGCGAAAACGCCTTCTTCTCACCCGACGACGAGTACCACCTCTCCGACGTTGGCAGGAAGTTCCTCGCCGGCCTCCTGCACCATGCCCGCGAGATCACCGTCGTGACCAATCAGTGGGTCAACTCCTACAAGCGCCTCATCCCCGGCTACGAGGCCCCCGTGTATGTCTCTTGGGCCTGCGTCAACCGCTCCGACCTCGTGCGCATACCATCCTATCGCGAGGGATCGCCAAGCTCGGTGCGGCTTGAGTATCGTGCTCCGGATCCGGCCTGCAATCCGTATCTCGGCTTTGCGGTGATGCTCGCCGCCGGCCTGGCCGGTATCGAGAACGGCTACGAACTCCCGCCCGCCACCGAAGCGAACGTGTACAGAATGTCGCCCGACGAGCGTGCGGCACGCGGCATCAAGACCCTCCCAGGCAGCCTCCAGGAAGCCGTCGTCCTCGCCGAGGAAAGTGCTCTGTTGCCGGAGGCCCTCGGCCAAGACATGTTCGCCGTCCTCATCGAAAACAAGAAGATCGAGTGGGACCGCTACCGCTCGCAGGTCACATCCTGGGAGCTTGAGACATATCTGCCGGTACTATAGCGCGGCTGGCGCTCGCCTGAACGAACACGCGTGACAATAGTCTCCCGGCGGGCAGGCATCTCTGCCTGTCCGCGCGGGCAACGGATAGCAGGCACTGACATGCCCATCACCGACATCTTCAGAAACAGGCGACAAGCCAATCAAACCATGACACTGGCATTCTACGGTGCGGGCCGCACCGTCACCGGCTCCCAGCAGCTCCTCACCACCGATGCCGGCCCCATCCTCATAGACTGCGGCATGTTCCAGGGCGGCGAGCACATGCGCCGGCAGAACCGCGTGGATTTCCACTTCGATCCCGCCACCATCAAAGCTCTGCTGCTGACGCACGCACACATTGACCACTGCGGCCTGCTGCCCAGGCTGGTCGCCGACGGCTTCAAGGGCAGGATATTCACCACCAAGCCCACCGCCGACCTGTGCGAGATCATGCTCCTCGACGCCGCCCACATCCAGGAAGAGGACGCGGAGTACGATCTCATCAAGTGGCAGAAGCACGGCCGCGTCGGGCCGCCGCCGCTCCCGCTCTATACCTCCGAGGACGTTGCGCCCACCATCGAACGGATACAGCCGGTGGCCTGCGGCGAAGTCGCCGAAGTCCTCCCCGGCGTCCGCGTCCGCTTCCTTGACGCCGGCCACATCCTCGGCTCGGCCATCATCGAAGTATGGATGCAGCAGGCCGACCGCGAGACCAAGCTCGTCTTCTCCGGCGATCTGGGAAGAACCGGCCAGGTGCTGCTGCGCGATCCCGAACCGGTCGTAGAAGCCGACTACCTGGTTATAGAATCCACCTACGGCAACCGCCTCCATTCACCCGCCGCGCGCCACGAGGCCGAGTTCGCCAGGATTGTCAAACACACAATCCGCGGGAGGGGCCATCTGCTGATCCCCGCCTTCGCCGTCGGCCGCACGCAGACCATCCTCTACGAACTGAACCAGCTCGTCGAGAGCGGCCAGGTGACCGGCGTGCCCGTGTTCCTTGACAGCCCTCTGGCCATCAAGGCAACCGAAATCGTCAGGCGGCACACCGAATGCTTCGACCAGGAGGCCCTTGCCCTCCTGGCCAAAGGCGACAAGCCCACGGACTTCCCCGGCTTGCGCTTTACCGAAAGTGTTGACGAATCAAAGGCCATCAACACCACGCAGGGCCCCTTCATTGTCATTGTGGGCAGCGGCATGTGCACCGCGGGCCGCATCCGCCATCACCTCCGCAACCACCTCAAACACAAGCACGACACGGTCCTGCTGGTCGGCTTCCAGGCCGCCGGTACGCTGGGCCGCATTCTCGAAGACGGGGCCAAGAAGGTTAAGCTCTTTGGCGAGTGGTATCCGGTGAAGGCCCGGATTGAAAGCCTCAGCGGATTCTCCGCCCACGCCGACATGCGCCAGTTGCTCGACTGGGCCGCCCGCATCGAGGGCCTCAAACAGGTCTTCGTCACTCACGGCGAGGAAGATGCCTCTCTCGATTTCGCGGCCACACTGCACCGCAGGCTCGGCCTGGACGCCTATACTCCCGAGGCCGGTTTCGTCGCCGACCTGCGCGCCGATGATGCTCTTGGCCGGTACCGCCGCGAGGCGCAGGAAATCTGGCGGCGCCCGCCCTCCCAGGCCGAACTCACACTCGATTGAGCAGTGATGCGGCCCCACCTACCCTCATACAACAGGAGACCACTCATGAACTACCAGCGCATATTGGTCTTCGGAGCACATCCCGATGACGAGCAGACCATGGCCGGCACCATGGCGAAAATGGCCGACATGGGGGTCGAGGTGTACGTCGCCATCTTCACCGACGGACGCGAGGGCTACCCGGAGCCGTGGATGAAAGACAGGATAGTCGAAATGCGCCGCGCCGAGGGTGAAGCCAGCGACCGCGTCCTCGGCGTCAAGGAACGCTACCGCTTCGACCGCCCCGACACCGCTCTGGTCAACGATTCGGAGACGTTCAAGGAAACCATCCAGCTAATCCGCCGCATCCGCCCCGACGCCGTCTTCAATCACGGCCCGCACGACCGCAATCGCGATCACATCGCCGCCAATGCCATCGTCCTGGAGGCCGTCTGGCAGGCCGGGGAGCCCGTGTGCGCGGAGTTGGGGGAGCCGTGGTACACTCCGCACCTCTTCTACTACAAGGGCATCGCCGACCGCGAGCCTGACCTGCTCTACGACATCACCGGCTATGCCCACAAGCTTCTCGAGAGCCGCGCCACCCAGGTCTCACAGCACACGCTCTTCCAGAAGACTCCCGAGCAATACGCCGAGGAGATTGAGCGCATCAAGGCGGATGACCCGCCGGCAGTGGATCGCTTCTGGCTGACCGGCCGCACGCCCCTGCGCGATTTCCCCGACATTCAACGCTGAGCCATGCGCTCCGGAAACAGAGGGGCGCGGCCATTTATCGGCTGCGCCCTTTCCCGCTTCTCTTAAGTTAGCGCCCTGATTCCGCTCCCGGCCTCCAGTTCTCACTTGACCAACTGTCCGCAGCAACTCTCTCGCGGAGGGCAGGCATCCCTGCCTGCCCGCGCCGACGGAATTCTCTCGCCCCCTTACCCAACCTACCTTTAGGGGTTCGGTGGTGCTGGTGGCCGCGCCGGCACGCCCCCTTCACCCGGCGGCATCGGGAAGCCGGGGAAGCCCTCCGGCGGAGGCGGCGGCATCAGGTGCACCGCGTTCACCTGCTCCAGCGTCTCCGCATTCACCTTGTACAGCACATTGCCTATCAGAATGTACAGGTAGCCGTCCTCGATGAGCATTACCGGCGCCGGCGGCATCCCCATCTGAACAGGCCCCATCTGCATTGGCCCGCCCATTTCTCCGGCCTGCTCACCGCGCGGGAAGCCCATCAGCGGGCCTACTTGCTCTCTGACTACCACGATCTCAAGCGGTTCGTCCGCGCCTTCGCGCGCAAGCTTCAGCGTCACCTCGGCGCCTGCCTCGCCGCGTATCCGCTCGACGACCTCCTTCAACCCAAGCCCCTTCACAGGCTTGCCGTCCACCTCGAGAATCCGGTCGCCGTCGCGAATGCCCGCCTTCGCAGCCGGGCCGGCGGGTATGACCGAGCCGATGACGATCTTCTCCTCGCCCGCTTCATCGGTCGCCATGTGCAACACCGCCCCTATTCCGGCGAATCCCATTCCCTTCTCCGGTAGCGGCGTCTCACCACGGCCGAACACGTGCGGCTGCGCAACGGCGATGCACGCGGCCGCTAGCAGCAGAACAGCACAGAAAGCCGCTGTAATCCCTGCACCTGCACTCCGCATCTTCATGCTGATTCCTCCTGTCACAGGTTGTCCAGGAGCCGCCGCAGGAAGTCCAGGTTGTACGCGCCGGCTCGCATGGCGTCATCGGTAGGCGGCGTTTCCAGAACCAGATAGCCGTTGTATCCTATCTGCGCCAGCGCCTTCATGCACTCCGCAATCGGCACCACCCCGTCGCCCAGCCGCTCGCCGTCGCGGTCCTTGACGTGCACGATGCGCAGCACCTCGGCCAGCCGCTTGATCTCGTCAACCGGGTCGTAGCCGAAGGCTATGGCGTTGCCTATGTCATAATAGACGCCGACGGCAGGGGAATTTGTTCCCGCAACTAATCCCAGCAGGTCATCAGCCGATTTCCCGCACCCGCGCCCGACATTCTCCAGGCAGTAGTGCACGCCCAGGTCCTCGGCCACGGGCGCAACCTTGCGCACCTCCTCAATCCACCGCTGCGTGCACTCCTCATGACACTGATCCTCACATCCCGGCGTCACAGGCAGCAGCATCCATTGCGCACCCAGCTCGGCGGCGAATGCGGCCGAGGCGGCGGTCAGCTCCCGCGCCTCCGCACGCACTTGCTCATCGGGGCTTGCCGGGCTGATCTGCCAGAATGCTCCCAGACACAGCGAGCAGACCTCGCAGCCGCTGCTCTTGGCCGCCTCGCTCAACTGCCGCCGCCCCTCGGCATCCCATATCATCGCACTCCCGTAATCCGCTGGAATGTCGAGTTCCACCCCGTCATAACCAAGCTCCGCTCCGGCCTCAACCGCCTGCAGCATGTCCATCCCCAACGACCCGTTCCTGATACCGATCTTCATCTCTTGCTCTCCTCATTCCGGCTTGCCCACCGGCCCAATTCTATGCCCGTGGCTTGCGCTGTTCGGGCGGCATCTTGAGAATGTCCGCGAAGTTGTGCCCCATTATCTTCTGCTTTGCCTCATATGGTATCCGCGCCCATGCCATCCAGCCCAGTTGCGACCCCGGATCGCGCATCATCGCATCCGAGCCGTACAGAATCTGCTCGACCGCCATCTCCTCGTACAGCATCTCACAGACCCCGTACGTTATGGACGAGTAGCAGACCTCCGCGTAGATATTGCTAAAGCTGTTGCAGGCCTCGATGACCGCCTCGGCCATCTCATAGCCGCTGGTGGTATGTGAGATGATCCATTTCGCCCGTGGGTACTTCTCCGCCAGTCTCATCGCCATGCCCGGTGTAAGCTGCTGGGTCTCGGCGCTGAAGCTGCCGCAGCCGAGAATCGGTCTCTCGTTGTCATTGGCCCACTGGTAGCTGGGGTCGCGCGCCGGGTCATCAATCCGCACGCGGCTGTACTGCCCGTACGGTTTTATCCCGATGACCTTGCCCGTGTGGAACACCCGCCTCAACTCGGCCTCATACATCTCCGGATAGTTGGTGTTGTAGCAGCCGTAGGCCATCAGCCGGTCGGGGTACTTGGCCACTGCGTCCAGCGCCAGGTCGTTGGCCTCCGGGTCGCCTTCCGCAAGGCCGCTCCACATGCTGAAAGCCAGCATGTCCACTCCCAGCCGGTTCATCGAGACGATGGCGCTATCGGCGTCCTGTCCCGGCATCGGCAGCCCTATTGCGCCCATTGCGCCCGGATGCGCCAGATGCCCGTGCGCATCAATGATGAATTCATCCGACAGCGGCTTGCCTGCCCGCGCGCAGGCCACAATCGCATCATCGTCGGGATGTTCGGGCGGGGTTTTCAGCTCCGGCAGAGGCCGCCCCGCTGCTCCGCGCACATCCCTCAGCAGCCGCATGATGTTGCCGCCCGCGATTAGCGGCCGTGCCTCTTCGGAAATGTCCTGATACAGCGTCATCATGTGCGGCGAGCCGGGGCTGCAATGCGGCAGGTTCGTCCCGAACACCAGCCGCTCCGCTCCGAAGCGCGGCACGAACGGCTGATACGCCTGGTGATCCTGGTATCGGTGCGTCTCGACGTGCAGGTTGGCGCACCGTTCGAGACCCGGATAGAGATCGTGGGCGGTGCCATAGCCCACGCCGCACAGCACCACCGGCAGCAGCGGGTGCGCCTGGCAGATGCCGACCACCTGCTGGTATGACACCTCGCCCAAATCCAGAAACAGCGGCATCCTGTGCCGCTCCAGTTCCCCCAGCAGCGGCCCGATGACATATTCGCCGGTCCCGTACCTGTGCGTGCTCGGGAACATCCGCGCCGTCCGCACGCCCAACGACAGCATCTCTTTCACGAGCTCCGGCGGCGCAGCCATCTCACCGGCGTGGTGCGGCAGAAGCACCCATTGCGGCACCAATTGCGGGTCGTCGCCGATCTCCCGCAACAGCCGCCGGTTGCCATAGTCCGCCGAGTACTCCTTAGCCACGGCGTGATAGACAACCGCCCCCATGATGTCATAGTACTCCCACTCCCGGCGGTAGTCTTCCAGCCGCCAGATGCTGCGTCGGTGACGCCTCGCGCGCACCCCTATCATGCAATTGCAGTCGAAAAACGGTAAAGCAGACATACTCGGCCGCGTCCTTTCGTCGTTTCGTAACTACTGACCCAACTCTCCTTCAGTTCCCCCTTCCCTTTAGGGAGGGGGCCGGGGGTTAGGCCCAACGCCGTTCCCCCCTCTCCCCTCGGGAGAGCGGGTACCCGCTCCGCAGGAGT
>CAZJVY010000075.1:11672-17644 GCA_964549395.1 uncultured Armatimonadia bacterium | reverse complement strand
TGGTGGACCACTTCGACCGCATGATCGGGAACCTCTCGGACCCTGACGGCGACGGGTATCAGGGCTGGCAGACTACGGCCTATTCCGATGCCCTAGGCTGGCCCAAGGCCGGCAAGGACAACAAGGGTGAGGCGACCATAGAACCCGAATTGGTGCGCGCCCGCAACAACAAGGAGGTCACCGGCCACAGGTACGTCATCGAGTTCACGTCAGAGGACAAGTTCAGTGTTACGGATACCAGTGCGGCCGCTCTGGTGGCCCGTGAGGAGGCGTACAAACCCGGCAAAGAGATTGCAGCGATCCCCGGCATCAAGGTCACGATAGCCGGCAAGCCCGCGAAGGGCGACACCTTCGAGGTGCGCACTGAAGTTGTCAAGCCTCTGGAATGGGCCTGTCATGATGGCACGATCACCTATCCGATTGCGCTGTTCATTGAGGCGGTCAAGAAGAACGAAGCCCTGCACGAGCAATATGGAGAGAAGGCCGGGGATTACGCCCTGCTGCTGAGAAGCAACTTCCTGAAGAAATGGGAGTACGTGTGGGTGGAGCCTGCCGAGGGGCTGGGGTTCCTGAAATGGGAGCCGATTGTGGCCAACCCGTACCTGCGCAGCATTCCGCCTGCAGAGATACCGGATACGGTGCGGCCGATACCGCACAACCAGTACCTGGCACTGGGCAGGACATATCTGGTGATGGCCGAGGTCGCGGGCGAACCGGAAGCCGGACACTACCGGGACGTTGCCGAGAAGATGGCCCGCTATTTCAGGAGTAAACTGCGGCAGACCGGAGAAGCCTACACGTTCGCCTACTGGGACCCGGTGGACGGGCTTTACGACGGGGCCGACGACTTCGGGCACGGCGGCCTGTCGCTCAGCTTCTGCATAGAAGCGGCGAATCGCGTTGTCGTGTTCACCGAGGACGACATGAACAGGTTCTCGCACACGCTGCTCGACCAGATCTGGAACGGCTCACTGGAGGACATCAAGTTCGCCCATCGCGTTAACGGCGAAGGGAGCGCCGACGCAGCAGGCACCGGCAACTACTGGGCCGGGTTGTGCAAATACAATGACGAAGTATGGAAGCTGTTCTGGGCCATCCAGCGTGCGAAGCCGGATGTCAACGGCTTCCTGAACCTGTGGTACGCGCGACCGGAGATGGCCGAAGCCCCACCCGCAGTGCGGGCCGGACGGTGACGGCACCGACCATGTCGCCGGCAGAATCCATGACGATCGAGGAGCGGGTGCTCACCGCCCTGCAGTGCAGGCAACCGGACCGCGTGCCGGTCCTCACCTTCATTGACCCGTACACCGAGACTCATTTCCTCCAGGATCCATCGTACGCCGATGTGCTCGAGGCATGCGTTGATTACGCCGATGTAGCCCACAATTGGTTTTTCCCTGCAGGCATCTTCTGTAGTGATGCGCAGGTGCCCGAAGAATCTCGCCAGCTCCCCGACGGGCGAACAGAGCACATCTACCACACGCCGAAGGGCCCGCTGACGTCCATCACTCGTGCTGACTGGAGAGGCTCCGGCACCCTCAAGCGCCAGATCAGCGAGCCGGAGGACGTGGAACGTTACCTGTCGGTGCCCTACGTCCCCCAACGGCCGGACGTGAGCGGCTTCTTCCGGGACAGAGAGACGCTGGCAGGCAAGTGCGTGACCCAGCTTGTCTTCGAGGACCCGATTTGCATCGCCGGATACGTGGATGAGATGCAGATGGCGGTCTGGACGCTGGAACACCGTGACCTGATCATCGAGCTTCTCGAGGCGCGATGTGAGCGCATTCTGGACCAGCTCCGGTACTGCCTTGAGCACGGGATGGGGCCGCTGTACTACTTCAATGGCCCCGAATACGCATTGCCGCCCTTGATGTCGCCTGCGGACTTCGAGGAGTTCGTTGTGCAGTACGACAGCAGACTCATCAAGCTGGTACACTCATATCCGGGAACCTACACGATAATCCACAGCCACGGGCGCGTCAGCCGGTTCCTGGAGAGCTTTGCCGGCATGGGAACGGACGGCCTGAATGTCCTGGAGCCGCCACCAATCGGCGACACAATCCTCGCCGATGCCAAGATGCGAATCGGCGACCGCGTCTGCCTGATCGGGAACATCCAGTACGACGATCTGGCTCGTGGCAGCGAGGAGCAAGTCGAGAGACTCGTGAAGGACGCCATCGAGCAGGGGGCAACGGGCGGCGGCTTCATTCTTGCGCCCTGCGCCAAGCCCTACGAGAGCCCACTGCCGCCCAAGGCGTCGCGAAACCTTGTCCACTACCTGAGGATGGCGCACCAGTACGGGAGGTACTGAGAGCGTGGGATGAGAGGCCCTGCCCCTCTTGCGCTATGCCTGCTCTGCCTGCAGCCGGACCACGGCCTTGCGGAACTGATCGGCCAGTTCGGCCATCTTGTGAGGGGCCTTTACGCCCGGTTCGCGTTCCACGCCGCTGGATACGTCTATCCCCTGTGGCTTGACTGTGAGAACGGCCTGCGCGACGTTGGCAGGGGTAATTCCTCCGGCCAGCATGATCGGCAGGGGTGAAGCAGCGCCGATTGCGGCTGCCGCGCTCCAGTCGCTGACCATTCCCGTGCCGCCTGTACCTGCCGCAACGCGCGTGTCCAGCACAATGCGAGCGACCCCCGCAGCCGCCAACTCCGCGATCCTGCCGACTGCTTGAGGGATGGGGAGCCCCTCCGCCGCGTCCCTGGGTGGAAGGCCGACGGCGATCCAGAGTCCGACCTCATCCGCCAAATCGTCTCTGATACGGCTCACAGCTCCCGCCGCTGCATCAGCGTCACAGTGCAATTGCACGGCGGCAGGATGGCATACGGCGACGACCGCGTTGATCGCGGCGGGGCTTTCTGTGTCCATGACACATACCTGTGGGATGGCGGCGGTCTCGGCTAGAGCGGCCGCTTGCTGTACGGAGATGCTGCGCGGTGAGCGGGCTATCTCGACTATGGTGCCGAAGAAGGATGCGCCGACCCGTGCTGCAAGGCACAGGTCGGCGGCATTCGTTATCCCGCAGATCTTCAGGTCAATCTGCGCCGTCTTCTCGGCATTGCCGGCTTTGCTCACGGCGTGTCTTCTTCCTTCTTACCATTGATCCCGGCGCGGATGATGAGACGATTGAGGGCGTTGAGGTACGCGGCGGCACTGGCATGTACGACATCCGTGCTGGCGGCGCGGCCGATTGCACTGTCGCCGTCGCGCTGCACGCGGATCGTCACTTCACCGATGGCGTCCTTGCCGCGTGTGACTGCACGTAGCGAGTAGTCCTCCAACGTGACGCCGATGTTGACTATCTTGTCCATGGCCTGGTAGGAGGCCTCCACCGGCCCATTGCCAGTGCCGGATTCCTCGAACGTCTTTCCTTCCCTCTGAAGCCGGACGGTAGCGGCGGGCTGGGCGCCGATGTCGTAGCTGATACCCAGGCCGACCAGAGACCAGGATTCGGCGATCTCCGATGTGGCCTCCCGCATGATTATCTCCAGGTCCTCGTCGTAGATCTGTTTCTTCTTGTCGGCCATCTCGATGAAGGCCTTGTAGATGTCCTCCATTTGCTCATCGCTGATCTCGTAGCCGAGGTCGGTGAGGCGCTTGCGGACGCCGTGCTTGCCCGAGCGAGGACCGAGGGTCAATACCGTTTCGGCCCAGCCCACGTCCTCGGGCTGCATGATCTCGTAGGTCTGGCGGTCCATGATGACGCCATGCTGGTGGATCCCCGCCTCGTGCCGAAACGCGTTCTGGCCCACGATGGCCTTATTTGGCTGCACCGGGAAGCCCGTGAAGCTGGAGACCATCTTGGAGGTCTTGACGATCTCCGCAGCCCTGATATCCGTGTAGGCGTCGAACTGGTCGGCGCGCGTCCTGAGGATCATCACGATCTCCTCCAATGAAGCATTGCCGGCCCGCTCGCCCATGCCGTTGACGGTGCATTCCACCTGACCGGCACCTGCGCGGACAGCCGCCAGCGAATTGGCCACCGCCAGTCCGAGGTCATTATGGCAGTGCACGCTGACAGTCGCCCTGTCTATGTTGGGCACAGTCTCGAAAAGGTGCGCGATCGTCTCCTCCATGATCCAGGGCGTCGTATAGCCCACCGTGTCCGGGATGTTGATGGTGGTGGCCCCGGCTTCTATGGTCGCCTCCACAACGTCACGCAGGTACCCCCAGTCCGTGCGCATGGCGTCCTCGGGTGAGAATTCCACGTCGTCAACCAGGCTGGCGGCGTGCCTGACCATGTCCACCGCCATCTGGAGGACCTCCTCGGCGCTCTTGCGCAGCTTCTTCTCCAGGTGGACCTTGGAGGTGCCCACAAAGGTGTGGATGCGGTGCCTCTCGGCGTGCTTGATCGCGTTGTAGCAGGCGTCAATGTCCTCCGCCTTCGTGCGTGCCAAACCGCATATCGTCGGGCCCTTGACCTCCCGCGCGATGCGGGAGACGGATTCAAAGTCTTCCGGCGACGAGAAGGGGAAGCCAGCCTCGATTATGTCCACGTTGAGGTGGGCCAACTGGTGAGCAAGAGCCAGCTTCTCCGACATCGTCATGCTGGCGCCCGGCGACTGCTCGCCATCGCGCAGGGTCGTATCGAATATCACTATCTTGCGTGGCATGTTGACCACCTTCCTTATTCGGCCCGCGACACGGGCCGGTTTCACGTTGTGCGACAAGACCGGCGCCTGAAAACAAAAATCCCCGCATCTCATCGAAGAGACGCAGGGACCATATTCCCGCGCGGTACCACTCTTCTTGACAGACCTAGATGGTCCGCCCTCTCTGCAGATGCGGCAGCAGTCTGCTGGATTGCTGCGACATCCTCTTCAGATAACGGTGAAGTACCGTCGGTACCTACTCTGGGAAACCGTCAGGTTGCCCTTTTCAGCCCGCAACTCCAGGGCGAGATTCGGCGGTGCTACGATAGTCGTCTTCCAGCCGCGGACGACCTCTCTATATCGCGGCGAACCGCCTACTACTCCCTTTCACAGTCTTTGTTACGTTCTGAATATACGTGTTTCGTTGCTTCTTGTCAAGGGAACCCGGCCACTGTCAGTAGTCAATTCCCCGGCGCGCCGGCACCCCCTCGTCATAGGGATGCTTTACGGCGTTCATCTGTGTCACCAGGTCCGCTTGCTGACACAGTTCATACGGCGCGCCCCGGCCGGTGAGTACCAACTCCATGTGTGATGGCCGGCGTTGTATCAGCCGCATGACGTCCTTGAGCGCAATCAAGCCGCATGATATGGCGCAGTTTATCTCGTCCAGTATGAGCACATCAGTCTGGCCGTCACTCAGTACTTCTTCGGCCATGACCAGTGCCTGGACAGCGTGATAGCGCTGATTGTCATTGGCCGTGTCGAGAACAAAGCCGTCACCCATCTGCATGATCGTTACGTCCGGCTCCAATCGCAAACATGCCTGGTGTTCGCCGCAGGTTCTGGCCTTGATGAATTGTATTACTACAGTTCGCAGGCCGTATCCTGCGGCCCGCAGCGCCAGACCGAGGGCGGCGGTGGTCTTGCCCTTGCCGTCGCCGGTGTACACGTGAACCAGTCCCACGCGTTGTCTCTTGTCGGCCATCAAAGCATCCCCTGTGACTCGAGTGGCCTATCGCTTACGGCGTACCGCTTCCCGGCCGGCGCGCGCCGGGCACGAATTGATGGCCACACTTGCGGCAGACTATCTGTGCCCCGCGCATCTGCGGGCCCGCCATGGCCTTCAGAGGACACGCAGCGCCGCACTTGGGGCACTCGATGGCGGGGTACACCTGCTTTTCACGGCAACTGCTACAGCTATCGGGTACGGCCGAGAGAGTTCTGTGTTCCGTATGGCCACATGCCGCACAGACGGTGTTAGCCGCAGCGGCACGCTTGCCCAGTACACTCGACCTGGGCCACATGACGTACACGGCGGCGGCCACGGCGGCAACCACGACGATAGTCGCTCCAACCAGTTTCCTGTCGGCCTTCAT
>CAZJVY010000075.1:4041-11572 GCA_964549395.1 uncultured Armatimonadia bacterium | reverse complement strand
CCACGGCGGCAACCACGACGATAGTCGCTCCAACCAGTTTCCTGTCGGCCTTCATTGCGCTGATGCCCCTTTCCGTTGAGGCCTGTCGCCGCCAGTTGGGATTGGTGACAGCTCCACTCTCTTGCCGTTCTCGTTTGTCTGAGCGCCGCACTTGTGGCACTTGGGGAAGAAGTAGTCCGCGCCGTAATCCATGAACAGCCTCGGATGCTCGTAGAGCAGCTCTTCCCTCCACAGCTCCCAGGGCGTCCAAGCGCCACACTCAGGACAGATGCCGGCGAAATGCACCGTCATCTTGTGGCACTTGGGGCATCGCTGCGGGAGCCTGAGAGTCTCGCGGAAGCCCGTCCAGCCACACTCTGCGCACATGACGGCGTTGGGACGCTGGTCCGGGGCCTTGGCACCTGGGCGCAGCTTGAAGGCCTGATAGGCGTTCCAGCCCATGAATGCGACGATGACGGCTATGAGCATCCACTTCTTAACGTCGTCGTTCACCTGCGTTCCATCTCCACGGCCGGGAATGCCTACTCACGATCCCAGTACGTAAAGTCGTCGGGTGCGGGCCAGCCCAGCCCGAATAGTGTTGCCGCATCGGGGGCGCCGCCGTAGACTGATGGGTCGGGCTTGGTGACCCCGCGTGGTAGAGCTTTGGCATGTCCATCGCAGAATGCGAAGTTGGCCGTCCCGTTGTGCCTGAAGTGGACAGATGGTTCGGGTCGCGACAGCCAGCCCCAGTAGTACATCATGGGCCAGTACGGCGGCTCGATGAACGAGTACTCAATGGCGTATGTGTAGGGGTAGAACTGGAGGAAGGCGGCATCGGCGAACAAGAACGTCTCCGACGGCGACTTAACATCGGCATCGTTGGCTGGCGTGATCGCCGACTCTGCGCTCCAGCCCATGTCCTCTTCGCCGTTTGATGAGCCGATGAACTCGTTGTTGTAGCCGTAGCCTCCACAGCCGGCCTCGAAGTCATTGACACTGCCATCGCCGACGCGGACGTAGTCGCGGAAGCTCGGACACTCCTTGATCTGGGAGTTCTTCAGGTATGGCCAGAGCGGGCCGAGTTCGGGCACGAATACCCCGCCGCCCACGGTGGGTGACCGGCGGACGCCATGCCAGCGCTCGCGTCCGCCGAAGCCCGTCCAGATGTCGCGTGCCCCCATCACGAAGAAGCCGTCATTGTCCTGGGCGTACTGAATGTTCGCCATCACCAACTGCCGGATGTTCGACAGGCAGCTTGCCTGTCTGGCCTTCTCGCGTGCCTGCGCGAAGACCGGAAAGAGAATTGCCGCCAGGATCGCGATGATCGCGATGACTACCAGCAATTCTATGAGCGTGAAGCCATCTCGCGTAATAGTTCTCACGACAGGTCTCCTTTCCAACTTTGTGAATACTCGGGCACAAACAAAAACGGCCATCTCAAGGTGAGATGGCCGCACACAACTGGTCTCGCTAGCCTCACCTCCTGTGCCTCGCAGGGAGGATGATTGATTGTGTCGGCGGATCGTCTCCTGACTTCCGGCCTAACCTACTCGCCGCGCCTTCCCAGACTTCGAGATGCTCAGTCCAGTGGCATGTGGGCTTTCGTATCCGGTTACAGTTGCGGGACAGCCACGGATTCTCACCGTGTTCCAGAGCTCATGGCTCCATGTCCGCCGATACTCGCAGGTTGTTCAGGTGCTCATGGCAATTGCGCCAACACTCTAGCACAAGCTCAACGGCGTGTCAAGCGTTGCTCAAGATTAGCCCGAGGCAATATACAGACTTGCTTAAGGGGGACCCGAATCTGGATTACATGCGGGTGGCTGATGCCTCGGCTGACGGTCAGTGCGCGAACGGGATGCCTCCTGTACTTCCACATGGTCGCTTTACGCAGACTGCCTTAATGGGCTAATATCAGGGCAGAACCATGGCAGAGGATGATGCAGCAGCATGGACGATGCAGCAGGCGGCACCAGCACACATCCGCACCTATCACGGAACGACCTCATCTTCATTGACTTCGATGGCACCATAAGCGTTGAGGACACGGGGATCGCGGTGATTGACGCCCTGGACCTCGACGAGGCCTGGGAGGTCGAACACCAGTGGCGGCGGGGCGAGATCGACTCCATGGAATGTCTGCAGCGGCAGTGGGGGATGGTGGACCTGTCACCGGCGGCGATATACCGCATGATAGACAGGTTCGAGCTCGACCGTGGGTTCAACGAACTGGCAGATGCGGCGATTCAGATCGGTGCCGGGCTGGTTGTGGTCAGTGACGGCCTTGATTTCTATGTGGACAGAATGTTGGGGCGGCTGGGCTGGGAGACCTGCCCCGGCGACACGGTGATAGAGAGGCCCCGGCACTGCATTCCCCGGTACGCGAACCACGGCCAAGTTACCGACCACGGGGTCAAGATATCATTCCCTCACCGCAGCGCGGAGTGCGACCAGTGCGGCAACTGCAAGACGGCCCACCTGGTCCGCCTGCGGCCGCATTTCTGTCGCGTCATCTACATCGGGGACGGACATTCCGACCTGTGTGCTGCACGCTTCGCCGAGGAGGTGTTCGCCAAAGGTGCCCTGGCTGAGGATTTCGTCAAGACGGGACGCCCCTTCGCTCGATTTGACACTTTGGCGGATGTCAATAGCGTGCTACTTGCGCCATACCGAGCACAGCCGCGGTAGAGGGTGGCCGCACGGCTTGCGTCATCCGGTGCGTATGGCGTAGAATTCCCCCACTTCACAACACGTCATTCCGTTGGCAGGTCGGCTGCGCCAAGCATGTCCCGCCGGCGGATCACTGGAGCTGAAATAACAATGGACACACCGCGTTTGAGTGAACCCATGATTACTTCCTTGATCGTCGAGAGCTTTGCCAGAGATTTCGGCGAAGTGGTGGAGATGGATGTCGCGGTCGTCGGTGCCGGGCCGGCCGGCCTCACGGCTGCCCGGCTGCTGGCAAGCGATGGATACAACGTGTCGGTATTCGAGCGGAAACTGTCGGTGGGAGGCGGCATCTGGGGCGGCGGCATGCTTTTCCCCAGGATCGTGGTTCAGGAAGCCGCCCGGGGCATCATGGAGGCCGTCGGCATCAGGCTCGAGCCACACGATGGATACTACATCGCCGACTCGGTCGAAACGGTCGCCAAGTGCACCGCCGCGGCCATAGACGCCGGTGTCAAGGTATGGGTTGGCGTCGCCGTGGAAGACGTGATGATTCGCGAGAACGACGAGGTCTGCGGCGTGGTGGTCAACTGGGGGGCGGTGGAAGCCGCCGGCCTGCACGTTGACCCGCTGGCGCTGGCGGCCCGATGCGTCATTGATGCCACCGGCCATGCGGCCGAGATCGCCCGCACCGTCCTGCGCAAGATACCGGGTGCCAGGTTTGACACGCCGGGCGAGGCGGTGCCCGGCGAACGACCGATGTACGCCGAGGTGGGAGAGGCAGCACTGGTCGGTAACACGCAGGAAATCTACCCGGGGCTGGTTGTCGCCGGGATGGCGGCAAATGCGCTGTTCGCCTCGCCGCGCATGGGCCCGATCTTTGGAGGGATGTTCCTCTCAGGGCAGCGTGCGGCAGAGGTCGCTAGGGAGATTGTCACCCGCCGCAGCTAACCTGCCGCTTAGCAATGTCCATGTGAATGGGCGAGAAGGGGGTCGCTGCTGGCGGCCCCCTTTTCTGCTAATGCCTGCCTGACTTCGTTGCCTGTGCGCGTAACGGCCGGGAAGCTCTCGTTCAGTGCGCAAGGGCATCCAGGCGCGCGGGCTCCGTCGCCAGCAAGACCACGCCGTAGTTCTTCAGCGGCGGCACCCTAATCATCCCGTCGCTGACGGCCAGCTCCCGGGTCTCGGCATCAGGCGAGATGAGCCGCGCCACCCGCAGTTGCGAGTCCTGGACTTTGAGAGCGATCTCCGGCGTAGGGCTAACCGCCTCCAGCACGTAGTCCTTGGCGTACTTGTAGTCGAAGTTGACGATGTGGACCCCGAGCACACCCGGCTGCGGCTGCCACAACAGGTTGATGAGTGCCGTACCGGGCCACTGACCGGTGACGGGTAGCACGTCGCGCAATGCGTTCAGGGCTACGGCCTGCTCATCCGGCTCCGCCGACTCCAGCATGCCCGCCAGTTGGATGACCCGGCCGTTGCCCAGCGATCGCTGGAATACACTTCCCTCGGCGGGAACAGCCCGCAACATCACCGACGACAGCCGCGCATACTCGCCGCCGCCTTGTTGAGCGCGTACTGCCAGGGTGTCGCCTGGCTTCAACTGAACCGCGTCCGAAGAGAATGTATGCCACGCGTCATCGTCACCATCGGCCTTCCAGGAGCCCACCGCCTCACCATTCACCAGCAACTCGAAGCTCGACTGTCCGTCGCTCTCGTCCAGATACTGCACTGAGACGCGCCAGTTCCCCGCCTGGCCGTTGAAGGTCAGGTGGGCAGTCCCTCGGCGCGGACACTTGATTCTCCCTGTTTCAGGCTCGTACCCGTCCAGCTCCAGATCGAGCGCGGGGATCTGCAGCAGCAGTGACTGGGTATCGGCGCACCCGGGCAGGAATTCGGGCAACGGCCGTCCTGCCTGAGGCGGCTCGAAGCGATCGCGGATACTGAGGGCCGCCGAGAGCACCAGTGTTCCTCCGGCCTCGACGAACTGCCGCAGACCGCGCATCTCAGCCGTGGGTAGCATGGCCGACCCGTCAATGATGATGGCGTCGAGCCCAGTCGTCCCGCCGTTGAGCAGGTCGCTGTTGACGATCACGTCGGCGGGTATGCCCTGGCTCTGCAGGTGCCACAAGAGCTTGTCCGTGGCGCTGGTTCTGGTTCCCAGGATGTCACCGAGCCGCGGCCCCTCGGTCAAGTCGTAGAGCACGCCTATGCGGCTTCCCGGCTGCTGACCGGCGTACAGCTTCTCCCAGCGCGCGGCGAACTGCGCGTACTTGCCGCAGGCTGCCAGTATCCGCTTGTCCTCGGGCTTCGTGAAGTTCAGAACGTGGCGATCCATGTTGAGGGAGAAGTTGGCCAGGTAGTTCCCTCCGAGCGCCAGTCCCATCGCACAGCCTGCTTCGTACTCCTCGGCAATTGGGGCCCCATACCAGCGCTCTCGCGCCGATGGACCCGAGTATCTCTTCTCGCCACGCACCATCCTGACGGCCGTGGGAATATAGGTCAGTATGCCGGTAGGCTTGCCGTGGCTGGCGGCCAGACCGATCTTGTAGGTGGCCATGTCGCGTCCGAACGGTGCCTGCCCGCCTGCCTCGCTGAACACTCCGTCGGTCACGCCCCTGTCCACAAGCCAGTAAGTCAGATTGTTGGCCACAATGAACATCGGCTTGTCCCGGTTGTGGGCGTAGTCGCAGATTTCAGTGAAGAACTTGAGCGCGGTGTCAAGCGTGAACCACCGCTCGAGTTCTCTAGGCGTGCCTTCGGCTCCCAACTCGCACTCGGCACCGGTCTTCTGCTTCGAGTACTGGCGGAAGAGCTGCCTGCAGGTCGGGCAGTAGCACTCCCATGTCATCGGGTTGTCGAAGAAAATGCAGTCCAATCCCATCTCCGCGAGTGCGTCCACCCGCCCCTTCATGTACTGCAGCCAGGCCGGCCGGTTGTAGCAGCCGGCGTAGCGCGCCGGATTGTTGTAGATGACCTTGTACTCACCCTCGGGCGTCATGATGGCCGCGTCTCGCAGCTCGGGGTGTTCGGGGAAAAGGCGTTCGTGATAGATGGTGCGGCTGCAGATGTAGGCCATGCGATGGCAGCCCGCGTCAGTGGCCAGCGGCATGGCTTCGCCGGTGAAACTGCCGCCTTGGATGAGACTGAACCGGGCATCCAGAAGCGCCTGGACGTGCTGCTCGTTCATCTGCCGGTAGTTGATCGCCCACCGCACGGCTCCCGGGTTGGCCCAGGGGAACATGTCCGGCGGCGGCGCCCAGTCGGCCGCCAGGAGCGTACATAGTCCGGCCAGTGCCGCAATCCATGACAGGCGCATGAGTTCCATCATCTCCACCACTCCATTGACACGGTTGCCCACATTACCTCTCTGTAGTGAGAGGGTACGTCCCGCGTTGCCAGTAGGTCCGTTTACAGCCTACAATCACCGGACCGAGTATTGGGTTAGAGGTCCGTAATGCGGCAACTCCATAGCCGCGAGGTGGAAGCGAAGTACAGCCGCCCCTCGTGCAGCGCCACACCGGCACTCACGCTCACCGGCGTATCGGCCAGCTTGGTGTGCCCGAAGGTGCGAGGCTGGACTCTCACGACGGCTTTCTGGAAAAGGACGTAGATATTCTCATCCGGACCTACTATCATGCAGCGGGGTGCCTGCGCGCCGGCGGCGGTTCCATACAGTTCAGCCAGGGCCTCCTGATGCACCACGGTGCGGCTCTGCGGGTCGAACACGAAGAGGGTGGCATCCGCTGCGATGCCGTAAACCAGCCCGTCGGGTCCCATCACCAGGTCGCGGATGCTTGTTGCACCGGGCAGGATGACCTCTCTCCACATTACCTTCCGCGTGGTGAAGTCGAACATGTACAGCTCCGCCTGCTCGGCCTTTCTCTGTCCACCGGTGCCGGCCGAGACGGTGGTGCCACCCACCAGGTTACCGTCGGGCAGTGCCACCAGCGCACAGGTGCTGAGATTCTCCAGCATCTCCTCATGTGTGAGCAACTCGTCGGTCTCGGTCTGCAGGTCGTAGATGTAGAGGCCGCCGCCGGTCCGCCCGTAGCCGGGAGTGCCGCCCATGATGAGGTGCCGACCGTCAGGGTGCGCCATCAGCACGGCAGGCCGGTTGATGTGGGGTCGGGCATTGCCCCTGCCGAGCGGCTTGGGGTTGCTCGCGTCCCACTGGTCCCACGGCCTGGTCACGTCATAGCCGTACAGCTCGCCGCCGGTGTACTTTGCCCCGAATACCATCCCTCGCTGGGTAGCCATAGCGTTGAGATGGCCGGGGCGCACATGGTAGGCGAACTGACCGGTCTGGGGGTCAAAGCGATAGGCGAATCCGGCGGTCGTGCCGTATATGGCATTGTCCGGCCCCAGATGAACCGAGAGTATGGGACTGCCCTCAGATTGGTACTCGAAGGTCATCTCACGGACCGCTCCGTCGGCGTCCTCCATCTTCATGCGTCGGTCCGGTACATTCAGTCCAGCAAGCCGGCTGCCGTCGGGAAAGTCCCCGAATACCGATCCCTGCCGGCCGCTCTTGATGGGCGTGGCTTGCACCGGCGGCTGTTCGGCCTCCAGCGGCGTGGCCTGGCCGTTGCTGAGGATGTGCCAGCTCCAACCGGGTCCGGTGGCGTACACCTGCCCGTCGGTGCCTCGGAACACGCGCCCGGAACCGACCGCTTTGTTCTGCTCCGGGATGTACTTGCGGACCTCGCCGGTGGCCGTGTTGTATCCCGCCACCTGACTGGCGGTGTTGCCGATGCCCGTGTACATCCAGCCTGCGTCATCGAAGGCAATCCAACCCGGGTATTGAGCCCAGGTCTCTTCGCTAAGCCGGCCGTGGTCCATCAGTTCGCGGGTCGTGGGGTCGAAGCTCACCAGGTTGGAG
>CAZJVY010000075.1:0-4031 GCA_964549395.1 uncultured Armatimonadia bacterium | reverse complement strand
TAGGGTACAAGGCGGCCCAGATTACTCCATTCTGGTTTTCGGTCGTGGACATGGCGCAGCGTGACGGGGTCTGGCCGATAAAGGTGAAGCTGCGAGTGGCCGGGTCGAACTCGTAGAAGCGGTTGGCGAACAGCGAATACCACTTGTTCCGGCTCGAGAGGATGACCGAGAACGGAGAATCATGTGTCGGGCGCTCAAACTCGACTTGCTCGGTCTGACCAGACTCGGCGTCAATTACCAGCAGCGAGGTGCAGCCACGGTGATCCGAGAGCCATACGAGCACAATGCGTTTGCCCTCTTTGTCAACGGTAGCCGCCGCGCCCCGGGGGCTGGAGACGTTCACGGCCACCCCGTGGTCCACGAAGTCATCGGCAGGCTGTGGCAGTCCTGGAGTTGCCAGCGTGGCCATCATCAAGGCTGTCATAGTGGCGATTTTCAGGTGCATAATACGGTCCTCCTGTATTGTTATTCCCCCGCAAAGTCAAGATGGTTCCGCGCCGGCCTTCAGGCTAGGTCGTGTCGGGCACGGGTCAGTATGGCGTCAAGCTCGGCACGCAGGCGAGGCGCCAGTTCGTAGTCGTGGCGGCTGATAAGCTCGCGGATTGTTGCGTGAGCTCTGCACCGGATGGTGACCGCGCCTTGCTTCTCCCACTGCTGCAGGAAGTCCCGCTCGTACAGAGATGGGTGCCAATACTGCTCTCGATACGCGTGCAAGGTGCTGTCCAGTCCGGCGAAGCTACGCTGTGCCACACCCTCTTTGACATCAGCGAGGCATCTATCCACATCGCAGCTTGCATCCATGCCCGCGACCAGCCGCTGCACGTGGTTGCGAATCTCGATGTCATAAAGGAGTTCTTCAGGGCTGAAAATCTCATCGAGGCTGAGGCTGCCGGCGATGCCGAAGCTCCTTTGCCCGAGCAGCGCGCCCGCTGTCATCATACCGGCCTTCTCGGCACAGGACTGCGGGCCGGGCAGCTTTGCGCTGGTATGGATGCCGCCTGCCGCCGGCGACCAGCGGGTGCCATGGAAGAACGCATTCACCTCGGCGTTGAGGAACTGCAGCAGCAGGTCCTCCGGCGAACCGAGCACCATCGCCATGGTGCGCAGGTCAGCCGGGCACAGCCGCATGTTCCAGCGAACGGGGATTGACAGCACCTCCCCGAGCAGCATTGCCGAGCCGATGACCTCAGCGGCCAATAGCGCGCAGGCATCCCCCGCGTTGATGGGCGTGGTGCAGCCCAGGGACGCCATGTTGCCGACGGTCACAAACTCCAGCCTGTCTTGGCACTCCAGCGCAGACCGGAGCCCTTCGCTTCCGAGGGTCAGCGGCGTGGCAACGTAGATGGACACGTAGCGGACCGGATCGCCCATTACGTCGGCCATGTCCATGAAATAGGGCAGAGATCGGTGGGATTTGACGTAGGCAGGGCGAACCGCATTCTCGCAGTAGTTGGCCGCTATCCAGTACTGGACCAGGTGCTGCAGCGGTGTGGGCACATCCAACGGGTAGCCCGGCACGGTGGGTGCGACTCCCTTGCCGGCCAACACGTGCATCAACTTGGTCAGCTCGATCAGTCTGTCAGTGGTCCAGGGGACTATCCGGTCCGTGTCGATGTCATGGACATTTTGCGCGTAGGCAAGGACGCTGAGGGTAATCTGGGAATCCAGCGGGCCGGGCAGTTCAGGCCCTGTCGAAAACCGATTGCCGTTGCCGGTGCGCTCGTCTTCCAGGAACTCGCGTACCTGCCCCGACTCGATGAAGGCCCTGCTGTCGCGGGTTGTGAAGCCCCGGGACGCGAGTTGCGCCAGCAGGTCATCGTCGCGGACGGCAATGCCGACTTCACCGAGGATGCGGAGCATTGCTTCCTCGATCCGCTGAAGCTGGTCAATGTCCATCAGCGGCGGACGCTGAAGTATCAGTGGACGTCTGTGCAGGTTGCTACCTCCCGCCTGATGGCGCGCAACAGCCGCGCCACGGCCTCGATCCACAAGGCTCGGTATCCCTGTCAGGGCGAAAGCGCTGATAGCCTAGTCGTTGAACACTTCGTACTGACAACCCTCCATTCGCAGCCAGTTGTTCTCGTTAGGCTTCCAGGTGATGAGGTTGCGGGAGGTGTTGCCCAGTACGCCCGTCTGCAGGCGCTGGTTGAGCACGGCGACGTAGAGCTTGACCTGCAGCGTGTCCAACTGGAACTGCTTGCCGACGTTGAACGCGGCCAGCCCGGGCGAATACCACTCGGCGCGTATCTTCCTAGTCGGGTTGACGCCGTCAGTGAACTCGATGAAGTCCACCCGCACCACAGTGCTCCCACCCCCGTGGAAGCCCATGCCGACAGGCACATCGGTGGATGTCGGGATGTCTATGAGCGGGTCCTGCTTGTATTCGGCGCCGGTATGCGTGGTGTACGTCCCGGTGACCTCGTTATTGCGGTGCATCTGTGATGGGTCGACATCGCCCGACAGCCATTCATCGAACTTGTTGATGCCGCTCACGACGCTGAACGCCTTGCCGAGGCCGCTGAGCAGTGTGTCCATCGGGCCGACCTTGAGCACGTCAAGGCTCACGCCGGTCAGACTCTCGAGGCCGACTGAACTGGAGACACCGCCCTGGATGAAGTCGCCGCCCTGGAACTGTATCAGCACGTTGTCAACCTCGCAGTTGGCCTGGCCGGCGGTAGTGTGGTAGAGGATCCCCACCGACCCAGTGAACGCGCCGAACTTCGTCTCGACCTTGAACTCGGGCATCCCCAACTCGCCCGGGGTCTCCTCGCAGATTCCCCAGGTTGTGGAGTCGAAGTCTATGCTCTTGAACTTCTGGGTAATTTTCGGCAGCACGATCGGGTCCAGGGCGTGGGTTTGTCCTGCCTGTAGCGTCGGGCTGTCCACGCTGCGGATTGCATGGTTCTCGGCTTCAGCGAACGCCGTGTAGGGCCTGCCGGCGGCGACGCGCGTCAACGTGTAGTTGCCGTTGGCGTCGGTCTGCGATCCCCGTGGTGCACCGGCCAACCATACGAAAGCGCCCGGCAGAGGCCGGGGAGTGGTGTTTGCGCCGGTCTGCTCAAGCACCTGGCCGGTCACGGTACTGCGCTCGCCGTCGAGCAGTTGCAGGTCAATGCGACATTCGTCGGAATTGGGGCTGGCTCGCCGCACGTCCCTCTGCACCGTGGTCGTGTGGTAGCCGTAAGCGCCGGCCACGAACTTGTGGGACCCCGGCGGCACGTCGAGGATTCTGTAGTTGGCACCGTTGCTGGTTCCCCCCAGGAAGAGGTCATCGTCCCGGATGCCCACGCCCACGTAGTCGTCATTGACGGGGAGCCCTGTCTGCTGATTGGTGACGGTACCCACGACGGTCAGCGGCCTCTCCAGGCGGATTGTGACATTGCAGATCTGGTTCTGAGCCACGGTGAATGGATCGGCGTAGCCGGGGAAGAACTTCGGCTCTTGGTCGAGCCTCTCCGCCTGCAGGCTGGTACCACCGTAGTCCTGGCCGGGGACGTCTGGAATCTCGACAAAGCCCTGTTCATCGGCCCATCCGGCCCAGAGGTCCTCGAAAACCACAAGCGCCTTGCCGACAGGCGGATGCGGCGCTGACAGGTCAACCACATGCACTTTGAGAGTGCCCCCCGGCGGCCGCACTTTGAAGTTGATCGCGGCCTGGTTGTTGCCGGGGGTCAGGTCTGCGAACTTGTCGTCCGGGTCCACCTTGACCACGATAGTGTGATTGCCCTCTGGAACCTGCTCCAGATGCACCGGGAATCGCAACTCGACGGCCGACATGTCCGGTTTCGGCGGTTGCTTGTCGTAGATTATCACAGTGCCGAGGGCCGCGCTGACCAGATTGGGCTGGCGGTCCAGGAACGCAATCGTCTCGCGCCCAATCTCGGCGCCGTCAAGGTACACAACCGTCTCGGCGTTGAGGAAGAAGCCCGCAAAACGCGGATTGCCGACGACAACGTTCAGTTGCGTGGGACGCTGGACATAGCCCGCCCGCAGCAACTGGGTGTTGCTCAGCAGTCTCGGCGGCATCATGA
>CAZJVY010000074.1:0-18368 GCA_964549395.1 uncultured Armatimonadia bacterium | reverse complement strand
CTGTGGAAATAGCGCACCATCTTCTCCGCGCGGTCAGCCATCAGCGGATGAGCGCCCGGGATGTCCTTCAGCACCACCCATGCGCGCGCGAGGGCGGCGAACTGGTTGTGGGGCATGATGCGGTTGGGAAATCGGTCGGTGACCTTCGGCTCGAAGCGGTAACCGCCGCCCAGTTCGCCCATGTCAAGCCAGTCCCGTTCATTCTTGTCGAACAAGTGCTTGTTGATGAAGGCGAGGAACTCGTCGGCGTCCGCGCCGAACTGGGGCTGGAGGTCGGGCCTTGCCTTGACCGCCTCGATGAAGAGGGCCACCGGGTAGATGAACATGCCCTGGTGGACCGTGAACTCAAGCGGCTCAGGCGCGACTGTCCGGACCATGAAGCGGTCGCCTTGATGCGTCTGGCCGCTGATCTTCACTTTGAAAGGCTCTATTTGCGTAACCGTCATGCCGTCTTCGTAGGCGATGTCGTCCGCGACTAGCTGGCGAGTGTCCCAGTCCAGAATGCGAAATGTCTGTGGGCCGCCGGAGAACTCAATCAAGTAGGTATGGCCGGTGCAGGTTGCGGCGGCCTTGCCATTGGTGTTCTTCTGGTAAGGCGGCGTAATCTCTGCGGTCGAGACATTGTGAAGGCGCTCCGCCCACGCTACCGCGCAGGCGTAGGAGCGTGTCTGCCAGCTCAGATAGCCGTCACCGTCGGGGTCGGTAGCCGTGGCCATGATGTTATGGAAGTGCCGGCTTATCTTGGAGAGCCAGTAGGTGTCTTCGGTGGCCTCCCACATCAGTGCGTAGGCGTGGATGATGCCGCCTTCGCCCCATCCGAGACTGCCGGAGTCAGGGCTCTCGGAATTGCCTTTGCCTTCGTTGCGGGCCGCGTCATAGGCCTTGTGGGCCTCGGCCAGCCTGGCCACATCGAGCTGGGCGCAGGCACAAGCCATGGTGCCGAGAAGCAGTGCCAGTATGCACAATTCACGCATGGTTAGTCCTCCCAGTGGCTGCTGATTTCCGGTATGTTGACCTGCGCGGGTGCCAATTCCTGCCTGTTGCTTTCGGCGGGCCGATTCTGTATGATGTTGCGAGCGCGGCGGCTGCGCGCTTTTCGAGGGTAGGATCAACCCCAAGAGAGGTGCCGGTGCGAAGGGCGAGATGCCGGTTCTCGCCGGACAGCCTGGAGCCATGTCACAACCCCAAGGACGTTCATTGGCGTTTTCCGGAAGGCTATGGTTGCTTTCGGCCACGTTCTTTTTCGTGTTCATGGGTGCCGGGGCGCAGCAAGCCTATCTGGTGCCCTATCTGGGCAAGGTGACCGACTGGTCGCAGGTGAAGTGCGGCAGCATCGTGGCTCTGGTTTACTTCTCGATGCTGCTGTTCCGCGTAATCAATGTGTATCTCTTTCCCCGCTGGTCGGACCGCCGTTTCACGATTGTGGGCGGGTTGACGTACCTGGTTTTCACCATCGGCATGTTCGCCATCCCCTATGTGCCCTCATACCCGCTGGCGGTGTTCATGTCGGTGTTCTGGGGGTTTGGCGGGGCGTTGATGTGGACCGGCACGGCGATGCAGACGCTGGACATCGCCGACAAGGCGGGCGGCAGGCACGGCACGGGGATGGGAGTGTTGTATTCGTCCACGCACGCGGGTTGGCTGGCGGGTGCGATCGTTCTGGGGATGCTGTACGACCGGCTGCCCGATGAGAGCGCGCATCTGATGTACGCGGCCGCCGCCGGCTTCACTCTCATCGGCAATGTTCTGTCTCTGTTCCTGCCAGCGACCGGCCAGGCACTGCGGGAGACGCCCCCGCTGCTATCGCTGCTCAAGATGGTGACGCGAGAGCGGGCGCTGATATCGGGCCTGCTGCAGTTCACCGCCGCACTCGCCTATGGCCTCATTCTGGGGGCGTTCGGGACCTACATCGAGAAGACCTACGGATCGCAATTGATCTGGGTGGCGATACAGTTCTACCCGGCGACGCGGATGGTGCTCAGCTACATGGGCGGTTCTCTGACGGACAAGATCGGCCACGTGCCGGTGCTGTCCGGCGGCTTCCTCAGCGGCGTTGTGGGGCTGGTCATCACCGTCATGTGGGTCAATCCTTATGCGGTGGTGATAGCGGCGCTGGCGCTGGGGCTGCTGGGCAGCACGGTGCCGGTAGTCGCCGCTGCGATAGTCGGCGACGCGGCCGACGCGAAACGCCGACCCCTGGTTTACGGGATCGTGTTCGCCTGGCGGGACCTGGGAGTGGCCGTCGCCGCATTCGGTTCCAGCGTGCTGGGGCTGAAATTCAGCTTCGACACGGTCTTCATGGTGTTCATCTACACATTTGCAGCCTGTGCGGTGCTGTCGCTTTACCTGGGGAGATTCACCCGGCAGGACATCTAAAGCCCCCCCTGGGAAGGGCCGCAAGATGATCTCGCGGCGCGGACAGCAGGGATGCCTGTCTTCCGCGAGATGGCTGTTGTGGGTCGTTGTGCAACGGAGCAGCAGATATGGTCGGCTGGAGTCAAGCGGGCCATAGCAAGGGATTGGCGGCTCCGAGGCGAAGTAGCATATAGGAATTCTGCCGACACGCGCGTGTGCGAGGCCGTGGATGAGACTGCTGCTTTCCGGCTACTATGGGTTCGGCAATACCGGCGATGAGGCGATTCTGGAGGCGATGGTCGCCGGCATCCGCGGTCGAATGCCGGAGGCCGAACTGCACGTGCTGTCAAACGATCCGGCGACTACAGCGGCCCGACACAGCATCAGAGCTTACAAGCGGTGGAGTTTGATACAGCAGTATTCGCAGATACGGGCCTGCGACTTGCTGATTCAGGGCGGCGGCGGGCTGTTCCAGGATACTACAAGCAAGCTGTCGGCGCTGTACTACCTCAATCAGCTCGTCATGGCGCGGATGGCGAGGACGCCGTTCATGGTGTTTGCGCAGGGCATCGGGCCGCTGGAGAGTTCGTACCTGCGGGGGGTGCTGGTGCGCAACATCTCGCGTGCGGCTGTGGTCACGGTGCGGGACCCTGAATCGGCGGAGGACCTCGATGCCTGGGGACTGCGCGAGCCGGAACCGGTAGTGACCGCCGACCCGGTGCTGCTGCTGGAGCCGGCGCCGCCTGAACGGATCGAGGAGATTCTGCAGCGCCTGGAGTTGGTCGCGGGCAGTTACGTACTGGTGGCGCTGCGGAGCTGGCCTGGAGCGGAGGGGGCATACGAGGCGATCATGCGGTGGCTGAGCACACTGGAGCGGCCGGTGCTGCTGCTGCCGTTTCAGCACGACCAGGACGAGGGGATTGCACGTTTGATTGCCGCTCGTCTGCAGCCGGGGGCAGCGAGAGTGCCGCCAAGCGCATACGGGCCGCGCGAGATCATGGGCCTGATCAAGGCGGCGCACGAGGTGCTGGCGATGCGTCTGCACGCACTGGTGATGTCATGCGCGGTGGGCACAACCGCCGCCGGGCTGTCGTATGATCCGAAGGTGAACGCATTCTGCCATCGCAGCGGCCAGGCGGTGATGGACCTGCACCTGATCGAACAGGGGGCCGCCGATGACTTGATGGAGGCCGCCCGTCACGCCGCGGCCAGGGTGGAGCAGAAGCGACAGGACCTGATCCGGCAGGCCGCCAGGACGTTCGATTTGCTGGGTGAGCTGTGTGAGGGCATCCGGGAGAGACGATAGCAGGCGAATCCTGGGCCGGCGAAGGAGGGTGGTTGCATGGACAAGCTGAGAAATGTCCTGATCGCGGCGCTGGCGCTTGCGCTGGTGGTCGGCACAGCAGGCTGTCCGCGAATGGGGCAAGGTGAGGGCGTGGGCACCGAGCTTATCCCACCAACTCCACCGGTGCCGCCGATTGTGGAGCAGCCGACTGGCGAGATGCCGGCCAGCCTGGCACAGGCTTTGAAGGGGCGCCAGGTCTGCAGCAGTTGCGGGATGGCGATGACGAATGCCGCCGGTGACAAGATGGTCTATCTGGTGCAACTGACGGACGGCAAGCCGGTTCGCATGAAGCTACAGGTGGAAAAGGGCTGGATGCTGATTGACCTGCAAGAGGATTGCCTGTACATCTACGATACCGCAAAGAACGTGGCTCTGAAGGCCCCGCTCGAGAAGAAGGGCGGACAAACGGAAGGGCCGCCGTCCATGTCTGCGGAGGAGTTTAGCCAGGAGGTGCCGGTACTCGCCAGCGAGGCCATTGACGGGGCGCCGTGCTGGGTTGTGGAGACTGTGCAGCCCGGAGAGACCGAGAAGACGAAGGTCTGGTTCGATAAGCAATACGGCCTGGTGCGGCAAACGCGGAAGCAGGAGGCCACCGTCTCCTTCGCGTACACCCGCATCAACGAGATCGGGGAGGATGAGTTCAAGCTCCCGCTGGGGGCGGAAGTGGTTGACGTCGGGGACATTAAGCTATAGGCAGCCAGAGGTCCGGTGAGCCGGCGGTGACAATGGCCCGTCCGCGGCAGGGCGGGCCGTGCTGTCTTGCGCCATGGATACTCGCGGGATGTGGGCCCTTGTGCGGACCAAGCCGCAAGTGCTATCCTGTTGGCCGGTTTGGGCGCCGTTGCGGATGATGGGGCCAATTGCGTGGCGTTGTGAACACGAGGCGGGCTACAAACGTCCCCAGATGAGTTGAGACTCGCCTTGATGAGGCGTCGCGGCAGGGGGATCCATAGCTGAAGGGCCAGGCCGCGGGTTAGAGAGATTGCCGACAGAGGAGATCGAACAGGGAGGTCGCCGCAGTGAAGATTTGCGCCAAAGTCCTGACGCTCGCATTGATTGCTCTTGTAACGGTGGCTGGTATGACAGGCTGCCTGCAGCTAGGCAAAACAGAGGCACCCGCCACGATTGCCGAGGCGGGAGATGTAAAGTGGACGCTGAACACCTGCCGCATGGTAATGAGAAACGCCGAGGGAACGCAGATCGAGCAGTTCGTGCAGATGAAGGAAGGCAAGCCGGTCCGCGTTCGGACTGAGGCCAACGAGGGGTGGATGTTGCTGGATGTGAACGAGCGGATGATATACTCCTACCAGCCAATCGGCAACTTGCTGCTGACATCCAAGGCCTACAAGAAGGTCGGGGACAAGGTTATCAAGCCGCCGCTGATGTTCGTGCGGGACCTGGAGCAGGAGGCGCCGATACTGGGGGAAGAGGCGATTGACGGCGTCGAGTGCTGGGTGGCGGAGACTACGGTGAAAGAGGGAGGAGCCAAGGTCAAGGTCTGGATTGACAAGGACTACGCTCTCTTGTGCCAGTCACAGGAAGGCAAGGAGACGGTCAGGTACGGCTATGACCAGGTGGACGAGATCGCCGACTTGCAGTTCGAGATACCACATGCGGCGCAGTCGTATGATGTGGACAATCCCCAACCCAGGCCGAAGCAAATGTAGGTCATCGACTCCGGACACATACGGCCTGTCTCGATAGAGGCAGGCCGTTTTCATTTTTCTCACCAGATTGCGGCGAACGCCAGAGGCAGCCGTCGCATGGCCCGCCTGCTGAAGGACAACGGGGCGTGGGCGGAGAAGCCGTCAGCAATACGGCATCTAAGGAAGTGGCGAGACACCTCGCTTTTGCACAGAGGAGCGAACGTGTAGGCGATGGACACCTCCGGGAGATCTGACGGCCTCCAATCCAGAGCGTCTGCGGCGAGGGCGCTTCCGGTGCTGTTGCACCACACAGGGCCGGCGTTCGGCCTGGGTGTCCCCTATCTGGCGGCTTGCTGCATGGCGCTGCTTGTGGGAAGTTGCACGGTGGCCGATGTCGGGTTCGCTCAACTGGGCTATCAGACACGGGCACTGGTGCAGGATGGGTCCAGCAACCTGCTTCCGGCTCTGGATGGTGCCGGAGGCCCGCAGGGGTGGGACCTGCGCGGCGATGCGGAGGTGATCGTGGATGAAGGCGTTGCGTGCCTGCGGATGCGGCCGGCGCCTGCCGAGCGAGCGGCCCGCGGGCGGGTTGTGTCGGCAGACGCGCGTCCGGGAGTGCTCTATTGTCTGCGCTTTGAAGTCAAGATGCCCCCGCAGGTGCAATTCGACTGGGACGTACCCCATCCAGGCTTCAACGGTTGGTTCTCCCCCATGCAAGGCCGACAGACGCTATCCGGCGCAGTGCGCATTGACGAAACGCGCCGCAGCGAGGAGTGGCTGGCGGCGGAATACGAGCTATTCACCCCGGCCGGTGCGGACACGATTTCGGTCACCTTCAGCTACAACGCCACTTCAGGCGACCTGCTGACACGCAAATGGGAGCTGCTGGAGCGGAATGTTGACGCAGCGGAGCGGCGAGTGGTTCTGCAGACACCGACCGGCGACTGGGCGGAGGCCACGCGCGGGCACCAGTCTGCCGCCCCTGCTCAGGCCGTGATGTGGGCCCCCGCTGACGTTGACACGTTGCGGCCCTACGCGACCCCGTCACCGGAGGATTTGGGCAGAGCGGCCGTCATGGCCGGTACGCCCGGTGAGATGTGCGTGGCGGCGGTCGGGATAAGGGTGCCCGGGGAACTGCGCGGTGTTAGGGTCTCTTGCACGCAGCTTGCGGGGAATAGCGGGCCGTTGGGTGCGGCGGCATCGTGCAGGCGGGTTGTGTGGCAGCCCCGGCGGACGGACTTCTACGGGCACGGCAACACTTTTCACCATGTGGCCGACTTTCTCGTTGACATTGCCGACGGCATGAGCGTGCAGGCCGGGCAGACCGCCGGCGTATGGCTCAATCTGCGCATACCCGAGGGCGCGCGGCCCGGTGCCTATGAGGGCCTCCTGCACGCGACAGGGGACGACGTTGACCTGTCGGTGCCGGTACGTGTTACGGTGTACCCATTCCGGCTGCAGAGGCCCTCGGGCGTCAGCCGCAGTCTATATGCCGATGCGCACCGCTGGGCCTCGATGAGCGATGAACAGGTTCTCGCCGAGCTTGCCGATTTCGCCGACCACGGCTACGACTCAACCGGCATCGGCTGCCGGGGCAATGCGCAGGTGCAAGGGGGGCACGTTGTGGCCTACGAGCTGGCGCCTGAGAGCGAACGGGCGGCGAGGCTGCTGGTGCGGTCGAGTCTGCCGGGGCCGGTGCTCGTGTACGCCGAGAACGTGCCGGACTATCTGGCGAACCGGCTGGGTCTGGATCGCGGCATCACCGGCAGGAAGGCCGACACGTGGCCGCCGCAATTGGCTACGGCTACGTTCGAGGCGCTGCGGCTCGTCAAGCAGCGGTTTGCGGTGCTGGGTATTGCAGATCCCGTGATGGTAGCGGTTGATGAGCCGGGGACGTGGAAGGAGGGCAGCACGGAGCGGCTGCTGTGGGATGTGGCCGTTGCGCGGGAGGCCGGGTGGCCGGTTTTCTGCACGTCCAGCTATCCCCCGTCCGTTCCGCTAGGCATGAACCTGGACTACCACTGCTACGGGGGGCGCTCGGTGTGGACGGACCGGCAGCGCACGACAGTGCTGGCGAGGCAGACGCGGGATGCGGGACAACGGATGTGGTACTACGGGACGGGCTGCTACTCGGGGCAGGTCGGCAACGTCGCCCGCAACCGCTACCTGGGGGGCTTCTTCTGCTTCCGCTGCGGGGCCGACGGCACGGCCAGTTGGACGTTCCAGCGGCCGCACGGCAACCCCTTCGACGACTTTGCGGCCGATCCGCGCAGCAACCGCGCGACGACGGGACAGGCCTGCATCACATACCCGCATCCCGAGCGTCCGGGTGAGAACCTGGACACTCCCCACTATGAAGGATTGCGCCAGGCCTACTATGACCATTGCTACGCCGAGACCTTACGGCTGGCCATAGAGAAGGCGCGAAATCGCGATGCGGCTGCGGCCAATGCCGCACAAGAGAAGCTCGATTCACTGATGGAATGCCTGCCGTGGAATGGGCCGGCCCACCTGTGGCCCCAGATGAACAACGCCGAGCTTTCGCGTGCACGCGCCGAGATCGCCGAACAGATTACGGCCCTGGGAGGGCCGTAGGTAGCCTATCCACATATTTGAGGAGGACGGCCATGTTGGCACTGCAACGGATACTGACAATCGCCTCGGTTTGCCTGTTTAACGGGCAGCAGTACGAGAATCGGGAATACGTGCTGGCCGAGCTGGCGAAGGTGCCGCCCGGCGCCGATCTCATCGTGCTGCCGCACATGCCGTTTCTGTCGTTCGATGCGGCACATGCGGGCGAGGGCCTGAAGCCGTTTGCCGACTTCGCGGATGAGGCGAATGCGTGGCTGGCGCTGTCCATGAACGAGAAGGACGGGGCGAAAACCTACTTCACGGCGGTGCTCTTCAACCGGTCGGGAGAGATCGTGGGGCGCTACCGGAAGGCTCATGCGCTGGCTGATGACGACATCGCCCTGGGCGATGACCTGCCGGTGTTCGCGACCGAATTCGGGCCTATCGGGATGACAATCGGGACGGATTTCTATCTGCCCGAGGTGTATGAAGTGCTGCGCATGAAGGGTGCCGACATCATCACCTGGCACCACTACCCGGAACGGCTGCGGGATCACAGCGCATGGGAGCCGCTGCTGAGGGCCCGCTGCGTGGACAGCCACGTGCACATGGTCACCGCAATGTACGCCGATGAGAAGACATACCTGACCAATCGCTATGGTGAGAAGATCGCCGGGTCGGCGTGGGGCCGCAGCATGGTGCTCAATCGCGTGGGCGTGCCGGTGGCCGATACCGGATACGAAGACGGCGTGGCCGTTGCGAGGGTGAATTTGGACAAGCGCAAGCAGAATGCCTGGGGGAACGATTTCCGCACCGAGAACGTGTTCATCGTCAGTTCGTACGGGGACCGCAAGGCTCTGCAGCCGGTTGCGGAGACCTACACGAAGCCGGAGCCGCCCGCATACGAGAAGCGCACGTGCAGGCTGGCGGTGGGCTATCTGCCGCCGGAACAGATGTGGAGGAACGGTCAGGTGCCGGAGGCGATGCTGAAGTTGATTGACAGCGCGGCCGAGGTCAAGCCCGACCTGCTGCTGCTGTCAGAGCAGAGCTGCAGCTCGGCGGATGAAACCACGAGCCGCGTGATGGACATGGTGGCGGAGAAGGCCGCGGCAATGAAGTGCTACATCGCCATCGGCGGCATCGCCAACCACGGGCAGAAGAGCGTGTGCCACGTGTGGGACCGCAAGGGCGAGATAGTCTATGCGCATCCGATCTACTGGCCATTGGGGTTCGAGGAGATCGAGGTGTTCGACACCGACTTCGGGCGGGTGGGATCGCATACGTGCGGGGACTTGTACACGCCGCTGTTCGACCGGGTGCTGGCACTGAAGGGCGCCGAGATCATCATTGATCCGAGCCAGATGTGGGGCGGGAACGGCAGGATGAATGAGACGATGCTGCGGGCGCGGGCGGCGGACAATGGCGTATGGGAGGCCTGCGCTCACTGGAATACCTCCGACCCGTCGCTGCGCAGCATCATCGTTGACCCCTACGGTCAGGTGGTGGCCGCGTCCGGGTGCCAACGCAGCGGCATCATCCACTTTGATATTGATTTGGACGACCGGCGCGTTTACTACGCGGGCATGGCGGCGGAGCAACCCGAACCGCCCACGGATGGCACGCTAACTTACCAGCTTCCCAATCTGCCCGAGCAGCGGAGGGGCTGGCGTGAGATGATTTTCGCCGCGCGGCGACCGGAACTGTATGGCATCATCCCGACGGTGAATGAGGTCATTCTGCGCTACCGGCCCGAGAAGTCGCCGTATGCAATGACTGACGAACAACGCGCCGCCATCAAGCGTTTCGAGCCCAAGAAGGGCAAGGGCGAATAGGGCGGGCACGACACCACAATGAACCAGGAGGACCTGCAATGGCCGAAGCGTTACAGCAAGAGCGAATACTGACAATCAGTACTGTGTGCCTGCTCAACGGGCCGCAATACGAGAGCCGGGAGTACGTGCTCGGTGAGCTTGCGAAGGTGCCGCCGGGCGCCGACCTGGTGGTGTTGCCGCACATGCCGTTTCTGTCGTTCGATGCGGCCAGGGCGGGCGAGGACCTGCAAGCCTTCGCCGATTTCGCGGATGAGGCGAATGCGTGGCTGGCTCTATCCATGACCGAGAAGGACGGAGCGAAGACCTATCTCACGGCCGTGCTCTTCAACCGGTCGGGAGAGGTAATGGGCCGCTACCGGAAGGCCCATGCGCTGGCGGATGACGATACAGCTCTGGGTGATGACCTGCCGGTGTTCGAGACGGAATTCGGGCTCATCGGGATGACAATCGGCACGGATTTCTACATCCCCGAGATCCATGAGGTCATGCGGATGCAGGGCGCCGACATCATCACCTGGCATCATTACCCGGAGCGGCTGCGGGATCACAGCATGTGGGAGCCGATGCTGATGGCCCGCTGCGTGGACAGCCACGTACACATGGTTACGGCCATGTATGCGGATGAGAAGACCTACATTTCGCACCAGCATGGGATAGGCGTGCCCGGAGCGGCATGGGGGCACAGCATGGTGCTGAACCGCGTGGGCACGCCGGTGGCCGACACCGGATACGAGGACGGAGTGGCTACGGTCACGGTCAACCTGGATAAGCGGAAGAGGAACGTGTGGGGGGTTGACCTGCGCACCGAGAACATCTTCATCGTGAGCAGCTATGGGGACCGCAAGGCGCTGCATCCGGTGGCGGAACGGTACGCGAAGCCGGACCTGCCCGCGTATGAGCAGAGGACATGCCGGCTGGCCATCGGCTCCCTGTCGCGCAAGGACATGTGGCGTGACGGCGTGCGGCCGGAGGCGATGCTGGGGCTGATTGACGAGGCCGCCGAGGTCTGTCCAGACCTGTTGCTGCTCTCGGAGCAAGGCTGCAGCGCGGCGGATGAGACCACGCGCCAGACCATGGAGCTAATCGCCGAGAAAGCGGCACAGTTGCGCTGCTACATCGCCATCAGCGGGATCGAGGAAGGCGACTCGGTGAGCGTGCTGCACGTGTGGGACCGGCAGGGGAAGGTAGTGTACAGGGAGCCGATTTACTGGGAGGGCGTGGTGCCGGAGCTGGAAGTCTTCGACGCGGATTTCGGGCGGGTCGGCGGGCGCTCGTGCGGGGACCTGTACACGACGTTCCTGGACCGCGTGCTGGCGCTCAAGGGCGCGGAGATCATCCTCGACCCCAGCAGGATGTGGGGTGCCAGCGGCCGGACCAATGAGACGATGCTGCGTGCGAGGGCGATTGACAACGGCGTGTGGGTGGCATGCGCTCACTGGAACCATTCCGACCCGGGGCTGAGAGGCGTCATCATTGACCCGTACGGGCAGGTGGTTGCGGCTTCGGACTTCCAGCAGGACGGAGTCATCCATCACGACATCGCCCTGGACAGGCAGCGGGTGTACTATGCGGGGCTGATGCCGGAGCAGGGCGAGCCGGGTGAGAGCGGCACGGGCGCGTACCAGTTGGGCAACCTGCCGGAGCAGCGCGAGGGCTGGCGCGACATGATCTTCGCCGCTCGCAGGCCGGAGCTTTACGGCATCATCCCCACGGTCAATGAGGTCATTATGCGCTATCGGGCGGAGAAATGCCCGTTTGGTAAGACCGGCGGATGAGCGGCGCCTGGCAGGGGGCAGGAAGCTGGAGTAGCGGGTGCTGCTGTCTGGTCGGCGACCCCTAGAACAGGATCACCGGACGACCGTGGGGGGACAGCCGCCCGGTGACCTGTTGCATGCGCGTCTTGCATACGCCAGACGCGCAATGGGGCTACGTTAGCCCTGCTGCACTCCGATTGCGCTGCACCGGCACCTACTTGACATGCCCGGCTACCCAGGCGCGGAAGTCCTGCTCCTCGCCGTAGCCAAGCTGCTTGTCCACTATCTTGCCATCACGGAACAGGATGATCAACGGTATCGGCGGCGCGCCGTACTTGTCGGCGGTCTTCTCGCACTGATCCACGTCCAGTGAGACGAACTTCACGCGGCCCTCATACTCGCCGGACATCTTATGAAAGACAGGCTTGAGTCTCAGACACGGGTCGCACCAGGTGCCGCTGAAATCCACCAGCACCCATCCCGGCGCATCAAGAACTTCGGCCTTGAATGTACCATCGGTAACCTCGACTACCAGATTAGGCGGGCCTTCGCCGGCTTTGACTATCGCGAAGGACGGCGCCTCGGCGAGCCACTTGACGTGTCCGTCGGCGAACGCGTAGTTGTTGCCGCCCTTGTGACGGGGCGGATCGGCGACGGCTTCCGGCCCGGCTGTGGCGTTGCGGACGCCAAGGTTCGACTCGAAGAAGAGGACGACCTGCGACCAGTCCTCAATGTCAGCCAGCTTCATGCCGCTGAGGGCGGCATTCATGGCATAGGCGCACTCCAGGTCAGGCGCTGCGGGGCACTTGAAGATTTGCTCGTTCTGTGTGTACGGCAAGATCTGATCGCGCCACTTGCCGGCGTCCGGCAGCTTCTGATCGTTATCCTGCGCATACATCATAACGCCCAACCCGAGTTGCTTCAGATTTGCTAAGCAACTCCTCTGCTGTGATGTCTCCTCGCTCGGCTCAAGGGCCTTGCGCAGGTCTTCCGGCAGGTGATTGTAGGTGGCGACCATGTCCACCTTCCACTTGCCGTCTTTCTGCACGAGCACAACTTCCAGCGGGCGCGTTTGGACGGCGACAGTGGCCGCATCACCGTCTATCTGGCCCGGATTGGCCGGAGGGGGAGCAAGCACCAGCACGGGCAGCATCAGCCAGAAGCCGCCTCCCAGTTTTTCGGCCTCCTCCTGGTCTTCCGGGAAAAGCACCAGGTCCTGCATCTGCTCCATGCTTTCGGTTCCGACGTCACCTGCCATAGCCGCACGGTAAACGGTTTGCAGCTTCTCGACGACCTGTTGCGGGGTGAGCGGATCAACCGGCTGGGCGGCAGCGGGCAACGTCGCCACCGCAATTGCACAGACCCACAGCACGACAAAACGGCTTCTCATGGCGTCAGCCTCCAAGGCTCTCTGCCGACTGGTACTGGCTTGCGCAAGTCTGCGAAACGATTCCGTCGGCCCGGGCAGGCAGGGATGCCTGCCCTCCGCGAAATCGCTATCACGCTTAGTTGCTCAAGTGAGGACTAAGGACGTTCCAGGCTATCATATTGGACATCGCGAGCGCGAAACCTGCAATGTCCATGGAATTCGACGCCCGCGTGAGGGGAACGGTTCGCTTCCGGCTGCGGATTGCCCTCCTCGCGCCTGGCGGCGCTTACTGCGCGCGGTTGCCTGGTCGGGGTCATTCACCGCAGCCGGCAGTGACACTGAACGGCAAGCGGCAGGTCAGTTCGGGATGGCCTGGGACATAAACGACCGCTTCGTACAGGCCGACCGGCAGAGGCTCCTCGTCGGGCTGCTGGACCCATGCCGCCGGAGCCTTGTCAAACTCCGGCGCTGTGAGGGAAATCGGCGACAGGTAGCGATATCGCCCGCCGACCTCCATCGGCAGGCCGGCTGGGATGATACTGCAGGCCACTTGCAAGGAAGCCTGCTGCGGGCCGACATTCAGGATCTCGCAACTTACGCTGTAAGGCCGGCCCACGACCAGGTCCGGAGCCGCCAGCTCCGCGATCCGCAGAGGGCCGCGATTGAGCAATCCCAGCGTCACCCTGGCGGAGGCCGTAGCGGGCGTCGGAGAGCCGAACTTCCATGGGGAGCAATCGGGGCGCGCGGTGACCGTGAGCGCATAGTCGCCCGGGGGCACATCTTCGCTCCGTGCCAGGTGCCACTGCAGAGGGACGCCGGCCTTCTCGCCGGCGGCAAGCCCGAAGCGGGCGCTCTCGGGCGTCCACGTTCCTGCCACAGCATTGGGCTGTAGCCATCCGGTCACCCTCTGCGATGCGCGATTCCAGAGCGTGGCCGTGAGAGCGAAGCAGCAGTTCCCGAACGGATCGTACTTGAGCTGCGGGCACGACAGAACGAGCGAGACCGGCCCGTCATCGCTGCCGTGCGCGGTGTCTGCGGTGAAGTCATGGACCGCGCCCGTCGCCATGACCGACATAACGCGCACAGCGGTCTGGTCATTGCCGCCGCCTGGCGGGGCGATGCGCGCCCAGCCCTGGCTATCACTCAGCCCGGAGGCCGACAGGGCGACATCCGGCCAGGTGACGGTCACGCGGGCATCGGGGCATGGCTTGCCGGCTTCGTCAACCACCAACACCTCTGCCCTATCGGCGCTCGCCCTTACTGCTTCGACGTGGATCAACCTCACGTTCTCAGGTCTCGCCAGGCGCACCCGGTCGAGGGTGATGGCCGGGTCGGGCCGCCAACGCTTATCGAAAAAGCCGGCCTCGACGAAGTAGCCGGCCTGGTAGCACGTCACGGGCGGCTTGTTGTTGACATTCAGCACGTGCGGCAGTTGACGCTGGTCGGTGTTGAAGACCACATAGTCCGGGTATGCCCAGGGCAGCTTCTCCATGTCATATTCCAGGCCCAGAGGCACGGTACGGTCGGGCTTGGTGAACCACTGGCCGCGCGCGATGAGAAGATAGTGGCGGCCATCGCACAGCGGGTTGGGATATGCGACGAAGCAACCGAAGTTGTCGCCGTAGTAGGTGCGGTGTGGGGCGCTGCGGTCCAGCACCTGCACGTACCTGTCGCCGACCACGACGGGGATGTCCGCCGCCTGATAGGCCGTTTGCAGCAGGCGGCTGGTTTCCCGCGAGCCGAACATGACAAGCGACCTGTCGCGCAGAATGCGGTCCGGCAGGTCCTCCTCGGGATACGGGCCGATGGCGTCAGGCTCTGCGCCGCGCCGGATCATGAAGCTGCGCCAGCCGTCGGCGAAGTCGGACGCCTCGCGGCGATGTTGCTGCGTCATTGCTGGGCTTCCCAGAGTACCATAGGCGACGACGAAGGGGCGCGTGAACACATCGCCTAGCGGGCCTGCCAGTTCCGGGGTCTTGAGCGGGCTCGGCGGCTGCTCACTTGGCGACTGCAGCCATGCGCCGATGCGGCCGGACACGTCGCGGATGGCCTCAAAGCTCACGGTTGACGGCGGTCCCACGTAGCAGGGCAGGCCGTCTGCATAGACGGTCACGGACTGGCGACCCGCCACCGGAGAGGCCTGCAGGTGCAGCGAGAAGCGGTCAATGTTATCGGTGGTAACGGTGACGACGTCATCGGCGACGCTGGAGGCAAGTGTTGCCGGGAGGCCGAACACGCGAATCCCGTCAACGCGCCCCCAGTACATCTCGCCATGTTTGAGCAGGTAGGTGCGGCAGAGGAAGCTCTGCGGCTCATCCACCAAGGAGCGGTCAAGAAAGAAGTGGTAGGCGTCCTGCAGGTTGTAGCCGCCCCCGTGGCCCTTGTCGTAGTTGAGGGTCAACTCGCTGTCATAGCCGCCGCGTTCGTAGGCAAGGTTATTGAGCGCCGTGAACAACCGCAGTCCGTTGTCCGGCCAGACGGTGGTGTCCATGCCGTCAACGACGGCCTTGACCGCGTTCCACTGTCCGCGATGCGCCCAGTAGAGCGGCGAGGCGGCCTGCAGCAGCGGGCGGCGGAACTCCTCGATGGCATCCTGCATGTCGGTGCGGGCGTACCAGTGACGGTGCCACAGGCGGTAGTCGCTCCAGCCGTCCACGCCGAGGGCGGCGGCGAAGGTGTAGGGATGGCGGAGGCCGAGGCGGAAAGCCCCGGTTCCGCCCATTGACGCGCCGGTGATGTAGAGCCGCCATGAGTCGAGGCCGAAACGAGCGGTGGCATCGCGGACGACTTCCATGGTCGCGGTGTCGCCAATGCCCTCGTAGAACTGCGGCCCGCGGGCATTGAGGCTGATGAGCACCCAGCGATGGGCTTCGGCCCATTCCCGCTGCCAATCCGAGAAGCCGGTGCCGACGCTCCAACCGTAGCCGTGGGTGTGGAAGACTGCGGGATAGCCGCGTTCGGGACGGGCGGCAACGGGCACGTACACACCGTAGGCTTGCCGGGAGTCGTCCACCGGCGAGGTGTACCAGACTAGCTGTCCCTGTCCGGGGACCTGCGCCCGGACGGAGCGTGCGACCAATGCCGCAGTAAGCAGCAGGAATAAGTGGAGCAGTCTGCGTTGATTCACGGTCGCTAGTATTCGACCGGCGCACGCGGATTCCCTACATCCCGCTATCCGCACCACGAGACGAAGGAATCGCTCGGAAGCGAATATCGCCGATTAGCCGTTCCTTGTTACCATCACCTCTTCCCCCGGCATGTCCATGGTCCCCACCACGACCGTGACTGCGCCGTCGGGTCCGGGGACCTATTGGGGCTGCAAACGTATCGGCTCGGTGGTCACGTCGCTGTCCGTGAGCCAGAACTGCGTTGGGAACTCCCATCTGAACCCGGCCGGGGGCACGTCCGACGTCCACGCGAAGTAGTGGCCGGACCATATCCCCGTGAATACGGCATTGCCCGCAGCGTTTGACGCGACAGGGGCGTAGTCTGATAACAGGCGTAGCAAGCGCACCTGGGTGCCCGGCAGCGGCGCGTCATTCTGGTCGCGCACTGGTACGGTGACGCCATGCTGAGTGGCCGGTCGGCGCTCGAAGTCCACACCTGCAGTCGCCACTCCCTCTACCTTGTCGGTCCAGCGCCAGTCGGGGAACCAGTACCAAGGAGGCTGGCCGAGGGCGGGGTCGGGCCGGATGAAGTAGGAGCCGGGGGGCACGTCGCGGAAGATGAAGTAGCCGTCGTCGTCGCAGGTGGCGGGTGGGAGTTCCCCGTCTTGAGCCAAGGTGGGAGAACGGCGCAGGGCACTGGGGCCGGAGCCCTTGGAGCCCGTGACCGTTGCGCCGGACACGCCGGTGTTGCCGGAGATGCTGTCATCGGGCGGCGGAGGGGTAGGAGTGAGACAGTCGCTTCCGGGGCTGCCCGCGTCGCCGGGCTGGGCCAAGGAGCTTCCCGTCAGAGAACCCGCGCCGCCAGCGGCTGTTGCACCGCCACCCGCGCCACCGCCCCCCCCCACGAGACCATTGCCACCCGCGCCGCCTGCGCCGCCTGTGGCATACGCCTCGCCGCCATTGCCTTTCATCGTGGTGTCCGACGACACGTGCCCTGCGTCCCCACCGCGAGCATCGGCCTTGCCACCTGCTCCGCCAGTGCCGCCCTGGGTGCAATCAGACCACGTTGCCGTGCAGGTTCCGCCGCCCCTGCCTCCGGCGCCGCCTGTCGCGAGCGCGATTCCGCCATCCCCTGGGCGCTGCTGGCTTGCCCACCTGCGAGGCGCCCGGACATTGCCACCGTTTCCGCCGCGGGCCGTGGCATCTCCTCCCTTTCCGCCAGGTCCGCACCCCGCGCCGGTGCTGCCGGGCCCGGCCCGCATCGAGGCGAGTCCGCCACATCCTCCCTGCGAGGCGTACCCGGCCATCGTCGCGGATACGTGAAAGGGGGTGAGCCACCAGACAGCCCCAGCGTCGCCGCCGTTGCCACCGTTAGCGGTGCCGCCGGTGCCGTCGAGCAGGCCCGTGTCCGCGTCACCGGTGAAGTCCACTTCCACGGACCCCCCGGAGCCACCGTACCTGCCACCATCTCCTCCGGGAGCGCCGTTGAACTGGGGACCGGTGTCCTGCGCGGGACGCACCGCCGGTGAGCGCCGGGTTGCCGGGGTCACGCCGGAGCCGAGCACCACGCTGCATGATCCCGCATCACCTCCGGTGCCACCGGAGAGCACATCCTCGTTGAGTAGGACAAATCCTTCGAACCCTTCCGGAGGCGTGTCCCCCCACTCCTCAGCCTCCGCGCCGGCCAACTGCGCGAATGCCATCAACAGAACGCCCGAGTTGCCGCCGGCGTTGGGGTAGACATCGGGCGGCACAAAGGTGAGCGCGTCGGGCCCGGTGATTTCGGCATCGCCGCCGTTGCCGCCGTCACCCACGGCAAAGAGGCCGGCCGCCTGGTGAATGGTGAGCGTGCCCTGACGACAGTCCAAGAGCACGCTGCCGCCCTTGCCGCCCGGGCCGCCCAGAGCGCCTGGGCCGCCGCGGCCGCCGGAGCCGGCGTGCAGGCCGCTGCCGGCGGCACGGGGCCGTACTGCAGCAGCCCCCGCCGTTGCGCCTATTGTGATGTTGCCGGTGCGGGAGGTCAGCGTCACGTCGCCGCCGTCGCCGCCAGGTTGTTCGGCGGCCCCGTTGACGCCGTCGCCAACCTGCACCAGGCCGGTTACCAGGATGTCCCCCTCAGTCTCGATGGTGAGGCCCGAGCCGTTCTCGCCGGCGCCGGTGCGTGCCTGCGAGATAAGGGAGCCTTCCACCTGCGCCGAACCGGCCAGAACGACTACATTTCCTGCACACGCGACCGTCTCGCCAGGTGCGACCGCGAACGGCTCCGTCCCCAAGTCAACCGTGCCTGTCAGGACTCGGTCGTTTGGGCTCGGCGCCGTAGGGGCATGGCCACCCCCACATGCCGACAGAGACTGCTGCAAAACCCTCTTGACTTGATGTGGGGGGGGGG
>CAZJVY010000073.1:0-18497 GCA_964549395.1 uncultured Armatimonadia bacterium | reverse complement strand
GGGCAGTGATAATCCCAAAGGCCGCCGTATTGGCGAATCTGGCAGCGGCAAGGTCGCTGAACGGGACCTTGAGCATCATCTCGTCCGAGACGTCTATCTTCTCATCCACTATCGCCAGAGCGCCAGGGCCGAGCTCATCTCGGTGCAGCGTAACGGTCTCCTCATTCAGCGCGACAAGCAGGTCAACGCGCTCCTGGGGAGCTGCGATGGGCTCTGTGCTCACGTGTATGGCGAAGGTATTGTGCCCGCCGCGGATGCGCGAGTGATAGCTCTGGGTGACGACAACGTGATAGCCGCCTCGCACGAGGTTCTTGACGACCAGCTCGCCGAGGGTCGCTATTCCCTGCCCCGCCTCGCCGCCGATGAGGATGTTGTGTGCTGTCCCTGCAGGAGCACTGCTCATGTCGGGCATCACGCCTTTCTGCAAGCGGGCGCTGTCTGTTGTTCTGGTGATTGGCTATAGCCGGGCATCGATGGCGGCGGCCAGGCTCTCATAGCTCGGTTCGCCGTCATACCGTTTGCCGTTGATGTAGAATGTGGGGGTGCCGTTAACGCCGCTGCGTAGCCCGTGCATACGACGTCGCAGTATCTCGCGCTCGATCTCCTTGTCGGCGAAATCGGTGGCGAAACGAGCCATGTCGAGGCCAATGTGCGCGGCGTATTTGGCGAGTTGCTGGTCAGATGGCTCTCTGGGGTTCTCGAAGATGGCCTTGTGCATCTCCCAGAACTTCCCCTGGCGTCCAGCGGCCTCAGCAGCGCGTGCGGCAGGCAGAGCACGCGGGTGTGGCTTGGTCAGCGGGAAATGGCGGAAAGCAAACAGGATGTGGTCGCCCTTCTCGGCAAGTAGCCTCTCCACGACACCATGGACGGCGCGGCAAGCATTGCAGTCATAGTCACCGTACTCAACCAGCACCACCGGCGCATGACTGGGGCCCCGAGGCCAGTCTGCCTCGCTGACGGGATCCTGAAGTCGGTTCTCCTCCTGTGCCATTGCCCCAGGCTACTCTTCCTCCATGTTCTCCAGAGCCTTGAACAGCCTGTCTACTCCCGGATTCTCCTTCATGGGCGACACGTAGCTGTACACGATGGTGCAGTCCGTATCAACGATGAAGAGCGCCCGCTCGGCAACACCTACCGTGCTCATCACACCGTAGCTCGCAGCTACTGCGCCCTTCGGACTGGCATCCGACAACAGTGGGAAGCCGAACTCCTCATCCTGAGCCCACGCCTCCAGATCCTCAATGGAATCAACCGATATCGCGGCCAGTGCGGCCCCCATACCGGCCAAATCGTCCCTGAACTCGTCCAGCATCGCTAGCTGCGCGCCACAGACGCTTGTCCGGGCCTTGGGGAAAAAGGCCAGTATGAGATAGTCGTCTTCGTCAATCAGGTCGGCCAGACCCATCTTATCGCCGCCGCTGGCGGGTAGCTCGAAGTCTGGCGCCTTTGCTCCTATCTCCAATGCAGCCATGGATGCGTGTCTCCTCCCGTCGAAGTATCCGCCTCGGCGTGCGCCCGGCAGCCAGTACCTTGTTCGCCGGCAGGCCGCTTGTTCCTGCAGGTCAATGGCGTTGGCGCCACTGCAGGGCTGCTCAGGCGCTCTTCGTCGCCACGGCGAGCTCTCTGCCGAACTCGCGGCAGGACTGCAACTCCTCGGGACCTGGCTGCCACTTGCACTGGATGCCCTCGCGCACTAGATCGAACTTGGCGTCAGTCAGGCGCTCCTCCAGTATCTTCACCGCACCGCCGCTCCAGCCGTAGGAGCCAAAGGCGGCGCCGAGCTTGTTCCTCAGCTTCAAGCCCCTCATCTCTTCCAGGATCGGCGCCAGACCACCCAGAATGCCGTTGTTCATTGTTGGCGAACCCACCACGACCGTCCGCGCCTTGAACACGTCAACCAGTGCATCATTGCGGTCCGTCAGCGCCATGTGCAGCATCTTGTAGTCCACACCTTCATCAGCGAAACCGTCGCCGATGGCCTGCGCCATGCGCGCAGTGGCGTTCCACATCGTGTCATAGAGGATAGCCGCCCGCGGCTCCGGCTTCTGGGCCGCCCATTCCTGGTACTTCTTCACGATCTGCAGCGGGTCGTCGCGCCAGATGACACCGTGACTCGGTGCAATCATGTCAACCGGCAAGTCGAACGCAAGTACCTCATCTATCTTCTTGGTCACCAGATTGCTGAAGGGTGTGAGGATGTTAACGTAGTACTTCAGCGCCTCCTCGTACAGCTCTTCCTGGTCAACCTGATCGTTGAAGCGGAACGCCGTGGCATAGTGCTGGCCGAAGGCATCGTTGGGCATTAGGATATTGTTCCCTGTCAGATACGTAAACATGCTGTCGGGCCAGTGCAGCATCGGCGCTTCAACGAAGACCAGGTCGTTCTTGCCGATGCTTATCGCTTCGCCGGTCTTCACGGCCCTGAAATCCCAGTCGGCATGGTAGTTACCGGGGAAGCTGTCAAGCCCTTTCTGCGAGACTACGACGCTAGCGTTCCTGGCATGTCTCATGACCGCAGACAACGCCCCCGCATGGTCAACCTCGGAATGGTTGGCCACTACATAGTCCAGCTCCGCCGGGTCCATAATCTCGCTGATGTGGCGGATTAGCTCATCTGCGAACGGAGTCCATACGCCGTCCACCAGCACCTTCTTTTCGTCGAGAATCAGGTACGAGTTGTACGACGACCCTCGATGCGTGGAAAGCTCGTGTCCGTGGAAGCTCTTCAATCCCCAATCAACGACTCCCACCCAGTAAACGCCGTCCTTGAGTTCGACAACCATCGCTTTGCCCTCCTTGAGGCGTGCGGCCGGCACTACTGCCCGGCTGCGCTGTGCTCATCACAGATTCTCGCACAGGTTCCTGAAAATGCCGACCAAATCCGACAGGCGAGTCTTCGAGAGGTATTCTCGGACGCTGCTGTTGACCGTCCTCAGTAGATCACCAAGGATGCACCGGCTGCCGTCACATATGCGGGTGGCCAGCAGGCATGTGCTCGGTGCCAACGGCCCCTCGATGGCCTCGTAGACTTCGAGCATGGTGATTTGATCCCCAGCCTTGCTCAACCGGAAGCCTCCCTTCGGCCCGCGCACCGACTCCACCAGGCCGGCCTTGTGGAGCCGTTGCAGCACCTTTGCCAGGTGCGCCTCCGAGGCGTGCAGCGTCTCCGCGATCTCCACTGTGGACACAATCCGTTGCTTGCACGCGGCCAGCATCACCGTCGTATGCAGCGCGAGTGCAGCAGCATCAGATACTCTCAGGACACTGGCCATCGCAGTCACCAACCTGATGTGATATTGTGGTACTATTATACCACATCCCAAACGTGCGTCAAGCCCCATCAAACACAGTTGGGGGGCCGGCCTGCTGACTTTCTGGTCGTTGGGGCTGATACTCGCGCCATCTACCCGCCGCAGTGTGGGCACCACGTCGGGTCGAATGCCGCTATCTTCCCGTTCGTGAGGTTGACCAGCTTGCTGCCGTCAACATGAATGACGCAGAGGTCGTCTTTGTCATCTGTGATACGTGTGAAGACGAGCTTGCTGCCGCTCAGCGACCACACGGGTGTCGCCTCGTCTTCCGGGCTATTGGTGAGATTGGTCAGTTCGCTGCCGTCGGCGTTGACGACGTAGAGGTCGCCTCGTTCCTCCGACGATAAGAGGACGAAAGCCAGTTTCTTGCCGTCCGGCGACCATTGCGGGTAAGTTGTCACGTCTTCCAGGCCGATTTCAGGCGCTGCCAGCAACGTCATCAGCCCGCGACCGTCAGCACTTGCCACGCATATCGCGAATTCCTTGTCTTTGGAGCGGCAGAACGCGATTCTCTTGCTGTCAGGCGACCAGGCGATATTGAACTCGGCGTCGGGAGTGTTGGTGATATTCGTCAGTTCGCTGGCATAGGCACGGAGGACATAGATGTCAGACGGCCGGTCCTTCTCTGCTCCCTGTAGCGCAATTGCTGCACCGTTTGGCGCCCATCGCGCTCCCTCTGCAGTAGCGAGGCTCTCCGAAATGTCGGTCATCTCGCTGCCGTCCGGATTGACCAGATAGACATGAGGTCGGCCCCTGCCGACAAGGCGTTCGCACATGATTCTCGTGCCGTCTGGAGACCACCTGGGGGCCTGTGGGCCGGCGTCGCAGTCACCTCCCGCGATTCCCGAGGCAGTCTTCGTCAGGCCGCTTCCGTCGGCATTCAGGACCCATAGTTCGAACCCGCCGTCGTCCAGGTAGCGGTTGAAGGCGATCTTCAGGCCGTCGGGAGACCACACCGGGTCGAAATCGCCGCCCGGATCGGTGGTCAGACGTCTCAGGTCCCGCCCATCGTCGCCCATGACGTACAGGTTGTCGCCCTTGTCGCCCATTCGGGTGAACGCTATCGAGTTGCCGTCCGGAGACCAGGCAGGGCATTTGTCATTGGTCGGGCTATTGGTCAGGTTGCTCAGCACCTGGCCGTCGCCACTAATCACATAGATGTCGAGCGTCTCTTGCTCCCTGCCGCAGAAGGCGATTCTGCCGCCGCTGCCAGGCAATTCCACATCGCCGGGAGGCGGCTCAACGAACGGCACCGCATCCGTCGAGGCGGGCGGCGTCCTGGAACAGCCTGCCAGCACCCCTACGGACGCCAGCGCTACGGCGAGTCCTACGAGACGCATCAACCCGACTCCGCAGCGATCCTTCATGTCCCGCCTCCTCAACTTGAGCTCATCCGGTGCGTGGGAACCCATTCGCTGCTCTGGACTATTGCACCTCTACATGTAACCATCAAGGCTGGCGCCGCCACTTAGAGGAGATGGTAAAGAGGAATCCGGCTCAAGTACGGGGAACCACCTACCGTGGCTTTGCCTGGCTCTTGTCCCAACCGGAAAGGGAAGAGGAATTTGGTTCGAGTCTGAACAATAGTGAGCTTAGCGGGTCCTGCAGCAGTTCTCTAAGCCTCGCAGCCGATTCCCCCAGAACTGACCGCAACACTCCGCGACTGCGGCAGTCTAGCACCGCAACCTTGGTTGCGTGAGGTGTTGCGCGTCGCATTGGTGACAGCCTAATGAGCAGATTGCCATTTGTCGTAGGAGTCCTAGTCGTGTGTCTCGTAGCAGTTGCCCAGCCTTCCTCAGACACCGCGCCGGTGTCGGCAGGCGGTTTCTCAGTTGACATCACGCAACCATTGAGCCTTCAGCAATGCATCGAGCTGGCCTGGGAGCGGCACCCGGACGTGGCGGTCGCCAAGGCAGAGGCACAGGCGGCCAGAGCAAACGCCATTCAGCAGCGCAGCTCCCTCTATCCGCAACTGGTGCTTGAGTGGGACGCCAGCCATAGTCAGAGTCTGGACCGCCCCGTCAATGTCGGCGGCGGCGTGGTACAGTCCGTTGCCGAGCGGCGCACTCAACGCGATGCCGACGTGGCGCTCAGCTACACGCTGTATGAAAGCGGGCGTAAGTCGCGTATTGACCGCGCCAAGACCTCGGCGGTGGCATCCGAGTACGGGATCGCCGATGCTCGGCGACTGCTTGCCTACGAGGTCAGTTCGACGTACTACGCCATCCTGGCTGCACACGAGTACGCGGCCGTCACCATGAGCTCTGTTGCCAATGCCGAGCGTCACCGCGACATGGTGCAGGCGCGCGTAGAGGCGGGTGTGGCACCGAAATCCGATCTCCTGCCGGTCAGCGTCGAGGTGTCGGAAGCCCGGCTGGAGGCGGTTCGCGCCGATACCGACCTGGCCGTCACGTATGCGGCCTTTAAGGCCCTCCTCGGGCTTCCCGCGGACGCGCAGGTGACGCTATCGGATGTTTTCGCCGAGGGCAGCTATGAGGGCAAGCTTGATGCACTTCTGGAGACCGCCGAGCGTAACAGGCCGGATGTGGCCCAGCAGCGCCTGTCTGTGCGTGCCGCGGAGTTGGGGGCTGCAACCGCGGAGGCGGAGGCCGGCGTCCAACTGAGTGCCGGTGTCAGCGGCGACTATGGCCGTCACACCGGCAACACCGGCGAGGCCTGGCGGGTGAGCATCGGTGCCACGTACCCCCTGTTTGATGCCGGGGCCTCGCAAGCCGAGGTGACCGCCGCACGAGCCAGCGCCCAAAGCGCGCAGTGGCGCCTGGCGGCTCTCATGCTCAGCGTGCAGCGCGAAGTCGAGACGGCGCACTTGCGGCTGCTTCAGGCGGCCGAGACGATCCAGGCGGCGCATGTCACCCGTCAGGACGCGGAGAATAGCCTTGCGGCTGCGGAGGCTCGCTACGCAGAGGGCCTGGCGATCATAGTAGAGGTCACCGACGCACAACTGGCACTGTTGCGCGCCCAAGTGGCCGACGTGCAAGCGCAGTACGATTATGCCGATGCACGGGCCGCTCTCAGTAAAGCCGTCGGCAAGCAGATAACAACGGCAGCAGGTGATGAGCAGTGACCAGGAAGCGCATTGTTACCGCTGTGGTGATTGTGGTACTGATTGGCGCAGGCGGCTGGTACTGGCAGCAGAGGAAGGCCGCAAAGAAGGCGGCAGAGGAACCCCAAATTGAGACCGCCAAAGTCGAGCGCAAGGATCTCACCATCACCGTGTCGGCCAGCGGCGTGCTCGAGGCTCTGACCACGGTTGAGGTCAAGTCACGCAGCGGCGGCGAGATAACTCACATGTACGTGGAGGCCGGCGACTATGTCGAGGCCGGCCAGCTCATTGCCCAGATTGATCCGACAAGCATCCGCAGTAAGGCCGAACAGGCCCAGGCAAACGTGTCAGCGGCGCGAGCGTCGGCTACTCAAGCGCGGCTGAACGCTTCCCTGCAGCAGGTGCAGACCGGCACCTCCATCGCACAGGCACGGGCCGGCTTGGACTCCTCGCAAGCCAGCCTGAAACAGGCCGAAGAGCAGTTGCGCCAAGAGCGACAAACCGCTGCCGACAACATCCAGAAGGCCGAGGCTAGCCTCAGCGCGGCCAGGGCGCGGCTCGCACAGGCCACGGCCCAGCGCGACGTTCAGGGCACGCTGTCTGCAGCCGAAGTTGACAGCGCGGAAGCCTCCCTGCAGTCGGCAAGGCAGAACCTTGCCAAGCTTCGTGCCGGCCCCCGGTCAGAGGAGATAGCACAGGCCAAGGCCAGTCTGCGCAGCGCCGAAGCGGCTTTCGACAATGCCGGCAGGTCCCTGCAGCGGCAGGAAGCGCTGTTGGCCAAAGGTTTCGTGTCGAAGCAAGCCGTTGACGACGCGCGCAAGGCCTACGACCAGGCCGCCGCGCAACGCGACTCGGCGAAGGAAGCCCTGGCACAGCTCCAGGCCGGTAACCGGCCTGAGGACATTGCTCAAGGGGAGGCACAGGTCGCTCAGGCCGAAGCATCCCTGCGCTTGGCCAAGACCAATCAAGTCCAGACCAGCATCAGGGAGTATGAAGTCACCGCCGCTGCAGCCTCCGTGAAGGAAGCTGAGGCCGCACTGACGACCGCAAAGGCCCAAAGCCGCAATGTGAAGGTGCGTGAGCAGCAGCTTGCGGCGGCCAAAGCTGCAGTACGGGAAGCTCAAGCCTCTCTGCAGAATGCGGAGGCGGGGCAACTCGCAAACGACGTGAAGCGCAAGCAGATAGACGTGGCCATGGCCGAAGTCAAGAAACAGTTGCTGGCGCTGGCGGATGCCAGCTATGACCTGCAGTACACGCAGGTCATCGCCCCCAGAGCGGGGGTAATCATGCAGAAGTTCCTCGAAGAGGGCACCGTCGTCCCGGCGGGGACTGCCGCTCTTCGTGAAGGCACGGCATTGGTCACGATTGCCGACATCAGCCAGATGTACGTGTTGGCTGATGTGGATGAGGTGGATATCGCGCCCGTCGAGGTGGGGCAGCAGTGCAAGGTGAGTGTTTCAGCGCTCCCCGACATGAAGCTGAAGGGAGAGGTCGTCAAGATATTCCCACTTGGCACAGAGGACCAAAACGTCGTCCGGTTCCAGGCCAGAATACACATACAGAACCCGGCCTCCTCACTCCGCCCGGGCATGACCGCAGACGTCACGATCATAGTGAGCGAGAAGAAGAACATCCTGGTGGTGCCGGATGTCTGCATCACTCGTGACAAGGGCGAAGCCTCGGTCCAGGTCATGACCGGCGAGAAACAGACCGAGCAGCGCGACGTCAAAGCCGGCCTCAGCAACTGGGACGAGACCGAGATACTCGAGGGCTTGAAGGAGGGCGAGGTCGTAATCATCCCTCCGCCGCCTGGCACTGAGCCGCCGCCATGGGCCAGAAGCAACGACAAGAAGCAGCAAGCTGACCGCACAAAGGCCCGGATGATGCGGCAGTTCCGGCGTTAGCAGAACAGCGGTGTGACCCGGGAGCGTCAGCGCGAACGCTCAGGGCTTCGAGCGCGTCCCTGCCGGACACTATTGCCGGTGCTGTTGTTCGCTGAGAAGAATGCCTGACAGACAAAGCACTGAGGAAAGCGCATCAGGATATGCTTGTTGAAGTCAGAGACCTGACCAAGATATATCAAACTGGCAATGTCCAGGTTGCCGCGCTACGTGGCGTTGGCATGGAAATCGATCGCGGTGAGTTCGTCGCGATCATGGGCCCCTCGGGATCCGGAAAGACCACGTTCATGAACCTGATGGGCTGTCTGGACCGCCCTACCAGCGGAACCTATCTGCTTGGCGGCGAGCACGTGCACAGCCTGCGTGACGAGCAATTGGCCGAGATCCGCAACAAGCACGTGGGGTTTGTGTTCCAAACCTACAACTTGCTCACACAGGCTACGGCACTGCAGAACGTGGAACTGCCGCTCATCTACGCCCACAAGAAGCAGCGGCGGCAGTTGGCGATGGAGGTGCTTGACAGGCTGGGGATCGCCGACCGAGCTCATCATCTCCCCAGCGAGATGTCCGGCGGGCAGCAGCAGCGCGTCGCAATCGCCCGTTCGCTGGTAAACGAGCCCTCGATGATCCTCGCCGACGAGCCCACAGGCAATCTCGACTCAAAGACCGGCGCCGAGGTCATGGAGCTATTCTGCCGCCTCAATGCTCAGGGCATCACTATCGTTATCGTCACCCACGACGATCATGTCGCGTCATACGCCAAGCGCCTGGTGCGCTTTTTTGACGGGCAAGTCGTCTCCGACACGGCCAACGATGCCGGCGCCGACACAGAGAAGGAGGGTGGGTCGTGAACGGCTTTGAGTCGATACGCGTGGCTGTCAACGGTCTGCTTGCTAACAAGCTTCGCTCCTTCCTGACGATGCTTGGCGTCATCATCGGCGTTGCGGCCGTCATCATCGTTGTCGCCATCGGTCAGGGCATCAAGCACGACACGATGCAGCGCATTGAGCGTATGGGCACTAACCTGCTCATGGTCAGACCCGGCCCATCTCGGCGCGGAGGTGTCACCAGCGACATTACCGTGATCAACCTCCAGCAAGCAGATGCCGACGAGATCAAGAACAGCGTGAAGGGTGTTCTGGACGTGGCGCCGCAAGTCGAGGGCACCGTACAGGCCAAGTACCGGGCCAATAACACCCGCACGCGTTTGGTCGGCAGCACAGTGCAGTTCGCGACCGTGCGTAACTGGAAGATTGCCCAGGGCCGTTTTTTCGATGTCTCGGAACTCCGCGGCCGCAAGCGCGTCTGTGTGTTGGGGTCGGAAGTCGCAGGAGAGCTTTTCGGGAGCAGTTCGCCTCTGGGTGAATGGGTTCGCGTCCAGGGCATGCCCTTCGAGGTGATCGGTGTGGCCGCGGAGGTAGGCGGTTCGTGGGGCAGCCCTGACAACCAGATTGCCGCCCCTCTCACCACTGTCCAGCAACGAGTTCTGGGCCGGGACCACCTGAGCATGATCGGGGTATCCGCGGTAAGCGCGGACGTGGTTGACAAGGTCGAGAAGGGCATTGAGGTGCTCCTGCGCCGCCGGCACAAATTGCGCACCGGACAGCCCAATGACTTCAATATCATGAAGCAGGCCGAGGCTCTCGAAAGCATGGCGGAAGCCGGTGAGACGATGACCAAGCTCCTGGGCGGCATCGCCTTGGTCTCGCTACTTGTCGGCGGGGTCGGCATCATGAATATCATGCTTGTATCGGTAACGGAGCGCACGCGCGAAATCGGCATTCGCAAGGCCGTTGGCGCCCGCAGGACCGATATCCTCATGCAGTTCCTCATTGAGTCTGTGGTCCTCAGCATCATCGGCGGCGGCATCGGCACAATCATGGGCGTCGCCGTGTCTAAACTCCTTGGGGCGAAGAGCGGCTGGACCACGATTATCGCTCCAGCGTGGATCGTCTACGCATCCCTTTTCGCCGCGGCAGTCGGCGTCTTCTTCGGCCTGTGGCCCGCCAAGAAGGCCGCCGACATGGACCCGATCGTCGCTCTACGCCACGAGTAGCGGGGGCTTGTCGTCAACTTCTTCACTGAACATTGCGCGCTGCTGTGCGTATCTGTAGGGAAGCTTGCAGTAGAAAACGATGGAGGAGCTAGTGATGAAACTGAAGGATGGCGATGTACTCGTCTGTCAGTGCGACGACTGCGATGCGGAACTGACGGTGACCAAGGCGTGCACCACCGAGAGTTGTGGCGACGGCTGTGATGTCAAAGCCACCTGCTGCGATAAGCCGATGGTGAAGAAGGGCGGTTGCTGCTGCTGCAGTAGCTAGCCCAGAGCCGCACAACCCGACAGACAGTGCGACAAGACGCTCTGTAGACACATGATGAGTGGGGGCTGGCTGCGTTCCGCAACGGCCCCCAGCTTGTTATCTAGTGCATCGCCCGCACTATCCAGGGCGGAAGCAACGTGCTGGGCGACGACCCACGCTCTGGTGAGTAGGCTGAGTGGAGAGCCGGCGGTCTGAGCTCCCCCGACAAGCCGTGAGAAAACGACGGATACCCCCCAAACCACCCTCCCGACTCACAGACCGCCTCCATGGGTAATCCGGGCCAAACCATGAGCGGTGCGCCGCACTGCCTGCATTGTTCTGCCTCGAATGGAGAACGGCTCCAGGCCAGGCCACTCACTTGAACAACTGTTCGGATGCCGCTATAATGCAGTGGAGTTGAATGGGTCGGGGGATGTGGACGGAGGCAATCGCCGTGACTGCAGCGGGAGATTCCCGCAATGAACCAGGAAGTCGGGGCCGTGGCCCTTCGTCACGTTCGGATGGGCCGGCTGAGGACATGACGGAGTTGCGCCGCAAACTGCGGAAGCTGCGCCCCTCCAACCGCCGTCATCTGGAGCCGCCGACTCGCCGTCACGAGATACCTACGCACTCACAGCAACCTATTGCCGCGACCGTTCGCCGGCCCCCTCTGGCCCCGGTTCGCCTTGAGGACGCTGCGGACGGTGTCGAGGTCGCCGCGCCCCACGGTGGCCGGGCTTATCTCATCAAGCATGCTGTTGCCGAACTCGATGCAGCTTACCACGGCCTTGCGGGCGATTTCCTGGTGCAGTTCGAGCGTGAGGAGTCCAATCTCCGTCGCCTGCTCCATGCCACTGGCGCATCGGAGGTCGCCCAGCCACACGATCTGGTGTTCATGGACCTGGAGACCACGGGGCTCAGCGCGACTCCGCTGTTCCTCATTGGCACCATGACGTGGGAGCAGGGCGGCTTTGTGGTCAGCCAGTATCTGGCCAGGAACTACGCTGAGGAGGCCGCTGCAATATCGCTTTTCGGCATGGCCGCCGCCGGGAAGCGCGCGCTGGTGTCGTTCAACGGTAAGAGCTTCGATATGCCCTACCTGCAGACGCGAGCAGCGGCCACCGGCGTGCATTTCGAGGCCGACTTCGCACATTGCGACCTGCTTCACGAGGCCCGGCGCGCGTGGGGTCGCAGCCTGCCCAATTGCCAGCTTCAAACACTCGAAGCCCACATTTGCGGACGGCCCCGGCATGACGACATACCCGGCAGCGAGATACCCGAGGCCTACCACGAATTCGTTCGCACCGGCAATGCCGCCCAGATCGTCACCATCCTGCAGCACAACGTTCTGGACCTGGTCACTCTGGCCGAACTCATGCTCAAGCTACCGGCTCGCTGACATAGCATGACGGAGCACACCCGGCAACATCATGGACATCGCCGCCCTGCTGGAACAGCTCAAGTCATCCCCAGGCTACGCGGACCAGATCGTCTATCTCCGCGAGGTTGCCGCCCGCAAGGCCGACTATGCGAACCCGGCGCGACCGCTTGCCGCGCCGCTACAGGACATGCTGCGTGCTCGCGGCATCGAGCGCCTCTATTCACACCAGACGGAGGCGATGAACCGTTTCCGCGCCGGCGACGATGTACTGATCGTCACGGGTACCGCCTCCGGCAAGTCGCTTTGCTATGTCATGCCGATCATCGAGACGTTGCTGGACGACCCGGACGCTGCCGCCCTGCTCCTCTTTCCCACCAAGGCACTGTGCCAGGATCAGTTCAAGAGCTTCGGTGAGGCCCTGAAGGCGGCAGGCATGGACGGCATGCTGGCCGGGGTCTATGACGGCGATACGCCTTCGCCTACGCGCCGCAGGCTCCGCGACGAGGGTTCGCTCATCTTCTCCAACCCCGACATGCTGCACGCTGCGATGATGCCCCAGCATGGCCGGTGGTCGAGCTTTCTGTCGCGCCTGCGTGTCCTGGTGCTTGACGAGTTGCACGTATATAGCGGCATCTTCGGCACCAACATGGCGAATCTGATGCGCCGCTTCCGTCGCGTCTGCACCCACTATGGCTCATCGCCGCAGGTAATCGCCTGTTCGGCCACAATCGGCAACCCACAGGAGCTCGGGGAGAGGATCATCGGCCGGCCGATGGTGCTGATTGATCGGGATGGCAGCCCCCGAGGCAAGCGCACCTACGTGTTCTGGAATCCGCCTAGAGTCCGTAGCACCAACTGGCGTTCGCGGCGCAGCGCCAACGTTGATGCACACGAACTGATGGCCATGCTCGTGCAGCACGACGTGCCCACAATCACCTTTTCCAAGGCCAAGATGACGGCGGAGATGATCTACCGCTATGTGTGCGACAGGCTTGCCGCGGAGGCACCGCACCTCCAGCAGAAGGTCTCTCCCTACCGGGGAGGCTACTTGCCCCAGGAGCGGCGGGAGATCGAGCAGAGGCTCTTCAGCGGCGAGCTTATCGGCGTCAGCACCACGCGGGCCCTGGAACTCGGGATTGATGTCGGGGGCCTGGATGCCAGCATCCTGGTCGGCTATCCGGGGACATTGTCCTCATTCTTCCAGCAATCGGGGCGCGCCGGCCGGCAGGACCGCGACAGCCTCGTGGTCCTGATCGGCCTCGACACGGCAATCAACCAGTATATCATGACCCATCCCGAGTACCTCTTCGGCCGCCCCATGGAGCAGGCTGTCATAGATGAAGACAATCCTTTCGCTATCACTGCACACTTGCGGTGTGCCACCCATGAACTGCCCCTGCCTGACGCCGAGTCCGGCGCTTTCGGTCCACATGCCGAGATGGTGCTGCGACTGCTGGAAGAGAACCGGAAGGTCAAGCAGATTGACGGCATCTGGTACCACGCCGCGACCGAGACGCCCCAGCACGAGGTATCCCTCCGCGATTACGCCGATGCCAACGTGCTCATTCAGGACATGGACACCGGCGCGGTGCTGGGCGAGGTCAACAAGTTCGATGCGCCGCCGATTCTCCATCCTGGCGCAATCTACATGCACCAGGGCGACACGTACGAGGTGCTCGATCTGGACCTGGAGCGCAAGCTGTGCCAGGTGAAGCGGGTGGAGGTGGACTACTACACCCAGCCGATCGGCGGGACTGACGTACACCACGTTGATCACCCGCTGCGCGAGAAGCCATTTGGCACCGGTACGGCTTTCTGGGGCGAGGTAACCGCCTACTTCAACACCCACATGTACGAGAAGATCCACTTCTACTCCCTGGATGCCATATCCAAGCACGGCGTTGACCTGCCGACCATGCAACTAGAGACGATGGCGCTGTGGCTGGTGCCGCCGGAGTCGCTGATGGAAGAGGTCCGCAGGGCCGGGCTCGATGCTCACAGCGGGCTGCGAGCCATCGGCTACGCAACTCGCATGTTGCTGCCTACCTTCATGACCTGCGACACGCTGGATTTCTCGCACTCCATCGGCTCCGCCAACTCGCGCTGGAACGCCATCTTCATCTACGAGCGCTATCCGCTGGGCCTGGGCTTCACCGCCAAAGCCTACGACATGCTGCACGAGATCATGCCCGCCGTACTGGATCACATCCGCCGATGCCCCTGCGCGGATGGCTGCCCGTGCTGTGTGGGCAAGCCGCTGCGGCAGTATGCCACCTGGAACGTGGAACGCGGCGAGGCTCATATTCCGAGCAAGCGGGCCGCTCTGGCGATACTGGAGGGGCTGATGGGAGACATGACGAATCTGCAACTAGCAGATACTCACTCGCCGGCCGACTCCGATGCCGACAACCAGTTGCGCCTCGAACTGGCACTGCGGCGCAGACTCGAGCGAATGCGCGAGCCGCAAGTGTTCCATCCCATAGAGCCCAGGCCGCAGACGGCATATCCCGAGGGTGGAGAGCCACAACAGTTGCAGGGAGCCGACGTTGCGGCGCGCGCAAGGCGTCGCGGCAATTTCGAGAAGGAGTTGCGCAAGCGGATCGCCAAGCGCCTTGGCTCGGACCAACTCTCCCCGCACGTGGGACACGTGAAGACGCCGGAGGGGATGGACAAGCGCGGCAATAAGCCGCCGACGTACTTTCCCGGCAGCCCGCGGACACGCGAGCAGAGGACGGAATCGGACCGAGACGAGGGCGGCGGGGCCACGCCGGCGAGCACAACCCCTATCGAGCACGGCGACTCATTGGCCGCAAGGGCCCGGCGCCGCAAGAAGGGTCGCGATAGCGACGAGCAATAGGAGACGCCACCCGAGGAGACAGACATGGACGCGGACACCTTCCTCAATCACATCATCAACCGCGACTTCTTTGCCGGCCAGATCGCCCACATGGAGGCCATAGCCGCGCGACCTGCCGTGTACGCCGAGGTCGAGGGCGGCCTGCATCCGACAGTTCGGGCCGCTCTCGAAAGCCAGGGCATTACGCAACTCTACACCCACCAGGCCGAGGCCTTGGACCATATCCGCGGTGGCAGGAATGTCGTCGTCGTGACCGGCACTGCTTCCGGTAAGACGCTGTGCTACAACATCCCGATCGTGGAGAGGCTGATCGAGGACGGTATGGCTACGGCCCTGTGCATCTACCCCACGAAGGCACTGGCTCAGGACCAGTTGCGCGGCATCGGCAAGTTCAGCGAACAGGGCATTGACTTCCTGGCGGGGACCTACGACGGGGACACTCCTCAGAACCTGCGGCGCAGGCTCCGCGATGGCGGCAACATAATCCTCACCAACCCCGACATGCTCCACCAGGGCATCCTACCCCAACATGGCCGCTGGAACCGCTTCTTCACCCATCTGCAGTACGTTGTGATTGACGAGGTACACGCATATCGCGGTGTTTTCGGCTCTCATCTGGCCAATGTCATGCGGCGGTTACAGCGCGTCTGCGACCACTACGGCGCCTCGCCGCAGTTCATCTGCTCATCGGCCACCATTGCTAACCCTCGCGAGCATGCCGAGCTTGTCACGGGCCGGGCCATGGAACTCATCACCAACGACGGGGCCCCGCGCGGCCCCAAGCGCTTCGTGCTCTGGAACCCCCCGCCGCTGGAGACCGCCGCCCGTGGCAAGCCAGATCAGTGGCGCGTCGGGGGCGACCGCAAGAGTCCGTTGTGGGAGAGCGTGCATCTACTCACGGCCCTCGTTCAGGCAGGCATCCAGACCATCGCTTTTGTCCGCACGCGCCTTGCCGCCGAGCTGATCTTCAAGAACACGCGGGACCAGTTGCGCCCCATCTCGCGTCGCCTCGCCGAATCAGTACACGCCTACCGTGGCGGTTACCTGCCTGAGGAGCGCCGCGAAATCGAGAGAAGACTGGTCAGCAGGGATGTAATGGGCGTTGCCAGCACCAACGCCCTGGAACTGGGCATTGACATCGGCAGCCTCGACGCCTGCATCATGGTCGGCTACCCCGGCACGGTCGCCAGCCTGTGGCAGCAGGCCGGACGCGCGGGCCGTGGCGAGGATGAATGCGTCGTCTTCCTCGTCGGCCAGAACGCCCCAATGGATCAGTACCTCATGACCCATTGCGATTACATCTTTGCCCAGAGCCCCGAACAGGCCGTCATTGACCCGGACAACCCTCACGTCGCCGTCGGGCATATCAAGTGCGCCGTTCAGGAACTGCCGCTGGCTGATGAGGAGGTCGCGCTGTTCGGCCCGTACTCAGACGCCGTTCTGGAGCTACTCGAGGAAGATGGCGTCGTCAAGCACCTGGAGGGGCACTGGTACTGGGCGTCGTCGGAGTACCCGGCCGCCGGGGTCAACCTGCGCAACATCGCCGGGCCAGTCTATACCATCCAGGACGAAGCCGAGGGCGAGAAGGTCATCGGGACCATTGACGAGATAAGCGCGCTGTCGCAACTCCACAGCCACGCCGTCTATCTGCACGGTGCTGAAACATATTTCGTCAACCACCTCGATATTGACCAGAAGATCGCCCACGTCGAGCGATGCGACCTTGACTACTACACCCAGTCCATTCAGACCTCTCAGATCCGCATAGACGCAGTCGAGGAGCAGCAACAGTGGCGCGGCGGCCTGGTAGGTTTTGGGGATGTCACCGTCACGACCTCGGTGCCCATGTTCAAGAAGATCCGCTTCCACTCCCGTGACAGCCTCGGCTTTGAGGAGTTGGAGCTGCCGCCACAGACGCTGGAGACGGTGGCGATGTGGTTTGCCCCACCGGAGCAGCTAGCTGATAGTATGCTGAAGCAGAAGATGATAGTGGGTGAGGCGCTCATCGGGATCGCCAATGTGCTCGTGGAGGTCGCACCGTTCTTCGTCATGTGCGACACTCAGGACATCGGCACCGTCGTCGAGGCAAGCTGCCTGAAGCGCGATGCGCTCTTCGTCCATGACCGCTATCCCGGCGGCATGGGCTATGCGCGCCGCTGCCTGGATTGCATTGATGACCTGATGCGCGCGGTGCACACGGTCATCAGGGAATGCGGCTGCGAGGACGGCTGCCCTTCATGCGTCGGGTCGGCGGTGCCTCCCTTTGCCATGACCGATCTGGACAGCGCGGTGCGCGGCCGCATCCCTGACAAGGCCGCCGCCCTCTGGTTGCTGGACTCGATTCTCGGATAGCGGGGGAGTGCTGCAAGTGTGGAACCATAGACGAACAGTGCTGATAGTGTCGCTTATCGCCGCTGTGACTTGCGCGGCGCTTACAGCCCAGGAGGAACAGCAGATGGCGACCAACGAACCTAGCGCGCTTTTCTTCGATGATTTCTCTGGCGGCATGGACAACTGGTGGTGCGAGGGCGGCGTAAGGGTTTGGGTCGAAGATCAGCGCCTACACGTGGACGCCGAGCCGGGAGGCGGAAGGAGTGAACGTCGGCCTGGACTGTGCGCGACGGTCTGGTGCAAGCGGCTCTTCGAGGGTCATGTGAGAATCGAGTGCGACGCTCACGTCCTGCGCTCTGATATTGATGTCAACAATATCAACTTCTTTGTCCATTTCTCCGACCCGAGTGGCACTCCACTCTACGACACCCGCGAGAGACGACCTGATGCCGCCTACGGCGCGTATCACGTCCTTCGTGGCAACATCATCACGTACCTGAGTGACACGCGCGATGAGGCGATGCAGCTCCCGCCTGACGAACGTCCGGCCCGCGTCCGCATACGCGACTGTCCAGGCTTCCAATTGCTGAATGAGACGTATGCGCATCACTGTCGCAAGGACCGCACATATCACATCGAGATAATCAAGCAAGGCGGCTCCATCAAGTTCAGCGTGGACGGCAACCTGCTGCTTGAAGCCGAGGACGCCGACCCACCGAGTGGCGGCCTCTTCGGACTGCGCACGTTCCGCACCTACCTGTGGTACGACAACGTAAAGGTCACCGCGCTGCGGTGAATTGACGCGATTCATGCTTAGAGGCGCGGTCTGCACCGACGCGCCTTTCACCGAATCTCAACTCCCCGTTGCGTCACTCACTCCAGCGGCAGGCGGATCCTGCGCCCTGTCTCCATGCTTTCCACAGCCGCCAAATAGATCTCTTGAGCCTTCAGGCCGTCATACCCCGTGGCCCGCGGCTCTCCGCCCCCGCGTATGGCGTTCACGAAGCCCGCAAGCTGGCCGGGGAACCACGTCTCGCTATCCCGCCTGTTGTCAAACGGGACCGTTTCGACATCTCCGCCGCCCTTCGAGATGTCTATGACCCACTGCCCGTCTTCCTGCCTCGGCTCGTGAATGGACCCAGCAGGGCCGATCACGTCCAATCCCCGGAACCCGGATGTCGCCCCTCGCGGCAGGCTCCACGACCAGTGCAGCAGCGCGCGGTCCCCACTCTCGAACTGCAGAATGGCGATGCAGTTGTCCAGCACGCTGCCGTAGTCAGCCATGTGCTCCATGTGTGAGCACATGGCTGACTACGGCAGCGTGCTGGACAACTGCATCGCCATTCTGC
>CAZJVY010000072.1:0-18595 GCA_964549395.1 uncultured Armatimonadia bacterium | reverse complement strand
GCAGTTGTCCGCTATCACGTGTCCCGACAGATCCGGCCCTCCCGCAATCGCCGGCCCGCCGCTGACGTCCTCGATGACATTGCTCGTCACGACGCAGTCTCTGGCATCGCCCAAATCAATGCCCCGCTGTCCGTTCTCATATACGCTCTGGCGGATCACGTTGCCGGAGATGACGTGTCCACGGGAGCCGCCGGCGTCGCGCACGATCACCGCGCCCTGGCTGTTGTCGGTCATCATGTTGCCCGACACGGTCAGACCCCGGTTGTCGCCCTCCATCAGCACGCCGGTGGCACAGTGAATGTAGTTGGCGTTCATGATGATGTCGCGGCAATCCACAGCCCTGATACCCGTCACGAACCCCTCGATGGTGTTGTTGGCGATGACGTGCTGGGCAGTGCCCTCCAGGATGATCCCCTCGGCGTGTCCGTATGCCAGGTGGTTATTGACGATGCGCACCTCGCGGCAGTGTTCGCCGATGTAGAGGTGCTCGCTCTGCTTCTGGCCGCCCTCTGCGCTGCGGGTCTGGTTGCCGTGGAAGGTCAGATGATGGAGGTTGTCGGCATGAAGAACCCGCTTGCAGTCTCGCATCCAGCAGTCGCGTATCGTGACATTGGTGGCGTTGGGTGTAACCACTACCGCCGCCCCGCCGAAGCCGTAGAGGAAGCAGGCGTCAATCATCGTGTCATTGGGCCACAGCAGGTGGAAGGCATCCCCGCAATCGTAGTTCCCCACCAGGGTGAGGTCGCGGATGGTGATCTTCAGGTCCGGCCACCAGCTATTCTCCACGCCCGCCAGCTCCAGCAGATGCGAGCCGTCTCTGGCGGTGTAGGTAAGCACCGTCGCCCGCCCGTCACCGTAGATGTAGAGGTGTTGCTTGTCCGCCAGCGCGAGCCTGACCGTCTCCTCTATCTCGTACTTGCCGGCCGGGATGTACACTGCTCCGCCGCCTGCGGGCACCATGTCCAGCGCTCTCTGCAGGTCCCCGACCTCCGCCACGTTCACTGTCGCTCCACGCTGAACAGTCTTCATGGACCCGCGCTCCCTTCGCGTCTGGTTCGACCGTGACTGGCCGTTCGCCGTCTTGCTCGCCTATCCCTGCCGCGCACAAGCCGACAAGCTTGCCGGGGAGCCTGGAGGACATCATGGCTTTGGGGGCTTACACAATAATGATCTCGCGGAGGACAGGCATCCCTGCCTGCCCACGCCGACGGAATTCTCTCGCGGCCCTGGGCAACGCGGTGCTACCCCGCCGGTAGTGCCAGCGGGTCCGGCCGAGGCTTGATGGGCTGCCCGTACACGGTCAGACGCGGGATGAGAATGCCGTTGTGGTCGGTGCCGATGCAGAGGCGACCCTCATTGAGCGGCTCGGGGTCGGTGTACTCCATGATGACGTGGCCCCAGTGCAGAAGCTGAACGGTCGCGCCGCGCTTGCGCACCCCCAGTTGCAGCCAGTCGTTGTGGATGGCCAGATTGGGGATGGTGAACGAGCTGCGGCCGACCTGTTTGCCCTTGCGCTCGATGGACGTGTATTGGTTGCGGTTGCCGCCGACTTTGATGAGGTAGCCGTCCCTGGAGCCGTTGGGGCCGCCGCAGATGCCGATGTGCACATCCCGAAGCTGTTCGTAATGCTTGCCGTCCCCGACGGGCATCATGCGGGCGGCCACATAGAAGCTGACGTCGAGGTCGCCTGCGAATTCAACCTTGCTGGACACCTCGGCGGGGCCGGAGCCGTCGTATCCGCAATACCACGTCCACTGCGGCGAGCACGACCAGCGGTTGGTCACTTCCCAGGTGCCGGAGTGCTCCACCCAGTCCGTCGGCGCGGTCATGAAGGTGTAATTCCGCGCCCAGGGGCTGTAAACCGCCAGGTCCTCGGCAACAATCTGCTGACCCTCGTTGCTGACACCCAACCGGCTCAGTTCGGGCCGGAGCGGCTCATTGTCGCAGGCGGCCACGGCCCGCCCGTTGACCTCACCCCAGACGCTGCTGCCTTCACGCCACAGCGACAGCAGGTACGGCTTGCCCGGCTCCACGGACGCAGCGGCCGAGGCGACCTTCTGCCCGCCGCGCAGCAGCATCACCGTCACCTTGTCCTCGGCCCACACGCGGTCCCCGATCAGCTCATAACCGGTGGCCACATCCTGCTCCTTGGTCAGGTACAGGTGCGTGACCGTGTGTGTCAGGCCCAATGGATGGACGCCCACGATCATCGCCACCGGCCCCTGGAAAGAGCCGCTATGCCAGAAGCGGTTCAGTTCGGCGTGTTCCGGATGCCAGGCACCGGGCCGACCGGCCCAGGTGTGACGGTCAATGATGCCGGCGAAAGCGGGCATGAGCTGGTCAACCATTTGGTAGGTGTCCAGGAGCGCATACGCTCGCGGGGTCTTGAAATGCGCCGGTTGATTGCCGCGCGCGTACAGCCCGATCCGGCCCACCTTCGGACCGCGATCCACCACCTCGATGGCCTTTTCGCCATCGAGCGTAATCGTCAGCAGCGGCCCCTGAGCAGTAAAGCAGAGTTGGTGCCAGTCATCGGGGCTGCCCGGGACGGGTTTTTCCGCGAGCACTTCACTGCGGTCACCGTCGGCGCAGAACAGCCGCAGCACCAACCGCGGGTTCTGCCTCACCAGCGCCGCCAGGTACAGCTTGCCCTCCTCGGTGTAGCGCATGTACACACCGGCGGCCTGCGCTGCCCCGACCTGCATCGGCACGCTGAGGTAGGTGTCGGCCTGCTCCTTGTAGGGCAGAAGCGCCTTGCCGATGCCGGATATCACGCCCCCACCGGCATCCTGCCACTCGCCGGATTCGATGTCCCACATCGCCGGCTGGTTGTTCTCGCTCGCGTATGCTGCCTGCCAGGGCGCGACCTTCACGTCGTCGAAGATCGTCGCGCCGCCCTCGGAATAGATGCCGATTGCGCCACTGCCCGCAGACATGTCCTCGACAGACAGCACGGGAACGTCGTCCAGCGCCGCGATCAATGCACTGCCCGAGGCGCGGATGCCGAGCTTGCACCACTGGCCCTTGGCAACATCAGCCGGCGTGCTGGCCAGCGTCTCATCGCTGCCGTCCACGCGCCGCACCAGTTCCAGTTTCGCCTGCTCCCCGCCTCGTTGCGGATACGCCAGCCGCAGCAGGTAGTAGTTGTCCCGGTCATGGTAGTAGAACAGTATCCCGCCCGCACTCGCGGCGCTCTGCACCGAGGCCTCGTAAGCGTAGTCCTGCCAGAACCAGTGCCCCGTGCTCGCGATCGCCCGCCCCTCGGAGACCCCCATGTACTTGAACGGGTTGGCGCCCTTCTCCGCCTCGCCGCTGGTCATGACATCTTTCCACTGCCCGCTCACGGGCTCCCATTCGTTCTGCGAGCCGCGCTCGCGCATGAAATCATCGGCGAAATAGACGGCCTCCGAGGGCTGGAAGCCGGCGTCCTGGAGCCCCTTGCACAGGACCGCTCCCGCCTGGGGACCGCCCGGACAGGCGCTCAGCACCGCCTTGCCAGCCAGGTAGCAGACCGCCAGCGTCCCGCGTCTGCGCAGTACCACATCCGTCCCGGAGGCGACTGCATCACCCAGCTTGGCCGATTGCACGACCGCCGCCTTGCCCTCACTTACGCGCGTCAGCGTGGCCTGCCCCTGCGCCACGCTCAGCTTCCGGTAGTCTGCCGCGCCCTGGTAGTCAAACAGGATCTCGGCCGAGGCATCCGGCGTCAGCGTGCCGTAGGCCCAGAAATCATGTCCCTTGGCTACGCCTGCCTCCAGCACATCGTAGCCTTCCGGCAGCTTGCCGGCCTGGGCTGTCTGCGCGGGCGCTTCGGGCTCGGCGGCAAAGCGCTCCAGGTGCGCGGTCAGCAGGTCGTCCTTCTTGATGTCGCCGGTGTAGAAGCGGTCGTGAATCTCGCCCTTGCTCAGGTACTGCAGCAGGTTGATCAGCATCTGCGCGAACTGGTCGCCCTGCAGGCTGAGGCTGAAACCCATCGGGAAGCCGCAATGCACGACAATCCCCTTGTCTATGTGCCGCATCAGGATCGCCGGTGAGCCCCTCCCCTTGTACTTCCCGCCCTCCTCATCGCGGAAGTGGTCATCCACGCGCTGCCGCGTCTTCTCGTCTATCCTCTCGTACGTGTAGCGCGCAAGTACCGCCGTGCCGCTGCTCTTCTCCGGTATGATCGAACAGCCGGAACGGCCCAGCGTGGAGATCACCGCCCTGTAATCGAGCCCCTCGGTGACCGGATTTACCGCATCCACTAGCTGCACATTCGGTACGCGCCCCGGCTTCAGACGCGTCCCGGGGATGGCCTGATCGCCCGGCATCGGCAGCATCTCGGTCACCAGGCAGCCGCCCGCCCGCACATACTTCTCCAGCGGCGCCCACGCGCTGTAGTCGTGCTGCGAACGCATGCCGATTATCACGCAATCGTACTGGGCCAGCTTGCCGGCGTCGGTGATCTCGGTCTCCAGAATCCGCTCCGCCGGCATCCCGTGGTGAGCCAGCACCCCCAGGTAGCCCACCGTCCAGCCGCCGCAAATGCCCACGCGCCACGGCTTGCTCTGTGGCGCGATGATCTCGGCCTGCACCGCACCGGCCGCCGCCAATGACGCCAGCACGGCAAGCACTATCAAACGCCATGGTTGTCGCCCCACCCTCAACTCCTTCACCTGCCAGGTTCACTCCACATATTGGACGTCTTCGCGACCACTACCAATCCCCGGAATATCGTCATTGACGTTCGAGCCGCGCCGAAGTTCCTGTTACCGCCTCACTCCACCAGCCCGGAGATCTTGTCGCCGGTCTGCTGTGTGGAACCCTCGGGGCCCGTGGTGACCGGAATGTCACCCCTGGCCAGCGCCGCCTGAATGGCCCGGTCAATTGCTGCCGCCGCCTCCGCCTCACCCAACTCATCGAGCATCATCTGCACCGCCGCAATCGCCGCCACCGGCGAGGCCACGCCCTTGCCCGCGTGCTTCGGGGCCGAGCCGTGAATCGGCTCGAACATGGACACACCGTCCGGGTTGATATTGCCGCTCGCCGCAACGCCCATCCCGCCCTGTATCATAGCACCCAGATCGGTGATGATGTCCCCGAACATGTTGCACGTCACGATGGTATCATACCACTCCGGGTTCTTCACGAACCACATGCAGCAGGCATCCACGAAATGGCAATCCCGCTGGATGTCGGGATACTCCTCGCCTACCTCGGCGAAGGTCCGCCGCCACAGGTCGTGGCCGTGGGTCAGCACATTGGCCTTGTCAACCAGCGTCAGGCTCAACTGGTCATTGCGCTTGCGGCAAAGCTCGAACGCATAGCGGATGATGCGCTCCACGCCCTTGCGCGTATAGACCGCCAGTTGCGTGGCGACTTCATCCGGCGTGCCCTTCTTCATCGAGCCGCCCATGCCCACGTAGAGGCCCTCGGTGTTCTCGCGCACCACCACGAAATCTATGTCCTGCGGCCCCTTCCCGGCCAGCGGCGTCTCGACGCCCGGATACAGCTTCACGGGCCGCAGATTGACGTACTGGTCGAACTCGAACCGCAGCGTCAGCAGAATCCCGTGCTCCAGCACTCCCGGTGCGACGTCCGGGTGACCGACCGCGCCGAGATAAATCGCGTCACACTGCGCCAGCTCCTCCTTGACCGAAGTCGGGAGAATCTCGCCGGTGCGCAGGTAACGCTCGGCGCCAACGTCATAGTCCACCGTCTCGTACTCGATCCCGTACTTGTCGGCCGCCACTCTCAGTACCTTCAGCCCTTCGGCGACCACTTCCGGGCCGATGCCGTCACACGGCAGTAGTGCGATTCTGTACATTCACGTATCTCCTTACTTATTACATTGCATGCGCCGGCCGAATGAGTTCGAAAAAACGCCCGCCGGGACCTTGACAGCGCGCGCGGCCATCGCTATAATCAAACCGATGTTCGACGAACATGCGTTCTAGGGGCGACTTGCATCATGGAACCGATCGCAAACTCTGAAGCCGTTTTCAAGGGCTGGGACCTACTTATACTGATAGCCTGGGTGCTCCTGACGCCGGAACTGCTCGCCGCCGTTCTGAGAGCGACATTCCACAGCCGCCAGGGACCTGTCTAGTACTCACCTGAGCAACCACGCCTAACAATGGTTTCGCGGAGGACAGGCATCCTTGCCTGTCCCTCTTGTTTCGTAGGACGGGCGTCTCTGCCCGTCACGTTTGTTCTTCGATGGTAGACTCCGGCTGCAAGGCCGGAGCCGCTCCGCCTGCCACAGGCTTTCCAGCCTGTGGATTGCCCCGCACCCCGCTAACCCCTGATTGCCGCGTAGCTCGGCCTGACCTGCGCGAGGCGCAGGTCAGGTGAGAATGCGACAGCATTCTCAGCTTCCAGCCCGAGGTCGTTCGGGTCCAGCTCTCCAACTGAGCATCTTCGACTTGCTCTGGCGCGGTACCAAGGCCCGCTCACGCACAAACGAATTCTCGGGACAGGACACTAGGTCCTTGTGCACAGGTAGATGAGCTGCCGCTCGAAGCCCACGAACGGGCTGCCGTCGTACTCGCTGAACGTGCCTCGCACTGTGAAGCCGGCTGCCGCCAGCATCGCCTCGATCTGCGGCGGGCCGTAGAGCCGTATCGAGGCGGTACAGTAAACATCCTCCGGATTGCCCGGATTGCTCCAGGTGCTGTCCAGACGGCCCGCGTCCCGGTCGTACTTACATTGCAGCAGTGCGGCCCGACCGTCGGCCAGTGACACGAGCTGCCGGTACGGCGCATAGAGTATCTGGAACTTCTTGTTGCGGGTATCCAGCAGGAACTTCCCGCCCGGCTTCAGGCACCGGCCGATCTCATCCAGCACGGCCTGGTTCTCTCCGTCATCCATGTAGCCCAGGCTGTTGAAAAGGTTCAGCACCACGTCAAACGCCCCGTCGGCGAATGGCAACTGCTGCGCCACGCCGCGCACCAATCGGACCGGCAACTGCTGCTCGGCGGCCAGATGACCCGCCACCCGCAGCATCATCGCCGATACGTCCAGCCCGACCACCTCATGGCCCTCCGCGACCAACGGCAGCAGATGACGCCCGTGGCCGCAGCAGATGTCCGCCACGAACTGGCCCCGCCGCAAATCCAGCAGCTTCTTGATGCCCCTGACCTGCGCCGCCGTCTCGGGCGGCTCGGGGAAGCATGACAACGCAAATGCGTCCGGGCTCTCGAAGAACTCCCGCCACCACGTCCGGCTGTGTATGGGCATCATCCGTTCATTCCAGCATCTCGGCAATGTCAACGAACCCGCCATCTGCCGCTTCCGCGTGGGTTTCAACCAGGACGCGTCCCTGCAACCGCCCTCGCACCAGCAGGCCGGCGGCATGCACCCCCAGCACCCGCAACAGATTCAGATGCCCCTCCGCAAACGAGCCGGGCTCCCAATCGAACAGCCCCATCAACCCCAGCGTCACGCCCTGGTATTGCAGCGGCAGCACGATTGCCGAGGCCAGACCGAGCAGCCGCAGATTGCATCTGCCCTCCGCCCCGCAAGCAAGCAGGTCCGCAACCACCACTGCCTCACCGCAGCTCAGCGCGGAGGCCAGGGCCGCCTCGTCGGATTGCAGATGAACCGATTGCAGGTCCGCACGTGCCTCGCCACGCGCCACGATGCAATCAAACCCTCCCTCCCCGATGGTGAACACCGCCCCGCTGGCGGCTCCGCCCACCTGCATCGCCGCCTCCACCACATCGGCCAGGCTCGGCAGCGCTCCGTCGGCGCTGGCGAGCCGCTTGCCCAGCTCTATGAACGCCTCGAGCTTCTCCGACACCACCTGCATCTGGCTTTCCAGCCGGTCGTGGTACGCCAGCAGCTCGCGGTTGGTCTTGTCCAGCTCGGCCAGCAGCTTGCGGTTCTCCAGCGCTAGCGCGCGCTCCTTGATCCCCCGCTGAACCACGTGCAGCAGGTCCGCGCACGAGAACGGCTTGCGCATGTAATCATACGCGCCCAGCCGCACCGCCTCCATCGCCGAGTCCAGAGAGGCATAGCCCGTGATGACGACCATCACCGTGTCGGGGTTCGCGGCCCTGACCCGGCCGAGGATGTCCAGGCCGTTGCAGTCCGGCAGTACCAGGTCCACCACCGCGGCGACGAAGCTGCGCTCAGCCAGCAGTGCGCTCGCTTCCTGCCCGTCTGCAGCGCATGAGACCTGGTACCCACCCAGTTCGAAGGTCTCAGTCGCTATTGCGCGAATACCGCTGTCGTCATCCACCACCAGGATCGTCGTGTTGTCGCCGTCCAAGGTCAATGCCTCCTCGGACCGCCCCACGCACCAGTCGGACCCCAACGCCTAGCCCTCACCGAAGGCCTCGCTGAGGTCCGCATCTTTCCGGACAGGGCTTCTCAAGAGTACGACGTGGGCCTCAACTCGAAACCGGTAAGACTCTCCTCCGGCTCCTCCCACTGCACGCTCACATTCTGGACGTACGCTCCGGGCGGGCCCTCCCGCAACTGCTGAACAAACCGCTCGAGCGTCTGCGCCGGGCCCTGCGCCACGGCCTCGACGTTGCCGTTACCCGCATTGCGGACCCAGCCCGTCACGCCCAGCTTGCCGGCGACTCTCAACACGAAATAGCGGAATCCAACCCCCTGTACCCGGCCCCTGACCACCACATTGATCCTCTTGACGTCCATCTATTGCCCCTGCGACCTCCCGCGCGCCCCCGTCATCTCAGCGCCCTTGCTCGCCACCATCGCCCCCAGCCACCCCAGCACCAGCAGCGCCAGGAACTTGAGGCCCAGCACCACCCCAACCGACGCCAGCGTCGGCCCGCCCGGATTCGCCACTGCCACCGGTTGCTCTCCGGCAGGCTGCTGAGGCCCCAAATCAGCGGCATAGTGAACGCTCAGCATCTGGTCGTCTATGCTCTCGAACAGGTTGTAGCCCCACACGAACACCATCACGACCATCACAACCCCGGCCAGGAACACCACCAGGCCCACTGCCGTGCCGGTGGCGCTCAGCCGCTCGGCTGCGTTCTGTTCCACATCGTTTGCTCCCAACTAGATCCCTCCACGGATCCTGATAACGGCGAGTATAGCATACCGCCGAAGCTATAGGCAAATCCGCCCACACAGTGGACGGCCCGTTCCGCTCCATCCGCAGCGCAGCGCTCAATTGCCTCGCAATACCAGTTCGCCGCCCGTACCGGAAATGCCTCTAGATGGGCCGCGACGTGCAAAATCGCCTCCGACCTGCAGGAGCGAGGCCGGTCGCCGGCGAACCTGCCTCGGACTGAAATACCGACAGACTTCTGACGCGCTCGGGAGTGTTGGACATGGACATGACCAGACTATCCACCTGCACCATTCCGCTGCGGGACAAGGACATTGACTACGCCCTGGGGGTGCTGGCCGAAGCAGGATTCAATAAGGCTGACGTGTGGGGCAGGATGCCTCACTTCTCCGAGGACCAGGGCCTGTGCGACTGGCCCGCACTGCGCCAACTATCCGCCGATGCGGGGGTGGCGGTGGCCAATCTGGGCACCTATCCGGGCCAGTTCTTCACTGCGGAAACCGAAAACCAGCGTCGCGCGGAGATGGGGAAGATGCAGGCCACCATCGAGGCCGCGGCCTATCTCGGCGCCCGCTCGATCCGCGTCATGCCCGGCCGCGGTGAAGATGCGGCCATCGTCGAGGCGATCACCCCCTACTTCATCGAAGCGGCCGCCTATGCAGCCGAAAGGGGCGTGTACCTGGGGATGGAGAATCACGCCGGTTCCATCGCCGGCAATCCGCAACTGGCACTCACGCTGTGCCTTAATGTGAACTCGTCGTATTTCGGCGTGCTGTACGAGCCGTGCAACCTGATGCACGGCGGCGTGGACTACAAAGCCGCTCTCGACGTATTCGGCGACTGGATAACGCATTGCCACATCAAGGACGGCGCAATCAAAGACGGGGAGTTCCACAAGACCCATCTGGGCGAGGGCGACGTTGACTTCGTGTGGGTCGTGGAGCAGTTGGATGCCTCCGGCTACAGGGGCGACTACGCGCTGGAGTACGAACTGCCGGAGGTGGAGGCACCTGAAACCGGCATCAGGCGCTGGTACGAGGCCTTCGTCGCCGCCTTCGCCTGAGCCGCCTAGTGCTAACTTGCGTAAGTTCGCTTAAGAGGCTTGGCTCCTTCTTATAGTTAGCCGGCGCGTGGCACGGGCTTTCCAGCCCGTGAATGCCGTTAGTCTATGCCGCATGCAATGCTGACAATATGATGCGGACTTACGCAGGTGAGCACTAGAAGCTGTCTCAAAACCCATTTTCTAGTTCTCTTGGCCCGATGGAGTACCCGTAAATACCTGCAAATCAGGGGCTGCGTGCGTTTTGCACCATGTTCTCGTGGTCGAGATGGGTTTTGAAATGGCCTCTATTACTCACTTGAGCAACTACCCGTAACGGTAACTTCGCGGAGGGCAGGCATCCTTGCCTGCCCACGCCCACGGAATCCTTTGGCGGACTTACGCGAGTGACTACTACCCCAGCGCCGACAGCACCGTCTCGGCCACCTGCTCGATCTGCGCCTCGCTGAGGCCCGGATACATCGGCAGCGATATCACTTCATCCGCCAGCGCCTCGGTCACCGGCAGATGCGCCCTGTCCAGGCCGTAGGCCTCGCAGGCCGCAGACCTGTGCGGCGGGTTGGCGTAATGGGTCGCAAAGCCGATCTCCGCGGCCTTGAGTGCGGCCGCAATCTCATCCCGCCGCCGACTGCGCAGCGTATACAGATGGAACGCATGCTCGCATCCCACGGCGGTCTTCGGGACGATGATGTCTTCATGCTGGAGAAGCTGATTATAGCGCGCCGCGTGCTGCCTGCGCCTCTCATTGTTCTCCGCCAGGCGGCGTAGCTTGATGCGCACGATGGCCGCCTGCAATTCGTCGAGCCGACTATTGTAGCCGATGCACTCGAACGTCCCGCGCCGCCGCTGGCCGTGGTCGCGCAGCATCCGCACCCCCGTCGCGATCTGCTCGTCGTCGGTGGTGACCATGCCGCCCTCGCCGTAGCCGGCCAGGTTCTTGGACATGTAGAAGCTGAAGATGCCGGCATCACCGATTGCGCCGACGGTGCGGCCCTTGTAGGCGGCACCGTGCGCCTGGGCGGCGTCCTCGAGTATCCTAATGCCGCGCGGCTCGCATATCGCCCCGATGGCGTCCATCTCCGCCGGATGGCCGTACACGTGCACGGGAATCACGGCCCGGGTGCGCTCCGTGATGGCCGCCTCCAACGCGGCGGGGTCCATGCAGAAGTAGTCCGGCTCGATGTCCACCAGCTTCGGCGCGGCACCGGCGTGGATGATCGCCTCGATGCTGGCGAAGAACGTCCACGCCACGGTGATAACCTCATCGCCCGGCCCCACGCCCATCGCCCGCAGCGACAGGTGCAGGGCATCGGTGCCGTCGCCCACTCCGACCGCGTGCTCGACCCCGCAGAAATCCGCCCATTCGCTCTCCAGCGCCTGGACGTTGGGACCGAGGAAAAGCTGCATCGTCTGCAGCGCGCCGTCAATGGCCTCGAGCACTTCCTCACGCAGTTCGAGGTACTCCGACTTCAGATCAATGAGGGGGACTGCCAACTCATCAGCCTCCGTTGCGTATGGTGCGTGGGCGACAGGTTTCATTGTTAGAAAAGCCAGGCGGGCAAAGGTTGCAGCAGGGGGCGTTGATGGTCGGAAAGGTTGGTGGCGGGGTCGCGGGAAATGGCGATGCAATCAGCGAAATTGCACCGGCTGATGGGCAGTTTCAGGAGGGCTCCGGGGGCCGCCGAAGACGTAACAAAGCTGTGAACAGCGCCAGGTAGAAAGGGGGGAGGCCTACGGAAGGCCTCGACAGGCGTTAGCGGGCCTAATTCGGTCGTAGCGCGGTTGCCCCTTCTCCGTGCGGAATACCTCCCCCCCCTTTGCCGGCCCCTGAGCGCCAGGGCCTGATGGCATCAGTCGCGTCAGGAATCGTCTCCAAGCCGAGATTTGGTACCCCCCTTTGGCCGCCAATGCCTCCCCCCTGGCGTTCGGCGAGGAAAATCGGTCTGAAGGCGCCGGAAGCCATAAGCCCATGGGAGAGCGGGGCTAATGCGGATGGGGTGATTACTTGGCAAGTCGGTAGAGAAACGCTTTGGGTGGAGAGGTATTCGAGCGCATCGGCACGAGGCCCTGAGCGCGCGGGGCTGAAGGGGGGGTAAGCTTCCTTCATAATTATGAAATTTGCGGCTAATGCGTGGCAAACACGACTCGTGTGGTCGTCGCCCCGAGCGCTGTTCCTCTTGCCGCATGGCTGCGACTTGGTGGCCGGAGTCGATCACCAAGGATGCCTGCCGTCCGCGTAGGTTTGGTTCTGCGTGGCGCGGGCGCACGCAGTGCGCCCCTACCGACGACAAACGGCATGGCGGCGGCGCGGTACGGAGTCCGCGCCATACAAGGCAACAACGAACGGCAACACCCACCTATCCCCTAGATCCGCACCATGTCCAGGTTCCAGCGCAGCACGCCCATGTGATAGCGCTGATACCAGGGCGCGGCGCTGCAATAGTATGCGGTGACGATGTCGCCGCCGTCCAGTTGCACGCTGGAGGGGTAGCCGTGATCGCTCTGGGGAAGGAAGCCGGCAACCAGCGCGAACGGCTGCGACCAGTTGCGGCCGTCATCCTCGCTGACGCGGGCGACAACGCCTCTACATTCATTGATGCGGCTGCCGTAGGTTGCCACGATGCGGCCGTCGGCGAGTTGCAGGAGGCTTCCGGGAATCTGGTGCGCGAGGCTGAGGTACTGCTGCGGCTGCCAGGTTCGGCCCATGTCCTGCGACCGGTGCAGGACCAGCGGGCCGCCGGTGGCCCCCGGCGGCAGCTCGGCGCCTCCGGGGGGAGCGGACGGATACAGATCGCGGATGGCGGCCAGCAGGGAGCCGTCCTTCGTCAGCAGCAGCGTCGGCTCGCCGGAACTGGTGTCGGCGATCCGGGTATGATCGCCCCAAGTGCGGCCGCCATCGGCGCTGCGCATGACGTGGGCCTTGCGGAGCTTGTAGCCGCGCTGGTCGCTCTGCGCGGCGTAGCAGCCGACGAGCAGCTCATCTGCGTTGATGACCACGTTGCCGAAGGGGATCGAGTTGATACACTGCGGCGGTGCGGGCGCTTCACCCGCCAGCTCCCAGGTATGGCCGTTGTCAGCCGATATCCACACCTGCGGGAGCAGTATCGCCTCCGAACGTTCGACATGAGGCAGCCGCTCCAGGTCCCAGCCGGAGCAGAGGACGACAAGGTCGCCCTTGTGGTTGAGGCCGGCGGCCACGTTCATACGATTGGTGCCGGGATCGTGGCGGGTAATCTGGCTGCGCAGCGCCCAGGTATCTGCACCGTCGTCGCTGACCCACAGTTCGACATCGCCCTCCATCGCGCCGTGGCTGGGCTGATTGAAGATGACCGCGCCGATGTCGCCGTTGGGCAGCAAGGTCAGGTTCGGCCAGGCGCAGTGGTCCGGAGCGGTGATGGTGTGGAAGGCTCCGTGCGGAATGTCGAGTGAGTATGCCATATCATGCTCTCCCTATGTGTCTGTGCTCAGCCCGGTACTGATTTGCGCAAGCCTACGAAAGGCCCTGTCCCTGCGGGCAGGCAAGGATGCCTGCCCTCCGCGGTTCGTCTTCTTTCGGTAGGGGCGCACTGCGTGCGCCCGCTCGAAGACCTTGCCGCGATGTTGCCACATGCGGGCGCACGCAGTGCGCCCCTACCGAAAGGCAACGGCAAGGCGAACGGCAACGGCGGCGCGGCACAGGGGTTATGTTCAAAAAGCCTCGGTTGCGCTCAGGAAACCCCTGCGAACGGGCCTGAGAGCGTTTTTGAGGCCCACAAGCAGTGCCGAATCAGCGTTATTGAACACAACCCAGGTCCGCGCCCTACACGGCAACGGCAAACGGCAACAACTCACCTATCCCCCTTTGATTCCCCCTTCTTGGAGTGTGCAGCAGCCGTCCGGTCTGTGCATGTCATGGGAGAATTGGCCGCCCGCGAGCGAATCACCTGTCTGTGCCGATCTAGTACTCACTTGCGCAAATCCGCGAAAGAATCCCGTCGGCCAGGACAGGCAGGGATGCCTGTCCTCCGCGAAATGAGTGTCATACGTAGTTGTGCAAGTGAGCACTAGATAGTCCACTCGGCGTGCGGAACGGCTCGCGAGTGCTGGAGGGCTTGGCGCAGAGGCCGGTGGTCGTCCGCCTCCAGTAAGGGGTCGTCTTGCAGGAGGCGGCGGGCGTCTTCCCTGGCCGCTACGAGTGTGGGCGTGTCGGCAAGTAGGGCCGCCATGTGCACGTCAGGGAGGCCGTGCTGGGCCAGGCCGACCATCTCACCGGGGCCGCGCCGCAGCAGGTCCTCCTCGGCTATTCTGAACCCGTCGCCGGTCTCTACCAGCACGCGGAGCCGGTCCACGACCTCAGGGGCCTTGCTCGCGGTCAGCAACACGCACCGGGCCTGAGTGCTGGACCTCGCGACGCGTCCGCGCAGTTGGTGTAACTGCGCGAGGCCGAAGCGCTCGGCGTTGAGCACGACCATCGCGGTGGCATTGGCGACATCCACGCCGACCTCGATGACGGTAGTGCTGACCAGCACGTGGATGCGGCCGGCCCGGAAGCGCTGCATGATGTCTTCGCGCTGCTGCGAGGGCATCTGGCCGTGCACCAGGCCGACGGCAATGTCCCTGTCGCCGGTGAGAGCGGCCATTTCGGTGCGGAGGCTTTCGTACAACTGCGTTGCGGCTTCGGCGTCGCTCTTTTTGCCTTCGCCTACCAGCGGGCAGACGACGTATGCCTGATGGCCCCGGGCGATCTGCTCGGCCACGAGTTCGAAGGCCGCCGCACGCTTGCGGTCGGGAAGAAGGCTTGTCTGCACCGGCTGCCGACCCGGTGGCAGCTCATCTATGACGGAGATGTCGAAGTCGCCGTAGAGAGTGAGGGCGAGGGTGCGCGGGATGGGGGTGGCGGACATGACGATGACATTGGGGCGGAGGCCTTTGGCGGCCAGTGCCGCGCGCTGCTGCAGGCCGAAGCGGTGCTGCTCATCTACCACGGCGACGGCGAGGTCGGAGAACTCGACACCCGGTTGGAAAAGGGCGTGGGTGCCCACAACCAGAGCCGGCTGTCCGCTTGCCAGATGCCGGCGGACATCGTCCTTGGCCTGCCCCGCCATGCTGCCGGTCAGCAGCATCGGCTCGATGCCCAGCGGTGCCAGTAGGCCGCTGAGAGTGCGGTAGTGCTGGTGTGCGAGAAGCTCGGTGGGAGCCATCATCGCCGCCTGCTTGCCGGCTCGGACCGCGCAATAGAGGGCCCAGCCCGCTACGACCGTCTTGCCCGACCCCACGTCGCCGTGGACGAGACGGTGAGCCGGCTGTGCGGCGGCCAGGTCAGCGGTTATCTCGTCGAGAACGCGCTGCTGAGCGGCGGTTGGGTGAAAGGGCAGAGCCGCGAGATAATCCCGGCGAGTGGTTTCGTCAACGGGCAGCGGGGCACCGGCGGCGGGCGTCTTGACCGCCTGCTGCCTGCGCGCCAGTTCGAGCTGCAGGAGGAACAGCTCCTGGTACACGAGGCGCTTGCGGGCCGCTTGCCGGGCATCGGCACTCTCCGGGAAGTGCGTCTGCCACAGCGCCTCCCGCAGCGGAATCAGATTGTGCCGGGCGGCCAGCTCCGGCGGCACAAGGCCCTCGGGAAGCTCCCGACATTCGTCCAACGCCCGGCGTATCAGCCTGCGCAGGACGGTAGGGCCGACGCCCTCGATCCTGCCGTACACCGGCACGAGCTGTCCGATGCCGAGGCCGGGCGAGCCGTCGCCGTCGGTGGTGGCCCGCTCACATTCCTGCACCGCGACGGCCGGCTGCTTGCTTTTGAGGCGTATCGGCCCGACCACGACAAGCTCGGTGCCCACCGGGAACTGCTCGACACGGTAGGGCTGATTGAACCAGCGGAGGGTGATGGGTGTGGCATCCTGGTCGGTGTCCGGCGCGCCCTCCGGACATTCCGGGTCCAGGGCAACGGCGGGGAGTTGCGTCATGCGCAGGCGGCCACGGTAGAAGTTGCTGCCCTTGCCGGTGATGCGAACAAGCAAGCAGGCTTCCCGGCCGTCGTCCAGTTCGGCCAAGTGGTGCAGCCGCGGGCGGTCCTTGTAGCGATAGGGGTAGTAGGTGAGGAGGTCTGCGACGGTTGCGAGGCCGGCGGCCGCCAGGGCCTCGGCCCGCGCCGGGCCGACGCCCTTCAGCGAGGTCAAGGGAGCGCGCCAGGAGACCTGCGGCGGGGTGGTTCTCGCCCGCTTCGAGCGCTTGCGCTTGGGCTTGCGTGCCACCTGTTGGGTTGCCGGCGCGGGGGCCAGGTGCTCCTCCATTTCGTCCAGAAGCTCGGCGGCAGCGGTGCAAAGCAAGCGGCGTTGTTGCGGGCTGTTGCGTGCGTAGGCGGCGAAGCTGAGTGCGAGGCCGGTGAGTCTGGTGTGGAGTGTGGGCTGGTCAATGAGGTTGAAGACCTGGTCAGCCCAGCGCTGGACGTAAGGGCCGAAGCCGCCGCTGACCGCGCCGTCGTCGAAGCCGCGGTCCCGTTCGAGGTTGAGCGGCCCGCGCAGCTTCGAGAGCAGCGTGCTGAGGTCGTCTTCGGTTCTCGCCATCTGCCAGACAGTTCCTGACCTATCCGGATTCGCCGCTAGTACTCACTTGCGCAGATCCGCGAAGGAATCCCGTCGGCCAGGACAGGCAGGGATGCCTGTCCTCCGCGAAATGAGTGTCATACGTAGTTGTGCAAGTGAGCACTGGTAAGCGTGCGGAAGGCATCGGCGACCGAGCCGCCGGTGTGGTGCGCGACGAATCCCGGGGTCTGCTCGTCCCACGGCACGGCCACTTCGATGAGCGCGGGGCGACCGTCGGCATTGGCCTGCAGAGCGCCCTCGATGGCCGGTGCGGACTTGTCGGCGCTGTCCACGAAGAAGCCTGCGAGGCCGGCGGCCTGCGCCGCCTCGGCATGGTTCCAGTTGGCGGTGAACTCGGTGCAATAGAAGCGCTCATCGCGGCCGATCTTCTGGCTCCACTTGATCCAGCCCAATGCATTGTTGTTGAAGACGACGTAGGTTATGGGCAGCTTGTACTGGACGGCGACGATGATCTCCTGCATCTGCATCTGGAACGAGCCGTCGCCGGTGATGCAGAGGACGTTGTTGCCGGGGCGGGCCATCGCCGCGCCGATGGAAGCGCCGACCGCATAGCCCATGCAGCCGAAGTCGGATGCGGAAACCCAGGTGCCCGGCGCGGTGAGTTGCAGCTCGGTGGCCGTCCAGACGCGGTTGGCCCCCTCGCCGACGACAACGACGGCGCCATCGGGCATGATGCGGTTGAGTTGCTGGAGGAACTGCGAGAAATGCACCGGGCCCTTTGAGCGCGCTACCAGTGTATCCACCTGGGCGCGCCACTCTTGCTTGAGGTCTGCAATGTGGTTCGCTACCTCGCCGGCGGCGAAATCACGATTGCCGGCATCATCGGCACATGCCTCGACGAGCTGGGCCAGTGTCAGCTTCGCGTCACCGAGCAGGCAAATGTCGGGGGTCCAGTTGCGGCCGAACTGCGTGGGGTCAATGTTGAGGTTGATGAAGGTACGGCCGGGGGGGAGCTTGGGCCAATCCTTGCCGACCGCGAATTCCTCAATCTGGCTGCCGACCCAGAACCAGCAATCCGCCTCGTCAAGCAGGGCTTCGCTGACGATGGTGCGGTTGCAGCCGACACCGCCGCCGGCGAGGGGATGGTTTTCAGAGATTGAGGTTTTGCCGTGATTGGTGTACAGCACGGGCATAGCGAGCAGCTCGGCCAGCGCCCGCACCTGTTCGTGAGCGCCCGACTGATGGACGCCGCGGCCGCAGATCATGACCGGCCTCTGCGCGGTTACCAGCGCCTGAGCGGCTGCGGCCACTGCAGCGGGGTCGGCGACACAGGTGGTGCGCGGGGCGGGCACGTAATCATCCATCTCGGCGGTCATGTCGCCGATGTCTATGGGGATGTCCACGAAGACCGGCCCGCACGGGGGAGCCATCGCGTGCTTGAAGGCCTGCTGCATGACCCAGGGGAGCTTCTGGGGCCTGTCAACGCGGTACCACCACTTGGCGAAGCCGACGACGCTTTCGATCTGGGGGAACTCCTGAAGCTCGCCCTTGCCGTAGTGAGCGATGGGAGAGTTGGGTGCGATGACGACGAGGGGAATGCGGGCATAGGCGGCTTCGTGGATGCCCATGAGCATGTGGGAGAAGCCGGGGCCGGCGGTTCCCTGGCAGACGCCCGGCTTGCCGGTCAATTGAGCATAGCCGAGCGCGGCGAAGGCACCGGCGGTCTCATGCCGGGCGAGGATGGCCTTCACCTGCTGCTGCTGTGCGAGCTGGTCGTAGAATATGCAGACCGAATGGCCGCCGGGCAGGCCGAAGACGTACTCAACGCCCTCGGCCGCCAGGGCCTCAACGATTGCCGCCGATGCTTGCTTGAGCGCCATGTTGCTGCTCCTTTGCGGATTTGCGGGACCTGCCGGATGACATTTCCTCGCCATCGGCTGATTTCCTGTAAGGCGAGCGTGAGGGAAGGAAAGAAGCCGCCTGGGTGAG
>CAZJVY010000071.1:5017-18876 GCA_964549395.1 uncultured Armatimonadia bacterium | reverse complement strand
GGGCGACAATCGAGATGCCGCCATCCTCCCGCACCTGGCGGAAGATCCGCCTTATGTCTTCTTCGCCACCCGAGACGTCACGCGAGACCAATGTGGGGCCGTTGATGCCGAGAAAATGCCCCATGGTGCTGGTGGTAATCTCCTGACCGCGCAGAGGCAGGAAGTCCGGGGTTGCCTGCTGCAGCCAGAGACCATGTTGGTCAACCGTGTCGTGGTCCGTCAGCGCCGCGATGTGTAGCCCTTCCGCCCTGCAGGCGGAAGCCATCACCTCGACGGGCTGGGTGCCGTCGCTGAAGGTGGAGTGCATGTGCAGGTCGGCACCGTAGTACCCGTAGGATGGCATATCCACCAGGCGATGCAGCACGAGGTTGAGGACGTCACCGGCGTGGGCAGTGACCTCTGCGATGCTCCATTCCGGGCCGTGAGCGGCTAGCACGCTCAACTCGCCGTCTGGCACATCCAGACTAAAAGTGCCGTCTGGAAGCGTGAAGCCGACCGCCGAATTGCGGCTTTCGTACTGAATGACGGTAACTCGGGCGAGCAAGCCCACGCCGGCGTCATCGGTAACCTTGCCGGTGAGCTGTCCGGCCCAGGCGGCGGTGCAAGCAATGTACAGCGCCAGGGCGACTATCAGTGCATAGCGGGTGCGAAGTGCGTTGCGAAGCATGCTGGGGATACCTCCTGCAAGGGACGCTTGTAGGACACGAGTATAGCACACGGCCCGCACCTGATGCCAGGCTTGGGGCAAGGCAGCGGGGTACCAGGGAGCGCGGGAGCATCGGTCGGCAGGGCCTCTCACGTCTGGGAAGCTTACTCTGAGGGGAGTTGCACGACACGCCGCATCGCGCTCCGGCTTCACAGTCAGGGCCGGTCGTCCATCTCCCTCAGCATGTGTGTAATCTCGCTGTGCAATCGCGGCAGGTCCGTGATGACAGTAGCCCAAACCTGCTCAAGGTCTATGCCGAAGTACTGATGAACGAGAATGTTGCGCATGGAAACGATGTCGCCCCAAGGGATTTCAGGATACTGCTCGCGCAAGGTCCGTGACAGGCCCCCGGCAGCCTCGCCGATAATCTGGATATGATGTACCATCCAGACCTGCAGAAGCTCATCGTTCATGTACACTTCCCGTCCGGGGGCTGCTCGGCGCTGGATGTTGTCAATGGCTTCCAGGATGTCCAGCAGCCTCGCGCGGTCGTCCCTCATAGGCTGACCGCCTCGCGAAGCACCCGCTCTCGCAGCTTCGGTCGTAGCGCTCGTTCGCTGACCACATCAACTTTGCGCCCCAGCAGTGCCTCGAGTTCCCGGACCAGAGCCGCGTGTGAAAGCAGCGTCGCGCCCGGCTCAAACTGCACCAGCAGGTCCAGGTCGCTGTCGGGGCCTGCGTCGCCGCGTGCTACTGAGCCGAAGACCCGCACATGGTGAGCGCCGTAGTCAGCCGCCGTGCGCACAATTTCTTCCCGTCGCTCCCGAAGTTGTCTTAACAGCGCATCAACGGACATGGGGCGTCCCTCTCAGTTCGCTGCTCCGCAGCATCTGCACCTGAGCACTTTCTGGAAAGATACTGCAAATGCCGGCATATTGCAACACGTATGGCCGACCGCTCGACAGTCGGGCAACGATGAGATCGTGAAGCGCCCTGCTGCGACGAGACTGCCATCGCACCTGCTGTCTCACCGCGGTGGAATACTCAGCACAGCGGTTCCAGGATGGCGATGGCGCGCTTGATGTCCTCGATCTGCCGCGGCCCGCTGATCTCCCGCTCGATTGCCAGAATGCCGGTGAAGCCCTTCTCCTTCAGCTTCGGAACCAGCAACGGGAAGTTGACCCGCCCCTCCCCCATCGGCTTCTCCTTGCCCAGGCTGACGCCGTCGGTGGGGTACTCGCCGTCCTTGGCATGGACTCCGCGCACGTGCTGCCCGAAGACATCCAGGGCGTCAACGGGATTCGCCTTGCCGTACATCAGCAGGTTGGCCGGGTCGAGATTGATGCCGAGGTTGCCGGTGCCGACATCCTCGATAAGGCGCAGGAGAGTGACCGGCGTCTCCTGTCCGGTCTCGAACCAGAACTCGATGCCCTCGTCCTTGCAGACGTTGGCGACGGACTTCACCGCGTGCATCGTGCCGTAGTAGTCCTCGTCGCCGGGGAACTCGGGGATGAAGCCGAGATGTGTGGTGATGGACTGCACGCCGATAGCGGCGGCGATGCGCGCGGCCTGCTGCAGTTGCACCGTGCGCTCGCTGCGGCTTGCTGGCGGAACCAAGCCGATGGTGGTCGGCCCCTCGACGAAATTCCAGACCATGCGGCCGCCAGGCATCGCCCAGATAGTGGCGATACTTACGCCGTGCTTGTCTGCGGCGGCGCGCAGCTCCTGTGCTTCCTCGATGGTGCCGGTGGCAGCCGGCCAGTGCACCTGGCAGTGGTGCAGTCCGAAGTCGGCGACCTTCTTCATCGCCTCCTCAGCCGACGGGCGGGCGGACAGCATGACGCCGATTTCCAGTTTCTCAGCCATATTTACAGGCCTCCAGTGTCAATGGTCAAACAGGTCATTGCGAATGCAGTGCAATTCGGCGCAGAACGCGGCGAATCCTCGCCAGGCGCAACGAAGATGCACGCCGCCTTGGCAGTCGTCATGTCAAACGCAGGCCCCGCTGCTAGCGGCTCAGCAGTCGGCGGTACAGTTCGTGAGCCTGATGATAGACCGGACCGGGGACCCCACCACCTACCAGACAACCATCCAGTGAAATGGCCGGAGCGACCTCCAGCAGGCTATTGGTTAAAAAGACCTCATCTGCGGCGGCCAGGCGCTCCGGGCCGAATGCCTCCTCGGCCATGTCCATGCCCGCCAGCAAGCAGCCTCGCACGATGCCGGGAAGGACGCCCGCCGCCAGCGGCGGCGTCAGGGTGCGACCTTTCTCGACGATGAAGACATTGCTGGTCGCGCCCTCGGCGACAATTCCCTGGGTGTTCAGGAAGATCGCCTCATCATAGCCCCCCTGTTTGGCCTGATGCTGTTCGATGATGTTGTCAAGGTAGTTAAGGCTCTTGATGCGGGAGAGCAGCGAGGTTTCATTGCGGCGCGCCTGTGCGAATGTAAGCTTCAGACCCTCGTCATAGACATGGGCAGGATAGCCATGATACTCGCGCACCGTGATGATAACGGTGCAAGCCTGCGGGGCATCCAGCTCTGAGGGGCGACCTCCGACGCCGCGGGTGACGGTCAGGCGGACATACGCATCCGCCACTTCATTGGCCGCCAGTGTGTCCGCAACAGCCGCCGCGAGCGCGTCCTTGCCGTATTGCAGAGGCATTTGCAGCAGGCCCGCACTGGTGAGCAGGCGGTCAAGATGCTCGGTGAGGCAGAACACGCGGCCGCCGTATGCGCGCATCGTCTCGAACAGCCCATCCCCGTACAGCAGGCCGCGGTCCTCGGGCCGCACTCCCGCGCTGCCGCCCGCAACAAGCTCTCCGTTCACCCACAGCAATTGCTCATCTTGCGTCACCGCATCGCTCCTCAGTCGCCATACGCCAGGAAGTTGCGGAGCAGATCGTGGCCCACCACGGTAAGAATGGCCTCGGGGTGGAACTGGACGCCCTCAACCGGACATTCCGCAAAGCCCTTGTGCCGCACCGCCATTATCTCGCCCCAGTCGGTCCAGGCCGTGACCTGCAGGCACTCCGGACAGGTCTCCGGCTTGATGACCAGCGAGTGGTATCTGGTGGCCTCGAAGGGATTGGGTATGCCCCGGAATATGCCGGTGCCGTCATGCTCGATCAGCGAGGTCTTGCCGTGCATCAGGCGAGGAGCCTGCACGATGTCACCGCCGTACACGTGGCCGATGCACTGGTGGCCCAGACACACTCCCAGTATCGGGATGCGGCCGGCGAAGTGCAGTATGCAGTCGTTGCTGATGCCGGCCTCCAGAGGGGTACAGGGCCCTGGTGAGATGATGATGTGACTGGGCGAAAGCCGCTCGATATCTTCAATACTGATTGCGTCATTGCGAAAGACGACTGGCTCGCGGCCCAATTCGCCGAGGTATTGATAGAGGTTATAGACGAACGAGTCGTAGTTATCTATCAGGAGCACCATTGAAAGGCGCCTCCCCTTCGACTCCCAGGCCACGGGCCAGCCCGCGCCCCTTGTCCAGTGTCTCAGTGTATTCGGCTGCGGGGTCCGAATCGGCTACCACGGCGCCGCCAACCTGGAAGTACGCGCGACCCTCGCGGCAGACGATGGTGCGGATGACGATATTCAGGTCCATCTCGCCATCGTAGCCCATGTAGCCGATGCAGCCGGTGTACACGCCGCGTCGCGTAGGCTCCAGCTCTTCGATGATCTCCATCGAGCGGACCTTGGGCGCGCCGGTTATGGAGCCGCCGGGGAAGCTCGCCCGCAGCAGGTCCACATTCGTCCTGTCCTCGCGCAATTGGCCGACAACCGTGGACACCAGATGATGCACCGTCGGATAGGTCTCCAGGACCATGAGGTCGGGCACGCGCACCGTCCCGAAGCGGCAGACCCGGCCCAGGTCGTTGCGCTCCAGGTCCACGATCATCATCAACTCGGCGCGGTCCTTCTCACTGGCGAGCAGCTCCCGGGCAAGCGCTTCGTCCTGCGCAGGACTGCTGCCACGCGGCCGCGTGCCCTTAATCGGCCTGGTCTCGGCCCAGCCGTCACTAACGCGCAGAAAACGCTCCGGCGACGAGCTCACGACCTGAATACCTTCGAAGCCCAGGTATGCGGCGAAGGGCGCGGGATTGACGGCATGCAAGCCCCTGTAGAGGTCCCACGGCTCGACCAGCAACTCGCAATCGAAGCGCTGAGACAGGTTGACCTCGAAGATGTCGCCGGCGGCAATGTAATTAATGGCGCGAGTGACAGCGTCCTGGTATGCGGCGCGGGTGAAGTTGCACCGCAGAGAGCGACCAGCCGGACATTTGGAGCCTTCAGCCGTATCTGCGCCGGCGTCCAGCTTCGCGATGGCTTCCTCAAGGGCGGCCCAACTCGCGGACTGCGGCTCGCCGCAGAGATACCCTTGCCGACGCCGGCAATCGTAGGCATAGACCGCGTCGTAGAAGCCAAGGTACATCTCCGGGCCGCCGATGTCTTCGACCGTGTCTTCCGGCAGTCGCTCGATGAGCCGACCGAGGTCGTAGGCGAAGTAGCCGACCGCCCCGCCTGTGAACGGGACCGGCCCACCGGCCCTCTCGCGCTTGCGGGCGGCAAGCTGCTCCTCCAGCACCTGGAACGGGTCGGCCTCCATGCGACGTGTGGAGCCGGACTCGATGAGCTCCACTTCCCTGCCGTGGGAGCGGAGGACCAGTGTAGGCTGGCAGCTTACGAAGGAGTAGTCTCCGAAGCGCCCGATCTGCATGCCGCTGTCCAGGAAGACGGGGTGGCTGGAATCGGCTATCGCGGCGCAAACCGCTGTCGGCGCCGGAGGCGTCTCAAGAGGCGTCTCAAGTTGGGTGAAGCGGGGGGTTGCCATGAAGCCAAGCCTATGCCGGCAGAACGGCTCTCACGCGTCGGCCGTCCTGGATTGGACATCCTGGAGTCACGCACTAGTTCGCCGGACGGGGCCCATTTCCTTCGCTTTCTTCTGGGGCTGAGGGCGAACGAAGAAGGGCCGACCAAGCGGCCGGCCCTTCATCACAGTTTTCACAGAAGCTGCGCCTCGCTAGTCAATGTCCAGATAGATCGGGAACTGAGCGCAGAGGTCTGCGACTTCGGCACGGATGCGCGTGATGACGCTTTCGTCCTCGCGGCCCTTGTGGATGACCTCGGCGATCCACTTGCCGATCTGGTGCATCTGCTCCTCGCGCATGCCGCGCGTGGTCAGTGCGGGCGTGCCGGGGCGGATGCCGCTGGTTTCCATCGGCGAGCGCTCGTCGTATGGGATCAGGTTCTTGTTGCACACCATGCCGGCGGCTTCCATCAAGTCGGCCGCGTCGCGGCCGGTGATGTCCTTGTTAGCCAGGTCAATGAGCAGCAGGTGGTTGTCGGTGCCGCCGGTGACCGGCCGGAACCCCTCCTCAATCAAGGACTGCCCCAGCGCCTGGCAATTGCGGATGATCTGGCGCTGGTACTCGCGGAAGCCGAAGCTCTGGGCCTCCTTGAAGCAGACGGCCTTGGCGGCCACGACCTGCATTAGTGGACCTGCCTGCACCCCTGGGAAAACCCCCTCGTCCACACGCTTGGCCCATTCCTTCTTGCACATGATGATCGCCCCGCGCGGGCCGCGCAGGGTCTTGTGCGTCGTGGAGGTCACCACGTCGCAATACGGCACCGGATCGGGATGCGAGCCCGCGGCGACCAGACCCACAATGTGGGCGATGTCGGCCATCAGGTAGGCGCCGACCTCATCCGCGATCTCACGGAAGATCTGGAAGTCAATGATGCGCGGGTAAGCACTGGCCCCGGCAACGATCAGCTTCGGGCGGACCTCCTTCGCCTTGGCCAGCACCTGGTCGTAGTCAATCAGGTATGTCTCGGGGTCCACGCTGTAGAAGCTGGCCTCGTAGAACTGGCCGCTGAAGTTCTGCTTCTTGCCATGGGTGAGGTGGCCGCCCTGGTCAACGCTCATGGCCAGGATCCTGTCACCCAACTGCAGCAGCGCGTAGTAGGCGGCCATGTTGGCCTGCGAGCCGGTGTGCACCTGTACGTTTACGTGCTCGCAGTGGAATATCTCTTTGGCCCGCTCGATGGCCAGGTTCTCCAGCCGGTCGTAGTTCTCGCAGCCGTTGTAGTAGCGGGCGCCGGGGTAGCCCTCGGCGTACTTATTGGTGAAGATTGACCCCATCGCGCTCATCACGGCGCGCGATGCGTAGTTCTCAGACGGTATTAGCATCAGCGTGGAGCGCTGCCGCTCCAGCTCATCCACCATGATCTGGTAGAGCTGCGGGTCGGCCTGCGCAAGCGTATGGTTCAACATTTCATCCTCTCCTCATCTCTATGGGAACTGGTATGGATGTGGCACGTCGGCGGGCCCCGCTTCTCTGTGGCTAGGAAAGCCAGGAAGCGGGGCGCGTACCCGTACCGCCCCTGGGCCGGCAATTCCCACTGCAGGCCGTCATCGGATCACGCTCCAATGGAGTGTCCGTCAGCCGGTCTCGAAGCAACTGCTCAACGTTTCCCCAACCTGCAACACCTTTAATCGGCGCGTAGCGCGGCCTGAGCTTTGCGCCTTTGGCAAATGTCAGTTGAGAATGCATTTGCATTCTCAGCTTCCAGCCCGCGAATGCCGTCTAGCGGTGCAAGCGCTATGGCTCAGTGCCAGAAGTGTCTCATGCCGGTCATGATCATCGCGATGCCGTGTTCGTCGGCGGCGGCGATGACCTCATCATCGCGCTTGGAGCCGCCCGGCTGGATGATCGCCACGGCTCCGGTGTCGGCGGCGGCATCCAGACCGTCGCGAGCCGGGAACATCGCATCCGAGGCCAGACAAGCACCCCGGGCACGGTTGCCGGCCTTGCGGGCGGCGATGATGGCCGAGTCGACCCGGCTCATCTGCCCCGCGCCGCAGCCCACCACCGTCTTGCCCTGCACCAGCACGATGGTGTTGGACTTGACGTGCTTGGCGACGCGATCGGCGAACAGCAGCGACTCGATCTGCTCGGGCGTCGGCTGCACCGTGGTGACCACCCGCAGATCGGCCTTCTTCACGCTCTGCGCGTCGGGCGTCTGGGCGACGATGCCGCCGGGAATCTTCTTGATGTCGAAGTCCTTGATGCGTGCGACGGGCGCGAAATTCGGTTGCACGAGAATGCGCATGTTGTCCGACTTGCCGCCCAGAATTTCGAGCGCTTCAGGCGTGTAACCGGGGGCAATGACGGCCTCGACGAAAGCGGCGATGATGGTGCTATCGTAGTCGCCGGACGCGTCGCGGTAGCGCGGTGCGACGACTGCCTGCAGGTAATCGCTGTTGAAGATGATCTCGGCCAGGTCGGCGTCAACCTCGCGATTGAAGCCGAGCACCGAGCCGAATGCGGAGATCGGGTCGGCGGTCCAGGCGTCGGTGAACGCCTCCGCGAGGGTTGCGGCCGATGCGGCACCGCAGGGGTTGAGGTGCTTGATGATGACGGCGGTCGGCTCGTCGAAGTCGCGGGCGGCCTCCATCGCCGCCGTCAGGTCGAGGTAGTTGTTGAAGGACAGCTCCCTGGCTCCGTGCAGGAGCTCGGCGCAGGCCAGCCCCGGCTCGTTGGCGTCGAGGCCGACATACACCGCCGCGTCCTGGTGGGGGTTCTCCCCGTAGCGCAAATCGCCGCCGCGCTTGATGAACCAGGGCGCATAGTACCTGGGGAACTTCGACTCCCTGTCCTGCTGCCGGCCGATGTACCTGACGATTGCCGCGTCGTACTGGCCGGTATGCGCAAAGGTCTCCAACGCGAGGCGCAGGCGCGTCTCGTCCGATACCGCGCCGTCGTTGGCTTTCATCTCCGCGAGGAGCTCATCGTAGTAATCCGGGCTGCAAACGACGGTGACGAACTTGTGGTTCTTCGCCGCCGCACGCAGCATGGTGGGGCCGCCGATGTCTATGTTCTCCACGGCCTCGGCCATGGTGACCCCCTCTTTGGCGACGGTGGCCTGGAAGGGATACAGGTTCACCACGACCATGTCAATCATGTCAATGCCCAGCTCTTCTGCCTGCTGCATGTGTGCGGGCTTGTCGCGCAATGCCAGCAGGCCGCCATGAACCTTCGGATGCAGCGTGACGACGCGATGGTCCATGATCTCGGGGAAGCCGGTATAGTCCTCGACGGCCTTGACGGGCACGCCTGCTTCCTGCAGCTTGCGGCGCGTGCCGCCCGTCGAAAGGATCTCCACGCCCATTCCGGACAGGGCCCGGGCGAACTCCACGATCCCGGTCTTATCCGAGACGCTGATCAATGCGCGCTTGACCTGGTGCATCAAACTACCCCCGCAGGTATGAAAAATCGCCGCCCGCAAGATCCCCACCGGCGATCTGCCGGCGGGTGAGCAGGCTGGCGTTAGTTATGCTGCCGGGGTGAATTATACTCGCTCGATGCGGCGGTGTCAAAGAGGGATGGAGGCGAGTGGAAACGGCGGCCGAGGCGGCGCTGGGCGGCTCCCCAACTAGCCATAGATATGCTGCATCATGCGGTCCAGATCGTCGCTGTCGGGCATGGAGGCGATGGCACCGGAGGTCATCGTGGCAAAGGCGCCGGCGGCGTTGGCATGGCGATACATCTGCAGCGTCTGCTCGCCTGTCAGGTCGGAGATGTCAATGTCGCTCTTGATAAGCCAGACCAGCGAAGCGGCCACAAAGGCATCCCCGCAGCCGGTGGTGTCAACCACGGCGGGCACGTCTATGCCTGCAATCTCGTCATAGTAGATTTCGTTGGCGAAGGCGCAGCCCTCGGCACCGAGGGTTACGGACGCCAACTCCGGCCCCATCGCGACCAGAGCCTTGAGGCCTTTGTGAGGATCATCGGTGCCTGTTATCAGTGCCAACTCGGCCTCGTTGACCTTGACGATGTCGGAAAGCGCGGCCGCCTGACAGATCAACTCGTAGGCGGCGTCCCCGTCCGGCCACAGAGACTTTCTGTAGTTGGCGTCGAAGGAGATCACCAGGCCGGCCGCCGACGCCATCTCAACCCCGGCGAATGTGGTGGAGCGGGCCGGCTCATTGACGAGCGTGAGTGGGCCGAAGTGGAATACGAGCGCCTGCTCGATTAGTTCGGCGTTGACCTCGTGCACGGCGATCTGTTCGTGAGCGGGCGCCTTGACGTGGAACTCGAAGTCGGGCACGCCATACTTGCTGATTGCGACGAACGCCAACTGCGTGGCGTAGCTGTCGGTCATGACGACTCCGCTGACATCCACGCCGGCTTCCTGAATCGTGTTCTTCAGGAAGCGGCCGAAGCTGTCATTCCCCAGCTTGGTGATGAGACCGGCGCTGACGCCGAGACTCGCGCAGCCGGCGGCAACGTTGGCGGGTGCCCCGCCGGCGTTCTTTTCGAAGGTGAAGGCGTTCTCCAGCGAAACCCCCGGCTGCTCTGACATCATGTCAACCAGAAGTTCGCCGAAACAGACGACGTCAGGCATGCGATCTGCCTCCTCTTGCGGCGAGGAGGTTCGACACGGGGAGCGCCCCAACCTGCACGGCAGGTCGGGCAGGAAAGCGGCTGCCATCGAGAGGCTGGCAGCCGGTGTGTTGCACCAAATCGCCGGCGGCGACGTGCGGGCTACCTGAAGATGGCTTTGGCCGGCTGGGTGACCAGCTTCGCATGGCCGTCCAGATAGACGACATTCATCCCGCCCATGCCGGTGCCGTGCAGCATGATATTGGTGGGGGAGGCGAAGAAGTCCGACATCAGCCAGTAGTCGGCCGGGTCGCGCTCGGAGAGAGCTCTGGTACTGTCGCCCCAGACGACATTTTTCAGGAAGTACCAGTCAATCCAGGTCTCCTGGTTCGGCTGGCCGGGTGACACCGTGGATGGCAGTTGGTCGAACGAGAACAGGTAGTAACCGATATTGCCTGCAGCCCAGTTGGCCTCCGTGGGCAGGAGAGCGGCGAAGCCGTACTTCACCGCCGATGGGCAGTAGAATATCTGCCGGTTCTTGACGTATGGGTCAAGCTGCCGCACCAACCGGACGTGCGGATTGCTGGCGTGGCTATCGCACGGGAACAGCTCGTCGGCGTCCTGCGCATACATGTGGCAGGCCAGCCCCAGTTGCTTGAGGTTGGACAGGCACGAAGAGGTCCGGGCCGATTCCCGGGCACGGGCGAAAACCGGGAAGAGAATGGCTGCGAGTATTGCTATGATGGCGATGACGACCAGGAGTTCGATAAGAGTGAAGCCTGCGCTGCTGCGGAAACGCACTGTGAACACCTCCTGATTATGGCGGAACGTGTGCCCGACGCAAACAGGGCATATATGCAGTATATACCACCAAAGCGGCACTTTCAATCTTGCAGCGGGCCAATCCTGCTAGCGGCTCCAGCGCTCGTGCACGGGCGGCATCTGCGGGAACTGCGCGTGTGGCTCCATCTGATACCAGTAGCCGACCGAAGAGACATCGTCCGTCAGAGGCTCGTAGCAGCGGTTCGGCCACCAGCCCAACTCCTGGATTGTCACCCGCAGGTCCCGGTCGAAGCGGATCGGGTCCATGATATGCCAGCGGTACAGCCCGTGCTTCGGAGGCTTACCCTCATCCTTCTGCCAGAGCGGATAGCCGAGAAAGGCGGTGGAGTAGGTGTCACGGAAGCACCATGCGCCGCCGAAGTAGTCCTCCGTGCCGGTGCCGCAAATGGTCGGGTACTCGTCGTCGCCGTCAATGTAGAACTTGATCTCGCCCTCACCCCACCAGCCGTCGGAGAACTGCACCCAGGCCAGGTAGGTGCCCACATACTGCCCCTTGCCTGTCACGCCGTCCAGGATGACGTGCTCGGGCTGCTCGCGAGTGCCCATTGCGCGGCGCCACTGGGCGTGAAGATAGGCCGCTTCGTCAGGCACCTGCGTCTCTGCCCAGGTTATCTGGTAGAAGAAGCCGGGAATCTCCTCCCAGCGCTCGTTCTGAATGGTTATCTTCGCGCCGTCGCGGAACGGCATCGGCCAGTAGCTGTTGAACCCTCCGGAGGGATTCACCGCGATGGGCAGGGAGTTGACTTTGACCCTTAGAGAGTGCCCGCAGCAGAAGAAATCCCCCAACGGCACCTCAAGCGAGGGCGTGTCTTCACCATCCCAGTACACGCGCAGGATGCAATCCCGGTAGGCGGCTTCTATGGCGGTAATCCAGATGTGCTGGATGACGCCGGAGCCGCCGATGTCGGCGATGGTAGTGGTCTCGCCGGCAGGCAGCGTGATGCAGGGGCGGACCTTCCAGCCCTTGCCCAGCATGGCGGCCGCTCCGCCTTCGGGCACGGCCTGTGCCCCCGCGCCTTTTGCGCCGTCCGGATTCTCGGCGCAGATCGAGCGCGTCCTGGCATCGGAAAGGAACGGTACGCCTCCAAGACCTATCTGCAAACCATGGCTCAACATGGTCTAGACTCCTTCCGACGATCATCAGCGCCGGCCCGCAAGCTGCCGAACGCGGTGCTCGTTCTCTACTTGCCAATCTGCAAACCGCAAACCTTGCCGTCGTCGCAGCTTGCCACGATCTCCTTGGTCTGCGGCTTCCCGTCAAGCTCGCAGGCGCGGACTCGCCACACGACATCGCTCGCTTGATACCAGCCGATGATCTGGCCGTCGCTGTTGACGATCTTCACCTGGCCATCCTCGCAGCCGCAGATGACCTCCAGCTTGCCGTCACCGGTCACATCGGCAAGGTCAATGTCCAGGCAAACATCGCCCAGGTTGAGCTGCCATATCGGCTCGCGCGCTGCATCGAACAGATACAGCATGAAGTTCTTGGACGCGGCGGCGATCTCCAGCTTCCCGTCAGCGTTGACGTCGCCCATCGCCACGGCGGAGATGTCCGCACCGGCGTTGTAAGTGCGCATGTTCTGCGACTTCGTCCATCTGCCGTCCTCGCCCGGCCCCTGCAGCCAGAGTATGCCCAGCTTGTCCCCGATGGCGATCTCGCCCTTGCCGTCGCCGTCGAGGTCCGCGCAGGCCGCACAGGTGGCCCCCGCATGTCCGCTGCCGCCGGCTGAACCGACCTTGCCGCCGGTGGCGGAGAATATGATGGCGTTGGCATAGATGCTCCCCATGACGACCTCCTGCTTGCCGTCGCCGTCAAGGTCGCAGGCCGCGCCGCAGGTCATGGAATGAGGAGTATGCGTCACGTCATCCCAGAGCAACCGGCCGTTGCCATCGAATGCGTACACATGCCCGTAGTGCGACCCGCACACGATTTCCTCATTCCCGTCCCCATCCAGGTCAACGCCGACCAGTACCACGGGCTTGCCCTGACGCAGTGTCAGGTCGCCCTCGGCATAGCCCGGCCTGGCCCAACTCCTGGCCGGCACCAACACCGACCAGTTGAGCGAGCCGTCGGGCTTTAGTGCATAGATGTTGCTGTCATCACATCCGATCAGGATCTGGCGGGCGGCTCCTTTTCCGCTGATGGCAAGCTCGTGAATCACCGCCGGCAGGTCGTACCGCCACAGCTCCTTGCCGTCGGGTCCGATGGCGCGCAGGGCGTTGTCCTTGCCAGCCACGTATGCCTCCGCCTTGCCATCGTCGTCGGCATCGGCCACCATCATGGCGCAGGGATGTTTGCTGTTGCCGGCCGCTTTGTTCTGCTCGGCGGAAATCGGGTAGGAGTGCTCCCACAGTTTGCCGACGCCCTTGCCCGAACCGGCCGCCGGCTTGCCGACCGCCGCCGGGGCTGCCGCCATGCCCTGCAGCTTCTCGCGCATCTGTGCGGCAATCTGTTGCAGTTCGGCACCACCTGCCGGGTGCAGGCTCAGGCTGTGGCGTCCGGGCTTGAGTTGCACCTTCTGCTGTCCGGCCTTGGCATCGGTGATGGCTAGCTGCACTTCCTGCCGGCTCTCCACCAGGGCCTTGCCGCTGTCCAGCTCAATCTGCGCGTTGACCGGTTTGTCCGCAGATAGCGACAGCCCGCCGACATCTATCCCGGTTCCGGCGGCCACGGTCAGCTTGTTTCCGAACAGATGGAACGCCGCCCCATCGACCTTCAGGCCGTCAATGCCTTCACTGCGATTGATACCGGCCACTGCGGGCGCTCCGTCATCCGCGATGAGATATGTGGTGGTATCGCCCAGACGGTAGGCCTCCACGCGCCGGCCTTCCGCGCCATCCTGACTGGTGTAGATGAGGTTGGCGAACTGGTAGCTGTCCTGCACCTCCAGCTTCACGCCCACCGACTGCACGAGCCGCCGCGCCTGATCCAGCGGGAATGGCGGCGCATTGATGTTGGTGCCCGCCGA
>CAZJVY010000071.1:0-4917 GCA_964549395.1 uncultured Armatimonadia bacterium | reverse complement strand
GCCGTCCAACCGTCCTTGAGCACGATTACCGTATTGTGCTCGCTGGTCTGCGCCACCATGTAGCCGTCGTCGTAGAGCACGGTCCGGCCCCGGTCGCAGTAGTTGACGATGGCATTGCCGTCCGGGTGCGAGTGATAGCCCCAACTGAAACCGCTCATGCACATGTACTGGTCCTCGCGCTCCAAACCGGCGCGGAAGGCGACCTTGTCGTAACACTCCTCGATGGGGAACTTGCGCTGCGCCTCGACGTTGCGCCGGTCGTAGATCCACTGGTCCAGGGGCGCGATGGTTATCCCCAGCATGTCATCGGGACGCTCGCGAGGCAGGACTTCCGGCGGCACCCAGCCCATCAGGCCCTGGCCCCGGGGCCGGTAGAAGCTCCCCGGCACTGCCGTGGGGTTCTCGGCGAAATGGTCCCACCACCACAGATAGCGGCCGTCCTTGTACATCCAGGCGGCTAGAGGCCAGACCTCCACCAAGTGACGTCCGGTGTCGCTGAGGCCGCAAGCATCGCCGAAGCCCGCACCATTGCCCCGGTTGTTGGTGATGATCATCTCATAGTCGGCGCTCTTGCGCAGCAGGCCGGTGTCTATGTAGCGCCGGTCAGGGCGGGTCAGACAGTACTTGATGCTGCGCACCGTGGTGAGCTGGCGGTAGCGCAGGTCGTCCTCCGGCGGCTTCCAGTTCACCATGTCCGGCGCGTGCATGGTGTCGGCATTGGCCAGCAGCGTCTTGCCCACCTCGAGGTCCGGATAGTAGCGGGAGAAGTACAAACCGGCCTGGACAAACGTCATGACCTTATTGCCCAGAGAAGTCGCAATCGGCTCCATGAGCTTCCCGGCCTCGGGCAGGCGGCAGGCGAACCGATAGAAGAGGTTGGTCAGCTCGAGGCGCTCCTCGTTGGTGAAGGCGGGCCCCTCCTCGATGGCGTCGAAGTACTGGAAGATCCACTGGCAGCCGGCCGTGCTGGCTATGGTGGACTGTCCATCGTGAAGTTGGTCGAGTTTGCGCATGGCACTGAGCAGCAGCCTGGCGTAGCCCGGCTGGCCGGTGATGAAGTAGGAGTTGGCGTATGCCTGAGCCGTCTGATATATGCTGGTTTGTGATTTCTGGTCGGCGAGGCCGGCCTCCTGAGCGGCCACCTGCTCATCGCTGAGGCCGGGAGGCTTCTCTCCGTCCCTGATCACCTCGATGATCGGCCCAACCGAGCCGCCCGGGCAATCGGCCAACATCTCCACAAAGCGCGTGACCGCCGCCTCGCAGCCTGCCAGGCTTGTGCTGCCCAGATAGACGACGTTCTTGCCGGTCAGCCACGGGTTGTGTACGGTGCGAATGACGTAGCTGGTCTCACCCCCGGGCCAGTTGTAGTCACACAGGACGAACTCGCGCAGGTAGAGGTCTTCCACGATCTTGTTGTTCGCGAAGACGCCCAGGGCGATGATGTTGGTGCCGGAGACCGCCTTTTCATCGAGTTTGCCGGCTTGCTGCACCGAAGGAGCCGCTCCATAGGCCGCCTTGATGGCACCAGCCAGCTTCTGGGCCGGCGGCATGTACGCGGCATCGTCGGGCACCGCAATCACGCACATGGCTTTCCCGCCGGCAACTAATGCAGTCTGCAGGTACATCTCCTTCATTTGCGTAATCGCCCCGATCTCGGCGCCGGCTGCGTACGCAACCACTGATAGCAGGATTCCTATCGTCATTGCGGCTCTCATGGTATGGTCTCCTTTTCCGAGATTGCCGTGAGACCGTCGCGCCGCACGGCAATGCGGCGGACGGTCGTGCCATCCGCATGTCGTTGGTGCCGGATGCCGGCAACCGGCCCCGCGGCGGCACGGAAACATGCAGCGCCGGCCCCGGCTCAGTCGCAGCCGCAGCCTTCCTCGACATCACCCGTCCAACCGTTCATGCCACCCAACAGGTTGTACACTTGCAGGAAGCCGTCCGCCACCAGAGTGTCGGCTGCGGTCTGGCTGCGGCCGCCGACTCCGCAGATGCAGCAGGTCCGCATCTGCTTGTCGAGAAGCCCCTTCCACTCTTCGATGTCATCCAACGGGAGGTTGAGGCTGTCCGGAATGTGGCCGGAGGTGAATTCCTCATAGGTCCGCACGTCAATGAGCAGGAGGGGTTGTCCATCCAGCATCATCGCTTGAAGTTGGGCCGCGGTGATGTCGTGCCTTACGAGCGCGCCAAGTATTCCGCTGCCGTGGCAGCCGGCCAGTGATACCAGTATGCCAGCGGCGACTACGAGACACACAACGGGCAGGAAGCGTTTCAAGGCAAAGGCCCCCTTAGATTGAGACGAGTGCTGCAGATTCCGCTGCAGCCGGATAGAGGATGATATCTTCCCCGGCTTGGCCCAATGTTCCTTCCGCAGAGGCCCTTCCATCAAACGAATCGGCGGTCTGGCCAACGTTAGACAAAGCTGCTCCAATATGCAATAATATGCCCGCCAGGAAGATTGCGCTGCAGAAACTGTCCGCCGCAAATCCGCCCGCGCCAGGGACGCACTTCATCTTTCCAAGAAGGCAATACCCTTGCCATCCGATTGTAGGCTCTCGTCCGGCCATGAATGACACCGGCTGTCGGGCCGGTGCCTTAGACTGTGGGGATAGAGGTAACGCACATGCCAAAAGACATTGATGTACTGCCGAGCTTCCAGCGGGGTCTGATAGAGATTCCGCCGATACCGCAGTTCACGTATACAGGCGACCTCGGGACCGAGCTGGCCGCCGACTTGCCCGCCGAAGAGGCCCTGAGGATATACGACCACATGCTGCACATCCGCACCTTCGAGGAGACCATCGTGCAGCTCAAGAGCGGCCGCTACAAGCCGCTTCCGGACTTCCGCTTCATCGGCGCTACGCACCTGTCCATCGGGCAGGAGGCCGTCGCAGTCGGCACCATGTCGGCCATCAACCCGGACGACTACATCACTTCCACCCACCGCGGTCACGGACACTCGATAGCCAAAGGCGCCTTCGCGCTGGAGCGGGCAGATGTGGAGAAGCTGCTGCAGTTCCTCGGCGAAGCTGCCGCGAAGCATGAGTTCGACCGCTCCGACCGTACCTCGGTGTATGAAGCGGCCCTGCTCGAGCACCTGTTCCGGACCATGGCGGAGCTATTCGGCAAGGAGGAGGGCTACTGCCGCGGACGCGGCGGGGGAATGCACATCGCCGACTTCCACGTCGGCCACCTGGGCGCTAATGCTATCGTCGGAGGCTCGTATGCGATGGCGACGGGTGCCGCGATGGCCGCCGACAAGCTGGGCAATGGCAGGATCTGCGTATGCCTGGTAGGCGATGGCGCGGCCAACAACGGGATCGCGCATGAGTCGTACAACTTCGCCGCGATGGCGCAGTTCAAGAACGGCTGTCCGGTTGTCTATCTCATAGAAAACAACCAGTACGGCATGACCGGCCAGCAGGTGGGCGAGGTGACGGGGATCCTGCGTCTGGCCCGGCGTGGTGCCGGCTACAACGATGCTAACATGCACGCCGAGGTCGTCAACGGCATGGACCCGCTGGCGGTGCGCGATGCGGTTGCGCGAGCCGCCGAGAAATGCCGCAACGGTGAAGGGCCGGTGCTCCTGGAATGTCTCACCTACCGCTACAAGGGCCACTCGCTCTCGGACAACTGCGAGACCTATCGCAGCGACAGCGAGGAGTGCGCGTGGCTGGACATTGACCCGCTGAAGACCTTCCCGCAGCAGCTCATCGAGAACAATGTGCTGGATGCCGATGGCGTTGAGGCCCGCAAGCAAGCGGCAGCGGCGCGGGTGGAGAAAGCCGCCGTCATGGCCGGCGCAGCCACCGATCCGGACCCCGGCACCATCTACGAGGGCCTGTACGCGGATACCACGTCTGAGGACATCGGCCAGCAGTGGCAGACTCCCGCCGACCAGCTTCTTGCCGAGCCGGAGAAGGCGCGCAGAGACGGCCAGGGCCGGATTCTTGCCCGGCACGCGGTGGCCGAGGCGCTCATGGAAGAGATGCTGCGAGACAGGCGAGTCATCGTCTATGGCGAAGACGTCGCCGATTACGGGGGGGCGTTCGGCGCTACCCGTGGGCTTTTCGAGATGTTCGGCCGCGAGCGGGTGTTCAATGCCGCGATCTCGGAAGCAGGCATCTGCGGAACGGCGGCGGGCGCCGCGATGGCGGGCCTGCGCCCGGTCGCCGAAATCATGTACATTGATTTCGTGCCCATGACGATGGACCAGATCGGCAACCAGGCCGCCAAGAACCGCTACATGTTCGGCGGCAAGGCGACACTGCCGATGGTCATTCGCACCACCATCGGCGGCGGCAGGGGCTATGCCGGGCAGCACTCGCAGAGCCTGGAGGCCATCGTCACCATGTTCCCCGGCCTGAAGGTCGTTGCGCCATCCACGGCCTACGATCTCAAGGGCCTGCTGAAAAGCTCCATCCGCGATGACAATCCCGTCATCTTCATCGAGCACCAGCACCTCTACACATCAAAGGACGCGGTGCCGGAGGACGAATACACCATTCCCCTGGGCGTCGGCAACATCACCCGCGAGGGGTCCGACATTACCGTGGTGGCCTACTCGTTCATGCGCCACGTGGCTGAGGAGGCCGCACAGATGGCCGAGGCGGAGGGCATCGCGGTGGAGATAGTTGATCCGCGCACGCTGCTGCCGCTGGACACCGACATCATCGTCAAGTCGGTGCGCAAGACCGGCCTGCTGCTCATCGTGCAGCAAGCGCCGTCCATCGGCTGTTACGGGGAGCATATCGCCTACAAGGCACAGGAGGCGTGCTTCGAGGTATTGAAAAAGCCGGTGCGCATCGTGGCCGCCCATGATGTGCCGCCGCCGATGGCCGCTCCGCTGGAGAATGAGAACATCCCTTCACCCGAAAAGCTGCTGCGCAACATCAAGGAGCTGCTGGGGAAGTA
>CAZJVY010000070.1:0-19221 GCA_964549395.1 uncultured Armatimonadia bacterium | reverse complement strand
GCCAGTTGGAGCTGCTTGACATTGCTCAGGCAGCTCGACTGACGCGCCTTCTCCCGCGCCCGCGCGAACACCGGAAACAGTATCGCCGCCAGAATCGCGATGATCGCGATGACAACCAACAACTCGATCAGAGTGAATCCACGCTTCATCTTTCTCATCCTCCTCATGCACAATGATTTGCTCGCGGCACTATGGAGACGCACTACGAGTGGGACCGCCCCTGATCCCACCTCCACTTTAGCACATCACTGAAGCCGGTGGCAAGCATTTTGCAGGCGCTGAAATGGTACTCCGGCAAGGCACACTGCGGCCGGCCGGGCAGTGCGCCGGCAGTGTGCCGCATACTAAGGCTGCTTTTGCCTGTGGAATGGCGCTGTGCTATAATTCTTCCCGAATAAGCGTAGTCCCAAACGGCGGTCGTCGGAAGAACGGGAACACAGATGCGAAACACTCTCACCTGGGGTGTTCTATGGATAGCGGCGGCGTCAGTTGCTGCTCCGAGCGCGGCCCAGGATGCCGGCAAGCCGATGCTCACAGTGCATGTGTCCGGCGACCGCGTCGTCAATGACGAGGCCTCCCGCCTCGTTGAGGTTGCCGGGAACGTGCGGATTCTGGCCTACACAGACGACCCCGACAGCCCGCGGGTAGCCATCCGTGCCAAGAAAGTGACTGTGGACCTGGCGGGCAAGGTGCTCCAGGCCGGCGGCGCCATCCTGATGCGCACCGAGCAGGCCGCTTTCCGGGGCGAGAACCTGTACCTCGACATGCTCAAGGGCGACATGCGCCTTACCGAGGCCGCCGCGAGCATGGACATGCCGCGCGACGACGGCCGCGTGTTCCGCGGCTTCTTCTTCGGAGACGAACTCAGGTCCGAGGGCGGATCGCACTTCGTGATAGTCAATGGCACGCTGACGCCCTGCGACTCTCGCGACCGCCCCGACGTGGCCTTCAATGCCGCACGGATTGTGTATGACTCGCATACCGGCAGAGGGGTGGTGTATCGGGGTACGGTGCGACTGCTGGGGCTGAGCATTCCGATGCTGCCGAAGATGGGCTTCAAGCATGGACGGGGCGAGGCGAAAAGAGGTGTACAGTATTCGCTGCCCGGCTACTCGGGATATGACGGTCTGTACGTGCCGTTCCAGTACCAGTTCACCGGCCCGGACAATCCCTGGCTGGGCACGGTCGCGGCCCGCCTGGCGACCAGGAGCCACGTGCGCGGAACCGTGAGCATGGAGCGAGGGACCGAGGATTACGACTTCGGGGCATACTTCACCCGCGAGGAGCACGTAACTGATGACATCACGCGTCGGCTGATACTCAGTCGGCAGCCGGAGATCGAGTACGTTCGGCGTTTTGCCAGGGCTTCCTCGTGCGCCGGCTGGCAGACCGGCGTCAGTCTGGGGCGTTTCCAGGAACGCGAGGACACGGCTCATGCACCGGAACGTGCCGAGGACCGCGCGCGTGTGGAGGCCGGCTATCTCAGCGATGTCCGGGCCAGAGCCGAGCGCGAGGGCACATGGTGGGGTGCCACGGTCACTCAGAGCTTCTACGGATGCGGAACTCGCTTCCGTGACGTCAGCGTTGAGACAGGTGTAGGAGGACGCCTGTCGGATGACCTGACCGGCTCGCTCAGCCTGATTGACCATCTCACCAGCGGCCAATCGCCATTTCTGTTCGACGATGTGGACATCGAGCGCGAGGCGCGCGGGACGTTGGGATGGAAGCTGAGCCGCAGGTGGGCATTCCACGGTGACGGGCGCTACGATCTGAAGAAATCCTCGATGCGCGACTACACGCTGGAGTTAAGCAGGCGCAGCGAGTACCTCACGTGGTCGGCCGGCTATGATTTTTCCGACAGGAGCATCATGCTGCGGCTGGACATCAACGGTCTGACCGGCAATACCGAGCCGCCGGTCACCAGGCCGGTCGTGACCGATGACGAGGTCCGACTGACCCCGGAATGGGTTCACGAAGGCGCAATGACGGATATGCAGTGAATGCGGCGCTGCAGTGGCCGCATGGGCATAACCCACGCAGTCAGGATGGTTGAGACGTTGTATGGCTTCACTCTGGCAGTTTTTCAGACGCATCATTGACCCCAACGAACGGGAGATCGCGCGGCTGGCCAAACGCGCGAACCACGTGCTGGCGCTGGACGAGCAGGTGCGGTCGCTCACCGACGAGCAACTGCGCGCCAAGACATCGGAGTTCAGGGCACGCCTGGCCTCGGGTGAGGACCTGGAGGACCTGCTCCCCGAGGCGTTTGCAGTGGTTCGCGAGGCTGCGGACCGTACCATCGGCGAACGCCCGTTCAAGGTCCAGGTCATGGGCGGCATTGCGCTACACACGGGCATGGTTGCCGAGATGAAGACGGGTGAGGGCAAGACGCTTACGGCAACGATGCCGCTCTACCTCAATGCGCTGCCGGGCAAGGGCGCGCACCTGGTCACCACCAATGACTTCCTGGTGCGCTGGCAGGCCGAATGGATGGGCCGCATCTACGAGGCCCTGGGCATGAGTGTCGGCTACATCCAGCACAACATGACCGCTGCTGAGCGCCGCGCCATGTACCGCAAGGACATCACCTATGTCGAGAACAGCGAACTGGGCTTCGACTACCTGCGCGACAACATGACTACCAGTCCCGCGCACCTGACCCAGCGCGAGCTGCACTATGCAATCGTGGATGAGGCCGACTCCATTCTCATTGACGAGGCCCGTACGCCGCTCATCATCTCCGGCGAGGCAGCCTCCAAAGGCGCCGACTACGAATACTTCGATACGCTGGTCCGGAAGATGATCCGCGCCAACGAGGAGGAGGAGCCGCTATTCCTGCACGACAAGAAGGAGCATCAGGCGTCCCTGACCGAGGCGGGCATGGTATGGGTCGAGCAGCAGATGGGGCTGGGAGACGGCGCGCTGGTGGACCCGGAGAACATCGAAATCACGCAGCTTGTGGACAATGCCCTGAAGGCCCACTTCCTCTATGGGAAAGACGACGAATACGTGGTGAAGGACGGCGAGGTCGTCATTGTTGACGAGTTCACCGGCCACCTCCAGCCCGGACGGCGATACAGCGACGGTCTGCATCAGGCCATCGAGGCAAAGGAGCGTGTTTATACGCCGCACGTGCGACAGACGGTGGCCTCGATCACATACCAGAACTTCTTCCGCCTCTACACCAAGCTGGCGGGGATGACCGGTACCGCCAAGTCGGAAGAGCCGGAGTTCGTCACCGTCTATGGCGCCCGCGTGGTGGTCGTTCCCACCAACCGATCCGTTGCACGGACCGACCATCCGGATGTCATCTACAAGAGCAGAGAAGCCAAGTACCGCGGCATCGTCAATGAGATCATCAACATGCATGTGCGCGAGCAGCCTGCGCTGGTGGGCACGCGCTCAGTGGACGTATCCGAGCACCTGGGCCAGCGTCTGGAGGGCGCCCGTCTGCGAGCACATGCGTTGGTCCAGATCCTGCTCACTGAGCTCTACAACAGCCGCGATATTCACAGAGCGCAACGCGAAGCGTGGCAACAACTGCTGCGGCGACCCATTGAGGAATTGGTGGGCCAGGCAACGCACCTGAAGCGCAGAGGCAAGAGTGACGAGGCGACCCTAGGCGATATCGTAGAGGCCCTCGACATAGCACCCGATGTGACCGAGGAGGCCAACCTGGACCGCTTGTTGGCCATCGTCGGCGTGATTGATCAGAACACGGACCAACAGGCGGTCGCATACTACCGCCAACGGCTGCGGGCGATGCTCTCGGACGGAATGAGGCCGGGCGACGACCAGCATGAGAGCCAGCTCAACATACTTAACGCCAAGCGCCATGAGGCTGAGGGCCGCATCATCGCTCAGGCAGGTCGTCCCGGGATGGTCACAGTGGCCACCAACATGGCCGGACGCGGCGTTGACATCGTGCTCGGCGGCCGTGACCCCGAGACAGGAAGCATCATCCCGGAGGCATACGGGCGCGTCAAAGAGGTTGGCGGCCTGCACGTGCTGGGCAGTGAGCGCCATGAGAGCCGACGCATTGACAACCAGTTGCGTGGCCGCTCTGGCCGCCAGGGCGATCCCGGCTCATCGCGCTTCTTCGTCTCGCTGGAAGACGAGCTGATGAAGTTCTTCGGCCCCGAGCGCGTGGGCCTCCTGACCGCTCAATGGCCCGAGGAGGAGCCGGTTGCGCACCGCTTCGTGTCAAGCGCACTGGAGCGAGCGCAAGTCAAGGTCGAAATGCGCAATATGGGCATACGCAAGAACACCCTCAAGTACGACGATGTGATGAACACGCAGCGCTCGGTCGTGTATGCCCAGCGGCGACGTGTACTTGATGGTGAGAACGTCCATGGCAGTATCGAGCGCATGATCCGCCAAACGGTGGAGAGCGTGCTGGTGATGTATGCCGATGCCGCGCGGCCCAGCGACGAGTGGGACCTGGACGCCCTGTACGACCGGCTGCGAACAGTGGTGGCAGTGCCACCGGAGGCCGAGGAAGACGCGGACATCGAGGTGCCTGCCAGCGGCCTGTCGCTCAAGCTCGCCGAACGCCATCTGGTCGGTCTTGCCGACCAAGACCAGGAACTGACCCGGTACCTGGCAGACCTGGCGGAGGAACACGCGCCACTCGACCGCTCGATGGACCGCAAGCGTGCCGAGCGCCTGCGCCACGAGACGGTTGAGGATGACATCACCGCGATCATGGCTCGCTTCTCCGATAACGGCAAGGATGTGCCCGTATCCCGTCTGGTGGACGTTGCCCGCGCGCTGGGTTCGAGGTATGGTCGCGTACTGGATGAACTTGCACTGTCCGGCCTGTATGCCATCCACCCCCAGGACCTGCACGAGATCATCCCGGCAATGGCTCTGGAAGTGTACTCCGAGCGCGAGTTCGCCCTTGTCAGCACGCGCATCGTTCACGCAACGCTGCGGCTGGCAGACCGCAGTATCCCTCGCGAGAAGTGGGACCTGCCCGGTCTGGAGGGATACCTGTTCGGTTTCATCCACGACCTGAGGCCGCGTCTTGCTGTCGAGCGCCTCAAGGCCCTGGCGGTGGAGGGAGACGGGCAGGAATGGCTGGTGCGCCGCACGCTGGCTGCGTACGAGGAACTTGGCGCTCTGCCGCATAAGGCCGAGCAGGAGGCCATCGCTCTGCCGCCGAACACCCCGGGCGCAGTGAATGGCGCGGCAGCACCGGAGGAATCGGTGCTGCGCGAGAGAATCAGCGCTCTTGCCGAAGAATTCGGCCGCGGAGCCGGAGAACTGCGGCAGTGGCACATTCCGGGCCTTGTATATGCCCTGCTCGCCGACTGTCCCGGTCTGATCGCGCGGCTGGCGGATGAGCAGTTGGAGGCAATGGCCGACCCCAACACGTCCCTTGCGGCGGCACTCATGGATTTCGCGCGCCAGGAGCCGCCCGAGGGAGCCGGCGAGATAGGCTATCGCGAGTTCCGCTACCGCGAACGCAGTTGGCTCCTCTGGTCGGTGGACAGGTCCTGGATGGAGCATCTACTCGCCATTGATGACCTTCGCGAGGGGATTCATCTTCGCGCACACGCACAGCGCGATCCACTTGTGGAGTACCAGCGCGAGGCCTCGTCACTTTTCGAAGAAATGATGGCCATTATCGCTCGCCGTGTTACCCAGTACGCCTTCAGTCGTACCGAGGCGATGGAGGACACGGGTATGCAACTGCGCGACCTTGAGGCCGTGCAGCAAGCCGTGCAGATGAGCGATGGCATCGCAGAGGCCGACGCAGCGATGCCGGATACGCGTCCTGCGCGAACCTACGTGGCCGAGAAGGAACCTGGGCGCAATGACCCCTGCCCGTGCGGTAGCGGCAAGAAGTACAAGAAATGCTGCATGCTCAAGCAGAAGAGCTGAACGGGGCAGTTTGTCACATCTTGGTAGCGCGCTCAATGAGCGTGGTATCAACTCGCAAGATGCACGAACTCTTGCACTCCATAGTTGTCTAACAAGGTGAGAAGGGGAATAGCGGAATGCTCCTGGAACTGAGACAGCACATAGAACGGGCTCTGGACGAGCTTGCCGAAATGGGGGATGGTCTTTGACCTGGCGTCGCGCAGGCAGCAGCTTGCGACGTTGCAGGAGGAGACCGAGAATCCCGAGTTTTGGGACGATCATGATGCCGCCCAGGAACACATGAAGAGAATCTCGAATCTCCAGAGGCTGATTGAGCCCTGGGATGATCTGGAAGCGAAGTTGCAGGACCTGCAGGTGCTGGCGGAGTTGGCCATCGAGGAGGACGAGACCGACCTGGAGGACGAGATAGACGCCGGCCTTGCAGCAGCTTTGGGCGCTCTTGATGGGCTGAAGGTCGAGTTGCTGTTCGGCGACAAGTACGATGACCATTCGGCCATTGTGTCCGTCAATGCGGGGGCCGGTGGCACGGAGGCTTGTGACTGGGCGGCGATGCTCCTGCGCATGTACCAGAGGTACGCCGAAGCGAAGGGGTGGGAATTCGCCGTTGTCTCGTCGGTTGACGGGGATGCTGCGGGCATCCGCAATGCGACGGCTACGGTGCATGGCTTCCGCGCCTATGGCCGGCTTAAGGCCGAGGTAGGAGTGCATCGCCTGGTTAGGATTTCGCCGTTTGATTCATCCAAGCGGCGTCATACCAGTTTCGCATCGGTTGACGTTATACCGGAAATCGGGGAAGATGACGATACGATCCAGATCCCGCCGGAGGATTTGCGGATAGATACGTACCATTCAAGCGGGGCTGGCGGGCAACACGTCAACAAGACCGACTCGGCCGTACGGATTACGCATCTGCCTACCGGCATCGTTGTGCAGTGCCAGAATGAGCGCAGTCAGCACGCCAACCGACGCACTGCCATGCAGCTTCTCATCTCGCGGTTGCACGAACTGGAGCGCCGCAAGCGTGAAGAGGAATTGGCCGCCCTGCGCGGGCAGCAGATGGACATTGACTTCGGCAGTCAGATACGCTCTTACGTGTTGCAGCCTTACACGATGGTGAAGGACCATCGCACGAACCTGGAGGTGCCGCAGGTGCAGGCCGTCCTGGACGGCGAACTCGATGGGTTCATGACTGCATACCTGCGAATGAAAGCCGCCGAGAACGCGCTGCAGGGATGACGTACACGCACTTTCCAGCGTGCAGCAAGGGCTGCACCGACGACATAGATCACCAGAGGGTGAGTATGATGAAGGCGACGAGGAGTACTGTCTTGCTGCTCAGTCTGGCTTTGCTTGCGCTCGGGACGGCCGCAGTCGCCGATACCATCGCCACGGGGCCGATCTCGTCGGAAGGGGCGGGCAAACAGGAGACCGGGTTCGGCGACCTGCTGGCAGATGCGCTGCTATCTACATCCAACGCGGACATCGCCTTCGTGGCGGCTGTTTCCTGCAAGCCGGGCACCATTCCCGCCGGCTCGGTTCAGCCGGCGCAACTGGCCGACATGCTGCAAAACCCGGGGGAAGTCTGGGCTGTCTCCAAGCTGACCGGCGCCCAGGTGCGTGAGGCCCTGGAGAAGAGCCTTTCGCGTCTGCCCGGCACCAACAACGGCTTCCTGCAGGTCGCAGGCGTCAGGGTGACCTTCGATCCCAACGGCGAGCGCAACAGCCGCGTGCAGTCCATCACGGTCGGCTCTGCCCCACTCGACGACAGAGCCCAGTACGAGGTTGCCATGCCGCTGTCACTGGCCAAGGGCGGGTCCGGCTATTTCACTGTCTTCGACGCATCCAAGATTGAGGGCGACCCCAGTAACGAGTCACTCATGCAGGCGCTGGCGACCTTCGTATTCAACATGCGCTCGATCACCTATCCGGGCACCGGTCGCCTGATTCCGCAATAGGTGAGCCGGCTCGCCCAACCATAATCCTGCTTAGCCTGGAAACCCCGGCGCGGCTGCTCTTGGCCGCGCGTTTCTTTTCCCCGAATGCATCAGAATACGGTCATCTGGCCACGTTGAGGTGGGGGCAGTGGCGATTGCGTCCTCGGCGATACTATAGTGATTGACCAACAGCGAGAATTCCATTATACTTAGCTATTCACACCCGTGGCCCGTGGAGGGCCAGTTCAAATATAGGCTGTCATGGAGCAATGGCGTTGGGGTCGTCTGCCGGGAAGTGTGACAGCCAACGATGAAGGCAGTAACCAACTTTGAAAGCAGAGCTGATCTCCGCTGGAACGGAGCTTCTGCTCGGCGAGATTGTCGATACCAATGCTGCGTACCTGTCTCAAAAACTGGCTGAAATTGGTGTTGATGTCTATTATCGCCATACGGTAGGCGACAATCTAGGCCGGCTGGTAGAAGTTCTGCGGCTGGCGCTTGCAAGAGCGGACGTAGTAATAATCACCGGAGGCCTGGGGCCCACCCAGGACGACATTACGCGTGAGGCAATCGCCCACGCCACTGGTCGGTCGCTTGTTCGTTCCCCGGAAGCCGTCGAGAAACTCCAGGACTTCTTCGCCCGACGCGGCCGTGTTCCCACAGACAATAACCTTCGTCAAGCCGAAGCCCCTGATGGTGCAGTCTTGCTCGACAACCACTGCGGAACCGCGCCTGGCATCCGTCTTGAGCACGAGGGCACCATCATTGTCGCACTGCCCGGCCCCCCGACTGAGCTGCAGGCGATGTTCACCTCCGAGGTGCTGCCATATCTCGTGGACATGGCCGGCCGGACCGGCGAGCGTCTTCATACCTGCACACTGCTGCTATGCGACATCGGCGAATCGAACGCTGCTGCCATCCTGTCTGATCTCATCTCGGCCCAGACTGACCCGACGATCGCCCTCTACGCATCCCCGGCACAAGTCAGAGTCCGTCTGGCCACCAAGGATGCCGACGAGCAGAGCGCGCGCAAACGGCTGACTGCCACCAGAGAATCGATCTGCCAGTTGCTCGAGGGGCATGTCTTCGGCGCGGATGATGACACCATGGAGTCGGTGGTCGGTAGGCTCCTACGCGAGCGCCATGCGACTGTGGCGACTGCAGAAAGCTGCACCGGCGGGCTGATCGCGAGCCGGATCACCGATGTGCCGGGCTCGTCCGACTACTTCCTGGGCGGCATCGTCGCCTACTCCAACAATGTGAAGCAGGCCGTTCTCGGTGTTTCTGCGGAGATACTCGATGCTCACGGGGCGGTCAGCAGCCAGTGTGCCGAGGCGATGGTCGAGGGAGTCCGCGATGCCCTGAGCGCCGACTTCGGGGTGGCTACCACCGGCATTGCAGGCCCCGACGGCGGCACCGCCGAGAAGCCGGTGGGCCTGGTCTATGTGGGGGTCGGAGATGCTGCGGGTGTCCATGTCGAGGAGCACAACTGGCCGGGAACTCGCGAGCAATTCAAGCGCCGTGTCTCGCAAATGGCGCTGAACCTCCTGCGCAAACGCATTCTGGGACTTGTATAAAGGGCTGGAGGCCGTGACCCGAGACAACGGCAACGCCAATAGCCAAAGTAACAGCTTGCGCCTGTTCTACGGCGTATTCATTGATGAAAGCTTGCGGCCCAGCGTCGCAGATTTGCAGGACAGGCTCCGGCAGGCGGGCAGTCGGGTGAAGTGGGTGGAGCCGCACAATCTGCATTTCACATTGCGCTTCATCGGCGATACGCCGGCGCATGCAGTGGACAGTTTTGCGCAGGCCGGCCGGACCGCAGCAGCCGAATGCGCTGCATTTGACATTCTAGTGCGCGGAGTTGGGGCCTTCCCCTCCGCGACCAGGGCCAGGACGATATGGCTGGGTGCCTGTGAGGGTGCCGAAGCGTTCGAGGCTCTCCATGCGGCGTTATCTGCGGCTCTGCACGCCGGCCGTCTTGCTGAGCCCGAGCCCAAGCCGTTTGTGGCCCATTGTACTCTGGGCCGCGTCCGCGACCGGCCCACAGCCGAGCTGAGCGCGGCGATTGGGAGCCTTTCGCAAGTCGAGATCGGGCCCATGAGGTGCGAGGACCTGTGCCTGATCGAGAGTACATTGACCCGGTCCGGGCCGGTGTACAGGACGATAGAGGCGTTCACCCTGTCGGGTTGACGGCAGCTCACGAGGGCTGACCGCAACGCGAAATCATGGAGGGGGCAAACCGATGGCCAAACAAGATGACCGCGAGAAAGCACTGGAGTTGGCGCTGTCACAGATTCACAAGCAGTTTGGCGAGGGTGCGGTGATGCGTCTGGGTCAGGAGCCGAGTCTGCTTTCCGTGGAGGTCATTCCCACTGGTGCACTGACCGTTGACATCGCGCTGGGTGTCGGCGGGCTTCCCCGGGGACGAATTGTTGAGTTGTACGGCCAGGAGGGATCAGGCAAGACGACCCTGTCGCTGGAGGTGCTGGCCAATGCGCAGCGGCTGGGCGGCACTGCGGCGTTCATTGACGCCGAGCACGCGTTCCCACGCGAACTGGCCGAGAATATCGGCATGAATCTCGACGAACTGCTCATCTCGCAGCCTGATACGGGTGAGCAGGCGCTGGAGATCACCGATACACTCGTCCGCAGCGGCGCGGTGGACGCCATAGCCATTGACTCGGTGGCGGCCCTGGTCCCGGCGGCCGAACTCGAGGGTGAGATGGGTGATGCGCATGTGGGGCTGCAGGCTCGTCTCATGAGCCAGGCTCTGCGCAAGATCGGGGGCTCCGTATCGCACGCTCACACCGTCGTCATGTTCATCAACCAAATCCGCGAGAAGATCGGGGTAATGTTCGGCAGCCCGGAGACGACGCCCGGCGGGCGGGCGCTGAAGTTCTGGTCATCGGTCCGCATCGAACTGCGGCGCCGCGATACCGTAAAACGGGGAGCGGAGATCATCGGCGGGCGAGCGGCAGTCAAGATCACCAAGAACAAGGTCGCACCTCCCTTCAAGCGCGCCGAGTTCGACATAATCTTCGGTTCGGGCATATCACGCGAGGGCTGCATACTCGACGAGGCCGTGGAGCGCGGTCTGGTGGAGAAGTCGGGGGCGTGGTTCAACTACGGCGAAACCCGACTGGGACAGGGACGTGAGAACGCGGTGGAATTCCTCGCCACCAACTCCGACGTGGGGCGGGAACTGGAGAACCAGATCCGCGAGCAAGCAGGTCTGCCGCCGGCACAGCAGCCAGGGCAAGCGGCAGAGGATGTTGAGGACAGTGAAGACTGAGGAACGGAGGTGGTCGTTGGCTCTGTGAACGGAGTAACCGACGCTGAACAGCAGGAGAATGGTAATCATGTGCGTGTCCATACTGGCGGATGGGTAACAGATGAGTCAGCTACGGGATGCTGATCAACTGCGTCAGGTAAAGGCGGCGGCCCTGCGACTGCTGGGCCGTAGGGCACGTACAGTCGCAGACCTGAGAAAGCGTTTGCAGCAAAAAGGTAAATATGCCGACCACACCATAGCCGAAGTAGTTGCGTGGCTCACTGATCAGGGGTATCTGGACGATGCCCGATACGCCATGGAGCGCGTGAGCGGACTGTTGCGGGACAAGAGAATGGGAAGAGCCGGCCTCGTGGCCAGACTGGTATCCGAGGGAGTGGAGAGGGCGCTGGCGGAGGACATTGTCGCCAACGCTGTCGGTGCCAGGGACGAGGACCAATGGGCCCGAGAGGTCGCGCAGCAGAGAGCCGACCGTATGCAGGGCAAGGACTGGCAGGCGGTCAAGCGAAGCGTTTACGCGTATCTCCAGCGACGGGGTTTCGACAGTGAGCAGATATGGGCTGCGATAGAGTCGATCGAACCTGCGGATGAAGTCTTCTGAAGGTCCGGCCGGCTCCGGCAGCCGTCATCGGCACGAGAGTGGAGGCAATTGCTACGGAGGTGTGCCAGTAGGTGGAACTCCTTTCAAATACAACTCAGGCGTACATAGCAACCATGGCAGCGGCGATCGTCGTCGCCTGTCTGATATTCGCCATCGTGAAGAATGCGCAACTGCGCAAAGACCTCATCAGACGGCACCGCGACCTGCAGGAGCAGGAACAGGAGCATCAACGCATTCTCGAAGCGCGGCTGCGGGAGATCGAGGTTGACGCCAAGGAGCAGATGCTGCAATTCCGTAATGAGGTCGAACAGGAGACGAAGGAAGCCCGCCTGGAACTACAGAAGACCAAGCAGCGGCTCGAGCAACGCGAAGACAACCTGGACCGCAAGAAAGAGGAGTCCGAGCGCAGAGAGCAAAGTCTCAACGACCGCCAGAAGCACCTGGAGGCCCGGGAAGCGGATCTGGAGCAACTGGAGGAACAGCACCGGCAGGAGCTACAGCGCATCGCCGGTCTGACCAAGGAGGAAGCTCGCGGACTACTCATGTCGGAAATCGAGAAGGAGGTCGCCCAGGAGGTCTCTCAACTCATCACCCGCAAGCAGAAGCAGGCGCACGAGGAGGCCGAGCGGCAGGCAGCCAAGATCGTCGTCAACGCCATTCAGAATTGCGCGGTCGAGCAGACGACCGAGTCCACAGTCTCGGTGGTGGCTCTGCCCAGTGATGAGATGAAGGGCCGTATCATCGGTCGTGAGGGGAGGAACATCCGCTCCTTCGAGCAGCTTACAGGGATTGACCTGATCGTGGACGATACTCCTGAGGCCGTCGTGCTATCCGGCTTTGACCCGATAAAGCGGGAGGTGGCGCGCATAGCGCTGGAGCGTCTGGTCAGTGACGGCCGCATCCATCCGGCGCGCATCGAGGAGATGGTGGCGAAGGCCGAGAGCGAGACCGAGGAGCGGATCCGCGATGCCGGGGAGAAGGCGGCGTTCGAGGCCGGAGTCAGCGGGCTGCACCCCGAGCTTGTCCGGTTGGTGGGCAGGCTCCAGTTCCGCACCAGCTACGGACAGAACGTGCTGAAGCACTCGGTTGAGGTATCGCTGCTTGCGGGGCGTATGGCAGGCGAGATCGGTGCCAGGGCTGAGATAGCGCGGCGTGCGGCGCTGCTCCATGACATCGGTAAGGGCGTGGACGCCGAGCACGACGGGCCGCACGCTCTGGTTGGGGCCGAGATCGCCGCCGACCGCGGCGAGAAGCCGGCCATCGTTCACGCTATCCAGGCCCATCACGACGACGTGGAGATTCAGTCCGTCGAGGCGGCGCTCATCCAGGCTGCCGACGCCATCTCTGCGTCGCGACCCGGCGCACGCCGTGAGACGCTCGAGAAGTACATCAAGAGGCTCGAATCGCTTGAGGAGATCGCCAAGAGCTTCGACGGCGTGGAGAAAGTGTACGCGATCCAGGCCGGCCGCGAAATCCGCGTTACGGTGAAGCCCGAGAAGATTGACGACCTGGCGGCCCATCGCCTCGCCAAGGGCATGGCTGAGCGCGTCCAGGGCGAGGTTGACTATCCCGGGCAGATCCGGGTGACCATCATCAGAGAGACTCGGGCCATCGAATATGCGAAGTAACGGCTGCACAGAGGCAGTCGCAGGCTTGTGTGGCGAGGAAACGGGGTAACTGCGTGCGCGTTATGCTGGTGGGTGATGTGGTCGGACGGCCCGGACGCCGGGCCGTCCAAGAGCTGCTTTCCGGTCTGCGGAGCGAGCAGAAGCTCGACTTTGTGATAGTCAACTGCGAGAACGCAGCGGCAGGCTTTGGCATCACCGCAGGCCTTGCCGATGAGTTGCTTGAGGCCGGTGCCGACTGCCTCACCAGCGGCAACCATATATGGGCGCAGAAAGGCACGGAGCAGGTTCTGCAGAGAGAGCGGCGGCTGCTGCGTCCCGCCAACTACCCTCCCCAATGTCCGGGCAGGGGCTCGGGCGTGTACGAGGCCTGTGACGGCACGAGGGTCGGGGTGCTCAACCTGCAGGGCCGGGTCTTCATGGGTGAGCTCGACTGCCCGTTCCGCACGGCCGATGCGGAGATAGAGTACATTTGCGAGGACGGGGCGGATCTGATCGTGGTTGACTTCCACGCGGAAGCCACCTCTGAGAAGATGGCGCTGGGGCAGTACCTGGACGGGCGCGTTGCCGCCGTCATCGGCACCCATACGCACGTCATGACCGCCGATGAGCAGATACTACCCGGTGGCACGGCCTACCTGACCGATGTGGGCATGACGGGACCGACACAAGGGACGATAATCGGGATGCAGTCAGCCGAGATACTGCAGCGATTCATTACCCTCATGCCGCAACGTTTTCAGGTGCGCAAGCAGGGCGAGGCACGATTCAGCGCCGTCGTTTTCGAATATTCTCTTGACACGAGACGCTCAAAACGGATAAAAAGACTGGAGAGATGTATAACTGTTGGGGAAGGGAGCGCGCCGTAGGCCCATCTGGCGGCGGTTTTCCACAATAGCTGAGAGATAGGTTCTGGAATCAACATTGGAATAGATAACAATCAACATTGTAGCAGCGCACTAGTTTCCATTGCCGCAGGTTCTGAGCAACTAACGTAGGTAAACTGGGGCATTTGTGACCACAGCTTCGGCTTTTGCATCGGGCGCAGCACGAAGGGGGCCAGCATTCGTGGGCATACTGAAGGTCGGTTCGGATTCCAACCCTAACAAAGTGGCGGGAGCGCTGGCAGGCACCATCCGCGAAGAGGGAGCGGCGGAGATGCAGACCATCGGCGCAGGCGCGCTCAACCAGGCGGTCAAGGCGATAGCGATAGCGCGGGGATTCCTGGCGCCTTCCGGCATTGATCTGGTCTGCTACCCCGCTTTTGTGGATGTCGAAGTGGACGGCAACGAGCGCACCGCCATCCGGCTGTTCGTACACCCGAAGTGACCGGTGGGCGTGGGCAATCCTCTGTTTCATCGTGGCGGGGTTTACCGGCCTTGCTCGCGTGAGGTGAACGCGGCAGGGCTTTCTTTGTGAGTGCCACCGGTCTGAGGTCGGGCGCCGACACTTGGGCGCCGGCGCTTAGGGAAAGGTCGTGAGGCTGAGCTTGACCCGTCGAGCCATAGTCATCGCCCTGGTACTGTCGGTGGTTTCGGTCTGGTGGATTCACCAGGCATCGCTGGTCCAGGCGCCCGGCAATGTCTATGCCCCGGTTTACATGCTTTCGGTGCCCCCCGTGCCTGCCGTCTTCTGCCTGCTGCTTCTGGTCGCCATCCTGCCGCTCACCGGCTGGTTTCTCAAGCACAATCTGACCGGCAAGGAACTGATGGTCGTTTACATGTTCCTGGTCATAGCGATTCCGCCCGTGACCTTCGGCGTCATCGAGATGCTGATCCCCTGGCTGACCAGCGCCGTATACTTCCAGAACCCGCAGAACAATTTTCTACAACTAAGTGACGCCATGCCCCAGTGGTTCTACCCACACGATACGGAGGTCATCCGTGAGATGTTCGAGGGCAGCGACGACGGGTCGGTGCCCTGGCGGGCGTGGAGCTACCCCCTCATGGCCTGGACCGCGTTCATGGCCCTGGTCTTCTTCACCGGTATGTGCCTGCTAAGCCTGTTCCGCAGGCAATGGGTTGAGAGGGAGCGGCTGCGCTTCCCCTTGCTGCTGCTGCCGATCAGCATCGTGCAGAAGGAGGCGCCGGGGGCCAGGACTTCGTTCTTCCGCAGCCCACTGGTGTGGATTGCCTTTGCGCTGGTCTTCATCCACCACACTCTCAGCGTCTTGCACGCCTATAACCCGGCCGTGATGGGCCTGGGCGACCGCTACCCGATCGGTCAGATATTCACGGAGCATCCCTGGACTGCGTACCGCGGGCTGAGCTTCTTCCATCGCCCGCAGATGGTCGGCCTGGCTTATTTCGTATCTCTGGACATACTGTTCTCGGGCTGGTTCTTCTTTCTGCTACAGCCGATGCTGGTGGTCATTTCCGACATCTTCGGTCTGCAGGCCACGCCGGGCTTCCCCTTCGTTCAGCAGCAGGGGGCCGGCGCCTACCTGGCGATGGCGCTGGTGCTATTCTGGGTCGCGCGCCAGCAGATCGGCATGATCGTCCGCAAGGCGCTCTATAACGATCAGAACATAGACGATTCCGATGAGGCGATGCCCTATCGCTGGGCCCTGATCGGTTCCATCGCCGGGTTTGCGGCGATCATTGCCTGGACCCATACAATGGGCTTTTCGCTCAGCTACAGCATCCCGTTCTTCCTGATGTTGCTGTCCTTTGGTTTTGTTTACGCGCGGCTACGCGCTGAGGGTGGCGTGCCCACGATGTACGCATTCCCCTTCCACCAGGACATAGAGACCATCGTCAATGCGGTCGGAACGCGGACGCTCATCAACGGGACCGATATGCGCAACCTGGTCATGATCCACGCGTTCGCGTGGATGGGGCGCGGGTACTTCGTCTCCCAAATGGCCTACCAGATGGAGAATGAGGCGCTGGCTGATGAACAGGGGGTGCAACCGCGCGGGCTGCCGGTCATGATGATGGCCTCCTTCCTGCTGGGCTGTCTGGTCGCCTACGTCCTGATATTGAAGAGCTACTATGGCTTCGGGGCGCTCGTACTGCACGGCGAGAGTGCCAACGGCGGATACAATATTCAGCTCGGATTTCGGGCATGGACGGCAGCGTCTTCCGCCATTGACACTCCCGGCCCGCCGAATCTGAATAGCACCCTCGCAACGGCTGCCGGCGCAGTTGTGGCAATCGGCTTGGTTGCGCTGAGGCAGATCTGGCTGCGTTCACCATTCCACCCGCTCGGCTACCTGGCCACACTCAACCACGGATATGCTCTGTGGGCGCCATTCCTGGTCGCCTGGGTCCTGAAATCGCTCATCCACCGGCTTGGTGGCGCCCGCCTGTACCGCCAGCTCATGCCCTTCTTCCTGGGCCTGGCGATGGCGGACCTGTTCGCAGCCGGCATAAGCTGGCTGATAATGGCGATATTCGGTCCCGAGAGCCTTGCCGGCTATATCGTCCACTTCGGCTAGCCGGCCTTCCGCAACGCTCCGCATCATCGCCACAAGGCGTCACTCATCATCTCTGCTGACGGCCGCCGTGCCTCGCTCGCCCCCTACTCCGGGACTGTCCGCAGGTCACATACCGCTCGGCGGGAGGTCGTTGCGGAACGGCGAGGAACCAATCTATAGGCAATTCCCTCATCCCATCCATGAGCAAGAGACACGGCTGAACTTTGTGCGTGGCATCATCCGGTGAGCCGAGACAGGCATATTGCCTATCGGCGCCTAAACCTTGCTCTCAGCGGTGCGTCCAGAATACTGAAAGGGTGAACCAAATTGGAGAAGCTCTGCGCTGTTCTCATCATGTTGTCCGTCGCGGTTCCTGCAGTTGCACAGAACGGCTTCACCGACTACGGGGTGGGTGCGAACGTGGCCGAGTCGCGCGGCGTGGTGGTCACGCAGACGGCGGATGGTAGGTCCCTGGTGATAACCAATACCTACGACGAGAGCCCAATCAGCTATGTACTGGTGACCGACATAGACAGCGGGGAAACCAAACAGTACTCCTGCCCCAAGGACGTGCATAACTCTCCCGCCTACGGCTCCCTGATGCACAGCAACGGTAAGTTCTACACCACGCAGGGCAGCATCTTCATGGAACTTGATCCTGTTGCGGGCGAGTGGACCTTCCACGCCACGGGCTCCCCCATAGGGAGCGCCTACATCGGCTTCACCGAGGGCCTTGACGGTACGGTGTGGGCGGGATCGGTGTACCAGACGGGCCTGATCTCGTTCAACCCGCAGACTCGCGAGTTGAGGGATTATGGCAGGATGGACGACGAGGAGAAGTACCTCAACACGCTGGCGACCGACGACAAGGGATGGGTTTACTGCGGCATCGGAACCGCCCGCTGCAACATCGTGGCCTTCAACCCGGCGACAGGCGAGCGGCGCTCACTGGTCCCGGAGGACAAGCGCGTCCAGGGCTCCGGCAACGTGTATCCCACCGCAGACGGTGCGGCAGCCGGAAGTGCGTCGGGGCAGTACTACCGGCTGTATGACGGCCAAGCCACGCCTATTGAGAGATCAGCCGCCGCGCCCCCCAGGAGTGTCTATAACATCGGCTGGGGCCAGGCAGGAGGCACCTTCCCCGACGGCCGTCGCTTGGTCACGTACAGGCTTCCCGACAAGTGGCTCGATGTGCAGGATCCCAAGACCGGCGAGACCAAGCGCGTTGAGTTCGACTACCAGAGCGGCGGAGTGCTGATAACCAGCATGGGCGAGGGACCCAACGGCGTGGTTTACGGTTCCACCTGCCACCCGATGCATCTCTTGAAGCTAGACACTAACAGCAAGACCATGGAGGACATGGGACCGATACCCCAGGTCGGCGGCGGCAACTTCTGCGCCATCGCTTGCCAGGGCAACACCGTCATCGGCGCACAATACTCGGCCGGCGCGCTCTGGGCATACGACGTCACCAAGCCGTGGGACCCGCAGGGCAAGCGCGAGACTCTGGGCATCTCCGCCCAGGAGCTCATGGCGGCAAGCGAGTGCAAGGACGGCCATTTCACCTACCTTGCAGGGCACGATGTGGCGTTCCTGTGTGGCGACAAGTTCGGCGCCGAGGGGACCTTTAGGCTGACTGCACCCGCCGCCGACAAGTACTACCTGTACATTCTGCCTTACCAGTCGGAGCGGTACTGCACGGTGCAGTTCCTGTTCGACGGCAAGGAGATCGGCGAGCCATACGTCGCGACGTACAAGGACACCAAGGTCGGTGCGCTGCAGGCTTACGGGCCGTTCGACCTGCAGGCCGGCGAACATCGCCTGACAGTCAGGACGCTGGAGACCAAGGGGCAGGAGCCATGGTGCGCCATAGTCGCGGCCGACCTGAGCCAGGAGAAGCGCGACAGTCTGATCGTTGAGACCGCGCCCAATCCGCGCGTGCTGGCCAAGTGGCATGACGACATCTGCCGACCACGGACGGCGCTGGCGCATCCCGATGGCAAGCACGTTATGATGGCCGGCTATGCGGGTTACGGCCTGTGCGGCGGCGGCATCGGGATATACAACCTGGAGACCGACGAGGAATTGCTGCTGACAGCGGACAAGGACCTGCTCCCCGGGCATAGTTGTATCACCCTCAAGGCACTGCCGAATGGTGACCTGGTCGGCGGCACCTCGGTGGGCGCGCCAGGAGGCGGACACATGACGGCCACCGAAGGCGAACTGTTCATAGTTGACTGGAAAACCAAGAAGCTGACCTTCCACATGGTGCCGGTGCCCGGCGATGGCAACATCATCAGCATCCAGGTCGCGAATGACGGGCTGGTGTACGGTGTCTCCGGCGGCTCGACCTTCTTCGTATTCGACCCCAACAGCAAGCAGGTCGTGCACAGTGAGAGCTTCAGCGAGTACGGCGGGCCGCCGCGTCACGCTCTTCAGCTTGGTCCGGACGGGAACCTCTATGC
>CAZJVY010000069.1:0-19645 GCA_964549395.1 uncultured Armatimonadia bacterium | reverse complement strand
CCCGTACCCGACGCGCCCGCCCTGTTCGTCGAAGGCCACTCCCGGCAGTAACACGAAATCGAGCTGTGAGCGTCTTATCTCAGGGCACTTCTCGGTCGGCTCCAGTATGCCCCATGTGCCGGGCCTGACATCGCTGGTGAGATTCCTCACGGCCCTGAGCTCGAGTTCGCCAAGCGATTTGCACACCACCGGCAGGGCAACCGTCTTGCCCATGCGTAGAGCTTCATGGATGAGCGGCCGCGTGTCCACTTCACTGCCGAATGACGCAAACAGCAGCGCGGTTTGCGCTGACTCGAATTCGCCCAATCGCATGACCGCGTCCGCGATTCGCCGGCTCTTCTCACCCCGTTCGGCCTCGCTCATGGCGTCGCGCCTGGCCAGGGCCTCGGCGCGCAAAGCGGCTTTACCCGTGTCGCCCATGAGCGTCACTCCTGCCAGCCCTGCAGCACGGCATCGGCCATGCGGGCAACCTGTACCATCTCCCCGACATCGTGAACGCGGATCATCGCCGCGCCGTTGGCGATTGCCAGCGCACAAACCGAGGCGCTGCCCCACAGTCGCTCCCGGGGATCATCCTGGCCCAGCACCTTACCAATGGTGGATTTGCGGGACGGGCCAATCAGGACCGGCCGGCCCAGAGTGGTAAGCTCCCGCAAACGCCGCACGATCTCCAGGTTGTGATTGACGGTCTTGCCGAAACCAAAGCCCGGATCAATCATGATCTGCGCTTCGGCGACGCCACCCGCTGTCGTCGCTGCCATGCGCTCCCTCAGAAACTGGCATATCTCGCCGATGAGGTCGTCGTAGTGTGGTCGCTGCTGCATCGTGCGCGGCTCGCCCTGCATGTGCATCAGGCAGACGCCGGCGCCGCTATCGGCGGCCACTCGAATCATGCCATCGCGCCGCAGGGCGTAAACATCATTGATGAACGTCGCCCCTGCCTCCAACGCCGCCTCGGCCACCTCGGGACGTGAGGTGTCTATCGAGACCGGGATGTCAAGCTCGGACACAATGGCCGAAATCGGGCCGACCACCCGTTTGATTTCCTCTTCGACGGGCGCCTCGTCGCTACCGGGGCGGGTGGATTGCCCGCCGACATCCACGATATCGGCGCCGCCCGCCACGAATCTCCGGGCCTGCTCGAACGCGGCTGCAGCATCTGCTCCTATGCCGTCGCCGGAGAAGGAGTCCGGTGTGGTGTTGATAATGCCCATCACCAGCGTCCTGTGGCCGAAGACGAGCCGATGCCGTCCGCACTCGATGGGCGGTGGAAGCGTTGCCGGCGTTGCCATAGCTTAGAGCCTTGCGAGCGTTCTTGAGTCAGGCCCAGACGGATGCTCTACGCCCGCCTCCCGTCAGTTTCGCCTCTGTGGTGTCGATTCCTTCCCGCAATCGTCAAATGCACGAACGCAGGGGGTGGCCTCGCGGCGCCTCTGGAGTGCGTCCGCGTGCCGTTGCATCACTGCTGTTGCTGGTGGTATGATGCGGTCATGCCAAGGGCGATGCGTGTTCTGCTCATCTGCGCAGGTGTGACGCACCTGCTGGTCGGTGCCGGCTCGGCGCGGCAGCTGATGATTGAGCGCGTGAGCGAGAATGGCCGGCTGCTGGTGCCGGTGCGCGACGTGGCCGAATGGCTTGGCGCTGAAGTGGAGTGGTCGGAGGCCACCCGCAGCGTGACCCTCGCGCGTACTGGTACGCTGGCTGTTCTGCAGGTTGACTATCCCACCGCCTGGGTGAATGGTCATGAGCAGCACCTTGATGTGCCACCACGGTTGATCGGTGGCCGCGTGCGCGTGCCACTCCGTTTCGTCGCCGAGGTCATGGGCGCGCAAGTCAACTACCACGGAGGCCACTTGGACATCAAACGCCCTGACGGGCAGATATTGCGGCTCTATGTTCAGGCAGCCGTCTTCACCGGAGCGCCATGACACGCAAAAGGTCGCCCTGCACCGAGGGCGACATGCAATGGAAGCGGTACTCCGGACCATGTGGCTGCGTGGCTAGTTGTTCCCCGCGTGAGGCGCAGCGCGCTCAGGTCCGAGTTGGTGGCTGACGTCCCTCTCTACTCCATCTGCAGCGCCGGAATGTGCGCCTGGCCCTGTTGTTGGGCCCTGGGCCTTGCGCAAGGCTTCCCGGCCGCGGTTGAGCTTCTCCAGTACCTCGTCGGGCGTCTGCTCCCTCATCGGATTCTCCGGATCGGCCAGAAAGATCACGCCGCCGCCCGAAGTGACGACAAATGCGGGCACCCAGGCATCCTGCCGAGGTTTGAGGCTGTTCAAGTGGTACGTCGCAACGAGGGTGGCCATGGCACCTACAACGATGACGGCGCATGCAGCCAGAAAATGTGGGGAGCCAACCATGCGCTTGCGGCTGGCGATCCGTTCGGGTGATCGAAGCTGCTTGGCCTCGCTCTTGATCTCTGCTGCGAGATATGGTGGCGGCGCAGGGGGCCTCGATGCCTTGCGGGCCAGTTGCGCCTCGACGGCGTCCGAGATCAGGGCGCGGCATGTCTCGCAGTGGGAACAATGGTCCTCAACTGCCGCAATCTCGTCAGCCGCAAGCGAACCGCTGAGGTAGTCGTCCAGCAGACGCCTGACGTCGTCGCAGGTAAGTTCAGATTGATCGGCTTTGACGGAGACGCCCATGATTGCCACTCTTACTGGCTGGCGGACTTCGTCCAGGCCTTCAACTTGGTTGCGAAGGCCTCGCGGGCGCGTGAGAGCCGCGACTTGACGGTCCCGACGCGGCATTGGATGACCGCCGCGGCCTCCTCGTATCCCATGCCCTCCAGGTCTATCAGCACCAGGACCTGCTGATGCTTGGAGGGCAACTCCCGGATGATCGCATGCACCAGCTCTCTAGTCTCGTCGCGCTCGGCAATCCTGTGGGGCATTTGCGAGAAGTCCGGCAGGTTGCGCTGCACTTGCCCGTCGTCAGTATGTACCAGCGCGTCCAGCGATAGTCCCTCAAGCTGGCGGCGGCGCTTCGCCTTGCGCAGCTCATTGATGCTGGCGTTCATCGCGATCCGATACAGCCACGTGCGCAGAGATGCCTCATTCCGGAACTCGAACTTCTGCAGGCGACTCATCGCGCGCAGGAAGACCTCCTGTGTCAGGTCCTCCGCCTCTCTGGGCCCGCATATCCGATACACCAGGGCATACACACTGGCATGGTACCTGTCAACAATGGCGGAAAAGGCCTGATCCAGCCCCTGCTGCGCGCCACGAACCAGTTCGCCATCACGAACGTGCGAAAGGTCCTGCTGCGACCTCAGCGCCGCCGCGACACTCAGTCCTTCAGCCTGTTGGCCTGTTCGCCGTTCGTTGCGCATTAGCCTATTATGCAACCCACCTCTGACAAGGTTACGTGCGGTCCGGCAAGGCTTGCCAACACAGTGGAATTATATCCCTCATGCGAATCGATTGTCAACCGAGCGCTCGTCTTCCGTGGCCTTAGAGCAACTCGTACAGCAATATGACCTTGTAAAGCTCCTGCGCTATGACTTCCTGGCCGGCTATTGTCGGGTGAACCCCGTCGTTCCTGCTGATGTAGTCAGCCAGACAGGTCAGGTCTCCGTAGTTATAGCATTCCCCTCTGAACTGCTTCTCAATCGCGATTTCCACGAATGCGGCGTAGATGTCGCACAGTGTCGCGCTGCTGTTGTAGGCGGCTGTCCGCACAACTTCGGCGTAGGCGCTGACTGCACCGTTGCAGCCGCCATACTGATCGTAGGCACCGGTTCCCCACGAGCCGTGCAGGCGGTCAATGACGGGGTTGGGCGTCGTGAAGACCACATCTGCGCCCAGTTCCCTGCAGCGGCCATAGATGCGATGCAGATTGGCGGCGAAGTCGTCGCGCTCGATGAGCTTCCCCGGCTCGGGACGCAGATCATTGAGGCCGAATTCCACGATCACCAGGCAGGGGTTGTGTGCAGCCACATCAGTGTCAAAGCGTGCCAGACCCTCAGCCGTATTCTCGCCGCCGGCCCCAGCATTGACGACAACCACCGGTGCCGCACGTATGTTAAGGTGCTGGTTCAGCCGGCGCTCCAGGACGGCCGGGAACGTATCCCCCGGTGGGACATGCGGGACGCCCTGTGTCACCGAGTCGCCAAAACACACTACCGTACGCTTGTCCAGGCTGATCGTGCCCTTTCTTCCTGAGCCGCTGGCGCTGTGGTATTGCGGGTCAGCCCTGCGAACGCCCGCGGACAGCGGCAACGGCTTCATCCTGCGTGGGATAGTGGTCAATCATGCGGTCCACGCCCAGCTTCTTGAGAGTTGCCGCCACTTCCGCATTCGCCTCGGTCAGTGCCATGTCGCCGCCATCGGCGCGAAGTAGCATGGCAGCCCACATGAGCTTCGCCAACGCCTCGCAACCGACCGAAACCAGACCTGACAGGTTCACAGCCAGATACTTGGTCTTTGACGCAAGCACGCTGTTCAGCAGCGGCTCGAGACGGTGCAGGTCCCGCGAATGGTCATCCGCATCTCCCTCAATGCTCAAGATGGTGACATCAGGGTCCTGTGAGGCCACTTGGACGATAGTCTCCATAATCTCACCTGTTCGCGATAGTGTGCCCGCATGTGGGTAAGATCGCTCATGCTACGGTGTTCTGCCTTGCCCAGGCCACCAGCGCGGCGGCGGCTCTGTCCGGCACATCTACGCTGCCGATCTCCACGGGTATCGGTCCCTCCGGGCCGTGACTGTCAGTGCCGCCGGTCACCAGCAAACCGTATTCCGCAGCCATGTGCAAGTACCTGTCCGTCTCAACGTCGGTATGATCGGTGTGGTATGCCTCCACACCGTCAATGCCCGTCTCTATCGCTTCTCTGACCACGGCATCGTCCCTGCAAAGCCCCGGGTGCGCCAGCACCGCGGCTCCGCCGGCCTGTCGAATCAGCGCAAGCGCCTCAACAGGCGCCAGCTTGTGGCGCGGCACGTAAGCCGGCCCGCCCTTGCGCAGGTAACGCCGGAAGGCATCCTGTTGACTGACGACGAATCCCCGATCGTGCAGCAGCCTGGCCAGGTGCGGTCGCCCGACGCTGCCAGCGCCGGCGGTCTGCGCCACCTGCTCATAGCTAACATCAACCCCCAGGCCGTTGAGCCGCTTGACCATCTCCCGCGCGCGCCACTCCCTGCTGTCTCGCACTTCGGCCAGCTTCGCCAGCAGCGCCGCATTCTGCACGTCTATCATGTACCCGAGGATGTGTACCTCGGTGGCACGCAACTCCGTGCTGACCTCGACCCCAGGCAGCACCAACAGCCCATCGCCTGCGGCTCGTTGCGCCAGCGCCACGGCCCCCACATGGTCGTGGTCGGTAATGCTGATGGCGTGCAGCCCCTGCTGCGTCGCTGCCGCGACTATCTCCTCAGGTGTCTGAGTCCCGTCGGATATGGTGGAATGTACGTGCAGGTCAACTGCCATGAGCCACCCCGCTGGACTCCCTTCGGCGCGCGGTCACTGCTTTCCTGCTCCCCCAGCAGCCTTCGCTCCGGATGGTCCCAGCGCCTCAGCCCAGTGCTTCGCCAGCGCCACCGCTCCGCTCTTATCCAGGGGCTCGTTGGCACTGCCGCAGAAAGGCGACTGCACGCAGCCGGGACACCCACTGTCGCAAGGGCAGTTACCAACAGTCTCGGCGACGGCGGACAGGACCTCGGCAAGCCGGAAATAGACCGCACGCGCAATCCCTACACCACCCGGATAGCCGTCATAGATGAAGACCGTAGGCAGGCCGGTGTCAGTGTGGGCCGCCTCCGACGCGCCGCCCACGTCGCGCTGATCGCATAGGGCAAACAGGGCCAGGAGGCTAATCGTGGCATGTTCCAGGCCGTGGAGGCTGCCGAGCAGGTCGAAGCCGCCAGCCGCGCAGAACTCGACCGCGTCCGTCCCACTCAACCACAAGCCGTAAGTCTCAAACTCCTGCGCCGGCAATTCCAGGTCCACATTTCCGAGGTCTTTCTCATTCCTCTGGCTGATCTTGCGATAGCCGATGACCTGCGAGCTGATACCGACCGGACCGTAGCGCGCACCAACCACCCCCGCGTCAGCGACTTCGTCAGGCTCCGCGGGCCGCACCTCGGAGGCAACCATCGGCTGGGTGTAGTAGTTTGCGTCCACGGCGGCCACCGTCGCGCGGCGCTCCTCCAGGTCCAGCTTCTGAACCCGGTATGTCTCGCCGGCGTGTAGGTAAATCGCCCCCCTGTGAATCGTGCGGAAAGCCGAATCGGCGTCAACGGTACCCAGGACGGCATTGCTGTCCTGCTCCACTATCTCGTATGGCTGTCCGGCGATCGACCTGATGCTCACTTCCGCCGCCGGATAGAGCTCCGGATGTATCCAGTACCACGACTTGTCGCGGCGCGTCAGGAAGCCCTCCTGGCTCAGGAGCTCCAGCAGTTCCTCCATGGCCGGACCAAACAGCCTCTCGTCGGCGCTCTCGATGGGTAGCTCGTAGGCGGCACAGAGCAGGTGGGACGCGAGAATGAACTCGTTCCGGGGGTCCAAGGCCGCGTGCTCGGCACCGGCCTGCAGTAGATACTCGGGATGCTGCATGAGGTACTGGTGGATGCCACCACCCAGGGCGATCAGTATTGCCAGAGCATCTTCGCCGCCACGTCCGGCACGGCCCGCCTGCTGCCACAGGCTCGCAATACTGCCCGGGTAGCCCGCCATGATCACCGCATCTATGCCCCCGATGTCCACGCCCAACTCCAGCGCTGTCGTCGAGGTTACCGCCAGCAGCTCCCCGTCGAACAGTTGCCTCTCGATCTCGCGACGCTGCTCGGGCAGATAACCTCCGCGGTACGCCATCACCTTGTCCGCGAGGCCCTCCTTCTTCAGCATGTCGCGGGCATAGCGCAGGATAAGCTCGGCAGTGCTGCGGGCGAGCGTGAACGTGATGCTGCGAATTTGCCGGCGGGCCAACTCGCACAGCAGACGGGCGGCCTCCATGTTAGGGCTCTGCCGCTGGCCCGTGGCCGGATTTGCCAGCGGTGGATTCCACCACCCAATGATACGCCGGCCGCCGGGTGCGCCGTCCTCGTCAACAAGGCGGAAATCCACATCGGTTAGCTCACGGGCAAGCTGCAGAGGATTGCCGATGGTGGCCGAGCAGCAGATGAACTGCGGATCGGACCCGTAGTGAGCAGCCAGCCGCCGCAGCCGTCGCACCACGTTGGCCGTGTGCGACCCGAATACGCCACGATAGGTGTGCACCTCGTCTATGACAACGTAATCAAGATTGCGGAGAAAGCCGGCCCAGGTGTGGTGGTAGGGCAGGATTCCTATGTGCAGCATGTCGGGGTTCGTCAGCACTACCTGGGCTTGCTTCTTGATCTGGCGACGGGTCGCCAGCGGGGTGTCCCCATCGTAGGTAACGGCCGTGAAGGCATCGCCGGCGCCGAAGTCTCTCAGCTTGCGCAACTGGTCCTGCGCCAGGGCCTTGGTCGGGTATATGAGCATTGCCCGGCTCGAGGAGCGTTCCGCCAGCTTCTGCGCGATCGGCACCAGGTAGCACAGCGTCTTGCCGCTGGCGGTGCCGGTGACCACCGCCGTGTTCTCGCCTGATAGGGCTGCGTCTATGGCCTCGGCCTGGTGGCTGTAGAGCCGCTCGATGTTCAGATCGGCAAGGATCTGCCGAACGCGCGGGGCCAGTTCGTGGCTGAGCTCCCCGTGCCGGGCCTTGCGCGCAGGGATAATCTCCGTGTGCTCGAGCTGCCCGCGGTAATTGCGGCCCTCCGCTATCTCGCCTAGCACCCGCCACAGGTCCATTAGTTCTCGCTGCCCGTGTCGTTGTCATCGGCCCTTGCGTCCGATTCCGGGTCGGCTTCGGTTTCTGCTGGTTCCTCGGGCGTCTCCAGATGCGCGCCGATGTCAATCGCCTTGCGCTTATCCCTGCGGCGCGGCATCTCCACCAACAGAATCAGTCCCAGACTGAGGAAGTATAGGCCCATCATCGGCCCCGCCAGCAGTAGCATGTTGAACGGGTCCGGGGTCGGTGTGACCATCGCGGCTATCACCATGATCACCACGACCGCCCACCGCCAACCCCTCCGCATCGCGGCACTACTGACGAGGCCTATGCGGGCGAGGAACCACATCACCAGCGGCGTCTCGAACGCGAGGCCGAAGACCAGCAGCAAACGTGTGAAGAAGCGCAGGTATGAGCCGAGGATGAACTGCGGCTCGACGCCAAGCTGGGTGTTGAACACTATGAGGAAGCCAAAGGCCCGGGGGGTGACTATGTAGCAGAACCAGATCCCGGCAGCGAAAAGCAGCACCGCAGCCGGCAGTACGAGGTACACGTAGCGCTGCTCGCCGGGAGTCAAAGCCGGTCTGACGAATTTCCATACTTCGTAGGCTATGCCCGCGAATGCCAGCACAACCCCACCCAGCACGGCTACCTGGATCATCATCATGATCCCGCCGGCCGGCTCGAAGATATGGAAGCTGAAATCCGCCAACCCGGCCCGCCGTGCACCCTCGCGCGCCGGGTATTCCAGCCACCTCATCAACTCGTTGCGAAACGCCCACGACACCGAAGTGCCGACCGTGACATACACCAATGAACGCAGGAGCCCCGCACGCAACTCCTCGAGGTGTTCCATCACGCTCAGGCTCTTCGACGCAGCCATCACTACCACCCGGCCGCGCGGCATCGTCCCCAATTCGCTCCACCGAGGGCGCGGCGCTACAGGATGCTCAAGTCAGTGTCCCTATCGAAGTAATGGGCTCTAGACATGTCAAAGCGGATGTCGAGTTCCCGGCCTTCAGCCGCCGGTGTCGAGCTGTCCAGGCTGGCGATCAGGTTCTGCCCCTGCAGATTCAGGTACACTACCGTCTCGGCGCCCATCGGCTCGACCACCTCTACCACGGCGTGCAGGTAATCGCCCGCAATCTGTGCTCCTGCCCTCGACGAGGCTCTGTCATGGATGTCGGTCGGACGAATGCCGAAAATGACCTGCCGCCCGGCGTACTCTCGCAGGCGCTCATAGTGTGAGGCATCCGCTTTCACGTCGTAGCCGTTGCCCGCGACGCGCAATCCCCCGCTGACATCACGGATCTCACCATTCAGGAAGTTCATCGAGGGGCTGCCGATAAAGCCGGCGACGAACCGGTTGACCGGCTTGCCGTAGAGTCCCAGCGGCGTGTCGCACTGCTGGATGTGGCCCTCGTGCATGACCGCGATCCTGTCCCCCATCGTCATCGCCTCGACCTGATCGTGAGTGACGTAGATCGTGGTGATCCCGAGACGCCGGTGCAGCTTGATCAACTCGGCACGCGTCTGGACGCGCAGCCTGGCATCGAGGTTGGATAGGGGCTCGTCCATCAGAAAGCAGGCCGGTTCGCGCACCACGGCGCGTCCCAGTGCCACCCGCTGCCTCTGGCCGCCGGAGAGCGCCGCAGGACGGCGGCCGAGCAAAGCCTCCAGCCCCAGCTTCTCGGCGGCGGCCTGCACCTTCTCGGCGATCTCATTCTTGTCCAGACCCCGCAGCTTCAGCCCAAATGCCATGTTGTCAAAGACATTCATGTGCGGGTACAGAGCGTAGCTCTGGAAAACCATCGCAATGTCGCGGTCCTTCGACGACAGGTTGTTGACTAGCCGGTCGCCGATCCACACGTCCCCGCATGTCGGCTCATCAAGGCCGGCGATGAGGCGCAGGCAGGTGGTCTTCCCGCAGCCGGAGGGTCCCACCAGCACCAGGAACTCGCGGTCGGCGACCTCAAGGCTTACGTTGTCCAGTGCGATGACCTCACCGTAACGTTTGGTGAGGTCCACCAGCTTCAGACTCGCCATGGCCGCAGGTCACACTCCGTGAGTTCATGCCGTCGCACGCCTGACGCTTGCTCGGTGGCGTCTCTCATGCACTTATGCAAAGGCCGCCGCCATGTGAGTGCCAGGCTCACCGTCTGCGGCGACCATTTGGCTGCTGCGAACCTCTGCGGCTGCCCTCCGGCGTGACGGCCGCTCAGTGGTACAGGAATAGCGGGTCCTCCGACCCGCCGGCGGTCTGGTCCCACTGAATGCTCTTGGCATGTCCGTCCATGAAGCAAATGTTGATGACCGGCTCGTGCCATGGGAAATCCTTGTAGTATTGCCCCATGTCAACCAACGGCCTGTGATCCCTGTAGCCATCATGAGACTTGGGGCATGTGCGCATCGCCGACCACGGATTCTCGCTCAATAACATGGTGTTGGCAGGCCTCATTACCTGCCCGGGCACACACATCTGGTCCGGGAAGCAGGTCTCGCAGATCGTGGCGTAACTGATCGGGCCCTCTTCGTTGGTTGGGAAGCGTACTAGAATCTCCTCATCCTGGTCGTCGGTCAGTTGCGAGCCTGAGGGGCAGACATAGACCTGGGTGTTGGTGACATACGCGTACCAGCGCCAGTACCACATCCCGTCGTCTGTGCCTGGTGAGGACGGCTCCTCCCCGATGCTCAACAGCCCGTCGTAATCCGTCGAGTACATGGACGCCGCTGTGCCAAGCTGCTTGAGGTTGCTGATGCAGCTCGCCACCCGCGCGCGTTCCCGCGCCTTGGCGAACGTGGGGAATAGAATCGCCGCCAGTATGGCGATGATCGCAATGACGACCAATAGCTCTATAAGCGTGAAGCCTCGGCACCGTGTGTTCATCTGTTGCGCCCTCCTGATCCGCGGGCAATGAAGCGTTGGCCTATGATGCGGAATATCGCGTACCTAGGAATTTCGCCGTCTATTGGTCAGACTCCTGCGTAACGACGGCGCAAACCTGTTTGCGGGCGAGAACGCGGCCCAGGTCGTCCGTTGCCTCGATTTCTATGGTATGCTCTCCGGCCTTCCATTGCTGCGCATCCCAGAGGTAGCGGTAGGGAGCCACATTGGTGATACAGCGGAACTGGCCGTCTATATAGAAGTTCACCGTTGCGGCTTTCATGTCGGCCGGCAGGTTCACGACGACTTCCACCGTTCCCCTCACCGCACGTGGCGGCGCGCCCAGCACCGCCACCCACACTTCCTTGCAGCCCAGAGGCGCGATGTCTGCGGCAGCCAGAGGGCAACTGGTCTCAGCCGGCACGGCGACCGGAGTCGGTCGCATCGGCGCCGGGCTGATCGGAGTCGGCCCATCTGGGCGCTGCATGGCCACTCGTGTCCCGCTGTCTGCCTCTACGGACGAAAGGAAGTGGGGGTCGGCCGTCAGGCTCCGATACACGTCCAGCACCCGCGGGTTATCGGTCAGCGAGTAGTTGTTGTCGGCCAAATTGTCCGCCACCGCATTCACCGAGAACCAGTTGATCATGCGTACGCGCGGAAAATCACGCACCAATGCAGAATAGAGGCGCGACATCTGCTTTATGGCGAAGTCAGTGACATCCCTCTGTTCGGCCCGGCAGTAGTGCGTCGCACCGTACTCGCAGATCGCTATCGGCTTGCGGTCGGCGTACAGATCATAAACGTACTTCAGCAGGGCAACCGGGTCCTCGCTGGGCGGCTTGGCCAAATCCCCGTCCTGATGCACTACGCTATAGATGTTCACGCCTACCCAGTCAACGTAGTCGTCGCCTGGGTAGTAGCTGGCGATGTTCGAACGCGGGGTCGCGAAGGGACACCATATCATGACCACATTGGGCGCAATCTCTTTCATCACCCGGTACACCAAGCGCCACTTCTCTACATACTCGGCGGGGTTGCCCGAGTATGCCTGCCAGGTGCCGTTCATCTCTGAGGCATAGCGGAGAAAAACTGGGACGCCGGCATGCCTGGCCGCCTCCGCCCAGCCCCGCAAGTACTCATCATCCTGCACCGGGCTGAGACCGTGGTTCGGCTCCCATGCGATGTGCGGCACAATGCCGGTCGCCCTCAAATCGCTAACCCACCGGAAGGGGAATGGCTGACCATAGCCCACGTAGCGGAAGAAGGTCGCATGGTGTTTGCCGACGAGCTGCTGGAAGGATTGAACATTGCCGCGCGTGTTGCTGTCCAACTCGATGTAGGCGCCGATGTAGCAGCCCATCTCCGGTTCGCAAGGGCCCAGAGCACTCGCCGCCTCAACGCCCAGTTGACAGACCAGGGCGAGGCTCACTGCCGCCGCTGCGAACCAAACGCGTTCGCGTAACATGAAGGTTTGTCAGGTCCTTGGCTCTGTGGTGAATGCGTGTCGGCGTATGTCGGGCTGAGGCATCCCTCATCGTGAGGGGGAAGCCCCGTCGGGCAGGATTGCCAACCTTGTTCGCGCCCGACTAGACAGATTATAGTAACGGGTCGGAAACGCTGTCAACTGAGCCGTGCGCCGTTTACAGTTCGACACCAATTCCCTATAATCAGGCCGGCATGGCAGGCATCGGCCTCTTGCCTTTGATGGAGCCGCTCACCGATCCAAAGGCGGCCGACACCCGCAAGTCCGCCTCTGCACTATTGGTGCTCCTGTGAAGCATGTAGTATGATTATGCGCGGGGCACACTCTATTGGCATGGGCGACACCGGATCTCACGTGCCCGCTGATACCGCCATGTTCGCCCATAGGTAGCGCGATATGAGAACAGCCAACCGAAACGTATTGCTCATCGCCGCAATAGCGGCAATGCTGGCATTGCTGGTCGGCCTCGGTTGCCGCCAGCAATCCGCCGGCGCCGTTGGCGATGTCCAGACACCGGCTCCCGAGGTCCTCAAGCCGCCGCCGAAGCGCAGCTTCACGATGGTCGCCGTCGGGGACATCATGCTCGACCGCAACGTCTGGCGCGCCATCCAGGCAAACGGCTATGAGAGCATATTGGCTAAGGTGCGCGATCTGACGCGGTCTGCGGATATCTCATTTGCCAACCTGGAGTGCCCGCTGTCCGATAGGGGTGCGCATTCACCCAGCAAGTACCTCATCTTCCGCGCACCACCGTCCACTGCACGCGTGCTGGTTGACGGCGGCTTCGACGTCGTCTCTCTCGCCAACAACCACAGCCTGAATGCCGGCCAGGAGGGCGTCGAGCAGACCCTCGACACACTGGAGCGCTACGGCGTGGCCTACTGCGGCTGTCGGCGTCCGGCTGAGCGGGATCAGGCCTGGAGACCGGCCTATTTCGCCGTGAACGGCTACACCTTGGGTTTCATGGCTTACACCGATTTGACCTTCGAGCATGGCTCATACGCGAAGGTGGGCGACTATGGCGAGTTGGCAAAGCAGCTCGCCGTTGCCAAAGCCGAATGTGATTTCCTCTTCGTGTCGGTGCACTGGGGTGACGAGTACCAGAGCAGGCCGAACGAAAGGCAGAAGAAACTGGCCCATTTCCTGGTGGACAACGGCGTTGACCTCGTCCTGGGCCACCATCCGCACACGCTGCAGGGAGTAGAGGTCTACAAGGGCTGCCCCATACTGTACTCGATGGGCAACTTCGTCTTCGACCAGCGCGAGGGCGAACGGATGGAGAGTGCGATCTTCAATCTGACATACAGTGAGAACTTCGGCTGGAGCATCTTTGCCAAGCCGATCTGGATACCCCGCAGCCGCATGGGACCGATCTACCCCGATTCCGAACGGGCGAGGAAGATCGCTGACCGCCTCACAAAGCTATCCGGCGAGCTGGGTACGCAGGTATCGGAGGAAAGCAACAAGGTATGGGTGACCATCGGTCGGCCCGAGCCCGGTCGGGCGACTGCAGCCGACCGACCCAAGACAACCAAGGAGCAGAATGATGAAGCGAGCTAGAGTGCTCTCCGCAACGCTAATCCTGGTGTTGCTACTCTCTACAGCCGCCTGGAGCCAGGGAGACACACCACAGAACGCCGCATCGGTGAACGGGGAGGCGATTGCGTACAAAGATGTCGTGCAGGCATCTCTGGCGCGCGTGGGAGAGCAAGTACTTGATGGCATGATCATCGCCAGGGTCATCGAACAGGCGGCTGCGAAGGCCGGCCTTACCGTGAACAAGGACGAACTCGACGCCCGCTGTGTGGCGGCCGAGCGACAGGTGGAGCTGAAGGCGCCGGTTACCGGCATCAACTTCGCTACATGGCTGCAGATGAACCAGATGACGGCGGATTTCTTCCGTCAGAGCATCTATCTGACCATCCTGCTGGAGAAGATGGTTGCGCCGAACGTCAATGTCACGCACCAGATGGTCGTTGATTACTATACCCGCAACCGCGAGAAGCTCCGCCAGCCGGATAAAGTCAAGATCGCGCACATCTGCGTGTCAGACAAGGCGAAGGCGGAAGAGCTCCGCAGCCAGATCGTGGATGGCAAGATCGCTTTCGAACAGGCCGCGAAGGAGAACTCCCTGGACCCGTGGACCAAGGACATCGGGGGTGAGTTCGGCTACATCGTGCCCGGCGAAGACCCGTTTCAGCAGGCGGCCTTCGCGCTCACCAGGGACGGCGAAATCAGCCCCGTCATACAGACCAAGATGGGCTATCACATCCTCAAGCGCCTGGAGTTCCAGCCATCCGGGATACCACCCTTCGAGGATGTGGCAGATAGCATCCAGCGTGCCCTCGAGCGCGACCGGGTGGCGCATCTGGTCACAGACAAGAAGCGCGAGCTGATGGACAAGGCGAAGATCGAGCGTTATGTGACGTTCGGGCCGCCTGCACCCGCGGAGCCTGCCGCGGGCCAGTAAGGATGCCGCAGCGCACCGAAGAACACGCCCCATACCATGGACGTCGGGAGGCAGCAAATGCGATATTTCGACATCCACCGGCACTACCACATTTGTGAGGGAGAGCTTGAGCAGTACATCGCTCAGGCCAGAGAAGCCGGGGTTGAGAAGGTGGGCATGTCCACCTGCGGGCCGCTCTTCAACCAGTACGACAACGAGGGAGTGCTGCGGGCCAAGCAGCTCTACCCCGACATGATGATCGGCTTCGGCTACGTGCGCCTGGGACTCGATGGGCCTCAGAAGGTTGACGAGCTGTATGCGCTGGGCTTCGAGGCGTTGAAGGTCATAGTCCCCGCTACTTCCTACGATGACCAAAGCCTGTGGCCCGTGTACGCGCGTGCCGAAGCCCTGGGGATGCCGATGAATTTCCACTGTGGCATTTTGGGCCCGCTAAGGCACTCGGCCGGGCACCATACCTCCGCGCGCTATCAGCGGCCCGTTTGCCTGGACGCGGTCGCGTACAGCTTCCCGGACCTCAAGATACTCATGCCACATCTGGGCTTCCCGTGGGTCGAGGAGGCATGCGCCATCATCGCCGCGTGGAAGAACATCTACTGGGACCTGACCGGCGGCGCCCTGTTGCGCGTGGACAAGCACTGGCTCAAGGAGCACTTCCTGCGCCAGGGCGAGGAAGTATGGCAGAGGATGCTGGAACGGCTGGTCTGGGCCTCTGACACCCATCCGCCGCAAGTGCTCATTGACCGCTACGAGGAGATCCTCGACCTGATGGGCGTCACCGATGAGCAGAAACAGCGTGTCTACTGGGGCACGGCCGCCGAAATCTTCGGCGTGGAGTGAAAGCTCTGAGACGGCATTTCCAGTTGACACTGAATTGTGCGAGAGGAGAACTCACCATGTTGCGAACGTTTGCGATTCTGCTGCTCTTGATTGTAATAGCGGCCGTGACCGCGATGGCCGACGAGGCCCAGGAGCTGCGTCGCGCTGCGATCCGCGGCACACTCGCGACCTATGACGGCGAGCCACGGAATGCTGAGCGAAGGGTGGACATCCCGCGACTGGTCGGTGAGCTTGAGGAACTCCACTGCAACACCTACGACTTCCTGGTCTGGCACAGAGACACTGACTGGGACGATTTGGGAGCGTTCCTTGAGGCCACCAAGGACAGCAATCTGAAGGTCTGGGTGTCCCTCGTGCCGCCATCGGAGGCGAAGACCACGAAATCGGAGCCCTTCGGCCTCGATTATGTCGCGTGGGCGACGGCCATCGGCCACTTGAGTGCCGAGTATCCGAATCTCGTGGCGTGGAGCATTGACGACTTCACCCACAACCTGAATTTCTACACCACCGAGTACCTCGGCGAGATGATGGACGCCGCACACGCAGAGAACCCCAAGCTAGCCTTCGCGCCCTGCACCTACTTCCCAAAGGTGACTGACTACCTGGCCGAGAATTACAGCGACCTGCTGGATGGCTTGCTGTTCTACTATCGTCACGAGTCGGCCGGCGCGAATCTGACTGACCCCAGCCTCTGCGAGGAGGAAATCGCCAAGGTCCGCCAGATAGTGGGACCGGACATGGCAATCATCCTGGGGTTCTACGCCACCGGGCACTCCCGCCTAGGGCAAACGACCCCGGAGTACTGCGAGCAGGTCATGAACTGCGGCCACGAGCATGCAGACGGAGTCCACGTCTACTGCCACCAGGCCCCCGGAACGCCGAAATACGAGCTCATCAAGCGCCTGTTCAGTTTGTGGAATCCCGGTGACGGCGAGTGACCTGGACATCTGTACGAGGATGGTAAACCAAGTTGAGCCTGAGATGTGGAATGCCGCTGCGAAGCGGCATTCGTCTTTTGTGTGCCGCCGGTAGGAGGTGTTCGCGAGGCGTGCTGTGAATATCACCGCAGACGATCGCGAAGACGTCGAGACGGCAAGCCTGATTGAGGCCCTAGCGGCTGGAGGGAGCAGACTATGCCAGTGAGATGCAAGGCGCACATCCTGCGCGACTACAAGGTGCGTAAGAAGGCCGACACGGACGAATTCGGCAGGGAGGGAGTGGACGAGGACCGCCGACGCAACTATGTCGCCTTCACCTGCCTGCTCTATAGCGAAGCCGACGCCACCCTGTACTGCGGCATCACCGCCTATGATGCTGACATCTTCTACAAGTTCAACACCCGGACGCTGGAGTGGACGAGTCTGGGCTGGGCCGACGTCGGTGAGCAGTTTGATGTCAAGATCCATCGCTCTCTGGAATTCGACACCGATGGCACCATCTACGGCGCTACAGCCTGCCTGCACAATGTCACGCAGCGCCTGCAAGCCCCCGGCGGCAAGATCTTCACCTACAGGCCCGATACCGGCGAGTACCGGGTGTTGTGCACCCCCGTGCAGTATGACTACATACAGACCATTACCTTCGATACCGGGCGGCGACTGATCTATGGTCTGACCTACCCTGTCTTCAAGTTCTTCAAGTACGACATAGACAGTGATGAAGTCACCGACTTCGAGTTCGTCGGCTCGATCACCCATATCTCCGCACTTGACGATAGGGGCCGTTTCTGGGGCACCTGGGACTGGCGGCTGCACAACCTGTTCTGCTATGACCCGGACAGTGACCAGATTACCTGGTTCGACCACAGCATCCCCAACGGACCCGCGGGCAGGGATATCATGTACCCGGGCGCGGGGCCGGTGGATTGCATGATCAACGGTGGCGACGGCTATCTTTACATCGGCTCGACTCTAGGCGAGCTGACACGCCTGGACCCCAACACGGGTGACTGCACGTATCTGGGCAAGGCCTATGAGTCGCGCCGTATGCCCGGCCTCCTCATCGGCAAGGACGGTTTGATATACGGCTGCGGAGGCGACGAGGGCGCCGGGCAGTTGTTCTGCTATGACCGCGAGAGCGGAGCTTTCCGCAATCTCGGCCCAATGTACGATCCCGATCTGGACGAAACGTGCTATCGCACTCACGACATTACCGTGGACGAGCGCAACGTTTTCTACGTGGCCGAAACCGACAACCCGGACCGCTCGGGCTACCTCTGGGAATGCCATGTAGACCTCTGAAGAGGACTTTGAGAGCCAGACTTGCCTGCAACTCCGGCCGGACTCTCGTGCAGCGGCGTGCCTTGAAAACGCGCGTCAGGAGGGCCGTCAGCCTCAGACTATCCGTGACATGTGCCACGAGCGACATGGCGGAGCGCCGTGTCGGCCTGCGGGCGGACGCCCGCGAGAGGTGAGTGAGCATGAAGTGGTTGGTGCAGGTTGCTGGGTTGGTCGCCGTTCTCGTAATGGCGTCGCTGCCGGTGCACGCGCAGGCGATCGCGTCGGTCTTCAGCATCGTCAGCCCCCCCGATGGTGAAGCCGTGCCTGTAGGCAGTCAGCCCCCCCAGATAGCGATTGATGCTGCCGGCCGGATCATGGTTGCCTACAAGTTCAAGGGGGCGGACGGCAAGATCCTGCCCTACAGCGCGCTCCGCATCGGGGATACCTGGCAACATGCAGCGATCCCGATTCCGCAGCTCTCCGCGTATCCAAGCAGCTTGACGCTGCGCGGGTTGGTCGGCGGCGCGAGCGGCCAGGGATTTCATCTGGTGGGAACTCACTACGGCACCATCTTCTACTGGCACTGGCAGAACGGCGTCTGGTCCGCCCCTGAGACAGTGCCCCCCAGGACCTCCACTGGCGGCCTGTCCGCTGCCGGAATTGCTCTTAAGCCCACAGGCGAACCGATAGTCGTGTGGTCTCACACGCGCTTCGAGTACATGCAGAAGGTGAATGGGCAGTGGCAGACTGCAAAGCTGCTGCCGGAAATCGCCCAGCGGAGCATCCCCCCCATCTATGCGAATCCATCCGGCGCGATTCACCTGCTCGGCATCAAACGCTATAACCCTCTCGTTACCTCGCTACCGGCCAGCGCCGACCCACTGGTTGACAGCAACTGGGTAAGTACCCCTACAAGCGACCCGAAGTCATGGACCTCAGTTCTGGGTTCAGGCGCAGTGGAGCTGGAGCTTGCGCTTGATTGGCCGCACCAGCTTGTTTTCGCCGCGTGGGAGTCAAAGAAGCATCTCTATGTGGGGTGGGCACCTATCGGCGCTACCAGTGAGGGCCAGTGGCGGACGGCGGACATACCCCTTCCGGAGAGAGTAGGCCACATAGACCATTGTCTCGTCTCAAACGGCCGTGGCGGCGTCGGCCTGCTGGTGTGCGCCTATGACCCCAGCGAACCCGTGCTGACATTCCATTGGCTGTCCGGCGCCGGCCCGGGTCCGCAAATCCCGATCCTGCGACCCGGCACGGACACGGAAGCATCGGTGTTTAAGAGCGTGCCCATGGGGCACACGAACATGTGCATTGACCCTCAGGGCACCGCCCACATCGCGATGGTAGCGACTAAGCGCGGAGAGCAACCCGCCAATCGCAAGCGTCTCTACTACGCCACTGTAACAGGCGGGGGCACGGCCACCAGCGGCCCGGAGGTCACTGGCGGCGGCACCACGCAGATGGACCGCGAGGGGCCGGCTCCGGACTTTGTCGCCACCATCCTCAAGCCCAACCCCAACGGACAGGACCGCCTCACCTTCGCATGGCAGCACAGCACTGTGGAGCCGCAGATCGAGATAGCAAACCAGGGCGCCGAGTTCTATGGAGACCTGTGGTTCGAAGCCAACATTGACGGAGCGGTCATGCGCGTGCGAGTGCCGGACGAGAGCAACCACCGCCAGCCGCTATTCAAGCGCGGGGAAAAGCGCAAGTTCTATCTGCCCGATGTCGTGTACGAATCCGCTTACCAGCAGGGCGTACAGCCCCCCAATCTCTCCTTCGACTCCAAGAAAAGGCCGACCAATACCAGGGTTTACACCGGCCTCGGACGCAAGCAGATGCTCGTGGTGGTGGACCCGGACAACGCGATTGAGGAGGCGGACGAGCAGAACAACATCGCCAGGGCCGAGTATGTTATCGCCGACGGGCGCAATCAGCTTGATATCGAGAAAGGTCCGGGCAACCAGCGGACTGCCGGGCTCAACGATCTGGCCATCA
>CAZJVY010000068.1:0-20165 GCA_964549395.1 uncultured Armatimonadia bacterium | reverse complement strand
TGTTGAGGTTGATCGTGTCATGTTCCGCATCGTAGTACGGGGCGTTCTTGTTGAAATCGCCTTTGAGGCCGAACAGCTTATCGCCCAGAGAGGCAACGCCGTAGGCTGAGTAGGTGGGTGAACCTTCGTGGCCCAGGCCGTCCTGCGAGAAGTAGTTGCGCCAGAAGTAGGTGATGTCCAGGGCAACATTCTCAATGATCTCACTGTCGCGCAGGAAAAGCCCGGCACGAATTCTGGGCAATATGGTCGCGGACAACAGGTTGTCGCCGCCGCTGTCGAGATTGAATGGGTGCATCTCCACTTCGAAGACGCCGCGCTTGAGATAGAATGCGGCCGGGTCCTGCCCCATCGCCACCTTCTCGCGATCCTCCGCGAAGGAGACCAGAGGACGCTGGCAGATGCGGCGGATGTCCTCCTCAGTGTCACTGAAAGATGCACGCAGCCGGCAGCATAGCTCCAACAGGTCACCGGCGATGTTTGCACGCCAGTTCCATGTGCCAGGATAGATACGCGGATCCCGCAGTGAGACGCCCTCCCACACCGGGTCGCCAGTGGCGTTGTCGTAGAGATCAAACGGCCGAAAGCCGCTCAGCTTTTCGTACGTCCACTGCTTTCCGTCGGATGCCTGATAGAATTCGCACATCCGCTTCTGGAACTGCTGCGGCGTGATGCCCTCAGTGGCCGCGAGGTAATCGTCACCTAGGTAGGCCCGCGCACTGCACAGCAGTATGACCTTGGCCTTGTGCGCGTACAGCGCCGCCTGCTTGTGCTGCTCGCTGTCGGCAGGGAACAGCTCGGTCGCGTAGTGCCAAGCCAGAGCCAGATCCGGCCCAATCTGTCCCTCCAAGCGCCGCATTGCATTGGCATAGTACTTGCCCCTGAAGTAATACCGTCGGCTCTCGATATAGCCGTGACTTGAGCCGTCCCAGTGGTCGTGCGGGATGCCTCGGTGGGCCTTGCTCCAGGCCGCGTCATGGTCACGCGCCCACACCTCGTCAGTCGGCGCACACCCGCTGCCGTCGTCGGGATAATTCGGGTTGGGGTAGTAGCAGTACTTGCGGCCCTCGGCCTGACAATGCTTGCAGACCAGCTTCCACGGCTCTTCGATACTCCACGAGAAGTCATTGTAGTAACGGGTCTTGAAGGGGTGGATCGGGCAGGCTACCGAATAGATGCCACGCGGCTCGAAATCGGCGTAGAATTGCCGATACCACTCGTCCGGCATTTCGGCCCACTTGTCCGCCTGTTTCAAGGCGGCGTTGACCTTCGATATGGCCACCTGCTCGCCTGCACGGTAGGCTTGCAGGACCTCTTCGAGTAGCGTATCGCCCACATAGACCGCCGGATCATCGGGTATCTGAATGCGCCGAAGACTGTCAGCCGTCACTCCCTTTACCCTCTCAATTCTCAGTTCGTCAATGCAAACTTTCCCGAGCTTAAGGCCATCGTTCTCATAGCCCCAGACCTGAAACACGATGGCGATTTTCTTGACTCCGGCCTGTGGTGCGGCTACCGCCTCGTAGTATGTCCATTCATCATGTTCGCCGATGCGACTAATCAGTCCGCTGCCAGCACGGTCCTCCGACCTTGCCTGCTCAGTTGTCCATCCCTGGAGCAACACGTTTATCTTGTTGCACTCGCCCTTTATCCAGAAGCTGACTTTGTAGGCATCCGAGCTGCCGCGCTTGAAGTACCTGCTCTGCTCAGAGGGCGTATGAACCAGCGCCTGGGCGCCGGTATAGCCGCCCTCACTGCCCTGCACAAGGCCGCAGTTGATGTAGTTCTCTCCCTTGCGGTCGCCGGAGTCTATGGGCTTGAAGCCTTCGGGGACGAAGTACACGCATTTGCCTTTGTAGCCATCCTCCAGCGAACCCCATTCCCTCAGAGAACTGTAGGGCGCCCAGCCCACGGGCTTGGCGTCTTTGACCTGTTCGCAGTCGCCGTTGCGCGAAAGGTCCTCGCCAGCCGACGCCACGGCCGCAAGCACGAACAGGGCCGCAAGCAGTGTGAGCCACAGTCTGATGCGGTCAGGCATGGTGTGACCTCCTGAATGGTGCTGACGTTTCGTCGCTCGTGCGGCTGCGGCGGGCGCTAGAACTCTCCCTGGCCTAGATACGCGAAATTGGTGATGAAGACCGTGTCTTTGCCCTTCTGGAGGCGGGTGATGCCGATCTCCTGACCTGGCTCGACGCCTGCATAGTCATCGGTGACAACGCTCTGTAGATCGTACATGTACGCGCCCCATTCGTTGTAGATGGAGGTGTAGTTGAACTTGCGCAGAGGCCCGAGCAGTCGCATGCTGCCGGGTTTGCCGCCGTAGACGTTGTACGAGGGGCCGCTGTCGAGCACGGGTGGGGGTTCGATGGTGATCCCATCCGGCCCCACTCGCTTCACGAGCAGCCAGTTATTCATCAGGTGCGGATCGTCGTCGAGCCGCACCAGGTAGCGGCCCGCGCCCAGCTTCTCCAGGCCCGCTACGGTAAAGGTGGAGCGGTCCTTGTCATGCTGAACGATCATCGTCTGTCCTGCCAGCACATGACCGGGCGGCAGTTGCTGGTCGCTCTCGATGACCAGGGTATCATCGGCGTCATTGAAGTCAAGCAGGCGTCCCTGCCACTGTGCCGGCCCTTTTAGGCTGATTGTGGACCCGTCGGCAGTCAGGTAGCTGCCCGCGCTGATCAACATGTTGGGGCGGCCCCCGGTCGGATATGAGACGACCGCCAGGTCGGCATCGGTGGCGATGGTATGGGGGCCGTCCTTGACTGTCACCTCAGGGGGATCGCCCCTGCCGCCGTATGTGATTACGTAATCCGTCCCGTGGACCGTCTCCACGGCCAGGGCAAGCGAGTACTCATTGTCTGCACCGATGTCCAGACGCCGGACGCTCTTCACGAACGGGGCGCCCTGGTACGGCTCGATGATCGAGGCGAAGGTGTCAATGTGTTCCGTATTGGGGCGGCGCACACAGACAATTCTCATCTCGCGCCCGAAATCCTCGTTCCTGAAGTGTCGCTGCGCGGGGCCGGTCCCGACAATCAGATCGCTGCCGAGCTCGTCGAGCATCCACAGCCGCAGGAAGACGTCCTCGTGTATCAGGGGGTCGCCCTTCGGCCGCCGACGGTAGTCGTCAATTCTCGACCACGTGGCCTGCCACGGGCCTGCGGATTTCGCGGTCGAGATCTTGTTGAAGCACTTAGCGCCCCAGTTGTCGGGACACTCGAATGTCCAGCCGCTGTAGTCGTAGAGACTCTGCTCCTGGTCGGCGACCGGCACCGGCTTGATGCCGCTGGTCTCAAAACCCAGCCCGTGACAATGGAAGTAGAAGTCGTGGGCGTCGCCGCCACGTCCGCGCACGATGTCAACGACGTATTGATGATCCTTGGACGGCACCATCAGGAGCACCAGGCGGCTCATCTCGCCGGTTTGACCGTTTTCGAACGCTCGCCAGTCAGCCTCGTCATATTCAGCAGTGTCCATTACCTGGCAAGACGGCGTGATGATGAAGTGGCGGCGCAGATCGCCGCGAAGCTTACCTGTGGGATTGGGGTCGCCATTCGCGGTGCGAAGGGTCAGGCTGTTATGCGCCGGGAACGACGGGATCCAGCGCTGCAGCCAGTGCGCCGAGCCCAGATAGCCCAGGTCGGAGGCCAGCTCCTGCCCGCAGGCATGAACCATCAAGTGCTGAACGGGCCAATGGTAGTGACCCGTTATCGGCGTGTAGTCGAGCGACACGACGGTGGGCGTCTCAACTCGTCCTGCGCGCAGGATTGCCTTGCGCCGGTCGTGCAGGAGCATCGGCGGAAGCAGTTGCGAGCGGTCAAAGGTGACGCCGACCTCGCCTGCGGCGGTCGTGCCGAAACTGAGGTACTTGTGGTGCTTTTCCGGAACGCCGCCTCCGTATTTCTCCAGCAAGTTCAGCTTGTCGGTGCCGCGTGTGCCCAGATAGCACGAGTCTTCCCAGGCCATGTAGTAGTCATCTTCTGTGACATAGTACATCATCTTCGGAGCTACGCTGCGAAACGCCTCGGTCTTGTACATGTTGATGCCACCCAGGGCCTTATCATAGTAGGGGGCATCCTTGTTGAAATCGCCCTTGATCCCATGCAGCTTCGCCATGGTCTGCATTGCATAGGATGAGTAGTTGGGCGAGCCCTCCCTTCCCAGGCCGTCTTGGGACAGGAAGTTCCTGTGGAAATACCAGACATCCAGCGCCACGTTCTCGATGATACTGTCGTCGCGAAGGAAGAGGCCGGTCTGCAGCCGCGGAATCTGGGTGGAGTCAATCAGATTGTCGCCTCCGCTTTCGAGGTTGTATGGGTGAATCTCCATCTCGAAAGCGCCGCGTTTGAGGTAGAACGCCGGCGGATCCTGCCCCATGGCGACTTTGTCACGATCACCGGGGAATGACACGAGCGCGCGCTGGCACATGCGCCTGATATCGTCATCATCCTGCGAGAACGCGACCCTGAGGCGGCACATGTCCACAAGCAGATCGCTGGCAATCCCCGCCTTCCAGTCCCACGAGCCGGGGAAGATGAACAGGTCCCAGGATCGCCTCTTTGCTTCATCTTCCCACCTCGGATCCCCCCAGGTGCAGTCGGTGTGGTTGAAGGGGCGAAAGCCTGCCAGCTTCTCGTAGGCCCACTTGGCGCCTTCGGAAGGCCGGTAGAACTGCTCCATGCGCGCCTGGAACTGCTCCGGGGTGATTCCCTCTGCCGCGGCCAGGTAATCGTCTCCGAGCACCGAGCGGGCGTTGCAGAGCAGGATCACCTTCGCCTTGTGGGCATAGAGCTCTGCCTGCTTGTGCTGCTCACTGTCAGGCGGGAAGAGCTCTGTCGCATAGTGGTAGGCCAGGGCCAGCTCGGGCGCGTGGGTGTGGATCAGGGTCCGAGAGGCGTTGACATAGTACTTGCCCAGGAAGTGGTAGCACTTGCCGCCCCCCGAATCCCCGTGTGTCTGGCCGTCCCAGTGGTCCCACGGGATGCCGCGATGGGCCTTGCTCCAGGCCTCATCGTGCGTGCGGCGCCACACCTCGTCGGTCGGCTCGCAGCCGTTGCCGTCGTCGGGATAGTCCGGATTGGGGTAGTAGTAGTATTCGCGCCCCTCGGCCTTGCAGTGCTTGCACACCAGCTTCCAGGGCTCGTCCATGCTCCATTCGAAGTCATTGTAGTAGCGGGTCTTGAAGGGGTGAATCGGACACGCCACCGTATAGATGCCGCGCGGCTCGAAGCTCTTATAGAACTGCCGGTACCATTCGTCGGATTTCGCAGCCATGCCGTCGGCATTGCGCAGAGTGTTCGACACCAGCGTGACCGTCGCCTTGTCACCGGCACGATAGGCCGCCAGCACATCATCCAAAGCTTTCTCATCCACGTACACCGCCGGGTCGTCGGGCACCTCGATGCGCCTGAATACGTCCGCGGTCCCGCTTAACTCCCCCAACTCGATACGCACCTCGTCAACGCACACACGGCCAAGCTCAAACCCGTCGGCCTTGTAGCCACTGACAAGGAACAGCAGCGCAAACTTCCTGGTGTCCGCGGGCAACAACACCGTGTTCTCGCAGTATCGCCATTCCGCCGTCTTGGGGATCTTCGCCACGTCGGTTCTGCCGTTGCGGTCGCCGAGCTCCGCCTTGTCGGTGCGCCAGCTCTGAACATAGGCGACCACCTCCGTGGCATCGCTCTGTATCCAGAAGCTGATCTTGTAGGGCGTCCGCGGACGTCGCTTGAAGTACTTGGCGTCCGGGTGCGGCACGGCGACTATCGCGTTCTCGCCCGTGTCCCCGTTGGATGTGCCCTGCACGATGGCGCAGCCGCGATAAGGCTCGCCCTTGCGGTCGCCATACTTGGCAGGTGTGAAGTCTGCCTGGGTGAAGTAGACGCCCTTACCCTTGTAGCCGTTCTCCAGAGATCCCCAGTCGGCGACGGCGTCATACGTGTCCCATCCGACCGGCTTCCCGTTCTCGACTTGCTCGCAGTTGCCGTTGTGCGACAGGTCGTCGGCTACAGCAGCCGATCCGCTGAACACTACCAGCGCCAACCCGATCATGAGACAAGCGCTACTGTCTGTCAACATGTGTGCCCTCCTGTGCCGGAGTTCCCGGTATGACGGCACTTTCCGCAATGCGTCTGGCGCATCGGCGTCAATCTGTAGTTGCGTAGGCGAAGTTGGTCACGAACACAGTGTCATGCCCCTTCTCAAGTCGGGTGATGCCGATCTCCTGGCCTGGTGCCAGCCCACTGCAGTCGGCGGTTCGGAGCTTGCTGAATGCATACATCTGCGTTCCGTACTCGTTGTAAATGGGCATGGAGGTGATACCGTCGAGCGCCCCCAACATGCGCATCTTGCCCGGCTCGCCCGCGTACACATTGAAGCCCGGGCTCTTATCAAGCACCGGCCGGGGTTCCACGACTACTCCATCCGTCTGGACCTGGCGCACGAGCAGCCAGTTGTTCATCAGGTGGGATTGGCCGTCAAGCTGGATCACGTAGCGGCCATTGCCGGCCTTGCTCACACCGGCAATCGCATAGGTGGAGCGGTCTCTGCGGTGCTGGATGATGACCGGTTGTCCCTTCAGCACCTCGCCGACGGGCCACTGGCTGTCGCTTTGAATGGTGAGTGTGTCATCTTCGTCACTGAAGTCGAGCAACCGCCCCTCCCACTGTGCCGGTCCCTTACTGGTCAGGCTGAACTTGTCAGCGCTCAGGTGGTTGCCACCGGCCATCAGCACGCTCGCACGCCCTTGAATGGGGTACGACACGACGGCCACGTCAGCATCGGTGCGAATGACGTGTCCATTGTCTTCCAGAGTGACTTCCGGCGCTTGACCGGGGCCGCCGTAGGAGATGATGTAGTCGGTGCCGTGGATCGTCTCCACCGCCAGTGCCACCGAGAACTCGTCATCGGTGTCCAGCTTCAGACGCCGCACGCTTTTCACGAACGGTCTGTCCTTGTACGGCTCCATGACCGCAACAAACTTGTCCAGCCTCTCGCTATTGGGTCGGCGCACGCATACCAGCTTCATCGTGCGGCCGTAGTCGTTGTTCCTCAGGTAGCGCTGTGCCGGGCCGCTGCCGGTGATGACCTCGCTGCCGGGCTCGTCGTCCATCCACAGTCGCATGAAGATATTGTCGTGGATCTTGGGCTGTCCGCTGGGCTGGCCCCGATAGTCGTCTATCCGTGACCAGGTCACCTGCCAGGGGCCGGTCGACTTGCCGGCCGCAAGCTCCCTGACGCATTTCGCGCCCCAGTGCTCTTCGCACCTGAAGCTGAAACCGCTGTAGTTGTACAGATTCTGGTGCTGGTCCGCTACAGGCGAAATGTTGATTCCGGCGGCGTCGAAACCGAGGCCGAGGCAGTGGAAGTAGTAGTCGTGCGTGACCCCGCCCCGGACGCGACTGATGTCAACGACGTACTGGTTATCCTGCGAGGGGGCCATCAGTAGCACCTGGCGGCTCATTTCCCCGTTCTCAGTGTTCCCAAACTCCTTCCAATCGGCTTCGTCATATTCGGCGGCGTCAACAAGCTGGCAGAACGGCGTGCTGACGAAATGGCGGCGCAGGTCACCGCGCACCTCCTGGGTGATGTCGGGATTGCCATCGGCGGCCCGCATGGCCACGCAGTTGTGCGCCGGGAACGACTTGATCCAGTAGCGGTCGTAGTGGTCCGAGCCAAGGTAGCCGAGGTCGCAGGCAAGCTCCTGGCCGCAAGCGTGAATCATGAGGTCCTGAGCGGGCCAATGCAGATGGCCGCACGGCTTGGTATAGTTGAGCGAGACCACGGTCGGCTCCTCAACTCGTCCCGCTCGCAAAATGGTCTTGCGGCGGTCGTGAAGCATGATCGGCGGCCGGGGAACACTCTTGTTGAATGTTACGGCGATCTCGCCGTTTTCGTTCTTCTCGATGTTGAGGTACTTGCGTTCCCTTTGCGGTACTCCCCCGCCGTACTTCTCCATGCGAATGTACTGCTGGGTATTCAGAACCCCCCAGTCGTAAACCGAGTCTTCCCACGGTATGTAGTAGTCGTCCTCCGTCACGTAGTAGAGCATCTTGGTGGCGCAGCCCTTATACACCGGCATCCGAGCCATGTTTATGGCACCGACCTGCTTGTCATAATAGGGGGCGGACGTGTCGAAATCGCCTTTGACACCGTGCACCCTGTCCATGATCTGTGTGATGTTGTAGGGCGTGTATGTAGGGGAGCCCTCGGGGCCGAATCCGTCCTGATTGAAGTGATTGCGCCAGAAGTAGTACACGTCCAGGACGACGCTCTCCATGATCTCGTCATCGCGCAGGTAACGACCGGCGGCCAGGCGTGGGTGCTGTGTAGTGACGGCCAGATTATCCCCGGCCGCCTGCAGGTTGTACGGGTGTATCTGCATCTCGTACAGGCCGCGCTTCAGCCAGTACTTGGGTTGGTCCTGGCCCATCGCCACCCGCTCGCGGTCGCCCGGCTGGGCTACAAGCAGGCGCTCGCAAATACGCCTGAGGTCATCTTCATTCTCAGGGAACGCCGCTCGCAGACGCGTGAAGCCCTCCACCAACGCCGCAGCCTTGGCGGCGCGGCCATCCCAAACGCTGTTGAAGACATCGAAAGCGAGGTATGGGTTCTTCTCGACTACGTCGGCCCAGCGAGGGTCGTCCATGGTAATGTCGTTGGGCGTGAAGTACCTGAAGCCGGTGAGCTTCTCGTATTCCCATGCGCCGCCTTCGGACGGTCGGAAGAACGCCTCCATGCGCTTCTGGAACTGCTGCGGGCTTATCCCCTCCGCTGCCGCCAGATAGTCGTCGCCCAGATGCGCTCGAGCCGTGCATAGCAGGATCAGCTCGGCTTTGTGGGCGTACAGGTCGGCTTTCTTGTACTGGTCGCTGTCAGGGGGAAACAGCTTAATCGCATAGTGGTAGGCCAGGGCGAGCTGCGGCACCTGTCGTATCAGAGCGAATGACGCGTTCACATAGTACTTGCCCAGGAAGTGATAGCACCTGCCACCGCCGAAGTCACCGTGGGTCTGGCCGTCCCAGTGATCCCATGCGATGCCCGGATGCGCTTTCCCCCAGGCCTCGTCGTGGTCCCGTTTCCACACCTCGTCGGTAGGCTCACAGCCGTAGCCATCGTCGGGGTAATCGGGGTTGGGGTAGTAGTAATACTTGCGCCCCTCCTCCTTGCAGTGCTTGCATACCAGCTTCCATGGCTCGTTCAGGCTCCACTCGAAGTCGTTGTAGTAGCGGGTCTTGAAGGGATGGATGGGGCATGCGATGGTGAACTCTCCGCGGGGCTCGAAGCTCTTATAGAACTGCCGGTACCACTCGTCGGATTTGGCGGCCATTCCGTCTGCGGCGGCCAATACTGCCTGGACCTGTAAAATCGTCGTCTTGTCGCCGGCCCGGTAGGCGGCAAGGATCTCTTCCAGGGGGCGTTCGTCGGCGAAGACGGCGGGGTCGGGCGGTATCTGAATGGTCCTGAGATCGTCCACGGTCATGCCTAGCCCGCCGGGCTGTATGGAAAGCTCGTCAACGCACACTCGACCGAGCTCCAGGCCATCGTTCTTGTAGCCATACATCTGGAACATCACTGCGAACTTCCTGGTGTCGGGCGGCAAGCTGACAGTGCTCTCGTAGTATGTCCATTCCGCCGTCCGGGGGATCTTTGCGGCAAGGGTCTTCGAGTCGCGGTCCTTGGGCGTTGCTTCGTCCGTTCTCCAGCCCTGGATGAATGCGAATAGCTCCGATGCCTCGCTCTTGACCCAGAAGCTGATCTTGTAGGACACGGCGGGGGCACGCCTGAAATACCGGGCATTTGGAGGGCGCTCGGGGACAAGCCCATCGGCGCCGGTGACACCGTCGGCGCTTGCATAGACGATCGCGCAACTGCGGTAGTCTTCCCCCTTGCGCGGCCCGCTGTCTATCGGGGTGAAAGGCCTGGGAACGAAGTAGACTGCCTTCCCCTTGTAGCCGTCCGGCAGCGACCCCCACTCTTCGACGGAGTCATAGCTGCCCCAGCCGACGGGTCTGCCGTTCTCGACCTGCTCGCAGTCGCCGTTGGCTGCGACCTCTGCGGCCCTGGTGGACCCGCAACTGGCCAGGATTGTGACCAGCGCGAATGTCAGGCACAGCGGAATATGGTTCTGCATTTCTGCCTCCCAGGTACGACAGCACTGCTCGCGGACGGTAGAATGCCGCGATTAGTCTATCGGGACTGCCCTGTCGTCGCGTGGGCGAAATTGGTCACGAATACCGTGTCCTTGCCCTTCTCGAGACGAGTGATGGCGATCTCCTGCCCCGGCTCAATGCCACTGTAGTCGTCGGTGACAATGCGTCTGAAATCGAACATGTTGGTGCCAAACTCATTGCGGATCGTGATGGCGCCGATGCTGCGCAACGGCCCCAGCATTCTCTCCTTGCCCGGCTCACCGGCATACACCTTGTAGGTGCGTCTCTTAGCGTCCAGGACGGGATCCGGCTCGACGACCATGCCGTTGGCGTCCACGGAACGCACCCGCAGGCGGTTGTTGAATAAGCGCGGCCGGTCATCGAGGTGAACCAGGTAGCGGTCGCCGCCCAATGCCTGCACGCTCTTGATGGTGAAGCTGGAGCGGTCCTCGGCGTGCTGAACGACGATCGGCTGGCCGGCCATCACGTCACCGATGGGAAGGGCGTCACTGCTTTCTATCGTCAGTGTGTCTTTCTCATCGTCAAAGTCCAGCAGTCGGCCCGTGAACTGCGGCGGAGCCTTGCAGATCAGCTCGAAGTTGTCCGCTCTGAGGTACCGGCCGCCGGCCAGGAGCAGACTTGCAGCGCCCTCGTGGGGATATGACACCACAGCATAGTCGGCGTCGGTCGAGATGGTGTGGCCGCCGTCGCGCACAGTGACCTCAGACGGTTGGTCGGGGCCGCCGTAGGTCGTGACATAGTCAGTGCCATAGATCGTCTCTATCGCCAGCGCCACCGTGTAACCGTCGTCCACGCCCGGATCCAGTCGTCGGACGCTGCGGATGAACGACCTGTCATTGTACGGCTCGATGACGGCGATGAACTTGTCAATCGCCTCTGTGTTCGGGCGGCGAACGCAGACGATCTTCATCTCGCGGCCAAAGTCTTCATTGCGGAAGTGGCGCTGGGCCGGGCCGCTGCCGACGATGACTTCGGAGCCGGGCTCATCAACCATCCACAAGCGCAGGAACACGTCATCGTGGATCAGCGGCTGGGCTGCCGGCTGGCCACGGTAGTCGTCAATCCGCGACCATGTCGCCTGCCATGGCCCACTGGCATTGGCAGCCGAGAGCGCCTTGACGCTCTTACCGTCCCAATCGCCGCACGAGTACGTCCAGCCACTGTAGTCATACAAGTTCTGCTCACGGTCCGGAACCTGCGCGGGACTGATGCCTTCGGTATTGAACTCCAGGCCGTGGCTGTGGAAATAGAAATCGTGGATGTCGCCTCCACGCGCCCGCGAGACGTCAACTACGTACTGGTGCACTTGAGACGGGATCATCAGCAGGACCTGGCGGCTCATTTCGCCGTTCTGTCCGTTGCTGAATACTGCCCAGTCCGCTGCATCATACTCCGCGGTGTCCACAAGCTGGCAGAAGGGCGTGATGACGAAGTGCTTGCGCAAGTCACCACGAATCTGGGTGGTCTTCCCGGGGTCGCCGTTGGCCGTGCGCAACGCCACGCAGTTGTGTGCCGGATACGACTTGATCCAGGTACGCAAATAATGGTCAGAGCCGAGGTAGCCCAGGTCTGACGCCAACTCCTGCCCCAGGGCATGCACCACGATATCCTGAACCGGCCAGTGCAGATGCCCGCAAGCCTTGGTGTAGTGCAGGGACACGACCGTGGGAGCTTCCACGCGTCCTGCGCGAAGAATTGCCTTGCGGCGGTCGTGCAGCAACATCGGCGGCAATGGCTCGGAGTAGTTGAACGTAACGCTTACCTGTCCGCCTTCACCCCTGTTGACATTGAGGTACTTGCGCTCATTTTCCGGTATCCCACCTCCGTACTTCTCCATGTATGCGTAGTGGTGCGTGTCGCGCCTGCCGCCGCTGTACACAGAATCCTGCCAAGGGATGAAGTAGTCGTCCTCGGTGGCGTAATAGAGCAGCTTTGTCGCAATCTCCTTGTAGTGGGGCATTCGGAACATGTTGATGGCGCCTAGCGCCTTGTCGAAATAGGGGGCGTCCTGATTGAAGTTCCCCTTCATCCCATACAGCTTCTCCATCACGCCGGTGACGCCGTAGGCGGCTCCTGTGTAGGTGGGCGATCCCTCGGTCCCGAGGCCATCTTGCGAGAAGAAATTCCTCAGGAAATAGGAAATATCCAGAGCGACGTTCTCCATGATCCCGTCGTCGCGCAACAGCAGGCCGGCTCGCAGGCGCGGCAACTGCGTGGATGAGGCCAGATTGTCCGCGCCGGTTTCCAGGTTGTAGGGATGGATGTGCATTTCGAAAGCGCCGCGCTTGAGATAGTGTGCCGGCGGCAATTGGCCCAAGGCCACCTTCTCTCGGTCGCCCGGCAATGAGACCACCTGCCGCTGGCACATGCGGCACAGGTCTTGCTCTTGATCCGTGAACGTTTCCCGTAGGAAGCAGAACGACTCCAGCAGGTTCTTCGCCTGGCCGGCCTGCCAGTTCCATGCGCCGATGTAGAGGCTGTAGGAACCATACGGTCGGGCCTTCACCTCCGCCTCATAAAGTGGATCGCCCACTGTCACGTCGTGACAGGTGAAGGGGCGGAATCCGGCAAGCTTCTCGTACTTCCACTTACCGCCATCCGAGGCCTGATAGAACCCCTCCATCCGCTCCTGGAACTGCTGCGGGGTGATACCCTCTGCAGCGGCCAGGTAGTCATCGCCCAGGTATGCCCGAGCCGTGCACAGCATGATTACCTTTGCCTTGTGGGCGTAAGTGTCCGCCATCTTGTGCTCTTCGCTATCCGGCGGGAAGAGCTTGGTCGCGAAATGCCAGGCCAGAGCCAGGTTCTGAGCGGGCGTCCCTTGCAGATAAAGGAAAGCGTTGACGTAGTACTTGCCCAGGAAGTAGAACCGCTTGCCGCCGCCGTCGCCGTGGGCGCTGCCGTCCCAGTGGTCGTGTGGGATGCCGCGATGGGCTGTGCTCCAGGCTTCGTCATGGGTCCGCGCCCAAACCTCGTCCGTAGGCGCACAGCCGTTGCCGTCGTCCGGATAGTCGGGGTTCGGATAGTAGTAATACTTGCGGCCTTCGGCCTTGCAGTGCTCGCAGACCAGCTTCCACGGCTCGTCCATGCTCCACGAGAAATCGTTGTAGTAGCGCGTCTTGAAGGGGTGAATCGGGCACGTAACGGTGTAGACCCCACGCGGCTCGAAGCTCTTGTAGTACCGTCGGAACCATTCGTCGGGCTTCTGCGCGAAGCCGTTGGCCGATCTGAGTGTGCTCTCTACGGTGGATATGGCTGCCTTGTCACCGGCTCGGTACGCGGCCAACACGTCTTCCAGGGGTGTGTCGCCGACGTACACGGCCGGCTTGTCGGGAATCTGGATGCGTGGCATGTCATCAGCAGTCATCGTCCGCGCCTCTTCTCGTTGGACGGTTACTTCGTCCACGCACACGCGCCCCAACTCGAGACCGTCCTTCCTGTATCCGTAAACCTGGAACATTATCGCGAACTTCCTGGCATCACCAGGCATCGTAACGGTGCCCTCATAGTGCGTCCAATCAGGTGTTCGCGGCACCTTCGCGATCAGGATCCTGGACTCGCGGTCCCCGCCCCCGGCTTCATCGGTGCGCCAGCACTGAACCGCTGCGACAAGCTCTGACGCCTCGCTTCTTGCCCAGAAGCTGATCCTGTAGGCGGCGGCGCCGGGGGGAACGCGGTAGTATCTGGCTTCCGGCCCCAGCTCTATCACGAAGGCATTAGGGCCGGTGTAGCCGTCGGCACTGCCGAGAACCAACGCTGCGCTCTGATAATCCTCCCCCTTGCGCTCGCCCGACGCGATAGGCGCGAAGGGCTTGGGAACGAAGTATGCCCCTTTGCCACTATAGCCTTCCTGCAGCGACCCCCACTCGCCGACACCGTCGTAAGCGCCCCACCCGACCGGCTTGCCGTTCTCCACCTGCTCGCAGTTGCCGTTGCGAGAGATGTCCTGAGCGCTGGCGATGCCGGAAGCCAGGCACAGTAGAAGTAATGCGCCGCAAGCATATCGGAGAATAGGCGTCATCATACACCTCCAAGCATGCAGAAGGCCGGCGGCCAATCTGCAGCTTGCGCTAGGTCAGGGATTTCAGGTAATCTGTTACAATCAGCTATTCCATCTGTATGGAGCAGCCACCTGCCCTTGTGCCAGGCATGGCTGCGCCCAACAGCGTTACTAGGAAAATGTCTGGTCTGCGAGGATCCGACTGCCATGAACTTGCATGTCCGGGCGTCACAATTGAGTGGCTGTGTGCCGATGCCGGCCTCGAAGTCCCACACGGTCCGGGCCATAGTCATTGCGGGATTGGCCGAGGGGCGGAGCAGGCTGGTAGCGCCGTTGCGTTCGGCAGATACCACGTCGGCGGCTCAGGCCATGCGCCTGCTGGGTGCCACGGTGAACGACGATGGCGAGGACTGGCTCATTGATGGCGTTGCAGGAGCTCCGCAACCGGCTGCGGAGCCGATTGACGTCGGCAACTCCGGGACAACGCTCTACATCACCTGTGTAACGGCGGCACTGGCTAAGGGAACCACGCGACTGACCGGCGACGAGCAGATTCGCGCGCGCCCGATCGGGCCGCTGCTGCAAGCGGTAAACGACCTGGGTGGCGTGGCACAGTCGGAGCTTGGCAACGCGTGCGCACCCGTGACGGTGACCGGGCCATTGAGCGGGGGGAGAACATCAATAGAATGCCCCACCTCGCAATACCTGACTGCATTGCTGATAAACTGCCCGCTCGCCGGAGGGGACACGCAAATCGGGGTCCCGCTTCTAAATGAGCGACCGTACGTGCACATGACGCTCGACTGGCTCGACCGACAGGGCATCGAATATCAAGCAGAGGGCCTGGAGCGGTTCGACATACCTGGCGGGCAGCGCTACAGGGCATTTTCACGACAGATACCCGCCGATTTCTCATCTGCAACGTTCTTCATGTGCGCGGCGGCACTGACCGGCTCCGAGGTCACTCTCACCGGCCTGGACATGGCTGATCCACAGGGCGACAAGGCTGTTGCGGACATGTTGCGGCAGATGGGAGCGCAGATAGACGTGGAAGGGCTGGAGATGACCGTCCGCGGCGGCGCGCTGCAGGGGTGTGAGCTGGATCTCAACGCAACACCGGACGCACTGCCTGCAATGGCGGCAATCGCCTGCTTCGCCGAGGGCGAAACGGTGCTGGGCAACGTCCCGCAGGCGCGGTTGAAGGAGACGGATCGCCTAGCCGTGATGGCGGCGGAATTGGCGAAGATGGGTGCGAATGTGGAGGAACTCCCCGATGGGCTGATCGTGCGAGAAAGCCGACTGCACGGCGCGTGTGTGGACGGTCACGGCGACCATCGCGTCGTGATGGCCCTGGCTGTGGCAGGCATGGGCGCGACAGGTGAGACCGTCGTGTCAACTGCCGAGTCAGTGGCAGTGACATTCCCTGACTTCGTAGGACTGATGCAGCGGCTGGGCGCAGCCCTGGAGAAGGTTGACACGCCGTAGAACTCAGACGTGCGACCAAATGGATTCCCCAGGAGGAGATGTGGATGCTAGGCAACACATACGGCAGGATGTTCCGCGTAACAACGTGCGGCGAGTCGTACGGCAAGGCGCTGGCGGCCATCTGTGACGGGGTCCCACCAGGGCTGGCGCTGTGCGATGCCGACATTCAGGAGGAGCTGGACAAGCGCCGTCCCGGACAGAGCGACATTGACTCCCCGCGCCAGGAGACCGACCAGGTGCAGATATTCTCGGGAATGCGCGACGGCTACACCACAGGTGCGCCGGTCGGCATGATCATCCACAACGTGGACACGTTGCCGCAACATGTGAAGGAGTATGAGGACGCCAAGGACCTCATCCGCCCCGGACACGCCGAGTACACCTACCGGATCAAGTACGGCGACTACGTGGACTGGTGCGGCGCAGGGCGAGCCAGCGGCCGCGAGACGGCCGCACGAGTCGCCGCCGGGGCTGTAGCCAAGAAGCTCCTCGCCCGCGAGGGCATCCGCGTTGTCGCCTACGTCAGGCAACTCATGGACATTACGGCCAACGTCGAGGAGATGAGCTTCGAGGAGCGCGAGGCCAACTCGCTGAAGAACGAGATCTTCTGCCCTGACCTCGAGACGGCGCAGAAGATGATCGAGTTCACAAGGCAGGTCAAGGAACAGGGCGATACGCTCGGCGGCGTGGTGGAGATACTGACGGTGGGAGTCCCGCCCGGTCTTGGCGAGCCGGTATTTGACAAGCTGAGTGCTAGTCTGGCCAAGGGACTGATGAGCATCCCGGCGGTGAAGGGTTGCGAGATCGGCGCCGGCTTCGGCTCCACGAAGATGCGGGGATCGGAGTGCAACGACATACCGTACATGAAGGACGGCAAGATCCGCTTCCGGACAAACAACTCCGGGGGGATTGACGGCGGCATCTCCAACGGCGAGGACATTGTGGTGCGGATCGCCGTGAAGCCGACATCCACCATTTCCATTACACAAGAGACGGTCAACATGGCGACCTTGCAGGACGCCGAGCTGGCGGCCATTACGCGCCGCGATGCCACGATCTGCGGCCGCATATGCGCCGTGGCCGCCGCCATGACCCGCATCACCGTGCTTGACCATCTCATGATGTGGCGCGGCTATGATGCGGTCTCCGGCATCGAGCACAAGCTGGGCTGGTAGTTGCCCCGCACCGAGGACAGCGCGCTGAAAGGAATATGACCGTGGACAGGCTACTTGTCGTCGGCTGCGGCTCGATCGGTGAGCGGCACATTCGCTGTCTGGGCAGTTGTGAGGATGTCCAGGTTACGCCGTGCGATCCCCGTGCCGAGCGCCTGGAGCAGATGCAGGCGCTCTACGGGACGGAGCCGGGAATAGCGGACTATGCCGAGGCGGACCTGGACGAGTTTGATGCCGTGTTCATCTGCACGCCAAGCGATCAGCATATCCCGCAGTCGCAACGGGCAGTCGAGCACAACTGCCATATGTTCGTCGAGAAGCCCATCTCGGTCAACATGGATGGCGTGGACCGGCTCATCCAGTCTGCAGAGTCGCGTGGGCTGGTACTGCAGGTTGGCTACATGCTGCGGCACCACCCGCACATCGCAAGGGCCAAGCAGTGGTTGGAGGAAGGCGCCATCGGCCAGGTCCATATTGCCGACGTGTACTGCGGCGCATACATCGGCGACGCACGGCCGGAGTATGCCAGACTCTATTGGGCCCATCGCGCTACCGGTGGCGGGGTGCTGTACGATGCATCGCACGAGCTTGATCTGATCAACTGGCTGGTCGGGCCCATCGAGCAGGTCGGCTGCCTCGCCGAGCATTTCATGTTGGAGGTTGACGCCGACGTGGATGACGCCGCGGTGCTGGTCATGCGCGCCGCCAGTGGTGCTCTGGTGAGCATGATTAGCAGCGACATCCAACGCAACTACAAGCGCGGCGGGCAGATCATCGGCTCAGAGGGCACCATCGAGTACAGCTACGACGAAAGCCGGGTGTCGCTCTACGACGCCACGACGCGGCAATGGATCCATGAGCAACGGAGCTATGAGCGCGATGATTTCTACATCAACCAGATGCGCAACTTCTGCGCGGCCATCCGCGGACAGGAAGAACCCAAGGTGACGGGCGCAGATGGTAAGCTCGCCCTCGCCACTGTACTGGCGGGCTACAAGTCCGCCGCGGAGAGACGTTTCGTCAATCTGGCTGAAGTCTCAACATGATATTGCGCCAGACGTACCGGCAATATGGGACACGTAGCGGTTACCGCGGCGGATATGTATGCGGTGCGGCTCACCCACAGAACGAACGCTCCAGGCTATCTCCTGGAGCGCGCTTGTGTCGGGGAGACGCCCCCGACTATACGGGCGTCTCCTCCTCCGCCAGTAGATCGCCAATGAGTGACAGCAGCTCCTGCCCGGTTGCTTTCTTGTCCAGATAAACGTCGTAGCGAGGGTCCACCCCGTGCTCGCGCTTGGATGCCTCGGGCAGCACTGAATTGATGACCACAGGGATTTCGTGCCATTCGTCCCTACTGCGAATGGCCTCCAGCACTTTCCAGCCGGAGAGGCGCGGAAGGTCAATGTCCAGCAATACAAGGTCCGGCAGTTCTGCCTCAAGCGCACAGAGGGCTTCGACACCATCTGCGGCGACAGTCACCTCATACCCCTTGGCGCTCAGAATATACCTGTATGCCTCGCGAATGAGCGGAACGTCGTCAACGGCCAGAATGCGCTTGTTCACAGTGCCCATTCCCCCTGAGCGTGTCAAGCACTCGCCCCGCCGTCACTTGCGCCATCTCCATTCTACCAGAAAATTACATCTTTGCAACTGATTTGCCATGTTTTTTCTACAAAGGATACGCAGTTGACCGCGCACATCATGTGAGCCCAGAGCTACGTTGAGGGGCGAAGGGGTGTGCTGATTGCGGCTTCCTTGTAACCTCAACGCTTGACGCTTACCTGGTCTGCTGCTAATCTTAGGACGAACGCGCGCCCACTGTCAGGTGTGCGTTGTTGCGATGACCGGATTATCTTCCCATTGCGTGTCGCCACACGATATGTCCTGCGAGGTAGATATGTGGCAAGTGCGGTAGAACACTCTCCCAAAGGTGGTGACGTACCGGGCCCCGCCATATCGGCGCGCGCGTTGGTGCTCGGGATCATCGGTGTTACCGTCGTCGGTCTCGGCTTCCCCTATGCCAACCTCGTAGTACAGGGCACGCGTCCCGCCAACACCGCGCTGGGGTTCGGCGTGGTGTTCTTGTTTCTCCTGGTGGTGGCGGTCATCAATCCCTTCCTGAGTCTTGTGCGGAGGCGAGCATTCCTCTCGCGTCCGGAGTTGATCGTAGTCTTCATCATGCTTCTCATCGCTTCTGCGGTTCCGACGTGGGGATTGATAGGGCAACTTCTGCCGATCATCGCCGGCGGGCCATACTACGCGACGCCAGCCAACCGGTGGGACACCGACGTTGTGGCTCACCTGCCGGACTGGGCTGTCATCAAGGACGTCTATGTGGTGGACAATTTCTACGAGGGGCTGCCGCGCGGCGATGCAATCCCCTGGCAGGGCTGGTTGCTGCCTCTGTCTGCCTGGGCGGTATTCGTCGCCGGGCTCTATGCCGCAACCCTCGGAATCACGCTGCTCTTCCACCGCCACTGGTCCGAACACGAGCGCCTGGTGTACCCACTGATGCGCCTGCCCATCGAGATGGCCCGCGGCGTGGGTGGCAGACAGATGTTTGCCGACCTCTTCAGCAGCAAACTGATGTGGATAGGCTTCGCCGTCGCATTTGTCATCAGCTCCTACATGGCCCTGCTTCACTATGTCCCCCCGATGCCGTTGCTGAAGATCCGCACGGCCATCAGTGTGCCCATTCAGACTGAGAACGTCTACCTTCGCGTCTGGTTTAATCCATCGGTCACGGCCTTCACATATCTCATCCACACCGACCTCGCTTTCAGTCTGTGGTTCTTCTCGCTGATTGCTCAGTTCCAGAACCCGATGATGCGGATCTGGGGCGTCAGCTTGGGAACCAGGGAAGTCTATGGGGCCGGCGATCCGGCGATCTCCAACCAGGCCATGGGCGCGATGATCATGTTGGTCGTGTATGGCTTCTACACCGCCAGAGTACCAATCGCGGATACGTTCAGGGCGGCGTTTGCCGGCAAGCCGTCCCGGCGGGATGACGAGGCTGCATCCCCGCAGCTAATCGTCGGCTGCCTTCTATTTGGGTTCACCGTGATGATTGCCTGGCTGCACCTGGCAGGGCTCAACATCGCGAGCACTCTCGTGTTTCTGTTCGGCGCCTTCGTCACATTCATTGCACTGACCAGGGCAACCATCCAGGGCGGCGTGCCGGTGTCGAGGGCTGCTCTGGTCCCTCAGTCCTTCACGACGGCGATTCTGGGCAGTCGCGCCATCGGGCCGGCCGGTCTGGCCACGCTCGGCATCACCTTCGTCTGGTGCGCGGACATCCGCGTGTTCATGATGCCGTTCATGGCCCACGCCGCG
>CAZJVY010000067.1:0-20465 GCA_964549395.1 uncultured Armatimonadia bacterium | reverse complement strand
CGTGCACCAGGGCAGCGCGAGGTTCCTTTGGATGATCTGCAACAGCTCGAGTTGATACGGCTTGTAGGGCAATTGCAGGGCCTGGCGCTCTTGCAGCAACCTGCGCAGTTGCGCGATGCTCATTTCGTCGGGGTCTTGCTCGATTTCCTCTATCTGCTGAGCCGATTTGCCCACGACAACTTCAGTCGTGTTCAGACGTACCATGCGCTGCTGTACACCTTCGGTAATGACACGCTGGACGGCATTGTTGAGGATCCAGGTCTCTTCTTCCCACTGCCCGTACTCGGCATCGAAAATTTGCCATACACTGCCATCTTCCCGCAGCTTGATGACGGTTATGTTCTCGGCGCGGCGGGCCTTCGGGTCGAAGCGGCCAAGTCGAAACCAGAAACGCGGAGTATCCTTGGTCGGAAGCCAGAAGATCATGTTCTCCACCGGCTTGCCCTGCCGTTGGTGTTCCTTGAGCAAGTGGAAGGCCTTCTTGTTGCCTCCCGGACTGAGGCCCTCGTTCAGCCCCAGAGTGACCAGCGACAGCAGCAAGCCGGCGATGATTACGGACGCGGCCACGCGCAGAAAGGGAATGCCACCCGCCCTCAAGGCCAGCAGCTCGCCGTGCGAGGAGAGTCCCGCAACTGTCATGAAGCTGGCGAACATCATCGCCATCGGCACGGTGAGGGCGATCATCGTCGGCAGCCTGTAGATGAACACTTTCGCTGCTATCGGGAGCGGGACGCTCTGACGCACCACCATGCGCAGGGCGTTGGGCAGCAGGTCGACCCCTACCAGTATTACCAGGAACGCACCCACGCCGAAGAGGAGCAGTGGCACGAAGCTCGAGGTGATGTACCAGTCAAGTCGCCGCATAGGATGGCCCCGTCCTGAGGGGGCAGAGGACAACGGACGCCAGAACGGGCAGGCCGGCGCGATTGCCGCTCACATTCTGAACTTCTCGCCGAGATAGTACTTGCGCGCCGTCGGGTCGTGAATGATCTGCTCGGAGGTACCTTCGACCCGAATCTGCCCTTCGAATATGATGTAGGCGCGGTCCGTAATGCCCAGAGTCTCGCGCACGTTGTGGTCAGTAATCAGCACGCCGATGTCATCGTTGCGCATGTGGGCGACGATGGACTGAATGTCCTCGATGGCGATAGGGTCTACGCCTGTGAATGGCTCATCGAGGAGAATGAACGAAGGCTCGGTACACAGTGCGCGAGCGATCTCGACGCGTCGTCGCTCGCCGCCCGAGAGAACCACCCCGAGGCGATCGGCGATGGAAGCGATGCCCAGCTTGGCCAGCAGTTCGTCGGCCTTCTCGCGCTGCTGCCGGCGCGACAGGCCCTGCATTTCCAGCACCAGGAGCAGATTGTCCCGCACGGTCAGCTTGCGGAACACCGAGGGCTCCTGGGCCAGGTAGCCGATGCCCTTGCGGCAGCGCAGGTGCATCGGCAGGCTGGCGAGGTCTTCACCGTCCATGATGACGCGGCCCGCGTCCCTGGGAATGGCGCCGATGACCATGTAGAACGAGGTGGTCTTGCCGGCGCCGTTCGGGCCGAGCAGCCCCACTATTTCGCCTCGATCGACCTGCAGGCTCACGCCATCAACTACACGTTTGCCCCCGTAGCTCTTGACCAGATTCTCCGCGATAAGTGGCATGGCATTCCCTGCTGCTGTCCGCTGTCGGAGAAGTGCTACTCCTCCAGCGGCGTCTGCAGTTTCAGATTGGCGTCATCTACGACGAGCGTGCTGGTCTGCAGATTGGCCGTGATCTTCTCCCCAGTGAAGTGCGCCGCTTGACCGTCAGCGCCGAGGGTGGTCAGGTCCGCTTCCGCGCCGCCGGTCAGCTCAACCGTCTGTTCCACCTCGGAGTAAACGGCCTGCTTCTGGGCCGAGGCGACGATCTTGCGGCGCGTACCCTTGGCGTCCGGCTTGGTCACGATATTGAACTTCACGACGCCCTGGGCGACCAGGCGCATGATGCGGTCGCCGGCATCGTTAAGCTTGACAGTCATGTGGGGAGCGCTCATCTGTGCGTCATAGCCGCCACCGATGACCAGCCGGCAGTTGCCGGTGAGCTCGAAATCGTTTGTGTTCCAGTCATACACCAGCGTCTGCGCCGTGACTTCGGCGGTTCTGGTACGCTTGACCTGCTGAGCAGCCACCGTTCCGAGAAGCACCAGCGAGACACACAGCGCCGTCAGCGCGGCTGCAATCTGTCTACGGACTCCCCCAAACCTGCGTCGCGGGCCTGTCCCAATGCTCAAGGTCATAGCCTCCTGGCCAGCAAGACGTCGCCGTGCAGGCGCGTCTGTCCGTTCTTGATGTCAACAACGAGCCTGTCCGCGCTGGCCACGTATGCGCCGTGGCGCAGCTTCACGCCACCAGTCCCGATCAGCTTCTGCGTGGTCATGTGGTACTCCAGCTTCTCCACCTGGAAATCGCCTGACTGGTCTGTGAGCACCGCTCCCACGCCATTGGCGAACTCGATGCGACGTCCGGCATAGTCGGCCACGAAATCAGTAGCCTGGACCTTGACGGCAGGCTGCCCCTGGCGAGCGACCTCAAATTCTATGTCGGACCCCCGCAAGACATTGGTCTTGTCGTCGTACGTGATCTTACCGTCGGCCCGGACGCGCCACAGCATGCGCCCCTGCTCGTCCTTCTCTACCACTTCGCCGCCCTCGATGCGCACTCCTTTTTCCGCGGGTTGGGCGGAAGGCGGGTGTGGCCGTGTAGCGGGGCCTACAGTCTGCTCCGGTGCGGGTCGGCCGCCCCCGCCGTAGTAGTAAACACCCACACTCACCACAGCCATGAGCAGGAAGACGGCTGCGTAGATGCCCCAGGGGCTTGCGTTTCTCTTCATGCGCGCGCTCGTCCTTCAGGCTCTGCGAAGCGGCACCACCACAGCGTGCGCAGCGCGTGGAGGCCGTCCTGCCAACGGATCTTCTTGCCTTCCTCGACACTGCGCGGGAAATAGTCTATCGGCAACTCGGCGACGCGCATCCCACGTTTTCTTGCCAGCATGGTCAGCTTCGCAGCCAGCTCGAAGTCCAGATCGAAGCTGTTACAGCGCAGCTCCAGGCTCTGGAAGGTTCGCGTTGCAGCCATCTTGTAGCAGGTGGCGACATCCGTCAGGTTGCTCGCGTAAAGCAAGCGGAAGACCTTGTTGATCAGTTCACGGCCCACTGAGTAGGTGGAGGCAGGCAGCTTCTGTTTGCGATTGCGCGCCCCCAGGATGCGGGAGCCGAGAACGGCCAGGACGTCCGACTGGCGGCACAGTTGCAGCATCGGCACGAAATCCTGCGGGCTGTACTCCAGGTCCCCGTCCTGGATTACCAGGTACTCGCCCCGCGCCGCGGCGATACCCTTACGCACCGAATTGCCCTTCATCATGTTGCGCTCTTGCAGGATGATACGCACCTGCGGATAGTCAAACTCCTGGATCAACTCCCGCGTGCCATCCGTCGAGCAGTTGTCAACGATGATGGTTTCCTTGTCTATCGGAACCCTGAGGACGCGCTCCACAAGCTCCCTGATGGTCCCTACTTCGTTATAGACCGGAATAACTACCGAAAGTTCCATGATGCCATTGCCTGCTGGGAGCTAGGAAGTTGCTGCACTCTCATCTGATAGCTGCATCTTGTACCAGTCGTACGTTTCGACGAGCGCATCCTCAACCTGGTAAGCGGGTGTCCATCCCAGTTCCTGCTGCGCTTTGGTGCAGTCAAGATACTGGTGACTAATCTCGGCCCAGGCAGCGTTCTGAACTTCAGGGCGTATGTGGGTCTTGCCCGATGCCGCGATCACCTTCTCTACCATCTCCAGAACGGTCAGCGGACGGCCTGTGCCGATATTGTAGGCCTGTCCGGCGGCGGACCCCTCTGCGGTCGCCTGCGCGAGCAGCAGATATGCGCGAGCCGCGTCCTTCACGTACAGGTAGTCGCGCTTGGGGCTGCCGTCCGAGCGAATGACAGGCGCACGGTCGGCCAAGACAGCGCAGACCGTCTCGGGCACGATGCGCGACATGTTGAAATCCCCGGGGCCGTAGAGATTGCTGCAGCGCGTTACCGCCGCCGGCAACCTGTAGGTGGCACGGTACATGCGCGTCAGCAGATCGGCGCACGACTTGGATGCATCATACGGATGCAGGCCAAGCAGCGGCGCGCTCTCCACGTAGGGAAGCTGCGGCTGGTCACCGTAGGCCTTGTCGCTGCTGGCCACTACAACCGCCTTGACCAGCTCCCCTCGGTCCGAGCTGTTGAGTTGGCGGCAGGCTTCGAGAATATTGCAGGTGCCGATGATGTTGGTCTGAAGAGTCCCCAATGGCGACCGATTGGCGGCTCCCACGATCGCCTGGGCGGCCAGGTGGAACACCACCTGGCAGTCGTGTCGGTTGGCGATGCCCAGACAGTCGTCGAAGACGGTAATGTCCCCTGGGGCCAACGTGATGGAGCTGTCCAGGCCCGCGATCTGCAGGTAGGACCTCGGCGGCCTATCGAAGAACATGCCGACCACCTGCGCACTGGCCTCAAGCAAGGCCTCGATGAGGTGCCCGGCGAGAAAACCGTACGCCCCTGTAACCAGTACTCCACGTCCCTGCCAGAATGCACGGTCCACTTGGGTTCGCCCCATCAGGCTACCACTTCTTCCATACGGCCCCTCCGTTGCTCCACAGGTCATTCAGCCGCAGAGTGTCCTTGTAGGTGTCCATGCACGCCCAGAAACCGCTGTGGGTATAGGCCATTAGCTCGCCGGCTGCAGCCAGACGTCGCAGGGCACCGGTTTCCAGGGGATCATCGGGCTCCAGCCAGTCGAATATCCGCGTGGAGAACACCATGAACCCGCCGTTCACCCACTCAGGCAGCAGGGGATTCTCGATGATCTCGGCCACCTGTCCGTCATCATTGATACTGACGTGGCCGAACTGGGAACGGGCGCGAATTGCCGTCAGTGTCGCTATCTTGCCGTGGGCCTTGTGGAATTGCACGAGTTCCTGCAAGTCAATGTCGGCGAGGCCATCGCCGTAAGTGACCATGAAGTGCTCATCGTCCTCAACGTGGCGCCTTATGCGTCGCAGCCGCTCGCCCTTCTCCGACTCCAGGCCCGTGTGACACAGGGTGATGCGCCACTTCTCGTCCTCGGGTGTCTCCTCGATGATGTCGGGGTGGCCGGCATCAGGAATCTGCGTCTGGATGTCGCGGTCTTCGTAGGGCGCGCGGTGCAGAATGTAGTCCACTATCTGTTCGGCACGATATCCGAGCAGGAGCAGGAAATCGCGGAAGCCCTGATGCGCGTAGGTCTTCATGATATGCCATAAAATCGGCCGGTTGCCGATCTCGTAAAGCGCCTTGGGAACTGCCGTCTGGTCGCCGAACAGGCGCGTCCCTTTGCCACCGACAAGGATAGCTGTCTTCACAGGTCTGTCTCCTGTAGCAGGCAGTCAAGCCACCGCTGGCCGTGCGACGAAAAGAGCCATAGGGATATGCAGGCCACGCCCGGCATTATAACCCAACGTGCTACGTCGGCTCAACCGGAAGTTGCGGGGCGCCCCGCGTCAGGAGGAGACGGACGGGGGTCGGCAACTCTCAGCAGCAGATACTGAGGCTGGTGCGTGAATGAACCCATCGGCTGCAGCAGGCCGGACTTGATCCCCTCCCGCAGCAGCGTCATGACCCAGTCCGCTGAGCCCTCCAGACCCTTGGCATAGATGCGGTTGATGAGCACGTGGGTGACGCCGAGTTGGCGGTAGCGCGCGATGAGGTCGGCCGGGCCTTGCATCGCCTCGTAGACGAACAGGCGGCTGTGGCCCGGATCGGCCCAGATGGCCGGCCGCTGGAAGTAGTAGTAGCGGGGTTCGCCATAGGTGGCTATGACGGCGCCCTGCGGCAGATAGCGCGCGATGTACTTGCTGGGTTCGTACACGTCAGCCGTCACCGTGAGATACCGATCCCAGCTAACCTGGCCGGTGATTGCGGGCCATGCAATGGAGATGTTCAGAGCAAGCTGAAAGAGCGACAGGACGGCCCACACGGCTGTCAGCGTGCCTGCCGCGGCGCGCACAGGACCGGCACGAGAGAGCAGACGCGACAGAGGGAAGGCCGCGACTGGAGCCAGCAGCACCAGCGCTGGAACCAGGTAGCGTGTGTACTGCATCGAGAAGAACCACCACAGCCACAGCGGAAGAAACAGCCACATAATCAAGCCGATGGCAGGGGGCCTCTTCCACACCAGCAACAGCAGGATCAGCGGCAGATACAGCGGGCCGACCCACTCGATGAGGAACGACTGGATGACCAGACGTTTGTTGACGGTGAAATCCCAGGGCCTGACGGTCAGCAGCGCAGGGCCGATGAGCCACTTGTAGGGCTGACGCGGCCCAATGAAGCGCTTCTCCAATAGGCTCATATACTGCATTTGCTCGGCGGGTGGGAGTTCGCCGTAGCCGAATGCCATCTGATGGTGCTCGTAGAAGTTGGCTTGCTCCCGGCTCCACATCTTCCCGCCGAATACTTCATAGGCAAACGGATAGAACGGGTCGCCGGTGATCAGGTAGCTCTTGAGATACCACGGCCCACCCACAACGAGCGTAACCGCCGCCGCCACAGCCCACTGTCGGCCCCCGCGTCTCTGCCGGACGGCCCATATTGCAGCAACAAACAGGATCACGCCGGCCAGCGCGATCCCCTGCATTTTCATCGTCAGTGCGCATCCCAGCATCAGACCGCTCAGCGGCAGTGCAGCCGAATTGCGGTCGAACACCCACTCGAGGAAGAAATGCAGTGCCGCCAGGCCGACAAACGTAAGGCCGAGGTCCACATAGGTCACTGTCATCAGCCAGGTGAACGCCGGCGTGGTGGCCAGAATGAGGGCGCTCCACACCCCGACAGATGTGCCCCCGCTGTTGTCGCGCATGAAGCGTTGCGCGATGATCACGGCCCAGATCACGGTCAGGACACCCAGCAGCCAGTGCAACAGGCGAGCGGTGACGTAGCCGTCGACCAGCATGCCGGCGGCGAACAGCATCTGCATGGTGCAGGGGAACTGGGAGTGGTGGTCGAACCACAGCGGTCGCACGCGCGATTCGTGTGCATATGTCCACGCCTGGGCGAGATGCTGGCTGAGGCCGTCCCAGTCGGCGCTGTCCGGCGGCAGAAGTGTACAGCCGAGAGTCATCACCAGCCAAACGCCCAGGAAGACCAGAGCGAAGCGGTGCGTAGGGGTTCGCCAGGCCTCGCCGAGGTATGTGCGCGCGGCCTGTCTAAGCTGTATCACAAGCGGCCATTGACCGAAGCCGCATGCCAGCATGACTGCAAGCACGGCGGCGACCCATATCAGCTTGAGAAGAGACAGGAGCCCCAGCAGGAGGATCGCATAGCCGAGGATGACGGCGCCGATGCCCAGGCCGGCCAGGGCATGCGGCCAGGGCTGTGCCGGCGCGATGCGCAGCCAGCGCAGAAGTTGCGCTCCGAACAACAGCGCAGCCGCCACTAGCACTGCAGCCATAATGAAGCCGCTCATCGGCCACCACTGTCGGGTCTATTGGGGTACGCGGCGCCACTGAGTCGGACCGGGCCTGCGAACGGACGGCACCCGCCCGACTGTGACGCTACAGCCTGCAGAGGCTGATCACCAGTGTTTCGAGTAGCATCCGGTCGTCCATTTCCTGTTCGCCCTGCCCCTTTAGCGCATTGTCTGCCGCGAAGACCTCGACCATCGCGCGGGCGAGTTGCCCATCGCTGAAGGCCCTTGCCTGCTCGGTGTACTTGCGGGCCAACGGTTTCTTGCCGCGTACAGCCTCGAATATGTTCTGCTGCTCCGGCAACTGGTCGCGGACGTCAGCGGGGCAGTTCTCGGCCGAAAGCAGGCCCACATTGGCCTTGAGCAAGCGGCGCGCCTGCCACAACAGCCGCAGGTGGCGCGCAATCATCGCCAATATCATGATTCCCGACCCTCTGGGCGCATGAGCGGGCAATAGCGCGGGCAGGGCGGCCAGTGCAGCCGCCACATCCCGCCGCCCGATGGAATCGGTGAGACCGAATATGTCCTCCTCCGGCGATGGTGATGCCGCCGCGCGTACGTCATCAACGGTTATCTGCGGGCTATCGTCCACGTAAATGGCCAGCTTCTCAATCTCGTTGCCCAGGCGGTCACAATCGGCACCGACCGTGTCAATCAGGAGTTGCAGCGCCCCATCGCCGAACGTCTTGTCCTGTCGCTGCGCCTCCTCACGAACCCACGGCGACAGATCGTCGCGCCAGGGCAGGTACGGGGGGGTGTTGCAGTCAATGACAAGCCCGGCCGCCTTGACGAGCTTGACAAGCGGCGCGCTGAGGTCGGGACCGGCGCGGCCGCCACGAGCCGGCGGCGATGCGGTCACTATGACGGTGATGCCCGGCCCGATGCTCTCCAAAGCCGGCACCAGCGACTGCTGTTCGCTCTTGGGTAGGTCGTCCAGGCCGCGCAGCACAATCACCTGCTGTGTCGCGAACAGAGAGCCGGACGCGAACGAACTCACAATCTGGGCCGAATCGACCTCGCGCACCTGCAGCTCGGTAAGCCCGTACTCCCGGTCCTCCTCGGATAGGCGGGTGCCGACGATACTTGTCACGGCACGGGACTTGAGCAGCTCCGAATCGCCATGCGCGATGAACAGAGCCTTCTCAGCAATGTCAGCGACCTGATCCCCGGTCATGAGGTACTAGTTCCCCGATGGTGATGGGCGTTGCGGCTTGCGCTTCAGTCCACGCATGCCTCTTCGCATGTCTGTGATCTGCGTTCGTACCTGTCTTAGGCGTTGGTCCGGCGACTGCGCTGCAAAGCGCGCATTATAGAATTCCTCGTTGAGTTGCATCAGCCTCCGTTTGAGGACAGCCGGACCGACAAGATTGGCCGAAGCCGCCTCAACCACCTCGCGAGGTGTCATGGCGTCATTGGGCCGTATTCCGGCACGGTGCGCCAGTTGGCGGCAATACCGCTGGTAGTCGCGGCTGAGGCCGGATGCAGGGCCTGCATGTGTCGGCACGCGCCACCGATACAGCAGCCGCCTCAAGTCATAGATGCCGCCCAGAGCGATGTACGCCGCTATGGGCACCATGAGCAGCGGCAGAGCGATCCGTGACAACTTGGCCAGCGCCAGTCGCGTGTAGCCGTGAGAGAGCAGCGACATCCATGTCTGGCTTTCATAGACCTCGGGCGCCTGCACCTCAAATGGCACCCATCCGACCCCCAAGAAGTAGATCTCCGCCCAGGCGTGAGCGTCACTTTGCCTCACCGTGAAGGTTCGCGAACGCGCGTCATACTGCCCGACCTGAAAGCCGACGGCGACCCGCGCAGGCACCCCGGCAAGCCGTGCGGTAACGGCCATTGCGGTGGCAAACAGATCGCAAGCACCGCGTCTGCTAGTCAGTAGGAAGTACGCGGCCGCATCCTTAGCCAGCGGCACGGCAGGGGCATTGGTGGTGTAGAAGCAACGCGAGACGATCATGTCGCGCAAGGCTTTCACCCGGTCGTACGGATCCTGAATGCCGGCCACCGTCTCCTCGACAAGCTCACTCAGGTGCATCTTGGCGGCAAGCGGGACCTGGTTGACGTAGTACTCCTCAAACCCGTCCGGGTAATCCGTGCCTCTGCCTCTCAGTGCCTCCGGCGTATCCGTCGGCATCCTGGAGACAATATTGTAGTGTCTTAGCGGCAGCTCTCCGTCGTGTCCCCAAAAGGTCCGAGACAGCCAGGCCGGATTCGCACGTATGCATCCATAGGCATCCACCTGAGCCGGCAGCAGGCTCAGGTCCCCCACGTCTGCACGCTGTGCCTGCTCAGCGTCCCCTGTCAGTTGCAGTTCGACCGGGCCGCTGGCAGCAGCCAGGAAGCCCCGCAGCATTCTTGGGAACACGAATTCCTGTGTGTTGATGATGCCGCGCTTCGGCGACGTGGAGACCGCGTACCTCAGGGGCCCGAGACGCTCCATGTCATAGTAGGCCTCGACCTGCTTGGTCCAGCCGGTGCCCTGGTACAGATCGTAAACCTGAGTGCGCCACAGAGCGGGATGGTCCGCCTTTACGCTGAATGCGACCGTATGGGGCAGGTTGATTGGTCCCCCGCCGACACGGAAGTCTGTCTCCGCGCAGCAGCGGAACGTCATCTGCTGGATGGTGGCCGGCAGCCGACGCACCTGTCCGGACATCCGCTCAAAGAAATCAGGCGTGACGGAGTAGAGGAAGGACCCACCCACCGTCGCCACAGCCAACACGATCAGCAGCAGCAGTACCGATGCCGACAGGTGCCAGGATAGCCACTGCTTTAGGACGCCCAGATTGGCGAATTGCACCCGTGCAGAGGCCGAGGAGCGCAGGAGATGCTCGTAGCCCCACGTGAAAATCACCCCGAAGGTATAGACCCAGAACGCCACCAGGAAATCGCTGTTGACATTGACGGTGCCGATCAAGCCCAGGATGGCCATGCCAGTGGCAGCAACAAAGACCGCGCCGTAGCGCCCGCCCTGCATGAAGCAGAAGCCGGCCAGCAGCCATGTGGCCAGCGCGGCCACCGTGGCTTCGTCGAGCGTTTGCAGGTCAAGGGGGAACAGCATGTCGCTCCAGCTACCCAGTTGATCCCGCAGCACCAGTACCACCAGACCGGTGCCTATCACCACGAATCCCCACACGACAGGACGCTTCCCGGCAGCGTTGCCGGCGAAGCTGACGAGCAACCCCAGGATGATCAGCGTGTGCATGAACACTGCAAAGGAGACGGACTGTGTGGAGACGGTCAACGCCGCCGCCGCGCCCGATGCGATGATCGCCGTGCCGACGAATAGTGGCAATGTGCGTACCATTATAGTTCGATTAAGCCCGAACATAGGCCCTCTGTCCGGTTCCGAACTGAGCCTGCAGCGGCAGGCTGCAATTGACTGTTCTTGTACGGCAACCCAGTGACCGCAGTTGGCCGATGAAGGTAGTGTGGGAAGCTTCCGTCGGGTGGAGAACGATCCATGACACGATCTGGCCACGGGCCACCAGTTGTCGTGCGACCGTCAAGGCGGCTTCGTCAGTACGGGGGCTGATGACGAGCATTGCACAACGTCGAGGCGTACCGGCAAGGCGCTCTATGACGGCATCGAGCCAGTTGTCGGGCATCACCGGCGAGACGTAGGCAAGGGCCTCGAGGATCGCAGCGTACTGGTCAACCGCTGGTGACACAGGTACGCTGTAGTCTTCATTCCCAATGGCGATCAGGCCGACGTCGGCGCCCTCCAGCTGCGCCTGGCGCGCGGCGGTCGCGGCCAGGATCACTCCCTGCTCCAGCGTGCTGGAAGCGCCCTCGCCTGAGTGAACGCCCTGGTACAGGTCCAGTAGGATGTTGCCCTCAAGCGACTGCTCTCTGGAGAACTGGACTGCCATCAGTTTGTCGGTGCGCGCGGTGGTCTTCCAGTGAATCCGGCGCAGGTCGTCGCCGGGAATGTATTCGCGGATATTGTAGAAATCGCTCCCGTCGTGCCCGACGGCCCGCCGCGTTTTCCGCGACCTTCGCCCGGTCGCACCTACCGGCCATAACGGGGGCAGGTTCACCGGCGTCGGACAGACGATCACCTCACCGAGCTCGTCGAAGCGCCTTGAGAATGTGGTCAGGCCAAGGGTATCTGCAGCAGTGAGGACGATGGGACCGATGCGATACACACCGCGCAAGCTTGTCCGCAGCGGATAGCGGAACTCGGTCTCCACTCCAGGCTGTAGGACCGGCGCGAGGAAGTGCGGGTCACCCCCGAGGGCCTTGTTGGGAAGCTCGTCGGTCACTTCCACGAACAGGCGCCTGGTAGTGGTCGGATTGGTGACCCGAACGACTACATCTGCAACTGCGCCCGCCTGCAAGACCTGCGGCGCCGAACGGATGGCCCGCAGCCCAGCCAGCTTGTGCCGCCCTAGCAGCATCGAAAGCGGCCACAGCAGCGCGGCTGCGACTGACATGTGGTAAACCTGCCGCGAATGGAGCACAAGCGCAACGAGGAAGAGGAACAATGCCGCCCAGAACAGCGCGTGTCGCTTGCTGGTTCTCATGACCCCGCCTGTCCTCCTAAACCGGCACCGCGACCGACGAGAGTATCTGGCCGACCACCTCATCCGCGGTCACCCCGCGCATGCGGTGGTCGGGCTTGATGGTAAGACGGTGGGAGAGCGCCGGCGCGGCCACCCGCTTCACATCGTCCGGAACCACATAGTCGCGCCCATCCAGGAAGGCGACGCCCTGGCTGCACCGCATCATGGCCAGGGACCCGCGCGGGCTTGCACCCAGCTCAACCGCCTCGTCGGCGCGACTGCGGTTCACCACATCAACAATGTAACGCTGCAAGGACGCATCTATGTGCACGCGCCGGAGGGCCGTCTGCATGGCCAAGACCTCGTCAACAGCCAGCACCGGCTCCACGGTCTCAATCGGGTGTGTGAAGACCTGACGCTGCAGGATCGTGACCTCCTGATCCGGTGTGGGGTACCCGATCTGCACCTTCATCAGGAAGCGGTCGAGTTGTGCTTCCGGCAGGGGATAGGTGCCCTCGTATTCGACCGGATTCTCGGTGGCGATCACGAAGAACGGTTCGGGAACCTTGTGCGTGACGCCATCGGCCGTGACCTGGAACTCCTCCATGCTCTCCAACAGCGCCGACTGTGATTTGGGGGTGGCGCGGTTGACTTCATCGGCCAGCACAATGTTGGCGAAAACCGGGCCGGGCCGGAAAGTGAACTTCCCGGTGTCCTTCTCGTACACGGTCGTGCCCGTAATGTCAGCCGGCAGGATGTCCGGGGTAAGCTGTATGCGGCGGAAATCACAGTCAATGGCTCTGGCCAGAGCGCGTGCCAGCATTGTCTTGCCCAGGCCGGGAATGTCCTCAATGAGAATGTGCCCGCGACATAGGAAACCGATGATCACCAACTCGATAGCCGCTCGCTTACCGACTATGACCTTCTCAATCTCCGTGATGAGTGCCTCGGCCCGGTCTCGAGTCTCTTTCATGTCGTGCTTATACCTCAGAAAGCCAGATTGTACAGCTCGATAACGTCCTGCTTCTCCACTGCCCGTGGATTGCAGGCAATGTGTGCACTGGGCATGGCGTCGTCGGCCATTTGAGGGATTGCATCCCTCGTGACGCCAAGCTCTGACATGTGCGTCGGGGCGCCCACGGTGCGGCTGATGTCCCCGACGGCCTCGACCACAGCCATGGCCGCCTGTCCCGGCGCCATCCTCGATGTATCCACGCCCATCGCCGCAGCGACGGCTGCAAAGCCCTCAGGCGCGGATTCCACATTGAAGCGCATTCCGTACGGTAGCAGGACGGCGTTTGCCTCGCCATGCGGGACATGGAAGAGCGCCGACAGCGGCAGGGCCATGGCATGCACGATTCCCAGCCTGCTCTTGGCAAACGCCAGGCCCGCAATCATGGCACCCAACTGCAACTGCTGTTGCGCCTCCATGTCGCTCTTGTCTGCCACCACACGGGGCAGATGAGGGGCGATCAAGGCGATGGCCTCCAGAGCGCGACGGCGCGTCTGGTCAGTGGCCTGCTTGCTGACGCATGACTCAATGGCATGTGTCAGGGCGTCCATACCGGTTGCCATACGTACCTGTTTTGAGCAGGTTAAGAGCATGGTCGGGTCCAGCAATGCATAGCGGGCATAGAGCTTGGGGTGATTGAGCACTAGTTTCCGCTTGGTATCTGCATATGTGATGACTGAAAATGGCGTAACCTCCGAGGCGGTGCCGGCGGTGGTCGGTACCAGTATGGTCGGCAACGGGTCGAAGTCCATCTCTGCAGGCCGGCCGGGGTGATCCTGCGCCGGCGTCCAGCCGGGCACGACAGCTTCAGCGGCGATCGCCTTGGCCGCATCCATGCTGCTCCCGCCGCCGATGCCGATGATTGCGTGTGCCCCCAATTCGCGAGCAGCTGTACCTCCTACCTGACAAGTGATCCCTGTCGGGTCGGGTTCGACCTGGTCAAACGCCCTGATTTCAACACCGACGGGCGCATCGGTCATCAGTTCGCGGACAGTGCCAAGCCGCCCGACGGTCTGCCCGCAGACGATCATGGCCCGGTCGGCATCCAGTTCATCAAGCAACCGATAGGTCTCTCGTACCGCGCCTGCACCCGCCAAGACAGTCACCGGATTGCCGTCTTCCGGAAAGCTCAACATCTCAACACTTATGGACACCCACATCCCCCTTTCTATTCCCGCTTTTGACACCGGTGTGCCGAAGTCTTATAATTCGCCAATCATCTCACCATCGCCTTCTGCGGGGCGGCACACGCCGCACGGCCCGGCACAGGCCGCCACTAGCAAGAACCGTTTCTTACGGGCATTTGTTCCAGCCGCACCGTGACGTGCGACGGTTCCATACACAGGCAGGGAAGCTGTCGCTGGCGGCGAACAGGTTGACTAGCGCGAAAGGACAGTGTTGATCATGGAACTGGCCGTTGACGCATATCCGGTGATAGCATTGCGCCTGCTGGCGGCCTTCATCTTGGGCGGGCTTCTGGGGCTTGAGCGTGAGTGGCAGCAACGGCCGGCCGGGTTGCGCACTCATATTCTGGTCTCGGTAGCCTCGTCGCTGTTCACGATCCTGTCGGCGGCAGCGGCCGAAGGCGGTGGCGACCCGGCACGTGTCGCTGCCGGCGTCACAACGGGCATCGGCTTCATCGGCGCGGGGACAATCATGCGGCATGGGAACGTGGTGAGGGGCCTGACGACGGCGGCCTCGCTGTGGATGGTTGCCGCCATCGGCGTGGCGTGCGGCGTCGGGTGGTATCCTGCGGCGCTGTTCACAACCGTACTCGGCCTGGTCACTCTTGGGGCGGTTGAGTGGTTCGAGGACCTTCTGATACGCCGCAGCGGCGCGGTCCAGTACAATCTGGCCACCGACCTCGAGCGCGACCCGCTGAGCACTATCGCGGCACTTCTTGACCGGATGGGCGTGATGGTGCTCAGTGTCAAGTACGGGCCTGCCAAGGCCGGCCAAGCGCGTGCTCTCTCGATCCGCGTCCGGGTTGCCGACAAACTAGCGCGCGTCCAGTTGTGCCGGGAGCTGGAGAAGGTGGACGGAGTATGTGACGTGCAGATGGAATAGGGCGTTGGGCCGCAAGCGTTCAGCCTCGGCCAATGGTGGCTGGCATCATATTTGGGAATAGTTGCAGATGAGAAGGGGCAAGAGGCGTCTGCGGCGAAGCTAGAGCCAAGCGCAGGCTCCGGTGCGCCGGGGCGGCTCTGGTTTGCTGGCAGTGATAAGGCCTGTGGGAGGTGCGGCACATGCGTTACGGATTGGTTGTGATCGCAGCGCTGCTCTTTACGGTGGGTATCACAACTTGCGGCTATGCTGACGCATTGGCGTTCTACACGCCGCCGATAGTGAGTGCTCCGTTGGTGAGCAAGGCGCCGAACATGGATGGCCTGCTGGAGCCCAACGAGTGGGCAGCAGCCGGTACGATGAGCCGGTTCATTTCGCTGGGTGGCCGCAGCGAGCCGGTGGGGCAGACGGAGATGTGGGTCGGGTATGACGCGCACAACCTCTACGTCGGCGCGATACTTCACGATCCCGAACCCTCCGCCATCAAGGCCGAGGTCACCGAGCGTGACGGGCCGGTCTACCAGGACGACTGCCTCGAGCTATTCTTTGACCCGGCTAACACCGGCGAATCGTACATCCACTTCATCGTGAATCCGGCAGGGGTCCGCTACGATGCGTTCGTCCAGTCCGCCGACGTGGACTACCGCTGGGAAGTGCACGCGGCCATGCTGGAGTCGGGATGGTCCGTGGAGATGGCACTGCCCTTTGAGGGGGACATACCTCCATCCACCGGGTCAATATGGCGCTTCCTGGCTGCCCGCTACGTCCCCCATCTGAACGAGAGAAGCTGCTCCAGCAGATTGCTCGCAGGCTTTCACGAGCCCGAGAACTTCGGCCAGATCATCTTTGCTCAGGCGCCGGCGGTAATGAAGTTGGCATCTCTGGGCAACTGCGTGCTTGGCGACAACAGCGCCGTCACGGTCGTCACCAACCTCGGCAGTGAGGTCTTCACCGGAAAAGTCAATGTGCGCGTGATGGCGCCGACGAAGTACGGAAACGACTACGGCGCCGAGAAGGTAACCCTCGAGCCGGGCAAGCGGGCACTGGTGCGGGTGGCGTACAAGTTGAGCCAGGGGGGCCTGAACACCGTGCAGTTCTCGCTCACTGACGCGCGGGGCGCCAGCATAAGCCGCACTGTCCCGTATCCCATAGAGCTGCCGACAACCGACGCAGAGCTTGTCGAGCTGGAGAAATCGCTTGCTGCGGCGTTGCGCGTATGGTCGGCGCTGGATGACTCGGCCTACAAGGTCCAGGCGGGCGAGCAGATTGACGCGGTGATCGAGCGGTGGATGGAGGTGTCGAAGCGGTACCGCGAGGGCCGCAAGACGATGACCTCCGGCCAGTTGACCGACCTGCAAAGCGAGATATCCGAACTTACGTCCTGGGCGGAGCTCATCAAGCTGAAGCTCGAATCATACATGCAGACACACGCCGACGCGGGCCTCGTGATTGAGCCGGCATCGGCGCTGGCACGAGTTGACCTGGCAACCGGCGCGGACCGGCAGTTCGCCGTCGCCTACACGGAGGCGGCACGCAACTCGCGCACCGCCCTGCAGATGGTGGTTTCCCCTTTTCCGGGCGCGCGCCCGGGAGGATAACCGTTCAGCCATCGGAACTCCAAACCGCTGATGGCAGGACTATCTCCCCACAGCACCTCGAGGCGTTCGAGGTGCTGTCTGTTGTGATCAATACGGACCCACCGAGCACATGCCCTGACCTCTTGATCCCTCTGGCTGGGAGCAGCTTCACGAGCAGCGACGAACGCGACAGCCTCCTGTGGGTGCGTATGAGCGTGCCGGCCGACGCCGCTCCTGGCACCTACCATGGGCGGGTCAACTTCCGGACGGAAAAAGGCAAGACGGGTTACTGCCCCGTGACGGTCCGCGTCCATGATGTGACACTACCTGACGTCGGTGATGGGCAGACGCTCATGGGGGTGTGGCAAACATGGACGCCGCTGGCTCAGCAATACGGCGTGAAGACGTTCTCTGACGAATGGTGGACGCTGATTGATGCCTATCTGAAGCACCTTGCCGACATGGATATCAGGACCGTTCAGGTGGGACGGGCGTACTTCGACTGGAAGCGCGTTGCGGCCGGGCAGTGGCAGTTCGAGTTCTCACGCTTTGACCGCTACGTTAAATTGTGCGAGAAAGCGGGCCTAACCGGCCGCATAGACTACCTCGGGATGATGGACAATACCGGCCCAACGCTTCTCTACTACCTCGATTCCGAAGGCAAGCTCGTAAGCGTGGAGGCCGAGCCGGGCAGCGAGCAGTACGATGACGCCTGGTCTAGCTTCACCGGTGCTTTGGCCAGGCACTGCCGCGAGATGGGATGGTTCGACAGGCTGTGTGTTTGGCCGGCTGACCGGCCGGCAACCGATGACCAGATCGCAGCATTCAGACACGCGGCGGAGCTTCTGCGGGCGGCGGACCCCGACTACACCGTGGGCGCCACATTCGACAAGCCGGAGCCTGCCGAGAAACTCGCCGACTGCACCGACCTTTTCGCATTCCCTCTGGATGAAGATATGGGAGGCTTTGCCTCGCTCACAGAGCAACTCAGAGCAGCAGGCAAGCAGGTGGGGGGACACTTAACTGAGGACCGGGAACAGCCCGGTTTCTCACTAGACGGCAATCCGGCCCGTGCCTACGCCGCCTGGCCGGTCTGTCTCATGGCAGGTCTGGACGGAATTATCGGCACGAGGTATCCGGCGTGGGATGCACCGATTGACATTGATGCACCCGTGGTTGGCCCCGGCTTTGGCGGACTTGTGTATCCCGGCGAGCAAGGGCCGCTCGGCTCGTTGCGTGCGGAAAGGCTGCTTCTGGGCATGCAGGACGCGATACTACTGCGCATGGTCGGCCGCGAGATTTCTGAGCAATGGTGGCGCGAGTTCGGCGTGGCCGACGACTGGCGCAAGCTGGAGGAATGTGCTCAACAACTGAGACGGCGAGCCTTGCTGGCCGCCACACAGTCATGCGGTGCGCAATAGCGGAGTCTGCGCACCCGATCGTGGAAAACTACGCGCGGCTGTGGAAAACCCCCTCAGCCCGGGTGTGGATAAAGCGCATGCCCCGGATGCCCGCTGTGACAGTGCCTGTTACGCCTGGCCTCGTCCCGCATTGCACGGGTTTTCCACAGTCAGGCATGAGCAATCAACATGCATGACCGCTACGTGTGGACAGATCGTGGACAAGTCTGACTTGGGAACAGGGTATGCGCGATGCGCCTATTTGATGAGGCGGACAACGGTGGCGACAGGGTAATCGGTGAGCGGGCCGTGCTGGAAGGCACTGCCGCCAAGATCGTTTATCACAACCCCGCCAATGGCTATACCGTGGTCGGTTTCCAGACCGAGGTCGGCGAGGTGACGGCGGTCGGCAATACGCTGGGTCTGGTGGCCGGCGAGAACCTGCGCCTGCACGGTTGCTGGGTGGATGACCGCAAGTACGGCAGGCAGTTCCGGTTCGAACACTATGAGATGGTCCGGCCCGTGACCCGGCAAGCGATCGCCGCTTACCTGGGGTCCGGGCTGGTGGACGGCATCGGGAAGAAGATGGCCAAGCGGCTGGTTGACAGGTTCGGAGAGCGGACGCTGGAGGTCCTCGACAAGCACCCCGACCGGCTGCGCGAGGTTGACGGCATCGGCAGGAAGCGAGCGGCGGCGCTGTGCGAGGCCTGGAAGGCAAGCGAGCACGCGCACCGGGTGATGGTGTTCCTGCAGGAGCACGGGCTCGGACCGGCCCTGGCGGCACGCATCTACAAGCACTTCGGCGCCCAGTCCATGACCGTCATCGAGCAGCAGCCGTACCGACTTGCGGACGAGATATTCGGCATCGGCTTCCATACCGCCGACAAGATTGCGCGCATCGAGGGCATCCAACCCGACGACCCGGCCCGCATCAGCGCCGGACTGAGGCATGTGCTGAAGATGGCGAGCGATGAGGGGCACTTCTATCTGCCCCGAGAGAAGCTGCTTGAAGTATCACAGCGGCTCCTGCAGGTGGACGAGGTACTCGTCGAGGTGCAGCTTGATAGAGCCGCCCGGGAAGCTGAGCTTAAGCTCGAGCACTACGAGGACGAGAGCGCCTACTATCTGCCGGCGATGCTGCAGGCCGAGAAGACGCTGGCCTGCCGCCTGTTGGAGTTGAGTGCGGCTGAAACGGCCCCACCGCCCACGCGCGAATACCTGGAAAGATGGTTGCAGCAGCGGTCTGCGATGGGTGCGACGGAGCTTTCGGCAGAGCAGATATCCGCAGTTCTCATGGCGCTGGGCGGCCCCGTATCCGTCATCACCGGCGGCCCCGGCACCGGCAAGACGACGGTGACGCGCGCCATCTGTGACGGTTGTGACAATCTGCGCTGGCGCGTCGCGCTGTGCTCGCCCACTGGTCGTGCCGCCAAGCGTCTCTCACAGCTTGCAGGCAAGCCCGCCGGCACCATCCACCGCTTGCTGGCCTATGACCCCCGCAAGCGGGCCTTCTCCCACAACGCCGACGCCCCCTTGCCCATAGATATGCTGATCGTGGACGAATCGAGCATGGTAGATGTGCTGCTGGCCGCCGAACTGACGGCGGCGGTGAAGCCCGGCACGAAGGTGGTCTTCATCGGTGACGCGGACCAGTTGCCCAGCGTCGGCCCGGGCTCGTTCTTCAAGGACATCGTCGCCAGCGAGGTGTTCCCGGTCGCCTGGCTGCAGCGCGTCTTCCGCCAGGACGAGGGCGGCGACATAGTCTCCAACGCCCACCGCATCAGGGAAGGGGAGTTCCCCGAGTTCACCCCGGGCCGCGATTGGGAGGGCGAGGACACCGTCTTCATGGAGCGGGAGCAACCGGACCAGGCCGCTGAAGCGGTGCTGCGAGTGGTAACCTCCGGCCTGCCGCGTCTCAACTTCAGCCAAGACGACATTCAGGTCATCACGCCGATGCACCGGGGACCGGCGGGTGTGACCGAACTGAACCGCGCGCTGCAGGAGCGGCTCAATCCCCGCACACCCGGCCGTCTGGAGATGCTGCGCGGTGAGCAGGTCTTCCGCGAGGGCGACAGGCTGCTGCAGAATGTCAACAACTATGATAAGGAAGTATACAACGGCGACATCGGCCGCCTGGTGGAGATTGACGCCGACCAGCGCTGCTTCATCGTGGAGTTTGACCAGGGGCGCGTAGTCTACGACTTCAACGAAACCGACCAGTTGCAGCTTGCATACGCGTTGACCGTGCACAAGTCCCAGGGCAGCGAGTACCCCGCCGTCGTTATGGTATTCCACAGCACGCACTATATCATGCTGCGGCGCAACCTGCTCTACACTGCACTGACGCGTGCGACGGAGAAGGTGTATCTGGTTAATTTTCCGG
>CAZJVY010000066.1:0-21130 GCA_964549395.1 uncultured Armatimonadia bacterium | reverse complement strand
GCGACACCTCGGGCAGGTCCAGCCCCTCGCGCAGCAGGTTGATGCCCACCAGCACGTCATACGCCCCCAGCCGCAGATCGCGCAGCAGCTCAGTGCGCTCCAGAGTCTCTATGTCCGAATGCAGGTAATGCACGCGGATTGACATCTCGGCCAGGTAGTCCGACAGGTCCTCGGCCATGCGCTTGGTCAGGGTGGTAACCAGCACCCGCTGCTCTCTCTGGACGCGTGCCTTGATCTCGCTTATGAGGTCGTCAATCTGCCCCTTGGTGGATCGCACCTCCACCTCCGGGTCTAGTAGCCCCGTGGGCCGAATCACGCATTCGACGATCTGGCCGGCCTTCTCCCTCTCATATGGCCCCGGGGTTGCCGAGGTGTAGATGACCTGGTTTACCCGCTGCTCCCATTCGCTGAATGTCAGCGGCCGATTGTCGTACGCCGACGGCAGGCGGAATCCGTGCTCGACAAGGCTCTCCTTGCGGGAACGGTCCCCGTGATACATGGCCCGAACCTGCGGGATGCTCTGGTGTGATTCATCAACGACGAGCAAGAAGTCGTCTGGGAAGTAGCCCATCAGCGTTGACGGCGGCTGCCCCGGCTTCCGGCCGTCCAGGTGCCGGGAGTAGTTCTCGATCCCCTGGCAGTAGCCGATCTCCTGGATCATCTCCAGGTCGTAGTTCGTCCGCTGTGCCAGCCGCTGAGCCTCCAGCAGCTTGCCCTGCTGCTCGAACCACCCGACCCGCTTGTCGAGCTCCTCCCGGATGCTGCCCAGCGCCTGCTCCAGCCGCTCGGGTGAGGTCACAAAGTGGCTCGTCGGGAACAGCAGCGCACTGTCCCTCTGCTCCACGATTTCGCCCGTGAGTTCGTCCACCCGACTGATGCGCTCGACCTCGTCGCCGAATAGCTCCACGCGGGTAACGACATCCTCGTCCATGGGGTGTATCTCGATGACATCACCCCGCGCCCGGAATGTGCCGCGCTCCAGGGCGATGTCGTTGCGGCTGAACTGCATGCTGACCAGTTGCCGCAGTACCGCCTCGCGCTCGATCTGCTGGCCCACCTTCAGGTCCAGCACGATCTCCTTGTACTCCTCGGGAGAGCCCAGGCCGAAGATGCACGACACGGAGGCGACCACTATGGTATCACGCCGCGTCGTCACGGAGTGAGTCGCCGCATGACGCAGCCTCTCGATCTCCTCATTGATGTCGGCATCCTTCTCGATGTAGGTGTCGGTCTCGGCAAGATAAGCCTCGGGCTGGTAGTAGTCGTAGTAGCTGATGAAGTATTCAACCGCGTTATTCGGGAAAAACTCGCGAAACTCCATGCAGAGCTGGGCGGCAAGGGTCTTGTTGTGGGCCAGCACCAGCGTGGGGCGCTGGACGGCCTCGATGACCTTCGCAATCACGTAAGTCTTGCCGGACCCGGTGATGCCCAGCAGCACTTGATGGCGTTGGCGCTCCTCGATGCCTCTGGCAAGCGCCTCGATCGCCTGAGCCTGGTCGCCTTTGGGCTCGTATTCAGATACTACCTCAAAATCCGGCAATGCGCGTCTCCTCAGCCTGCAAAGGTGAAGTGGTGTAAGAGGTTATTATAGCAGAAACCACGGGAGCTTGTCGCTGCCGCGAGGAACTCAGAACGTGGTGGAGCCGCCCAGGACCATGGACACGCGGCCGGTCTCTTCGCTGTAGGTGAGGCCGATTTCACGCTCGCCGAATGTACGGGCGACTGTCAGCTCCCACTCACTGTACGGCGACGCCTCGAACTTGTAGTACGTCCCCGCCAGCTCGTAGCGCCACTTCTCGTTCGGGCAGCAATTCAGGCTGAGGTAGGCAAACGTGTCGCCGAACGTGATGTTGCGGCTGCCTGAAGAATACAGGTACCACTTGCCGTGCTGGCTGCTGAAATCGAGATTGGCTATCTGCTCCAGGCCGTTGACACTTGCGTCGCCGCTGAAGTACTCGGCGCTGTAGCCCAGGTCCAGAATAGAGCTGAGACCCAGACGGTGGGTGAAGTCCAGCTCCGCCCGCAGGCCATTCGCGCGGTACCCGTTTGTATCCCACGAGAACGAGTCGCGCAGCGTGGAGCGCAAGACAGTGTCGCGTCCGAACTGATAGGGGTCCCAGTCCAACTCGGCAAAAAGCTGATTGCCAAACTCAATCCTGCCTGTTCCCTGGTTGCGCTGGCCGCTGGCCGTTACACCCAGTCGGTACGAGTTCTGGCTGCTAAGCCGGAAGCTATTGGAGAGCCAGTCCCCCACCAGCCCATAGCTCGTCCCATAGCCCCGCGGGTCATCGTAGTACGCCCGCAGGTTGAAGCGCCCCCTGTCAGTGTAACGGTATGCGCTGGCATCAGAGAAAATGCTGTGATGATCTGGCATGCTGAAGTAGACGTAGGAGCTTGCGTCGTCCCAGACCGTGCGCTGATCCTGCCACTGCAATCCCCAGCTTGAGCGCGGCAGACCGGCCACCTCCAGGGAGCCTTCGTAGTCGTCGGAAAGCGAACGGTATTCGCCCTCCCAGGCCAGCGACCAGCCATCGCGAGCGCTCACCGAACCGGCTTGCGCGCCGTGCTGCACCTTCACCGCGGCCGTGGTGGTGTCGGTCACGCTATAGAAAAACGGGAAGTCCAAAGCAACGCCGCCCTGGGAGTCAACACTGAACATGTTCGTGTTGGTGCTGCCGGTGTACCCAGGCAGACCGATGATCCAGTACGACGGGAAACTGAGGACCTTGCTCTCGTCCACCCATGCCGAGCCGTGCCGCAGGACGATCTTCTCGCCGATAAAGTATGACATGCTGTCCGCGACCAGCCACGTCTGCGTCTCCCGGGTGTCGCAAGCGAAAACGTCCGGTGGTACCTCCCATTCGCTATCCACTGGCGCCAGGTCGAAGGCGTCGAAGAATACCCGTTCGCCGCCCGGTTCCGCGAGGCGACGCAGCACCCCACGGCGTGTGGTAATATCGAAGTAGAGATCCTCGCCCGCTAGCTCGCGATTCCCTCTCTTGATCACCACGCCACGCGGGTTGAGGGACGTGGCACGCAGAGTCAGGGTATTGAGATCTATGTCTATCCTGTCACTGGCGACCACGCTCAGGTCACCGAGATGGGCCGTAGCCTCATCAGAGGCCTGGATGATGCGGTGGTCTGCGCTGTAGCCGACCCACCTACCGTTGACATGAATAACCTTGGACACCGGACGGGCGGCCTCGCCTTCAGGCAGGTAGCGTATGGCCATGCTGTTGCGCGCATCGCCGACGTAGGCCGTGATAGTCGCCAGGCCCGCCGTATTGCTACTGGCGAACACAGTGGCCACGCCGCCGACCGTGCGCACCTGCAGGCTGTCCTGTCGCGACATGCGGTCGGTGGAAAGGTAGCCGAGAGTGGTCCTGACCACCACCTGCACTTCCTCCGTTGCCAGGGCACCCCCTTCGGTCCGTACCTCGATGCGCACCCGCGCCTCCGTCTTGTTGTCGGCAGGCACTTGCGATGGGTTGGCGCTCAGCCGGAGCCGGTACTCCCCGCTACGGGGCACCTGCGCGCAAGCGCGTGGCGCGCCGAAGACTGCAAGCAGCGCCGCACACACCAGCACTCTCGAATGGTGGCTTGATGTCCGCGTCATGCTTTGAGGGTTACGACGTTCGGTGTCCCTATGCAGTTCCGCCCTCGGGCTCAGACGGCCACCCGGGGGCGGAGCGGTCGAAGACGAAGCGTGCTTCCCACTCAAGTCCTGGTGAACCACAGGTTCCCGGAGTACTTGTACTCGGACGCAGCACTGTTTGTGTACAACACCCGTACCCGATACTGGTAGGCGTGCCTGCCGTCGAGCGTTTCGGTGTCGGTGTATTCGGTCTGGCCGGCCGCAACGCTGTAGAGCTTGCTAAAGCCGCCACCGTCAATCTGACGCCACACCTCATAGTACAACACCTGCAGCGTGGTCCCGGTCGGCTGATCCCATGTCAGACGGATGTTGGTCTGCAGCTCCTGCAGCGATAGGTTCGTGACCGGCTTGGCCAGCGCGGCAGGACCCGCGCCGGCAGAGGGGCTATCTGAATTGTTGACCGCTATCATCAACACCCCGACACCCAACGCATAGAGCAGCCACTTCCAGGACTTGCTGGGTTCGCGCCGGGTAGGCTTCTCCTCTGTCGTCGGTTTGCCCGCCAGCGTCTTGGCCGCCTTGTAGGCCGCGTCCCGCAAGGCCTCCGCAACTAGCGGCGCGTCGCTGCCCGTGTAGTTGGCACGGGGCTGGCTGGTTCCTGCTACGCCGAAGGCCCGGTACACTGTCGGCTCCTGCACCGCCTCGTCGGTGGCTTCATCAACATTGCCTTCCACCTCGTATGCCCGACCCGAGAGAATCACTTTAACCTGCCGTGGCGCTTCCTGAATGTCTAGCGACTGCACGCTGGAAATCACCACATACTCCGCGCCGATGACCTTGCCGATAAACAGCGCCAGGCTCTGGGATGCGGTTTCGCCGGCGTCCACGTCAACCTGCCGCAAACGCCCTTCGGAGACGGCCCGCCGTACCAGCGGCGAGTGCGCCGAGAACTTGCTGGCCGCAAACTCCGCCTGGGCGTCAATCGCCATGTGCAGGGCGGCGGTGGCATCGTCGCTTACCCCCCGCACACCGCTCTGGCTCTCGTCGAGAACCGGAAAGACCAATACCGGCTTTGCGCCCGATCCCGCCGCGCCGGCGACGCTCACCGGCACCAGCGACAGCAACATGCTGAGTGCCACCAACACACTGATGGTGCGGAACCTGCGCCCTTTTCTCAGTCCATACATTGCCTTACTTCCCCCTTGCGGGAAGACCCAATCGTTACAGGATCGATTGCAGCACGCCGCTTCCTCTACGGGCTAATCCTAAATGTCCGCAGCACGTTGGCAACCTGGCCGGTTTCAGGAGACCGTGCGGTGATGTGACAGATGTAGAACCCGCTCGGCACTGGTGCGCCCTTGTCGTTCTGGCCGCTCCAGAGTACCGTGTTAGTGCCCTCCGTCGAGACCGAGTCGGAAGTCACGTGTGCCACCGGAACACCGGATATGTTGCGGACAACGATGTCCACATTCGCCGGCACGGTCAGGCCGTAGGTGACTGCGACCTGCCGACCGTGGACCTGTTGGGCGCTCAGACTCGTCACGCTCAACGTGTTGGGGCCACGCTGCTGAACTACTATCTCAAAGATTCGCGTTTCGTTGGCCCGCCTCGCCCGGTACGTGTAGAAGCTGGCCGTCCGCATGTAGCACCGTTTCCCGGTCGTCGTGTCCACCAGGGTAGGTACCAGCTCGCCCGGCATCCGCGCAAGGTCATCCCAACTTACCCTCACGTCCTGATCCCCGGTTCCGACCGTGACGGCGAAACGCCAGGTCAATCGGGACGCCGGCGGCTGCATGTCCATCACCAGTCGCGTCGCCTGGTCCGCCGGAGTATCACCGCACAAGAAGGCTGCATTGAGGGTGCTCTGGCTCCCTGCCGCAGCAATCGGAGGCTGCGGTATGTCGTTGCGGTCATACCCCGCGCTGGCGCCCGCACAGGTGCCGAAGACGCGGTTGCCTCTCACTTGCCCACCGGCGGACACCGAAAGGTCCACTTTCCAGCCACCGTTGCCTGTAGCCGTCGCAGCCGTCCCGGCGCTACTGGCCCTGGCGGGCGCAAACAGCGTTGGCGGCGGAAACTGAAGCGTGACATCCTCGTAAGTCCGCAGCCAGTAGCCCTTGTAGGGATCCAACTGCGCCTCGGATAGCTCCGTCGCCCACGTATAGTCGTTGAACAGCGGATCGTACTCGAACACCGTCGGAACCAGCAGCAGTCGTCGGTAAGCCTCCTCCATCGTCCATTCCGCACCGTCGGCGCCGACGACATACACCTGGTCAAGGCGCAGTGGGATGGTGAACGGGTTGCCGATCTGGTTCCAGCCGGCGGGGAGCCGCACGCTGTACGTCTGGTCCGTGGGCACGGCAGTCGCGTCACCAGGCAGCTTGACGGCCTCGCGAGCCAAATTCAGCAGCCAGAAGCCCACCCGGGCTCGATGTTCGTCGTCCCGGGCGAGGGGAACCATAGGTACTGGGCCGTCTGCGGATCCCAGCGCACAATGGTGGCGTTCCCCCCAGGCTGCAATGTGCCCAAGTCCTGGAATACCCACTCAGCGTCGGTATTGACGAACTGATATGGTATGGACACCATCTCCAGGCCGCGCGGCGACTCCAGCGGATTGAGTACGGGCACCGCCGGAATGTTGATGAAGCGCTCCAGAATCTTCCCCTGCGGACCGGTGAACTTGATGGACAGGCGCCCGGGACGTGCAGCCGTCGCCCGAAGCAACCACGTAGCCGACCGCAGTTCGTTCCGCCGCACCACACCAATTGTCTTGGTCAGACTCTCGCCTTCGGCGAGGTCCAGGCCCATCGGCAGCCGGATCCGCACACTGGCGTCCAGCAACGTGCTGCTGCCGAAATTGTCCACGTAGGCCGATACCGGGAAGGGCGAGTTGCCGTTGCGATCGCTCAAATAGTAATCCTCAACGGCATCGGCGGTTGCCGGATCGTCACCTGTCTGCTGCACTAGCGAGAACGGCGCGTAGGCCATGAACGCATATGGCCGCTCGTAGTCGGGGGTTGACATCCCTACGCCGTAGTAGGTGACGAAGCGGCACGATTGCCCCGGCGACAGGTCCACCGACTCCCACTTGACCGCATAGCCCCAGTCCTCGCCTACCAGCGGCGCTTGCGGATTTGGCGTGTAGTAGTACTGACCGACCAGCCCCATGTTGCGCATCTGGCCCCACGCGACGGAGTTGGGCACCCCCGCACTCTTGCTTGCCGCTCCGGGGTCAATGACCTCGTTCCCGTTGACTACGCCGCGTATGGCCACATTGGGATTGTTCGTATCGTCGTATGTGACCCAGGTGTCCGGCAGTGTCCTTCCGCCCGCCGTCGTCTCGGGCAATTCGGTCTCGGTCGTGATGACCGTGCCGTCGGGCAGAATGATCGGCTGGCCATCATAGGCTGTGGCGCCCCCGAAAAGTCCGTCGAAGACAATGCGGATGCCCACCCGCTGTCTCGTCCCACTTGTGTTGTACACGATGTACTCGACTTGTAGCGTATCACCGATGAGCGTCAGCGCCTGACGAACCTGAATCCACGCGGTGGGGATATCCTCGTCCTCCGGGTCAAAACCGACGGGCAGCCGATATGTACCAATCAGATCCCTGGTGCCGGCTACCGGCGCCGCAGTCCAGTAGTTTGTCAACTCAGCCGGTGACGACCGCGCCGACTCGTTGGCCATCAGGTCGTGAATGTCATAGAAGTACCCGCTGTTCTCGCCATTCTCGCCAGTACCGAACTCCGGATTGACTGCAATCGTGGTCTTGCTCGTGAACGTGACGCCCTGGGTTGTCACCTGCGAGACACTGGCGATGTTGCGGTCCTCATCACCGACGCGCGTGGGGTCGCCACCTACCGGGCCTGCGGGGCCCGTCCAGAGCTGGAAACGGCCCGCCGGCTGATACAGATAGTTCGTACCCGTCACTACCAGTGCCGGGTATTCCAGGTCCAGCTTGGTGAGGCCGCCCGGGTGCAGAACCGAGATCGTCTGCGTGGGTTGCTGCGAGAAGCAGGCAACCAGACAAAGCAGCAGCAGTGCTACAACCCACGCCAGCACAATCTGCCGCGGCGGTTTCCGATCAGTACCTACTTGAGGGCTCACCAAAGCTCAGCTCCTCCCAGAGGCCGACGCATTACCTTGTCTTGTCGAATAGTGCAATAGCCTGTACCGTCTGGCCTTCCGCGGTGCACGCCGTAACGCGCACCAGGTACTTGCCGTTCGGAACCTTGGCCCCGGTGTGGCTGCGACCATTCCAGGTCATTGTGCGGCTAACCCCGCCTGCCGCCTCCACCGGCGCCAAGCGCGCTATCGGTATACCCGCTATGTTGCGGATATCAGCCTCGACACTGGCAGACCTCGTCAGCGCGAAGCTGATCATGACCCCACCGTCACTTGCCCCAGCCGTGTTCAGGCTGGAGACCGCCAGCGCACCCGACTGCTCCACAGTGGCGATCACCTTCAAGTGCCGCGTCTCCGGTCCGTCGCCGGTGCGGAACGTATAGGCGGTAGTGGTACGCATGTAAACATCCCGGTCGGCGTCCAGATCGCGTAACGTCAGCCGCACGCCTTCCGGCACACTGCTATTGATGTCTCCCCACGTAAGCGTTACCGGCACCTGCGACAGCTCCGTGCTGACCTCCACGTTCCACTCCTGCCGTGCGGCCAGGCTGCTGCGGATATCGCGCACATAATGTCCGGCACGGCTACCCCAGTCTTCCTGCTGGGGCATGTACAGCGCGATGCCGGAGGACAGGGCTGGTGGCTCACCCAGATCCAAGCCGATGTCGTAGCCTTGGCTACCCTTCGGGTGTACCCCTATGTAATTCACCGGATCCTGGAATTCCCCACTATAGGCCGACAGCTTGAGTGTCCATTCGTCCTTCGTTGGCGCACGCTTCGCCGCGGCAGTCCAAGAGCGCTTCGCGCTGGCCTCTGAGACAGATGGGTTGTAGACCACCAACGTCGCATCGCGCAGCACGTGCACCCAGTATCCACGCATGAAGTCCATTACGTCCTGTGCGGGATCGGCTGAGAACTGGTAATAGCCCCCCGTAGATGTGGAGATGAAGTCGAACAGGACACCCTCGGTGATCCCGACATCATCGGACATCGCCTCGCGCAGGTCGTAGCGTTGCCCGTCGGCCTCGAAGCCGACAGTGCCCCAGTCAACCACCGCGTCATACGGGTTGCCGATGAGGTTCCAGCCGCGCGGCGGCTGTGTGCCGTAGAGAAGGCGGATATTGTATGAGTACTGATCGTTGAGCGTCCCGAGAGTGCCTATATTGAGGGTGCACTGCTTCGGCAACCGGATGAAGTATCCCAGCCCCGCCGGCGGGTCACTCACGATCGGGTTCGATCCGCGGGCGTCGGGTGGGCTGAAAGACGCATACTGGTCCGGATAGATGTGGTACTTGCTATCCCGCTCATCGGTCGGCACCCAGCGCGCCACTTGGACTTGATCGAATGGTATGCCGAATATCAGCGATGGGTCGGTGTCAATCAGGCCGGCGTATGGGAGACTGATGAGATGCAGCCCGGCGCTGATTGACGGCGCGGCCACGCGGAAATTGCTGACTGCCGTCGTCGCTGCGTTGCCGTCGTAGTCCTGCGCGTCAATGGTGATCGTGTGCCCCGTGCGTGTAAGCGCCGTACCTACTACATAGGTGAGCAGGCCGGTGGCCGTCCGGTAGTTCCAGCCCGTCACGATATTGCCATCAAGCGACACCTCGATGCTCGATGGGTCCACTCCGATGCCAATGTCAGTGATAGTGGCCACGACCGTGGGCATAGAGACGGTAATCGTGTCACCGTTGCGCGGAAAGCTGATGCTGATCTGCGGCGCGGTGCTGTCTGTCCCCACGCGCAGCCTCAGTCGCCCGTACCCATACGTGCTGTCGGGTATCGGCGTACCTGACGGGTCGGTTGCCAGCATGCTCTTCACGGCCAGGTTCTTCAGCGAACCGGCGAGCATGGCGGCGGTCCTGGCACTATCCTCGCTCAGCAGCAATGCAGCGCCCCCGGCAACGTGCGGCGCTGCAGCCGAGGTGCCGGCAAATGGGCTGTAGCCTGCCACGACCGTGTTCACCACATCGGGCCCGACCATATCCGGCTTAATCAAGCCGGTAAGCGACGGGCCCCGCGAACTGAACGGCTCGATGGTGTCTATCGGCAGCACCGGGTCATAGGCTAGTGTCGAACCACGCGTGGCCCCGATAGTAAACGAACCACTCGCCTCTGCCGGGATTGCCAGGCTGTGCTGAGCGACACGGTGCCGTTCCTCCACATCAACGTAAGGCAGGAAGAGCTGGAACCTGTCGTCGGCGGGGATCACGTCCGGAGACATCCGCTCGATCCGCAGAGAGTAAACGCCTGCAGCCGGCACATAGGCAACCAGGATCTCGGCAGGCGGATCGTCGCCGTTCTGTGTTACGCCCGACCGGGCTACCTCGGCGCCGGTCGCATCAAAGAGCACCAGGTCGTAGTCGTGATTGGTGGCCGTTCCTGCCGTCTCAAACCAACTCAGGTAGGCTTCAAACGCCCCGGCCGACAGATTCAGGTCCATGTCGCGGTCGCCGCCGCTCCACTCGTGGAATCTGTCTCCGTTGGCATCCGTCCAGTCGCCCTCGTAGTGCCGCTGCGCGTGGTTGCCCGCCGCATTCACCCACAGGACACCCGAAGCTCGGGCGGCGTTGATCTTCTGAGACATCGAATGCGTGCCGTCGAAGGGGCCGCCGAACACCCCCATGGACATTACGGCGATGTCGAAGCCGTTGTCACGTACATAGTTGATCGCCTGCTCCACGGCAAGCTCGGTGGCGGCCGTCACGTTCTCGATAGTGGCTCCGGGGGCCATGTCGGCGACCACCGCCGCCACCGCCGTGCCATGGCTGCCCGCACCAAATCCGGAGTCAACCACCGCGACCCTCACACCTGCGCCAGTGATCCCGTTGGCGTGCATGGCTGTGGCCCCCGTAAGCTGCACTCCCTGCGACACGGGGGCCTGAAAAGAGCATGGCCGCACCGGCAATCGCACTTGCGCCACCTGAGGCAAATCAGCCACTGCATCGAGGCACGTCGGAGGCAGCCAGCCCTGCACTCGCCTGTCCATGGCGATCTCTACTCGCCCACCGTATGCGGCCAGGTTGGTTGTCTGGGCCGCCTGCGCTGTCCGAAACAGAATCTCGACCTGTACGAGTCCCCCTTGCAGCTTCACCAGCCGACTGACAGAGGCAGGCAACACACGACCGGCATCCGCAGCCGATGCAATCGCGCGCAACGGGCCGGCCAGGTCATCCGATACTGCTCCCGCCGCCTCGCGAATTACGGCACAGGTCAGCAACAGCACCACCAGAGCGATTGCCGAGGCATTCTGCAACTGATTCTTCAGAAGGCGGCTGTGATGCCTCAATGGGTTTCCTCCTCCCCACTGCCCGGCGCGGAACGGCCTGTGTCCGCCGCACAGTGCGGTGGCATCGGAAATCATCATTCAGTTGACGGCCAGATACTACGTCCGACAGCACGAACTCCCGGCAAACCGGCCACATCGCCGACGAGAAACGGATCTTGCACGCCGATGAGCCGCCTCCTGCTCAATTCATAGCACGCCTGCAGCAGATCGGCCCACCCGGTCTCATCAGCCAACCGATAGCTCGACCGGTAGCTAACCGGAACCGGCTCCCACGTCGCCGGGAAGAACACTCCAAGCTTCCCTATGCGCCCACTATCACCGGCGCTTGCGTTCGCCCTCTGTCGCCCTGCCGGCGGAAGTATCGCGTGCTCCAACGCTTCCGCCAGCCTGCCGGCCTGTCGCGCCACCTCCGTCGTGGCCGCCATCTCCCCCAGTGCATCTGCCAGGTAAAGCAGATCGCACATCTCGTCCCTATAACCCCAGTTGGGCGTACGGCTGCGCACCAGGCGCAGCGCGGGTGCATTGGTTTCCAGGTCGCTCTGCGCCTCAGCAGCCAGTGCCGAAAGTATCTCGGCAACCTCACCGACCCGCCGCAGCTCGACTCCTGCCAAAGCCGAGCTATGTGCTGCGTCCAGTGCTGCAATCACCGCCTGTCCGTCCCCACAGTGTTCGAGCTCTGGCAGGACCTGCGACCATGGCAGACCGGGACTGGCCACGCGACCCGGTGAAGCCACCAGGTAGTCCGCTGTCTGCCGCAGGGCATACGCCACCTCGACGCTGGCCGCGTAGCATGCCTCCAGAGACACCAGTTCGAGCCTGCCGCCTCTACAACGCACGCCACTTAGAGCCCCTGACAACTCGGCAATGGTCAGTGTGTCGCCCGCACCGCCGTCGTACGCCACCCCGCTCTGGGCTGGGGCCAGGGTCGCCAGCCCGGTGCCGTGACCCATGACGATGAGCAAGTAGCGGTCAGCCACCACATGACGGTACGCCCACACCAGGAACTCCGTCAGTGTCGCCTCCGCACCCATGTTGACCATCCCCCGGGGCTGCCAACCGGGCCTGGTGCCGGGCGCCGCCAGCCATCTGGCACACACATGAGGCCCATCAACCTGCACACCCGCCACGCAACAACCGGCATCTGCGGCCTTCAGTGCCGCCTGCCAGTACGCCGCCGCTTCGCGCTCCAGGCCGCCTTGTCCGCTCAGATACGCCAGCACGCCCCACTGAGGACGTCCCTCGGCGAACGCATTATCAAGGAACACTGCCATACATGCTGCAATGGCGATGGCCAAAAACGCCGTACGCCGCGCCGGCCAGAACATGATGCCTTTATCTAGCGCCCAACGCTGCCGCGTTGGGTCGCACCCCAGAAGCCCGGTTTTCGCGTCGCCGGCTTGCTGGACTTCGCCCCGGCGCTCAGCTGCGACGGCGGCTCGTACACGGTTGTGAACTCCCGCATGGTGCTGTACAGGTACCCCGTCTTACCGAGATCGGAATTGTAGGGAGCAGTGATGTCGCCGCTGGTCCTGGCGCCCACCCGCCAGTAATAGGTCGCGTCAGGCGTCAACCCGGATGCTGCGTCGGCCACACTGTATGTAGCGCTCATCGTCGTCATGCCCGCCCCGACACGCATCTCCGTACTTGTCCAGTACGGATTGCCCCTGCCGTTGGGATCCAGAGGACCGTACAACTCCACCTTGTATAGGTCCGCCCCTGTGCTCACCTGCCACGTGAAACGCACATTGGTCACACTTTGGTTGGGAGCGCCGTGAGACGGGCTGGTCAGCGCCGGTGGCATGAAGAACGTGACCGGCCCGAAGTGCGTGCTGGCCTCCGACAGTCCCGAGCCTCCTTCCACCTCGATCTCCAGTTCCGGCTCCTCGACCGGCTCTTCAGCGCCCTGTTGGGTCGTGATCGGTGGGTTGAAGCCCGGCGGCCGCAGCGGCTCAATTATCCGGCGCACGACGTAGTAGTATTTGCTACCGATCGTCATTGGCCAGTGATTCCATGACGCCGTTACGTCGGCTTCCTCCTGTTCGCCTTCCTCGACGAAGTAGAAGTAGGTGAACTCGAAGTCCTCCACGTACGGAGCAGACGGATACGGGTCATCGCTATAGCGGTTAGAGGGTAGGTCCTTCCCCTCTATCACATCAATCATGTTGTAGGGGGTTGGTGGGAAGTACGGGTTATTCGCCGCTCGGTAGATGACCCAACCATGCGTTCGCTCTCGTTCCGTGTTGCTTGTGTGCACCTTCAGCACGATGTTCGGATCGACACCGCAAGCCACCTGGCTCAGGTTACCCGTGACCGAGGAGGCACTGGCTATCGAGGTTCCGGTGCCGACGTTAAGGATGCCGAACAGCAGGCCGATGGCGCTTATCGTCTGTGCCAGGTTCTTCCGCGATTTCTTTCGCTCCTCGGCCTGCTTCCGCAGGGGCGGCTTGTACAGCTTGTATACCTTGTCGCCGGTCTGCGGAGTGGTGCCCTGCTCGACTCTCCCCCAGGCCATGCCGGTGTACACCTCACCGATTGATATGACCCCGACCCGGCGCATGAACGTCTTCTCCAGGTCGCTCGACCACGTCGGCCGCATGACCAGCAGCTCCGTGCCGACCTCGATCCCGTCCCCGATGCCCAGATTGATGTTCACTTCGCCCTTGTCGGTCACCATGTCAACGGTGCCGCGCCGGACTCGCTTGGCGAACATCTGGTTGACGGCCATCTCCGCCGCTTCACGCATTGCGTCGTTCATGACCTTTGTCACGTCGCCGTTCCAGCCAGGCAGCGGCTTCGTCACGGCCGTAGCTGCTCCGCCGTCCAGGTAGTTCTGCACGGCAACGTCGAACATCTTTACCTCAAGACTGCAGCGTGCCTGACCGTTGCGCGTGTTGACCGTCAACTCGCTGATCACCCCAGTGACGATCTTCTCGACATTGAGCGCCTCGCCAAGCCGGGCCTGCTGCGCATCTGACACCGCCGGCGGACGTATGCCGAGAGCCGTCAACTCCCTCTGCAGGTCGAGCGTCGAACTGATAACGTACTCCCGCGAATCCTCCAGTGCGAGGGCAACCACCGCCGCGCCCTTCTCCGGAAGCAGGGGATCGTCGTGACCCGTCGCGTTCACGAAAGGCAATACCGCACACGAGGTAACGGTCCTACCGCGACCCGCCGGCCCCGCTGCCTGACCGAAGGAAACGCCGCAGGGGATTGTTATCGCTATGATGAGAAAGCAAGCAAGGGTGCGGATTCCTGAACTTCGCCGAATGGACTGCATCAAGATAGCTCTCCCTCCGACCAGCAGTTAATGCTCGCCGCTCACAGTCAGGCAGTATAGCACACGCCAATTGCCGTGTAAAAGTGCCTCTTCCCCTCACGCCGCCACAACCCGGTACCACATTTCGGAGGCTGCTGCCGCGCGTCAACGCACTACTGTCACCTGGGTCAGGGCCTGTGCTTGCTGGCCGTCCTCCGTGCGTCCGGTGATCGTCACCAGGTACCGACCGTTCGGCACCTTCGCGCCTGTGCCGTTCCGGCCATCCCACGCGGCGGTCTGCAGACCCGCCGTCTGGACCTGGTCCTGCGTTAGGCACCTGATCAGCCGACCACTGATGTTGCGCACCTCGATGGTTACCTGAGCGCTCTTTGACAGCGTGTATGTGACGGCCACATTCTCAGCCCTGGCTGAAGCGGTTGCGGCCATTATTGCCAATTGACCGGCGCCCGCCGCCGAAATGCTCACTCGCAGCTTGCGAATCTCCGTGTCAGCCTCGAACGCATACGCGCGGCTGGTGCGCATGTACACCTGCCTGCCGCTGGCCAGGTCCGTCAGGATGGGCCTGACCCCCGGCGGCAAACTCGACATGTCAGGCCACGATATCTCGACAGGCTGCCCGCTGAGGTTGGTCTGCACCTCGATGTCCCAACGCTGCTCCCCCGATGTCTCCCGTATGTCAACGGCCATGCCAGTGGCGTTCGCGCTCTGCAGTGCCACGTACACGTACGGGGCCATGATCGGCGCAGGGGGCTTGCCCTGGTCCAGCCCGGGATCGAAGCCGTCGGTGGCGCTGCCTGCGGCCCCGATGTACGCCGAAGTATCCTGCAGGTTGCCCACCGTTGCCTGTAACTGCAGCAGCCAGCCGTCGGCCGGAACTGCCACTGCCGGCCGTGCCGACCGTTCCGCAACGCCCAGCGAGTCGGCCGTACCGTCAATGACCAGGCTGCATGACTCGTTAGCCAGAAGCCAATAGCCCGTGAACGGCGCCAGCGCCGCCACGCTGCGGTAGCCGCCGAACATGTACGCGAATAGACCCGAACCCAGCACGTTGCGCGCCAGTGCCTCCTGCAGCGGGCGCACTACCCCGTCGGCCTCGCGAACGCCGATCGCATAGAAGTCAATGCTGTTCTGATATGGGTCGCCGATCAGGTTCCAGCCCGCCGCAAGCGGCAGCTCATACACCGCCGTTGCCGCCGTTCCCTGCATCGCCAGATCCGCCGGTGTGGTCAGATTCATCCAATAGCCCGTACCGAGCCGGAAGCGGTCCGCAGGAGCGTTCGGATAGACCCGGTATCGTCCCGTGCTCGATTCCCACGTGGCCATCCGGAATTCGTTGACGTTGACCCCCAGCAACACGGCCGGGTCGAACGCGCTGAAGTCCCACGGCAGCGAGATGAGCTGCAGACCGACCGGGAACACGTGCAGACTCTCCAAAGTAAAGCTGACGTTGCTTGTGGTCTGCCCGCTGGCCACGGTCTCCACCCGCTCCGCCGGGTTGGGCTGATAGCCCGTGACAATGGGCCTCACGGTGACCTCGCCCGCCGGTACGTCGGGCACAAAGTAGTTGTACGATGGTGTGCCGTCGCCCGGATCGGTCAGCGTATCCGTAGTATAGACGTCAGGCACGCCGGCAATGGGTGCACCGCCGGACAGAACGCGCATGCGTATTCCGCCGACGGGGTTCCCGTTGCTCGCCGATACGACTCTGCCGGAGATGCTCCCGGGCGGCACGGTATTAAGCTGTATCTCCACCGTGGTGGTGAGCAGAGAAGTCACCGTTGCGGGCTGAAGCGCCGGGGTTTCATATCCCGCCAACTGAACGCGTATCCGGTAGTTGCCGGCCGGCAGCGAGAAGCTCGCCATCCCGTCCAGGTCCGTGCTGTCAGTGGCGACCAGTTGGTTGGCCTCATTGAAGATACTGACGGTAGCATTCTGCAGGTCATTGCCCGTGACGGCGTCGGTCACGTGCACATCAAGCGTGCCGTCGGCTGCGGGAAGCTGGAAGACCAGATTGGTGGTATTGCCCGGTGTGACCGTCGCCGGCAGCTGTTGAGTGCCGTAGCCCACAGCCGTACCATCGGCCACCACAATGAAGTCACCAACCGGCACCTCGGGAATGACAAAAGTGCCGTCCGCGGCAGTTATGCCTTCCCCAATGGGATCTCCGAGCTCCTCGACGGGAATGTCGCCCTCGGCCTGCTGGCTGTCAACCGCCCGCGCTTGCTCCTCAACAACGTCCGGCGGCTTGAGGTAAACGCGAACGGTAACATTGGGTATGAATTCGCCGGTCGCAGCCGACGTCACAATGCCTGCTATGGCACCCGGCTGGGCCTCCTTGATGGCAAAGTCCACCTGCACCGGAGGCCAGCCTCCGTGGCAGTGCTCCCCCTCCGAATGGTCAATCTCGTAGCCTACATGTATGACCGACAGTGAATACTGGCCGGACTTCAGCCCCTGCATCACGTACGTGCCGTCCTTCTGACAACGTACTGCCCACCGCAGAGCGCCCTGCGTCGCCAGGACTATCGGCTCCGGGTCGGTGACCGGCTTGCCGCCCTCGCTGATGGAAACCACTCGCCCCTGGAAGGCGCCGGTTCGTGCCCAACACAGGAAGTTGTGGAACAGGTGGCTGCGGTGATTGTGGCAGTGCGGCGGGGGAGTACTGCCCGTCCAGTAGCGACGATAGATGTCTTCGAACCCGAAGGCAAGGTAAGCGACGTGCGCCCCGGTGAGGGGGTCCGAGTAGCATGTGCCGGCAGCCGTGCCCCCGAAGCCGCCGTAGCCGTACAGCTTCACATCTCCGATCGGCGTGATGCCATCTGCGCGAACTGAGCTGCCTCGTCCCCTGCCAATATGGTCTGCTGCGTCCTGGTAATGCACCGACGTGGGAGTCACAATGTTCAGGGGATTGCAGCCGGTGTCCCACCAGTTCCCGACCACTGCAATGTGAGTCGCGCCCGTTCCCGTCCACGCATCCCACGACACCGGACTATAGGGGTCGTCGTCGCCCTCCGCCGTAAACCCGTCGCCACCGGCCACATCACTCGCGTACTGCGCGCGCAGATAACTGCTGAGGAAGTTGTTGCCCGTCCGGCCCCCCATCGTCAGCGCCCACGCCAGGTCCTCACCCGAGATGAAGAGCCGTCCTCCCTGGTCGAGGAACTGCGCAAGCTGTGCCTGTGTGGACGCGTCCATGATGGTGCCGTTCGCTATCCACACATCGCCGGTATGGGGCGCTGCCCAGATAACGGCCCGGTTGGCAACTAGAACAGCACGCGTGGGCCTGGCTGACGTGGGATTGCTCAGTGCCTCCTCAGGCGACAATTGGTACTCCACCGTCGGCAGGTAGCCGCGCAGAATTGTGTCGGGTATCGGCCCGCGGCAAAGGATCCGCCACACGTCATAGTAACCCTCGGGATTCACCGTGGTGGGACCAGACGGACCGGCGCCGAAACCGGAGTAGTTAATCGCCCAGCCGATGATGCTATCGAAATCAACGGACGACGCCTGCGTCAGCAAGAAGCCCGGGTTGCAGCGGTAGTAGCTCTCGACCGGGAACTGCGCCGGCCAGTCATTGTTGACCCCCGTCAGATAGATGAAGGCCTGACCTTCGCAGTAATCGTCAACAAACAGTGCGCGGTCGTTGGGGTCGAATGTGATCGTGCTGAAGCCGTAGATGTCGTCATAGACCATCGAGTTCCCAACCGCGTCCGTGACCGCAATGTCAATGATGTAGTCACGTGACACCGGCAGGGTGGTGTAGGTACCGGTATAGATGCCGTCGTTGGCGACCTCGTCGGGAGCAACTCCATCATCATACAACGAGAGGCCATCAATTACGGCGCAGTCGCGCTCCAGAGCCTGCCATCCGTCCGGGGCGGAGGGGGGTGAGGCCTCGAACCACGCCATTGCCCAGTCAAATATCTTGATGTCGGGATCCTTCAGCAATACGCTAACCGAGTCGACCCCCGTGTCCTTGTCGTAAACAGCGATCTTAATGGTCACATCGCTGTCCGGGACTACGTACCGCACGTCCTCAAGCTCTACGCCGTTAACCTCCAGCCACGGCAGCGCATTGCTGCGCTCCGGTGCATTGACCAAGACTGGCGGCAGACTGTCCTCGATGAATGTCGCCCAAATGTCCGGCTCGCTGGTATCCTCCGCATTGGCAGGACGGTCGGACTCGAACACCAGACGCATGCGTGCCCGCTCCGTCAAATCCGGCGTCCAAGTCGGATCTGTATCCTGGTATGTGTCGGTCGGGTCGGTACTGGTGATGAGTGCGGCCGGACTCGTGGCCACCTCCCCCATCGCCGACATCGTCCAGATGTTGAAGTCGTTGATGGTGTCACCGAGGCCGATCAAACGCGAGGATGAGAACGCGATACTCTGGCCGGTCGGCCGCCATGCCGGGTCGATGTCATCGGCATTCGGGTCCGCGCCGCCGTCGGTCAGGGCGGTGACATTGCCTCCCTCGGTGTCCATCGAGTAGATGCGTTGCCGATTGCCCACCGCGGCCTGATAGGCGATGAACGGCGTGGTCGGCGACCACGCCGGAGAAGTCTCATCTTCGGGACTGAAGGTGAGTTGCACCTCCGCGCCGGCAGCGTTGGAAGGGACCTTGTAGATGTCCCAGTTGCCGTTGCGGTCGCACTGGAAGGCGATCCAGTTGCTGTCTCCCGACCAGGTGGGATGACGCTTGTTGCCCGCAGTCGTGGTTATGCGCGAGATGGCGCGAGTCGTTATTTCTATTGTATATATCTGATACGTGCCGGTCTCATCCGAAGCGTATGCCAGCAGTCTGCCGCCCGGGTCGAAGGCCGGATCGCGCTGGGCACCGGCCATACGGCGGTCCGGAACCACTCGCTGCTGCTGGGTGCCGTCAGGCCGCATTAGCCACAACTCAAAGTCGGTCGGATCGGCCGGTGGCGTGGCGTCAATGAAGCCGTCGCCATCCGCGTCGTCGCCGTTACTGACGAACGCGATGCGATTGGCGCCGACAACGGGGGACGTCTTGGGCTCGAACTCCTGGGTGGCGGTGGCGTTGTTTGTGATATTGTCGTCCGGTTCCGGCCCGGAGCCCTGGGCCGTGCCGACCCCTGCCACACCTGTAGAACGACGCTCGAAGTGGAACTGCGGGTTCTCTCCGGGGAGCAACGGCACTCGCTGCCAACCGTCCAGGGACAGCAGCGGCCCAACTGGACGTGAGCGTGATGACTGCGTGGAGGCAGCGGAGGAGACGATGAGTATGATTGCGATTAGCCCACAGAAGAGCAGTACTGAAGCCAGGGGTCTGGTGTGGCCCTTCTGCAAGACGATCACTCCTCGGCGGACGCTTTGATTCCTGCTACATTGACTGCCCTGCCCGTACCACAACCGCCGCTTCCCTGGGCGCTCGCCATCCACTCTGGGCCTAGCACTATTCTAGCCGGGAATCGCACAGGGGAAACGGGCGATTCCGCGAGCGCCGCAACGCGGTCATTATAGCACACGCTGTTGCGCCTTGCCAAGAGGCAACCAATTCGCCGGCAGCGCAGCCCGAGCCGTTCGTTCGACCCCCGCAAAGCCCCTGATTCGTCGCCTCTGAAACCCTCCGGCTCTCTCCCCCTGACCACCTCACCTCGCCGCAAAGGATGCCCCTGCCCTCCACCATCTTGCCCCTACGACGCGGCCCGCAGGTGGAGCTATGTCCTATCACCGACAAGGCGGCCGTACAGAGCTTCTACGTCCGCCTGTAGTTGACCTTCCTCTGTGTCGGTACTAATCTCGAAATCCGCTCGGCTGTCGTCCAGTCCGGCCGCGGCATGCGCGTCCAACCGGCGCCTGGTTTCACCCAGTGTCAGACCGTCCCGTCTGCGGATGCGTTCCTCCCGCACCGGCCGTGGGGCCGTCACACTCAGGACGTGGTCAACCAGCTCGTCCGCCCCCATCTCGTACAGATTGGCTGCTTCCACCACCACCAACGCGGGCGGGCTGGGCGCGCTCCGCAACTCCTGCAGCCTTTGCCGCAGCCCTGACACCATGGCCGGATACATGATCTCGTTGAGCCTGCGCCGCGCCGTTTCGGAGGCGAAAATCGCGCTCGCCAGCTTACCGCGCAGAAGCCGGCCCTCACCGTCGAAGTATTCCTCACCGAAGGTTCGTTTGATCGCCAGCGTCAGGGGCACGCCTGGTTGCAGCAATTCCCGCGACAGATCGTCCGCTCTGATGGTGAAGGCTCCCAGCCGGCCGAAGATGTCCAACATGTGGCTCTTGCCCGATCCCATCGGCCCGACTATGCCCAGAACTGTCATGCCAGCTCAATTCCTGTCAACGAGGCGGATTGTCTAGTCGTCAGCCTCCTCCGAACCATCCTCGTCCCCTGTGGTTTCTTCGTCTTCATCCTCGTCTTCGGCGTCGTCCTCGTCGTCGTCCTCGTCCTCCGCGTCTTCATCGTCCGCGGCTTGTGCCTCTGCTTCCTCCGCCTCGGGTTCTTCGTCCTCAGCGGCGGCTCCTGCGGCGGCTTCTGCTTCCGCTTCGACTTGCTCCTGCGGCGCGTCGTCCGGCGCTTCGGCCTTTTCGGCTTCCTCCTCGTCGGCCTCATTGGCCATGGCGGCTTGCTGCAGGACCGCGCCGAACTGGTCGCCGAGTGTCACCTTGGCGGTGTTCTGGCTGGCCATGTACTCCCGGTACTCCTGCCGTTCCTTCTCCTGATCTGCGGCAACCAGGCTGAGGGTCATGCGCCGCGCGCTCGCCCGCACGTCAATCACCTTGAGGTCCACTTCCTGGCCGGCCTTCACCACATCGGAGGCCTCCGCGATGCGTTTGGTGCTCATCTCCGATATCGGGATGAACCCCTCAATAT
>CAZJVY010000065.1:0-21657 GCA_964549395.1 uncultured Armatimonadia bacterium | reverse complement strand
GGCCGGCATATCCCACCACGATCAGGCCATCGAGATTGTGGGCTGTGCGGATGCCTGCCGCATCCGTGCGGCGGAACAGGTCGCTGTCAATCTGCGGATAGACGACCCGACAGCGTTCCTCAGGCAGACCCAGAGCGGCTAGTCGCTTGACCGCGCCGTAGGATGCACACGCCGCGAAGTCCAACTGCTTCGTCACAGCCTTCTCAGCGTTGCCACGCAGCCATCTGAGACGCCCGTGCCAGTGTTGGGTGATGTTCTCAAAGACATATACACCAACTCTGGTTTTCGGCGCTATCCGCCGGACCGCCAGCAACGACTGCGCCGCGGCGAGCTCGGACGGTTCCCCTACATATAGGGCGACCTCCGGCGCGGCCTGCCTGATGGTGGCGTGCAGGCCGCTCAGCCAGCGGCTGTAGGGGTATGGCCGGACCGGAAATACTCTCCCGGAGCGGAAGCGGTATGGCGCGTCGAAATCAGCAGGCGCACGCACCTTGCCAAAATCGCCCAAGTCCACCTGGCGGGCGGAGAATGCAGTAACATCCAACTCCGCCGCCAGGTCTCGGCAGAGGTCGTCCGGCACCGCAAGGCCGAGCACCAACAGCCTCAATCCGCAGGGCTCCTTTCGGGGGTGAGGTCGGCTGCGAATCCCATCGTGTTACTGTGTTCCCCGCGGAGCGGCGTCTCTCCTTTACCAGCTACCTCGTGCGACGGTACAATGTCGTCACAGACAGCCTGGCGCAAGTCGAAGAGGTCAGCGGGCAGCCGCGTCGAAAAGGGAACCGTGAGGGCTTGGCGGACAACGGCGTGAGGAGGTCGTCACTGTTGGCAAACGGGCCGGAGAGCAAGCTGTCAGTGGTCATACCCATCTATGACGAAGAAGACTGTATCGGCATTCTGTATGAACGGCTGAAAGCGGCCCTCGCTGAAATCGCGGCCGACCACGAGATACTCTTCGTGAATGACGGCAGCCGGGACGCGTCGCTGGATATGCTCATCGCCCTGCACGAAAAGGATGAGCGGGTGACCGTTGTGGACCTGTCGCGCAATTTTGGCCACCAGCCCGCGATATCTGCGGGCCTCGCTCAAGCCACAGGCGACTGCGTGGTCATCATGGACGCCGACCTGCAGGACCCTCCCGAAGTCATCCCTGACCTGGTCGCAAAGTGGCGGGAAGGCACCCAGGTAGTGCTGGCCTACCGCCGAAGCCGCAAGGAGGGGTTTCTCCGCCAGCGTCTCTTCTCACTCTTCTACTTGCTTCTGGGAAGCGTGAGCGACTACCCGATACCGCTAGAGGCGGGCGTGTTCGGGCTGATAGACCGCGTCGTGGCCGATCAACTGCGCAACCTCTCGGAGCACAACCGGTTTCTGCCGGGATTGCGCGCCTGGGTTGGTTTCTCACAGGCGATGGTACCCTATGATAGGGAAGAGCGAGCCGCAGGACGGCCCAAGCAGAGCCTCCTGCGTCTTACTCGCTATGCGCTGGATGCGATCTTCAGCTTCAGCTACAAGCCCTTGCGCCTCAGTTTGGCTACCGGCCTGCTCATAAGTGGCGCCTGCTTCCTGTACGCATTGGTGCTGGTAGTCAAGCGCATGCTCGGCATTGACGTGGTGCCGGGCTTCACTACGCCGACGGTCGCAATCCTGTTCCTGGGCGGTGTCCAACTCATCAGCATTGGCATTCTCGGCGAGTACATGGGGCGCGTGTATGACGAGGTGAAGGCACGCCCACTTTACATCATATCGCAAGTACTCCGAAAGAGGGACAGCGGCTAGGCAGAGGGCGCGCGGTAGCGCCCTGGGCTGCTTTGACACTGCTGTCGCGGCTCTGTTATAATCGCCGCGCGTCTGAGATGAATGCGCTGTGCCAGGTCCGGTCTCCCGTGACGCAAGCTCGCGTTTTGGAGGAACATAATCCGATGATGGATATCAAAGAAATACAGAAGGCACTGCCGCACCGCTACCCATTCCTGCTCATTGACCGCGTCGTCGAGATAACGCCGGGCGAGCGGGCAGTGGCGATCAAGAACATTACATTCAACGAGCCGCAGTTCACGGGGCATTGGCCGAATGACCCCGTGATGCCCGGGGTGCTGATGCTGGAGGCGATGGCGCAGACCGGCGGCATCATGCTTCTCTTGGACACGCCAGATTCCGGCAAGCACGCGCTGTTCGGCGGCCTGGACAACGTCCGCTTCCGCCGGCAGGTTGTCCCTGGAGATCAGCTTCGTATCGAGGCAAATCTGGTCCGGCGCAAGGGCAATGTGGGGAAAGTGCATGTAGTGGCTACAGTTGACGGGCAAATGGCCGTCGAAGGTGAGTTCGTCTTCGCCCTGAGCGACACGCCGACGCAGGGGCCCAATGATTAAGGATGCCGATATGAATATCCATCCGACAGCCATCGTTGATAAAGAGGCCGACCTGGGAAGCGGAGTGGAGGTCAAGGCCTTCACCATGATTGAGGCCGGAGCTCAAATCGGCGATGGTTGTGTCATCGGCCCCCATGCGGTCGTGCGATGCCATACCATCATTGGTGAGGATAACCAGATCCATACCGGCGCGGTACTTGGCGAACCTCCACAGGACAGGAAGTACAAGGGGGAGCCGACCAAACTCATCATCGGGCGCAACAACATTATCCGCGAATACGTGACCATTCATCGGGCAAGCGGCGAGGGCAATCAGACGCTCATGGGCGATGACAACATGCTGATGGCCTACTCCCACGTGGGGCACAACTGTCGAATTGGCAACGCTACACTCATCGCCAATTCGGCGGGGCTGAGCGGCCACTGCGTGATCGAGGATTATGTGAACGTCGGCGGCATGGTGGGGATGCACCAGTATGTGACAATTGGGACGATGGCGATGGTCGGCGGGATGTCACGGCTTGCTCGCGATGTCCCCCCCTACGTGCTTGTTGAGGGGAATCCGGTTGAGACCCACGGTATAAACTGGCGAGGCTTGAGCCGCCGTGGCGTATCGAGCGAGGACCGCGCGGAACTGAAGAAGGCCTACCGCCTGTTGTACAGGTCCCAATACAACATCAACGACGCGCTCGCAATCATTGAACGCGAACTTAGGCAGACGAAGGAGATAGTCTATCTGGGCGACTTCCTCCGCCGTGTGCACGCCGGATATGCTGGCCGACAGACCGACCCCCACTGATAGCGCCGCTCAACCTGGAGAAGCTTAATGAAGGACCGCTCACAGGTGTTTTTCGTGGCCGGTGAGCCGTCTGGCGATCTGCACGCATCGGAGTTGGCACAAGAGCTGAGGGACGCGGGTGGACTATCGGTAGGGGCGGTGGGTGGGCCCAGACTTCGAGCGGCGGGTGCGGACATACTGATAGACAGCAGCGCATGGGGAGCGGTCGGCATACCGCAAGCCCTGCGGCAATTGCCCACCTGTTACGCGGCGTATCTGAAAGTCGTGGCGCATTTGCTGAAGCACCCGCCGGACCTGCTGGTGCCAGTTGACTTCGGAGCCTTCAACATGAGACTTCTCAGGCGGCTGGGGGCACATGGCAGGCCGCGCGTTCTCTACTTCTTCCCGCCCGGTTCGTGGTCTCGCAGTGAGCGCGACTGGTCGGACATGGCGCAGCTTACCGACTGCGTGGCCACGCCCTTTTCATGGTCCGAGGAGATGCTGCGGCAGCAGGGCGTCAATGCCCATTTCGTGGGACACCCGGTGGTGGATCGGGTCGAGCCCTCTGACGATGTACCGGCCCTGCGCTGCGAGCTGGGAGTGGCCGGCGATTGCTTCTGCCTGGGTCTGTTGGCGGGGTCGCGTGCCCTCGAGCGGCGCCTCCTTGGCCCGCAGATGCTGGCCGCCGCGGCCCGACTGCTGGCGTCTTATTCGCACCTGCATGTTCTCTTCTCCCCGCCGCCATCGGCAGCAGGGGGTGGAGACGGGAGTCTCAATCTGGCACAACTGGGCGACAGGGCCACTGTGGTAACCGACACCGTGAAGCTCCTGCAGGCGTCCGACCTCGTGCTCACGGCATTTGGGACCGCGACACTTGAGGCGGCAGCGGCGCTTTGTCCTATGATTGCCGTCTATCGCGGTACTACAGGCATGTGGTTGCAGTTCCGCCTTATGAAGCCGCGAAGCGAATTCTATGCGATGCCCAATATCATAGCCGGCAATGAGGTCGTGCCGGAGTTCATCCGGCCGGATCAGACGGACGCGCAGGCGCTGAGCGAGGCGGCAAGCCGCCTCATCCAGGACGAGAAGGCGCGCGCTGCAATGAAAGAGCGTCTCGCCTCGGTGCGGCGGGCACTTGGACCGCCGGGGGCAATCCGACGTACTGCAGACCTGGCGCTGCAGATAATGGCCTCGGAGAAGTCATGAGTAACGCACGCGGCGCCCCGCGGCATCATGTGGAAAACGGAGCGATAGAGACCGGTCAACCATGCTAGCCAATTCTGCACTGTGGAGACTGAGGGAATTTGCGAGGGCGATCCGCCTGCCGCTCGTGCTGGCTCTGCTTTTCTCCGGCCTTGCTGCATATCTGGACATCCAGGCTGTTTGGAAGACCAGTGATGTGTTCCAGCCGTTGTTCAAGAGCATCGGTGCCGCGGCGACGGAGGCTCAGACGCGCCGGCACCTGACCGAGCTTTACGTTGCAGCCCGTACTCTGCTGGCGTGGATTGCCGCCGCGGCCATCTGCGAGGCTATCGCCCATTACCTGGGCCAGTGGATCGGCCAGCGCATTCTGTTCGACCTGCGAGCGCAGCTTTTTGAAAAGCTTCAGAGCCTCTCGCTCAAGTACTTCGACCGTCACCGCGCTGGCGATATGATATCCCGTATCAACAACGATACGGCCATCATTCAGGCTTGCGTGGGTGAGCAATTGACCCGCATGGTGGTGGCACCCCTCTCGGCCCTCTTTGCCATCGGCCGCATGGCATATGCCTCCTGGCGGCTAACGCTGGCCATCGGTGTGGCCCTGCCCATCATAGCCGGCATCACGCTCATCATTGGCCGCTACATGCGCCGCTACAGCTTGCGCGTCCAGCAGAAACTGGGCGACCTCACCTCCGTAACTGAGGAAAACCTGCACGCCATACGCGTGGTTAAGGTGTTCGGCCTAGAGCCGCAGTTGACAAAGCATTTCAGGGACGAAAATTGCGGCGTCTTTCGTGGCCAGATGAAGGCTGCTCTGATGCGCACGGTGAGCATCCCGTTCGTGGTCATCTTCGTCGGCGTGGCTCTCTGCGCTACTCTTGTCCTGGGCGGGCACGAGCTGGCTGCTGGTCGCGTCGTCGGCGGAGCAGGGGGCCTGATGGCGTTCATCTTGTTGCTCCAAGCCACCGGGACGCAGGTTAACCGCCTTTCGCGCTTGCATTTGCAGGTCCAGCAAGCGGAGGCCGCGGCCGCACGCATCTATGAAATATTCGCTGAAGAGCCGGATATCATGGAAGCACCAGACGCCATCGAAATCGAGGACGTCCATGGAGAGGTGCGCTTCGACAATGTACAGTTCAGCTACAATGACGGTCAGCCTGTCCTGAAGAGCTTCAATCTGAGGATTGCGCCCGGTGAGAAGGTCGCCATCGCGGGTCCCTCCGGAGCGGGCAAGACGACAGTCGCGAATCTGGTTCCGCGCCTCTACGACACTGACGAGGGAGCCGTGACGATTGACGGCGTGGACGTCCGCCGTCTCCGCAACACGTTCCTGAAATCAATCATGGGCATCGTGCCGCAGGAGACCGCGCTGTTCAGCACTACAGTGGGTGAGAACATCGCATTCGGCAAGCCCGGTGCAAGCCGCGCTGAGGTAATCGCCGCTGCAAAGGCCACCCACGCCCACGACTTCATCAGCAAGCTGTCCGAGGGCTATGACACGCCGATAGGCGAGCGCGGGGTGATGCTCTCAGGCGGCCAACGGCAGCGCGTCGCCATCGCGCGGGCGCTCTTGCGGGCGCCGCAGATTATCATACTGGATGAAGCGACGTCGTCCCTGGACGCGGAGACCGAAACCGCCATCCATGCAGCCCTGCAGGAGCTTCTGCACGGGCGCACAGCCATCATTATCGCGCACAGGCTCTCCACGATCAAAGATGCCGACCGCATCGTCGTGATTGAGGACGGACGTATCGTGGAACAGGGCAGCCATGACGAACTGATGAGCCGCGATGGACTGTATCGTCGGCTATACGAGACAAGGAAGCTGTTTGCTGAGCCCACCAACAAAGCCGGCGAAGCACACGGAATCTGACACTGGTGTTACACCCAATGGAAGAACACCCTCAAGTCCAGCCGTATCGCGCATACAAGACGTGGCTATACAACCTGCTGCTGGCTCTCGCCTCGCCGGTGCTGCTTGTGTGGCTCGCCTGGCGCGTGTTAATCATGAAGAAATCGCGCGAGGGACTGCGCGAGCGCCTGGGGCAACTGCCGAGCGCCATAGTCGCACTCTGCAGCAGCGGCGATCCCGTTGTCTGGTTTCATGCGGCCTCGGTAGGTGAGGTCGCTGCGGCGGAGCCTATCATCGCAGCGTTCCGCGCGCATGAGCCGCTGGCCCACGTCATCCTGAGCACCATCACCCCCACAGGGCGCGCCCGCGCGCAGAAGATCGAAGGACACGTGGACGGCGTCATGTACTTCCCCTTCGACATACCCCTGGTGATCCAGCGTGTCTTCTCGCAACTCAAGCCGCAGCTATTTGTCATGGTGGAAACCGAGCTATGGCCCAACGCCCTCGCTGAAGCGCACCGCCGCGGAGTGAAGGTCGCCATTGTCAATGCGCGGCTGTCGGGCCGGTCGTGGCAGCCCGGCCAGTTCTTCCGAGGCTTGTACAGGTGGATGTTCGCCGGCATATCCATAATCTGTGCCCAGTCGCAGGTGGACGCCGAGAGGTTCATCAAGCTCGGCGCATCTCCCGAACGGGTCATAATCGCGGGGAACTCCAAGTTCGATCAGAGCTTCCCCATGATTAGCCCGGCGGAAGCCGACAAATGGCGGCAGGACTTCGGCTTCGGCCCTGGTGACAAGGTGCTGCTGGCGGGGAGCACGCACCCGGGGGAGGAGGAGCAGGTTCTGCACGTATTCCAGCAACTTCGAGGTGAATTCGCCAACCTGCAGCTCATTATCGCTCCCCGCCACCCTGAGCGGGCGGACGCAGTGGAGGCTCAGATACGCGAGAGCGGCTACGACGTCACCCGCCGCACGCGCGTGGTGGAGCGGGAGCAGGCGACCCCTCCGGCCGTTCAGTCGCCGGTGGCACGCGTGGGCCTTCTGGATACTATCGGGGAGCTGGCATCGCTCTTCTCAGCCGCCGACGTGGTGTTCATGGGTGGCAGCCTAGCGAAGATAGGCGGCCACGACATTCTACAGCCCCTCGCACAGGGCAAGCCGGTAGTCGTCGGACCGTACATGCACAAGACGAAGGACATCACCGAACTGGCATTGCGGCATAATGTTGCATACCAGGTCCATAACGTCGGTGAGCTGTTGCACAGGATACACCAGCTTCTGACGGATGACGCAGAGGTCGCACGGCTGGCGGTGGAGGCTCCGGCGATGATTGGAGAGTACGCGGGTGCCTCACTGTGCTGTGCGGTCCATCTCGCTGAGCTGATGGACAACGCGGAACCGGTGGGTGAATAGCCAACATGCCACGCGGGCGCGCCGATAGCTCAGTAGAGAACTGGTGGCGCGGTGTTGTGGCACGCCGGTCCTGGTCCGGCTGGGCTTTGTTTCCCTTTGTGTGGGTCCTGTCGCTGCCCTGGCTGCTGGTGGTCTGCGGGAGCCATCATCTCTACCGGCTCGGCATACGCAAGCCGCGCCGGGTTGCACTGCCCGTCGTCAGCGTCGGGAACGTGTCGCTCGGGGGCAGCGGCAAGACCACGGCCTGCATATACCTGGCACGCGCACTGGCACGCGATGGCATCACAGCCGGCGTCGTGCTCCGTGGCTACCGGCGCAAGAGCCGGGGCGCGCTCCTGGTATCAGACGGCCACAATGTGCTGGCCGATGCCGACAAGACTGGCGACGAGGCACTGCTGCTTGCCAACGAGCTACCCGGCTGTCCGGTTGCGGTGGCGACCGCACGCGAGCGGGCCATTGACCTGCTTGTCGCGGAGACGGATGCGCAGATCGTCCTCCTCGATGACGGCTTCCAGTACTACCGCTTGGCACGCGATGTGGACATCGTGCTCCTCGATGCCTGCACTCCGCCCAGCACTGATCGTCTCTTCCCGGCGGGCGTGTTGCGGGAGCCGTACTCCCATCTGTCCCGCGCCACTGATGTCTGGATTACGCACATTTCCGTGGCCTCCGAGCAACAGCGCGCACATGCAACAGCCATCGCCCGTCGTTACGCCCCACATGCGCCAATCGTCGCTACCAGCCACGTCATGGGCCTCCTAACCACATGGAGAGGCGAGCAGGCTACAACGGAGGTGCTGCGAAACCGCCCAATTGTTGCCGTGGCAGGCATCGGTAACCCGGATGCGTTCTTCAAGCTGGCTGAGCAACTCACCAATCAGCCCGTTGTTACGATGGCATACCCCGACCACTACGACTACACATCTGCCGACTGGGACCGGGTCGCCGGCAATGCTGCAGGTGAAAGCGTCGCGGTCCTCACCACTCCGAAGGACGCGGTGAAGATGCCGCCGCCACCCGAAAACGTGGACCTGTATGTCCTTCATCCGTCGCTTTGTGTCGAAGATGGGCAGGTGGCGGTTGAGCAACTTCTCACGCGCATCAAGGCGCTGGCCAAAGGGGTGAGAAGATGAGCGCCCAGCCCTACGGGTGCACCCTGCGCGGCATGAAGCACATCGCTACCAGTTGGGTTGTGAGGGCGGCGGCGTGGCTGGTCCGCCGGCTACCGGCATCTTGCATACCGGGCCTGAGCAGGTTCCTCGCCGGTGCTTTGATGCTCTTCGCACCGAGACGTCAGGCCATCGCAGAGAACAACATCCGCCGCGCGCTAGGGGACGGCATTTCGCGCGAACGGGTCCGGCAGATACGCGTCGCCTGTGTGCGCAACATGGCCCGGACCATGCTTGAGCTACTGAGATTCCCGGCCGCGACCAAGTCACAGATTATGAATAGGGCAGAGCTGAGTGGCCGGGAGCACCTCGACCGTGCGCTTGCCCGTGGCAAGGGAGTCCTTATCATCACGGCGCATTTCGGGAACTGGGAGTTCCTCGGAGTGCGGATGGCGGCTGAAGGCTACTCGCTCTTCGCGGTGGCGAGGGACGCAGCACATTCGGCTACCGCGCAGGTGATGAATGCAGCGCGTGAGTGCACGGGTGCCACCATGATCGAGCGCGACAACGCTCGCCAGATGTTGCGCGCCCTGCAGTCACAGGCCATTCTCTTCATGCTTCCAGACCAACACGTTGCCGAAGGCGGCGTGGTGGCCGATTTCCTGGGGCGACCTGCGATGACGGCAACCGGCCCTGCCAACCTGGCCGCACGCACCGATTGCCCGGTGCTGCCCGCCTTCTGCGGCTATGCTGAAGACGGCTCGCTGTGGACAGACATTCAGCCGCCGCTACAACTGGTTGACACCGGCGACCGAGACAGTGATATTGTGACCAACACCCAACGCATCGCGGATGCCATCGCGGCACAGATCAGGAAGTATCCCGAGCAATGGCTGTGGCTGCACAGGCGCTGGAAGATCCCGGAGCAATAGGGCAAGATTATCATGTCTCATGGAATGGAAACAACAGGCACTGTTACCAGTCTGCGGCCCCGCGATCATGCCGCGACAAGCGGCTATCCGCTACGGCTGCGCACGCTCGTGCTGGCCGTGGTCATCGGCGTTGCGGGAGTTAAGGTCCTGGTTTACAGCCAGATGGTAAGCTGGGGTGCCAGCATAGACTACGGCCTGGCGGTTCTGGTTCTACTGGCGCTTCTAGAACCGCTGATGGAGCGGTTGCTGCGGATCGGACGCCGCGACTTCCTCTACATATACGTCTTCGCGCTGGTGGCGACCGGGACATATATGGGCGTACAGCGCTTCCTCCCCGCATACACGGCGGCGCAGTATTTCGATGCGCCGGACAACAACTACGCTGAGATTGCCGAGATGTACCCGACATGGTTCGTGCCGCACGACAAGGAGCTGATACGGGAGTTCTACGAAGGGGCCATTGGCACGCCCAACCTGACCCCGTGGCTCAAGCCGCTGGCGCTATGGACGGTGTTCTTCGTCGTGCTCTGGTTTACACTCCTCTGCATTTGTACGCTTCTCCGTCGGCACTGGGTCGAAGACGAACGACTCGCCTTTCCTCTGGTTACCGTACCCCTGTACATCAGTTCGCTATCACCTGAGCGGATGCGTCCGCGCAAGACGATATGGCATGAGCCGCTGATGTGGGCAGGCGCGGGCCTGGTGACCATCCATTTCATCACCATCATGCTCCATGCGGCCAACCCCGGGGTACCCACACTCGGTCCCAGTTTCAATGTCGGCCAGTTCTTCACAGAGAAGCCTCTGGACGCGTTCGCACGCTACTTCCTCTTCGTACATAACCCATCGCTCATAGGTCTGGCGTACTTCGCCCCGCAGGACCTGTGCTTTTCCATGTTCTTCTTCTTCTTCATGGTCAAGCTGCTCATCTTCTTCTACCGCGTAACGGGTCTCAATGAGCCGTCGGGCTTCCCTTTCTTCTGGGAGCAGGCTGCGGGGGCGTTCGTCGGCATCGCCGTCTACTATGTGTGGGCCGGGCGGGAGTACATTGCCCGCGTCTGGCGGCGCGTGGCCCTGGGACCGAATGTGCGCGGCGCTGCCCCGGCCGATCCGGATTCGCCGTTCTCGTATCGTTTTGCCGCCATCGGCGCCGTGCTCGGCTTCGCCTTCCTGTGTGCATGGTACATAGCGGCGGGAATGACGTGGTGGGTCGCGGTCGTGTTCTTTGCCCTCATCGTCTTGTTTGCCACCATCTTCACACGGGGGCGGGCAGAGGCCGGTATCGGGTCGCTGTCTTCATTTCCCTTCTGGCAGGCCAGTCGCCAGATGAAGAGCTTCCTGGGGTCCAGGGCCCTTGCGCCTGACAACAATTTCAAGAATTTGAGCCTGCTCGCAAGCCTGATATTCCTGCATTTTGCGGACTATCCCGAGACCATGACTTACCAGATAGAAGGTATGAAGATCAGCAATGATGCGGGGTTGCGAAGCAGACAGATGGCCGGTCTCATGATTTTGGCGGTGGCCGTCGGCGTGGCCGCGATGCTATGGGTTTCGGTCAACGCCTACTACACGTGGGGCGGGAACTCGATGGGGCTGGGCGGCGGCGTCACCCAGGGCGGCTATGAGGTCCGCATCACTCAGGTTGAGCTGAATGAAGTCGGCGACATGATGAACGGCAACCACCAGGCACCCGACTGGAATCGAAACGGGTACACAATCGCCGCGTTTGCTCTGACGCTACTGCTGGTGACAATTCGTGTGCGGTACTTGCGCTTTCCACTGCATCCACTCGGTCTGGTCATGAGCTTGCCGTACGGGTATGCCTACTGGGGGCCCTTCCTGTCGGCATGGGCGATGAAGTGGGTTATACTCAAGGTCGGAGGAATTCGCCTGTATAACAACCTGGTCCCGTTCTTCGTGGGTATGATCGTCGGCCAGATATTCTCCGTAAGCGTGCTGTGGCAAGTTGTGGCGCTGTTCATGAGCGATCGCTGGCGGACAATGGCCGATCCGATAAACTACTTCTGAGAGATGCAGGAGAGTAGCGTGAGAAAAGCCGCGCCGCAAGCAGTGCGGGTCATTGGCAGGAAAGACCGAGCAATCCTGCTGGGCGTCGCCATCGCCGTCATTGCTGCCAGTGTGGTGCTGGCGCCGGATGCGAGCGGGTACGGCACCCATCAACGCCTGCTGATGCTCCCGTGCATCTTCCGTATGGCCACTCACCTGCCGTGTCCGCTGTGCGGCCTGACGACATCGTTTGCACTAACGGCGCGGGGGCGGGTTGTGGAAGCGTTCGAGTCGAATGTGCTGGGCCCGCCTTTGTTCGCGGCAACTCTCCTGGTTGTCGTCGTGAGCGGGCTATCGCTGTTCTCTGGTATGTCGGCGTTTGTGCTAGCGACGAGCATTTTGCACCATGCAGGGGCTGCCCGCTGGCTGGTGGTGAGCATCCTCGCGGCATGGCCCGTGAACATGTACCTCTATGTCGTGCAGCACTGGCCGTGACGCGTCAAGTGCAACGTCTACAGGTATGAGGCCTGATGAAGGACAGACTCCGTCGGCGGAAACTATGCGCTCTGGCCCTGATGCTCGTTGCCGTGGGCCTGGTCCTGGCGGGGCCGCCGTATGTGCGGAGCCGCAGGGCCGCGCTCGTGCCCGGTACCGCGTCAACGCAGCCGGCCACCGCCAGCAAGGAGGTTGGGGAAAACGACAGCCGAATTGCCCGCTTCGACACATTCCAGCTTGTCATCCCGGACGGCTGGGAACGTCTGACTGAGCGCGAAGGAGGGGAGAAGGGCCCCCTGTTGTACCTGCGGGGGCCCCTCGCAGGGGGGCAACACCTTATAATCGCCGCCGACGTCTACCCGGTCGCCAAGGGTGTGACTCTGAACGGGTTCATTCGGACATACACCGCCGAATGGCCGATCCAGAGCTTCCCGGTTGATGAAGAGGTGAAGTTCTGCGACCAGCAGGCGCGGATGCTTGGCTTCACCAACGCTGACGGCGACAACCTCGTGCTGTTCTCATTGCATGTACAGCAGGCCTTTGTGATCGTGATGATTGCACCCGCCGAGACGATGCCCGCGCACGTGGAGAACTTCCATACCGTGTTGGATGGGCTGCAGCTGTACGAATGACCGCGTCGAGGGGAATCGCGAGCGCCCTGACAACTGCCCCGCGCTTGCATCGGGGAGGCGATGTGGCTATAATGCAGCGCACCGACCCTTTCCGGCTGTCCTAGGAGCTTGGTGGAGCGTTGGGCGGCGTGGCAAAGCGGCAGATCGGAGTTGGAGAGATGAACCGGGTGCCAGTACTGAAATTCGGAGGGTTGACGCTGCAGGGCCTGAAACGCTTCGGACCCGATGAGGAGCGTCTGCTGGAGAACTGCAAACAGCAACAGACTGTTAATGACATTTACCGGCTGCTCGCGGAACGGCGCAATATCGCCAGGAGCCAGCGGCTCCACCAGATTGCGCGGCAGTTGATCGAACCGCTCTACACGCAGGGCCTCACGCCCGTTGTGGTCGTGTCGGCTTTCGATTGGGCCACTGACAAGCTGAGCCAGTTGGCGGCTTGCATCAGCCCCGAACCGTCGCCTCGCGAATACGCCCGGCTGCTCATGTCCGGGGAGCTGCGCGCCAACGCGGCGCTGTCCATAACTCTGGAAGCCATCGGCATCCCTGCCCGCTCCATGACCGGCCGCGAAGCCGGCATTGTGACGGCAAATGGCCCTGTCGACGGAGTGATATCCAAAATACACAAGGGCCACATACTGGAATTGCTTGAGAAGAAGATCATTCCGGTGGTGGCAGGCTTCCAGGGGTACTACTACGATCCCGTGGAGCAACGTGATGAGGTCTCGATCCTGGGTCGTGGCGGCAGCAACCTGACAGCCGTCGCACTTGCCGATGCTCTGGGGCAAAATGACTGCATCATGTTCAGCAATGTAGACGGAATCTACGACAAGGACCCGAATGCGTTTGACGACGCCAAGAAGATTGACGAGGTCAATGCCAGGGACTTGCTGGCTTGGGACCCCTTCCCGCACGTCATTCAGCGCGAGGCCGTAGCATACGCAGTTGAGAGCCAGGTTGACATTTGGATTCGTAGCGGCTTCGCACCCGAGATCCCCGGAACCTTCATACGTTGCCGAGGGTAGGCCGTAGACGCCTGTGTTGATTGGGAGTTTCCCAGGGCGTACTATTGGGTATAATACTTTTAGAAACCCTCCCTTTGATGCACTGAGCGCCGCGGGGCTCCCGGATGCCACCGCCGGCGCTCAGATTCTTCATATATCCCCATGGCAAGAAAGGCGTGCAGTGAACCAAACTTTCGTGCCGGCCATACGTCTCACAGCATGTGTGCCAGAGGCCGGGTGTCTGACAGTTTCCAGGGAGGGCCACAAGGGCGTTCTTGACCCAGAATAGCGGTTTTGCTATACTCGGTCGCGCCATAATCCCTATGCGTTCAGGGCGTGTGTACTACCTGCATTACTCGACGTTGGAGCATGATGCGTGTGGCCACATGGTCGCACGCACAATCACCTGTGCTTGCCAGCGTGCTTCCGTGAATCTCTTCAGCCGTACCATGCACTGGTGTCCAGGGAGGTCCGCAGCATGATTCGTGTTGAGGGTCTGACCAAGTACTACGGTCCGCACCGCGCTATCCACGATGTGACATTCCAGGTGGGCCAGGGGGACATAGTAGGCTTCCTGGGCCCCAACGGCGCAGGCAAGACAACGATGATGCGCATTCTCACTGGGTTCATGCCTGCATCCGCCGGCAGCGCCAGCATCGGCGGCTACGATGTGTACACTGATTCCGTCGAAGCTCGTCGCCACATCGGCTATGTACCGGAGCACCCCGCCATCTACCCCGAGATGCGCGTAAGCCAGTACTTGGCCTACTGCGGCAAGCTGTACGGCATGTCATGGCCCCAGATCAAGGATGCGCGCGACCGTGTGGTACAAACCTGCGGCCTCGAGGAGCGCTACCAGTACATCATCGGGCGCCTCTCCTTGGGCTATCGGCAGCGCGTCTGCCTCGCCCAGGCGCTCATCCACAACCCGGCCGTTCTCATCCTTGACGAACCCACGATAGGCCTCGACCCCAACCAGATTAGACAGGTGCGGGACCTGATCAAGGGCCTGGCGGGCGAGCACACCGTGATGTTGTCCACCCACATCCTGCCGGAAGCCCAGGCAGCGTGCGAGCGCGTCATCATCATCAACCACGGCGAAGTCGTTGCCGAGGACACACCCGAGGCGCTCACAGCCCAACTGCGCCAGGCCCAGACCGTTCTCGTCAAGGTAGCGCATGCTTCAGGCACTGTGCCTCGCATGCTGCGCGATATACCCGGCGTCACTGCCGTCACGCCGGTGCGCGGCGACGATGATGCGTACTACGTAGATACCGAGATCGGGTCGGACAAGCGCAGTGAGATCGCGAAGTTCGTCATTGACCACGACTGGGGCCTTCTGGAGCTTCGCGCCATCGAGATGAGTCTTGAGGACGTGTTCCGTCAGCTAACCACAGAGGAGAAGGGTGTAGCATAGCCATGCGTAACATACTCGCCATCGCCGGACGCGAAATCCAGACCTACTTCGTGTCGCCCCTTGCCTACGTGGCCATATTCTTCTTTGTGTTTGTTTGCGGGTTCATTTTCACGCTGGCCATCTACACGGGACAGACAGAGGCGGACATGGCCCCGCTCTTCCATAGTATGGTATTCGTGAGCCTGATGGTGGCGCCTGTCTTAACGATGGGCCTGATCGCACAGGAGACCAATAGCGGCTCAATCGAACTGCTGATGACCAAGCCGGTGCGGGATGCCGAGGTCGCGGTGGGCAAGTTCCTGGGTGCCATGGCCATCTACATCTTCATTCTGCTCGTGAGCCTGGAATTCCCAATCATGTACGAGGTGTGGGGCAACCCTGACTGGGGGATGATCCTGTCCGGCTATATCGGGCTGCTCGCGTGTGGAATCGCCTTCATGGCCATTGGCACCTTCGCTAGTGCCCTCACCGACAATCAGATCGCTGCATGGCTTATCGGCACAGCGCTGTTGCTGTTCTTCTGGCTGGTCGGCTGGCTGGGCTATTCCTCCACGACGTGGCTCACAGATGTGGCCAAGCGTCTGTCCATATATGAGAATTTCGGTGATTTCGCACGCGGCATCGTGGACGGGAAGAATGTGCTGTACTTCCTCAGTCTGGCCGTGGTGTTCCTGTTCATGAGCGTTCGTGCGCTGGAGAACCGCCGCACAGTCTGACGCGGGGAGCGTGCGCACCTACCAATTGGTGCATATCTGACGTGCGGGTGCAGTAATGAAGAATTGACTACCTCCTTCGGGCAGGTGAAACTGAATGGCCGAACAGGAAGACAATCTGGATAGTCGGGATAGCGGAGCCGCCGATGACAGGACCGCGCCGCCGGACCCGCGTCTACTCGCCATCGAGCCGACACCGCTTTCGCCTCTGGTGCTGGCAGGCAAGGTCGCCGGGTGGGTGGGCTTCGCCGCCTTGCTGGTTGCACTGTTCTGGACCGGGATAACCAAGACGCTGGGCACCGGCCCGAAAGTGCTTCTCGTGCTCGCCATCGTCGGGATCGGCTTCTGGTTGGCCACGAACATTAACGCGGTGGTGCAGCAGGCGCGGGCACGCGGAGTCCAGGCTGTGCTCAATTCAGTGCTGTTCACGGTGTTTGTCGTGGGCATCATCGTCATGGCGAACTACGTAGCCGGACGCCATCATGTCTTCCGGGCGGACTGGTCGGAGGCGAAGCTCACCTCACTGGCCTCCGGTTCGCTGGCAATCATCAAGGACCTCAAGGAAGACGTGACCATCACGGCGTTCGTCTCGCCCGACTACTATGGCGCCGAGCAGCTCAGGACCATGCTCAAGGAGTACGAGATCCACTCCAAGCACGTGAAAGTCAGAACGTATGATCCCAAGCTGGCGCTTGATAAGGTGGAGCAGTACAACCGGCCCTATGATGGCACGATATTCGTCGAGGCGGGCGGCCGGAAGGAAGAGGTACAGGGCGGCACCGAAGAGCAGATTTCCAGCGCAATCCTGGCCGTGACCACCGGCGAGAAAACCAAGGTGTACATGCTCACCGGCCACGGAGAACAGAGCCTGGACGCATTTGGGGAGCAAGGCCTCAGCGTACTGAAGCGCTACTTGGAGAACGAGCAGTACCAGGTCGAGAGCATCTCGCTGGCTACCGAAAAAGAGCCGCAGGTGCCGGCGGATTGCGCGGTCCTTGCCATCATCGGGGCCAAGCAGAAGCCGATGGCGAAGGAAATGGCCGCTATCAAGCAGTACGTGGAGCAAGGCGGCAATCTTTTCCTGGCGATCGCCACGCCTCCGGCCTACAACTTCGCAGACATCCTAGAGCCGTATGGCGTACGCCCGCTCGCCGGCGTAGTCATTGACCCGGCGCAGTCGCTGGAGGGCAATCCGCAAGTGCCGGCTGTCGTGCAGCCTAAAGGACACGATATCGTCAGCGATCTGACCATGATCGCGCTGCCCACCAGTATTGCGTTTGATGTGCAGACCCCCGAGCCTCCGATGCCCGGCCCCGGCGCTCCGCCGCCGCCACCGGCTCCTGCGCAGGCAATCATGGAGTCGACCGGGTCGGCGTGGCTGGAAACCAGCACGTCCGGACCGGTGAAGAAGGACCCAAACGAGAGAACGGGACCGCTTGCCATGGCTGTGGCCATCGATCTGGGTCAGCAAGAGCAACAGCCGGAATATCCCGGCGCGCCGCCGCCTCCGGAACCCGAAGGGCGCAAGGCACGGATTGTGGCGATTGGTGACTATGACTTTGTCCGCGATGACCTGTACCAGATGGGCCTCCGCAGCAACATCTTCCTGGCCACCAGTTCCTTTGCATGGTTGACGAAGAACGAGCGGCTGGTGACGATCCCGCCGCAGGAGCCCCCCGACCGCACGATGGTACTGGCCACGGCCCAGAAGGGTCTGGCCATCCTGATATCCGCAGTAGCAATACCCCTGCTGGTGCTCGTCACCGGGCTGGTTGTGTGGTGGCGAAGGAGGTAAACTGCCAGACCATGAAGGCCTTCATCAGAAGCATTGCCGCCGCTATCGTGTTCATTGCACTGCTGGTATACGTGTTCGCCCACGAGCGCGGTCGCGTCCCTGACCAGAAAGAGGTATTCGGCCTCAATGTCACAGAGGTCGCGAAACTGGAAATCACGGGTTCGGGTTCCGATATGGTCCTCGAGAGCCGCGACGGCGACTGGCATGTGGCCAAACCGTTCAAGGGCTTGGCGAATAGTGACGAAGCAGAGCGGCGGGTGAAGGCGCTCACCGAGTTGAAGCCGTCCGGCACGCGCAGTGGTGTTGACCTGGATGACGAGAAGTTCGGCCTCAAAGAACCACGCCTCACGGCAGTCCTGCACCTCGCCAACGGCAAACCAGACATCAAGCTCATGATCGGCAAGGACACACCCGTGGGTTCCGAGGTGTATGCCAAGATCGAGGGCAAGAAGGACCTCTACATCCTCTCATCCACCGTGTTCAGCGCCCTGAAGCAGAGTGCGGATAGCCTTCACGAACGCAAGCTTGTCAAGCTGGAGGCCGATAAGGTCCGCTCTCTTGTTCTCACGCATGGGGATACGAAGATCGCCGTTGGAAACCGACCTGAAAACGGGAAAGACAAGTGGTTCCTCACAGCCCCAATAAGTGCTCGCGCCGACGAATTCCAGACAGAGCAACTGGTCTCGAAGCTGACCGGACTGGAGGCCAAGGAATTTGCCGAAGAGGCCGGCAAGGACACGGAATACGGATTCGATAAGCCTTCCGTACGGGCCGAGCTTGTGGACGAAGACGGCAAGATGACCGCGATAACTATTGGCGCGCAGTCGGACCAGACCGCCAGCGGGGACCCGGAGAGCGGCAAGCTTTTCTACGCCAAGGCCGACGGGCGTGACGAGATACTGCTGGTGCCACCGCAAGATGTTAACGAGTTGCGCAAGCAGCCGATTGACCTGCGCGACAAGTCCATTGTGGAACTGGACAAGCAGAACATCAATTACGTGCGCGTGCAGGCTAAGAAGCGGCTGTCGTTTGCCATCACGCGCCTGCCGGACGGCTGGCATCTGGATCGGCCACAGAAAGGGGTTGCCAAGGCCGCAAAGGTGGACGACATGCTCTGGGACATCATACAGCTCGAGGCGCGGGAGTACGTCGAGCAAGCACCCAAAGACCTCAAGCAGTACGGCCTGGCCATACCGGATACCATGATTGAGGTCCAGACCATTGACGGTAAGGAGCCGCTGAAGATCAAGATCGGCTACGCGCACGGCGACGACGGCCACTACTGCCAGACCTCGCAGAGCGAAGATGTGTACGTAATCAGCGACATGCTCTTGCTGGATCTGCCGACGAAGCTGGAGGACATCAAGTCATCATCCTAGAGACGGCTGACGGCCTGCAGCGCTGTTGCATGTAACACGGCGGCGCCCTGCCGCTGTGGGCTTGACACACCGTCGTCTCTATGCTATCATTACGTAACGGGTCGTGCGAGCAATAAAGCCCAGGAATTGCGTATCAGGCCCCCACAGCGCGGGGGCCATTTTTGTGCGTGCAGGCGGTGCAGGCCGATGGCCGTGAGAGTCGTCGTGGGCGCCCAGTGGGGCGACGAGGGGAAGGGCAAGATTACCGACCTATTGGCCGAGCAGGCCGATGTGGTCATCCGCTATCAGGGCGGCAATAACGCCGGCCACACTGTGGTGGTGGGCGAAGATTCGTACAAGCTGCACCTGATACCGTCCGGTATTCTGCACCCGAACACGCTCTGCATCATGGCCGATGGCACCGTCATTGATCCCGAGTGCCTGGCAACCGAGTACGACAGCCTGGTCACACGCGGCGTGAGTTGCGAGAACCTGCGCGTGAGTGGCAATGCACACGTCATCATGCCCTACCACAGACTACTGGATGAGTTGCAGGAAGAAGCGCGCGGAGCCGGTAGCATCGGCACCACGCGGCGCGGCATTGGCCCTGTCTATACCGACAAGACGGCCCGCAAGCCGCTACCGGTGCGCATGTGGGACCTGCTGGACAAGGACATGCTCCGCCAGCGAGTGGAAGGTCAGTTGGCCCAAAAGAACGTCATATTGGAGGCGGTTTACGGCGCTGAAGTCCTGCGGGCCGATGAGATGGTCGAGGAGGTCTGGCGCTACGCCCAGATCATTCAGCGGCACATCTGTGATGCCCGCGCACTCGTCTTCGAGCAGCTCCAGGCAGGTGCCGACATCGTGCTGGAGGGCGCTCAGGGCACGTTTCTTGACCTCGACTACGGGACGTATCCGTTCGTGACCAGCTCCCACACAGTTGCGGGAGGAGCGTGTCTCGGCACGGGAGTCGGGCCGACGATGGTCGATTCAGTGATAATCGTCAGCAAGGCCTACAGCACGCGTGTTGGGGCCGGTCCATTCCCTACTGAGGAGGACAACGAGACTGGCGACCGCATCCGCGAGCGCGGGTGCGAGTACGGGACAACCACCGGCCGCCCGCGCCGCTGCGGTTGGCTAGACGGCGTCGCCTTGCGCACTTCAGCCAACATCAACGGGGCGACCGAGATCGCCCTGACGCTGCTTGACGTACTCGATGCATTCGAGACTGTCAAGATATGCACCGGATATGAAATAGGCGGAACGACGCATGGCATGATGCCCGCCAGACCTGAACTGCTTGCCGAGGCCAGGCCCATATTTGAGGAACTGCCGGGCTGGGAGTGCGACCTGGGAGGCATCGCGGCCTACGAAGACCTGCCCCGTCCGACGCGCGATTACATAGCGCTTATCGAGGAGATAGCCGCGACACCGGTGGCTATTGTCTCCGTCGGCGCGAGCCGTGAGCAGACCATCCGCAGGGACGTTCCGTAGGCGCCAGTGAGCGGTCAGCCGGGCCCGTTGCGCGACGACTTCGCTGCCGGCATTGACATTCGGGATGTTGATATCTATAATTGAAAATGGCGCTACCGGAGTACCGGTGGCGCAGTTGACTTAAGAGTGCCGTTAGCTCAGGCGGTAGAGCATCTGACTTTTAATCAGAGGGTCGCAGGTTCGAGTCCTGCACGGCACACCAGGCGATTGGGTGGTCCCATAGTCTAGGGGTTAGGACTCCGCTCTTTCAAGGCGGCGGCACGGGTTCGAATCCCGTTGGGACTACCAATATTCGCGGGCGGGTAGCTCAGCCGGCAAGAGCGCATGCCTTACAAGCATGATGTCGCAGGTTCAAGTCCTGCTCCGCCCACCATACAGAACGTCACCCGGCGGTCGGTGCATGGCCCGGTGCCAAGCGGGCGCGGCGCCGGCCGTCAGGGCATGGCGGGACTACACCAGGTGGCCAGATAGCTCAGTCGGTAGAGCAACGGACTGAAAATCCGTGTGTCCCCAGTTCGAATCTGGGTCTGGCCACCAAAGCTGTTTCCTCCCGCCGTCTGCGCGTTGTTGCGCCAGGCGATAGATGACTGGAAGCCGACGTAGCTCAGTTGGCAGAGCGGGTCACTCGTAATGACCAGGTCGGCGGTTCGATTCCGCCCGTCGGCTCCAGCCCCTCGTGCCTCTTTCGTGTAGCCCTTCCGCTACACCGCCGTCTCCCCATGTCAGCCTCTCAAGCCTAGCGAGGGTTGTTCCATTCTGGGGGTGCCGCTATGGTGTCTTGCTCGGCACCCCTGCGCAACGGTAACGCCGCGCGGGATAGCCCCAGCGGCCTTTCGGCCACGGGACTCTCCATGACAGTGCGAGCCACGCGCGAGTAGAGCCTAGGCGCCATACGTTTACCGAGACGTATGAAATCGCGAAGGTGTCTATCGACGGAACGGCGAAAATGCACCCACTTTCATTCGATATACCGCGGTGATCTCCTGTCGGAGGATTTGAGGCATGGCTAGCGGTTTGATCTGTCCTTACTGTCGTCACCCGATCAAACATGGCAGCCGCATTCGGCGATGTCCTAGTTGTCGGACATATCATC
>CAZJVY010000064.1:0-22827 GCA_964549395.1 uncultured Armatimonadia bacterium | reverse complement strand
AGGCGGGCGATGATCGGCGGCACCTGCTCGATTACGTAGTCAATCTCCTCATCCGTCGTGTACCGGCTCAGGCTGAAACGTGTCGAGCCGTGCGCGTACATCTCTGGCACCTTCATGCACTTGATGACATGCGATATCTCCAGCGACGCCGAAGTGCACGCCGAACCCGACGAAGCGCAAATCCCCAACTCGTCCATCAGCAGCAGTATGCTCTCGCCCTCGACGTACCCGAAGGAGATGTTGAGCGTGTTGGGCAGCCGGGGCGAGCCCCCGCCGTTGACCCTGGCATCGGGGCAGTGGGCGACCAGCCCCTCCTGCAGCCGGTCGCGCATCGCCTGCACGCGCGTCTGTTCGTCCTCCATGTGCTCTGCAGCCAGCTCCGCCGCCTTGCCCAGCCCGACGATTGAGGTGACGTTCTCGGTGCCGGCGCGCTTGTTGTGTTCCTGGTGGCCGCCGATGAGTAGCGGCGTGTAGGGCGTGCCGCGCCGCACGAACAGCGCACCGACGCCCTTCGGGGCGTGCAGCTTGTGCCCCGACAGCGACAGGAAATCCACGGATGTCTTCCGCACGTCCAGCGGCAGCTTGCCGACCGACTGCACGGCATCGGTATGCATCAGTGCGCCGCGCTGCTTGACGATTTCGGTAATCTCCTGCAGCGGGAACACCACGCCGCTTTCGTTGTTGGCGTGCATGATGGAGACGATGGCGGTGTCATCGGTGACGGCCTCGGCCAGCTCGTCGAGGTCGAGGCGGCCCTCCTCGTCCACAGCCAGGTAGGTGACGCTGTAGCCCCGCTGTTCGAGGTGGTCGCACAGCCCCAGCACGGCCGGGTGCTCGACGGCGCTGGTGACGATGTGCTTCTTATCGGGGAAGCGGTCCAGTGCGGAGTGAATGGCGGTCGAGTCGCTCTCGGTGCCGCAGCTTGTGAAGAGCATTTCGTTTTCGTCGGCGCCCAGCAGCGCCGCCAGCCGCCGGCGGGCCTCATCTATCTTGTGGTGGACGTTGCCGCCGAAGCTGTGCAGGCTGGACGGGTTGCCGTACCGCTCCGAGAAGAACGGCCGCATCTCCTCGAAGACTTCCGGCGCTACCATCGTGGTCGCGTTGTTGTCCAGGTAGATGACTCTGTCCATTAGCCGCCGACCTCGACGACGATGTTCTCATCCACCTTCTCGCGCAGTTCCTTCTGCACGAACTCGTTGACGGTGGTTTGTAGATTGGCGCACATCTGGCAAGCGCCTTTCATCGCCACGACGACCTTGTCGCCGTCAATGGCCACCAGTTGCAGGCCTCCGTCGTGGGTGCCGAGCGCCGGCCCGATCTCCTCTTCGAGCAGCCGCTTGATCAGGGCGTCCCTTTCGTTCTCAGGCACCACCTCGCAGGTCATGGCGGCCTTCTCGGCCAGCACCTCGCCGATGATGCGCTCGATTTCGGGTATGCACCCACCGCACGCGCCGCCGGCCTTGGTGTAATTGGTCACCTGCTCGACGGTTGTCAGGTTGTTGTGGAATACCGCATCGCGGATCTTCTTCTCGGTGACCTCGAAGCACTTGCAGATGATCTTGTCTTCCGGCCCGATCTCTTCTCTCTTTTCTCCGCGATAGTCGGCGATGGCGGCCTGCAGCGCCTCAGCGCCCATCACCGAGCAATGAATCTTGGGTGCAGGCAGCCCGCCCAGATACTCCACGATATCCTGATTGGTGACTTTTGCCGCCTCGTCCAATGTCTTACCGATGGCCAGTTCAGTTAGCGCCGAAGCGGCCGCTATAGCGCTGGCGCAGCCGAAAGTCTGGAACTTGGCGTCGGCAATCCGCTCGACGCCGTCAACCTTCTCGACTCTAATCGTCAGCCTGAGCGCGTCACCGCAGCGCAGGTTGCCGGTATCACCCACGCCGTCGGGGTTCTCGATCGCGCCGACGTTGCGCGGGTTGAGGAAATGGTCCTTCACCTTATCGTTATAGTCCCACATGGGCTCATTGATGCTCCCCGGTGTGTCTTGCATGGAACACTTATCATAACAGGGAAACGGCCGTCACGCAACACGTGCGCCACCGCATTCCATCCGCTTAGGACGAGGCCGACGGTCAGTGTTCGGCCAGGAAGTCGCGAATCCACTCAGACTGCTCGGGATGCCTGTCTATGAGGCAATTGGCGAGGATGCTGTAGCCCGCGATGCGCCCCTCCTGCCAGAGCCGGTACATGATCTCGTACTGCCGGGCCACGCACTCGGTAGGCACCTCGCGCTTGCCGGTGTAATCGCGCAGGTAGCTGCCGATGATGATCTCCTTGCCGGGGAAGACCTCCTCGCACTGGTCCACGTATTCATCGAATCTGACCAACTGCCACGGGTCTCCCTCCCAGAGGTGGATCACGTCAACGTAGTCGGCAAAGGCGGCCCAATACTCGGCATCCAGCAGGCGCCCATAGACCACGATCCACAGTTTCAGGTCGGGATTGGCGCTGTGCAGGGCCGCGCGAATCGCCTCGGGTATGCCGGCGTTGTAGTCGTCGTACTCCAACATGCAGGAGGTGTCGTCTATCAGCGCGCCGACCACATTGGGGAACTGCGGCGACAGTCGGCTGAGCTTCTCCGCTTCCTCGCGAACAGTGACGGGGTTGCTGTCACGCCAATTGCGGAAGCCGACACCGCCCGGCACGCCCTCCTGGCGGGGCATCTCGATGAACTTCCATTTCGAGATGTCGGCCACCACCTCGGCCTTGTCGGCCAGCTTGCCCAGCGTGACTTCATTGTTGGGATGGAACATGAGGTTGCAGCGGTCCAGGCCGAAGTAGGTGGCGCCTTCGCCCACGCCGTAGATCGAGGGCGGCACATCGGGGTCAAAGCCCTGGCCTTCCCATACCCAGCCGACTTCACGAAAGCTTTGTGCGCTCACGTTGCAGAACACCTCCCCTGAGGATTCAGCGTGATTGCCGCCGCTCATCGCCGGCCACGCCTGGAAGCGGGCTGAGGCGGTAGCGGTATCTCGGATGCAAGCGCCAGACGATCACCTGCTCCGGTCCCCTGGAATTGCGGACGAACCATAGCAGTGAATTGCGCCCGTAGCGGGCCGTCCGCCAAGATTTCAGCTTCACGAAGTCATAGACCTGCCCGTCGGAGCCGATTATGCCGACATGCCAGCAGGAATCGGGGCTTGGGTCGTACCAGGGCGAGTGTCTCACCGAGATGATGTCGCCCGGCATCAGTGGCGCGCGCTGGTCCCAGTAGAACAGCCGCCAGAGAGAGCGGATGTGAGTGGCTACGTGCTCTGTCGAGCCCCGCTTGAAGCGCGCGGTGTAGCCGAGGGCGTCGTCGGTGATGCAATCCACGAAGTCGGAGCAGTCGTTCTGCTGCAGGACGAACTTGCCCATCGGCTGGGTGTGGTGGAACTCCACGGCCTTCTCCGCCAGCCGCCAGTTGAGCGGCTTCTCACCGGGGTGGTGGCGGAAGAAATGCCGCCGGGCCATGGCCTCGTAGCGCTGTGCGTCCAGCACGAGCAGCGGCCCCGCTGGCAGGTCGAACTCGCCTGCCATCTGCAAGTAACGCAAGAGGGCCCAACCCATCGTGCAGGCGAGGATCAGGCCCGCCACCACTATTGCCCATCTGGTTTTGGGCATCGGCCCGAGATGCTCCGGCTTATCCGGCCTTTTCGGCAAGTTCCATCTCGTGCTCCAAAGCATTGGCGAGATAGCGCAGCAGCACGGTTGCGCCGTCCATGCGGACGCCCTCTGTCTGGAGGCTGCTGATGAGGCTGCTGGCGGGGGGAGTTGAGATGTAGCTTGTCGCGTCCGCCCCCGTGACCTTGGATGCTGCGAGGGCAAAGGCCGCGTCACCATGCCCGAACCCCAGCTCGCGCAGCTTGGCCACCTGCTCCGGACGGCTGAGCGTGTAGTGTGCCACCATGCCGTCGGCGACCTGTCTCATCTCCGGGCGCTGGCCCAGCACCGCGAGATTGATGCGTGCCAGCAGCGCGCGCGCCTCGGCCCGGCGGGTCGCGTTCTTGGCCTTGCCGACCGCTCCGTCGGCCACCTTGGCAAGCTGCTTGGTCCTGTCGGTCGCCTGCTTCACCAGGCGGGGATAATCCTCATTGTCCGGCTGCTTGGCCATAAGCTGCATGTACGTCATCGTGTCTGCCGCCGCGCGCTGAGCGTCATTGACCGCCGCCACGGCTTGGGGCCACGAATCCGCAGCTTTACCAAACTCCTCGATGGCTCCGCCCAGTTCTATCCGTGAGCGGTTGATGATCTCGACATCCGCATCGTACCCGTTGCCGGCGGCGCAGAACTGCAGGGCACTCACCAGGCGGCTGCTGAGTCTGCGGCAGTCGGCACCGGCGGCCCGAAACCGCGCATCCAGCGATTCAACCGCATAGACGGCGTTGTTGGCTGAGCCGACCGCGCCGTTGGCCGTCATGAACAGGCCGCGTTGGTCGTCCGAGAAATCCGGGTTGGTGTCGGAGATGCCCAGCATGGTGCTGGTTGAGTCCTTACTCATCTGCACCGCACCGCTCATCTGCGAGATGACGGTGGCGGACAACTGCTCGGCCTTTGCATTCATGGACGCCGCGGCCGGCGACAACCGCCCCACCTGGTTCAGCAAACTGCTGGCCAGACTGCGGTCGGCCTGGCTGACCGTGGGTGACGGCAGCGGTGCCTCGGGTAGCGCCGCCATCCGGCGAAGTGCGTAGGCGTTGCCGGCATTCGCGTCAAGGGCCGCCTGATAGGATTGCCTGGCCCTCTGCAGTAGGCCGGTAGCCGCATAGCAGTCGGCCAGCCCGACCTGGGCCTCGGTCAGTCCCGGCTTCACCTTCACAGTTTGCTGGAACAGGTCTGCCGCCGACCAGTACTGGAAGCGGCGTTGATACCCCCGCCCGATGTGTACCAGCGCCTCCGCATTGTTCAGGTCTAGGGGTGGCCTGGCGCGCTGGCGGGCGATGCGGGTGGGCGTCTCCGGATGCGTAAGCAGTAAGTGCTCCAGTTGCGACGGCCGTCCGCGCTCGTACTTGGCCGCCAGCTTCTCGAAGAAGCCGATTGCGCCGTTGGGATCGTAACCGGCCGCATAGCACAGATTGCAGCCCCCGTCATCAGCATCGCGCTCGTCGTCGCGGCTGTAGTGAAGCAGCAGCAGACCTGCACCCAGCCCCGCGACCTGGCCGAGACTGTCGCTCTTGTTCCCCAGAATCGAGGCCCCGACGCTGTAGAGGATGTTCTTCTTGAGCGACTTGATCGAGTCGCGCTTGACGATGTGAGTAATCTCATGGCCGCAGATGAACCAGATCTCATCCTCCGTGTCCGCGAAATCCAGCATCCCACGCAGGAAGTAGATATACCCGTACGGCGCGGCAAATGCGTTGACCATGTCCGTGTCAATGACCCGGAAGCTGTAAGGTATCTGCTGGCGGGTTGAGTGGGCGACCAGCGTCTGCCCCATGTTGTTGATCCACTCGTTGAGCAGGGGATCGTTGTCCACCCTGTATTCCGTCTCTACGGCCGCGGCTGTCTGACTGCCGATTGACTTCTCGATGGAATCCTCATCGCAGCCGGTGATGCCCACAAGCGCGAAGACAGCAGCCAGTGCCGGCACGGCGCAGACGAGGCCATAGTGAACTGTTGACCGGCCCATTTCCCTTTCCCCTTTGCGAGGCGTTGATCTTATCATTCTGACTCAATGGCACGCTCGGTTGTTCATGCCACCGTTCTACTATATACCCTAGTAGCCAGTCAAGCAATCAGCTTTCTGCACCTCAAGCATTATACCACAATTGCCTGAGTGTCGCGGCACAGTTTGGCACCAAATGTCGAGGGCGCAAAGGGACATCGGTAGTCGGCGGGGAACATCTCATGGTGACGGCAAATCCACTCCGCAGTCCGCAGGAGGTCCGCTGATGGTAGGCCAGTGGATACGGCTCAATCGGCTCTTCTCACAGGCGCGGCGTGCCGTGGTCGTGTCGCTCGAGGAGGGCGAGTTCATCGGTCCGACAGCGGGGTTGGTGGACGTCCCAGAGATCATCGGCGACCTGGCGGATGCCGATGGGATCGCGCTCAGCCCCGGCATGTTGCGGCACTGCGGTCACGCCTTCGACTACCGGGGTGCGCCGCTGGCCGTCATCCGACTCGACTGGTCAACGGCTCACTGCATCAGTCCCGGCTATGATGATAGCGCCTCGGCGGAGGTCATTTCACCTTGCGCGGCGCAGGCGCTGGGCGCAGACCTGGCTCTGGCTTCCCTCAGCTTGACACAGACGGACGCTGCCGCCGACCGGGCAAGCATCGAGATGTTCAGCCGCTTCGTAAGGCAGAAGCGCGACTGTGGGCTGCCTCTGCTGGGCGAATTCCTTCCGCCCGCCGCGGCCAGTCTGGTGGCGGAGCAGCTTTTCGACCAGGTACACACCGGTTGCCGCATGATGGCCGAGCTGGGTGCCGATGTGGCAATCAGCATCTTCACCGGCGAGCGCTTCGCCGAGACGGTCGAGGCATGTCCCGTGCCGGTGCTGGCCGCGAGCCAGAATGTCGCCCTCCGGCAGCTTGACGCGCTCCAGTTCGCTTACCAGGCGGTGAAGGCGGGGGCCAGGGGCGTGCTGTTTGCCCGCCAGGTGACCGGCGCCGCCAATCCTACCGCATTCCTGAAAGCTCTTAACGCCGTTGTGAAAGAGGAGACCGACCCCGAATCCGCCGCTGCGGAGTTCAGCGTAAGATAGCACCTAGTCTCAACATTGTATGTGCGCAGTACATTCTTGTGCAGCGCGGTGAATATCCATGGCCCGAGACCTGGCTGTCGTCTTCGACTGTGGCTCCACGAACCTCACGGTGGTCGTTGTGGATGCGGCCGGCCGGCTGGTGGCAAGCTGGTCGGCGCCCAACGGCCCGGTGGTTCCTCCGGGGCAGCCTGACGACCGTCTCGTCTGGGATACGGACCAGCTATGGGACCGCCTGGGGACGGCGTGCGGCCATTGCATGGAGGAGATTGACGCAGACAGGCTCTCTGCTGTGACGATCACAACATGGGGCGCTGACGGTGCCCCGGTATCCGCCGACCGCGAAATCCTCTATCCGCCCATCTCCTGGCAGGACGCCAGAACGGAGGCACTCGCCAGACGGATCGAGGCCGACATTGACCCCTGGGAGCTTTACGAGATCAGCGGCTATCAGGTCATCCCATTCAATACGCTGCTGAAGCTGCGCTGGCTGCACGACAATGAGCCACAGGTGCTGGATTCTGCCAAGTGCTGGCTGATGATGCCCGGCCTGCTGAGTATGCTCCTGTGCGGCGAGTTCTCTCTGGACCCCACCGCCGCCGGGACCATGATGGCGATGGACATGGCGAAGCGGGATTTTTCGCCGCGCTTGCTGGAGTGGGCCGGTGTGGACCGCTCGCTCTTCCCGCGCATGGTCGAGCCGGGCAATACCATCGGCCGCGTCACAGCGGATGCGGCGGAGTGGACGGGCCTGCCCGAGGGCTTGCCAGTCGTGGCCGCAGGTCATGACACCCAGTTCGCCGCCGTCGGCTCAGGCGCCGGCCCCGATGATGTGATACTCAGCAGCGGAACATGGGAGATCCTCATGGTCCGTTCCTCCACATATCGCGTGACGAAACACGACTTCGCCGATGGCCTGCTGATTGAAGCCGATGCGGAGGCCGGCAGGTACAATCCGCAGCTTCTGATGATGGGATCCGGCGTCATCGAATGGCTGCGCGACCAGTTCTTCACCGACGTGTCCGGCAGGGAGATGGGATATGACGAGATGATTGCGGCGGCGGAGGCCGTTGCACCCGGAGCCGACGGCGTCACGGTGATACCCAGCTTCGTCGCCGATACCGGCCCGCTGCGCCGCTACGAGACCGAAGGAACGATCCTCGGGCTGAAGCTGGGCACCACCCGCAACGATGTCTATCGCGCTCTGCTGGAGGGCCTCAGCTACCAGCTTCGCCAGGCCGTGGAGATACTCGCCCGCGCCTCGGCGCATGAGTACCAGGGCATCCGTGCAGTGGGCGGCGGCTCCAAGAACCAGCTCTGGAACCAGATCCGCGCCGATGTCTGCCGGCTGCCCGTGACTACCATCGAGCAAAAGGAAGCCACGGTGCTGGGGGCCGCCATGTTCGCCTTCGTCGGTGGCGGCGTGTTTGACGATATCACTCAGGCGCAGGAGCAGATGGTCGGGCGAACGCAGGTCTTAGAGCCGTTGGAGAACGCCGATGCCTATGAAGAGCTGTTCCAGGCTTACGCGGCACTGCCGCAGGCGCTGACCGGCTTTTACAAGCCGACCTAACTCACACCGTGTTCCATTCGCCTACGTGCGCATCAGAGTCCGATTCCAGCAGGAGGAAGTGACACACAGTGGCCAGACCGGTACGGGTGACGACAATTGCCTGCAAGGGCGCAGAGCCGGGGGACAACTTCTCGGAACGCACGCGGGACGAGATGGCGAAATATCTTGAGCTGGCGGCTCAGGCCAGGCCGGACATCGCCGCATTTACGGAGTTCTCCAACGTGCTGGGGATCAAGTTCGGCGACGACGGGGAGAAGCTGGCCGATTGGGCCGAGCCGATACCGGGGCCGACCACCGACCGCATGGCCGAAATCGCCGACAAGCACAACATGTACGTGGTCGTGCCCATCCCCGAGATAGACGGCGACAAGCTGTACAACACCGCCGCGTTCATTGACCGCAACGGCCGGGTCATCGGCAAGTACCATAAATATCAGCCGACCATCGGCGAGATGGAATGGGGCGTCATTCCGGGCACTGATGCTCAGGCCTTCGATACGGATTTCGGCAAGGTCGGTGCGGCGATCTGTTTCGACATGAAGTTCGTGGAAATCGGTCAGCGGCTGGCGGCCAACGGGGCGAGACTCGTCGTCTTCGCCTCCATGTTCATCGCCGGCCAGCGGCTGATGCACTGGGCTCGCGACTTCGGCTTCTACGTGCTTTCCTCCTGCCCGGCCCGCAGCTACATAGTTGACATGTCCGGTAGCCGCTTCCTTGCCCAGACCGGCTATGAGATCGCCGAGGTCGCCAGCGGAACCGTCCCGCCCATCGCCAGTGCCGTCATCAACATGGACCGCGAATTCTTCCACCTGGACTACAACATCGAGCGTCTAAAGAAGTGTGTCGAGAAGTACGGCCTGGGTGTCGAGTGGGAGATCTGCCGTCCCGAAGCTCATTTCACCCTCGCCTCCAACATGGAGGACAGGACCATCGAGGATTTGATTGAGGAGTTCGAGTTCGAAACCTGGCGGCAATACCTGGCGCGCGCCAGGAAGTACCGGGAGGATGTTCTTTCCGGCAACGACCCGACGGTTCGGACTGCATAGCAGTATTCTCTGCCCGCCGAATCGTCAATACCCCGAGAGAGGTGACTGAAGATGAGACCGACCACTACCATTGTGGCTTTGTTGAGCTCGATTCTGCTGCTGACGATCGTGGGAGGGGTGTTCGCTGTGGACATACCGCCTATGCCGCCGCTCAAGACGTTTTACCTGGAGGTGCCCATCGCGCACGGCGGCGCGCCCAACTGCCTGATTGCCGTTCCGTCCGGCGCTGACTACGCGCAGCTCGGCAGCAAGATCGCCGCCGCCATCAAGAAAGTGTCGGGCGCCACGCTCTCGGTAATGGATGCAGCCACCGTATCCCCTGAGACATTGAGAAGCTCCAACATGATCCTGCTCGGCTACTTCGCCAACAACCCCCTGGTCAATTACCTCTATGACGAGCACTACATCTCGCTGGACACGGAGTGGCCGGGCCGGGGAGACTATGTGATTCGTACCGTCCACGACCCACTCGGCAAGGGGACCTGCTTCGTGTATCTGGGGGGAGCAGATCTGGAGACTGCGACCAAAGCGGCGGATGATTTCATCGCCTCGCTTCCCGAGAAGGGCGATGTCTCCTATCCGCACACGATCAAGATCGTGCAGGGCGGCCGGCCCCTGACCCACAAGCCCAATCCCGACGCCATTGCCGCCAAAGTGGAAAGCGCCAAGGGCATGAATTTCCGCGCCGTGGCGAGCATGCTCAACGGTGCGGTCGTGGACTACTACCTGACTGGCAACCCCGATGACGTTGAGCTTTTCAGACAGCTTGTGCCGGTCTTCCATGAGATCATCAAGAAGATGGGCAAGGTGGGCGACGCCCGTGGCGCTTTTGACCTGTTCAACATGTGGGACAACATGGAGGAAGCGCCCGGCCTCTCCGAGGAGGACCGCACACAGACCACTGCCCTGCTGTGGGAATTCGCCAACAAGTTCGCGTACGGGAGCAAGCCCCCCGAGGAGCTGAAGACGCCGCCCGGCAACGACTGGGACAGCCGGGTGGCCTGGGATATCGCCCGCTACTTCAAGAAGTACTACGATCTCGACGTGGTCGGCCTGTTGGCGTGGTCGGATGCGCGCTTCCAGGGGAAGGCCAAGTTCTGGCGGTCGAACGAGGACTGCCCCGGCTACGGCGGCATGACCATCTACGACACCTTCTACTATGCCCTGTCCGCGCACTATGACGAGTGGTTCGACAGCGGCATGGCCCGTCAGTCGTGCGACTACGGCATGGCGGTGATGAACAACCTCGGCGGTCATGCCGGATTCGGCGACACCAGCTCGATGGGTGAGATCGGTTACTGGTCCAACCTCTTCATGGTGGCTGCTTGGCGTTACAGGGACGGCCGCTATCTCTACGCCTACGACCACTGCCCCGGGCTGAATCGCGGCAACTTCTCGTACAACACCTACAGGCAAGATGTGGTCAAGGCCCAGCTTCCCGAGGACATGCTGGGCGTCCATGTCATCCCGCTTCCCGACTGGGTATACGAGAACCGCAACAGCGTTCTGGGGACGGCACCGTCGGAGATGAACCCGGTCCTTGACGCCGATCCCACGCCTCCGCAGGAGGAGTGCTTCGACAAGATCACATTCCGCACCAGCTTCGAGCCTGAGGACCAATACCTGATAGTGGGCGGAATCTCTCACGGCTATCACGCGCACCCGGACGGCAACTCCATCATCGAGTTCACCGACAAGCGACGCTACTGCCTCTTCGATAGCGGCTATTTCGTGCCCGATACGGTCGAGCACAATACGCTGGTGGTGTACCGCGATGGCCTGTTCGAGCCGATTCCGCGCCTCACCGGCCTCTCCGCTGTGGGCGACTTCGAAAACGTCGGCATGACCCAGACGTATCTCAACGGCTATAACGGGGTGAACTGGCGGCGCAATATCATGTGGAAGAAGAATGAATACTTCCTGGTGATAGACGAAGTGCAGGCCGAGGAGGCCGGCAACTACGGGATGAACGCCGTCTTCCGCACTGTCGCGGACAGCGCGCCGCAGATGGGGGCCGACCGGGTCAGCGCAGTGTCCGCTGGGAAGGCGTTCAACATCGTCAGCGCCAGCCACACCCCGTTCAAGACCACATCAACCACCCCGCCGACCAGCGTAAGGCACGCGATTATCGAGGCGAAGTCCGTTCAGATGCAGCCCGGCGACAAGCAGTACTTCGCCAACATGCTCTACTGCGCATACGAGGGAGACGCCCGGGCCTATGAGATTGTCCCTGCCATAGCCGGCACGGGCACCGTCATGGTCAGGTCGCCCGAGGGGTACGCATTCGCCGGCACCGGCAAGAGCGCGCTCACGAAGGCGACGCCGAAAGCGCCCGACCTGCATGTGGACGCGGCGGTCTTCTACATCGCAGAAAACAGCTTCGCGCTCACGGGCGGGAAGGCGCTCACGATTGGCAACGACACCTGGGTGGACGCCCCGAATCCGATCAACATCGCCATCAGCATCGGCAAGACGGCTACCGGCACGATCGAGACAAAGCAGGACACGCCGGTCGTGCTCCATGCCAGCGGGGAAGTGAAGATTGACGGCAAGCCGGCCAAAGGCAAGGCCGAGAAGGGCGGAGTGCTTGTAGATGTGCCGGCCGGCAAACACAGCCTCGCGTTCGTTACCGCGTCCGCAAAGATCAATGTCGGCGACTGGAAGGGCATCTATGCCGCGTTCGAGGAGCAGCACAAGGCCAAACTCGCCGATCTGAAGGGCGCCGCCGAAGAGGGCAAGGCCATGCAGGCGGCATGGAAGAATGAAGCCGCCACGATGCAGACCCGGACCGTCTATGTGAACGCAGCCGGGCAGGAGACACAGGCCCTGCACAAGACCGGCAAAGCCACCTGCTGGACCGAGGCGCAACGCGGCGCCCGCGCGCGTGACGCGGTTGATGGCGACCCGGAGAGCTACTGTGCCGTTTCTGGCGGCGCTGCGTGGATAAGCGACCTGCCCAAGGACCTCGGCGTGCAGTGGGACGAGCCCGCGAAGGTCGGCAGCTTCCAGATTGACTACTACAACGCCACCTACGGGCCCACGGACAAGGGCCAGCAGTTGCAGGCATGGGATGGCGAGAACTGGTATCCGGTCGAAGCTGAGATCACCAAGGACGAAAGCGGCGCTAACTGGACGTATGTGTTCAAGCCGGTCGAGACCACCCGCATGAGGGTGTTCATCACCGAGTTCAACGGCGCTCGCACCGCAGTGCGCGAGATGCGCATTTTCGGTGAGCCTGCCACACCCCAGGAGCGCACCGTGCGAATCCCGGAGCGCACCAACGGCCTCGCCGTTTATGATGTAGATGGCGACGGGAAGGCCGAGATTCTGGCCGCCGTGGGCAACCGCGTCAAGTGCATCAGGGGCGACGGCACTCTCGCGTGGGAGAAGGAGCTGCCCAAGGGCGCTCTCTGCGTGGCCGCCTACGACCTCGACAATGACGGCAAGGGAGAAGTCGCTGTCGGCGGCAAGGACCACAAGCTCTACTGCTTCGACTACCAGGGCAATGAGCGCTGGTCCGTTCTGACACCGGCCGACCCCTACTTCCCGGAGGTCGAACCCGCCACCGGCGAGATTAAGGTGGTCGGATGTGCCGATACCGATGGCGACGGCGATGGCGAGATCGTCATCGGCAGCAGCAACTGGTTCGCCTACTGCTACGATCATACGGGCAACAAGGTCTGGGGCGTGCTCAATTGGGCGCACCAGCCGACCTCCATAGCCTTCGCCAAAATGGGTAACAACAAGCTGGCCGCCTTCATCGGCAACACCTACTGCTCGGCCAATGCGTTCGGCCCGGACGGCAAGGGTGTGAAATCGGTCAGCGTCGGCTATCACGGTGCCGCGATGAGTGTGGCGGCCGGAGACATGGACGGCAATGGCAAGGACGAGCTGATCGCCGGCTCCCGCGTCGGAGGCGTGCACTGCAACGAGCTGGGTTCCGACAAGGCGTGGGCCAAGTTCATGGGCGCAGAGGTCAGCCAGGTGACGCTGGCCGACCTCACCGGCGACGGGAAGCTGGAGCTGGTCGCCGGCTCGAAAAACTTCCACCTGCTGGTCACTGACGCCGACGGCGCCATCGTCTGGAGCAAGAACGTCGGCGAGGCGATAATGGACCTGGTAACCGCCGATGTCAACGGGGACGGCACGCCGGAGATCATCGTCGGCACCGAGGGCGGCATGGTGCGCGTGGTTGATGCCAAGGGCAACATCCTCAGCACGCTAACAACCGGCGGCAACGTTACGAAGGTGGTCGCCGCAGACCTCAACGGTGACGGCAAGATCCAGATTGTCGCCGGCTGTGACGATGGCTTCATCTACGGTGGCATGAAGTAGCCGCCCTTGCCCTAGCATTGCCAACGGCTGGAGTATATTAACGTCGGACTACCGTACTGCCGGAGCGGCCGGCCGCATCCGTCCTGCGGCCGGCATCCCCTCCTTTCGGCGCGTGCCAGGCGCGCTTGAGAGTGCCCGAGCTCTGAACATGACACAGGGAAGGACCATTGGATGATGGGAACGGACAGGCTAGCCTGTGCGGTCATCGTGTTGGCGCTGCTCATTGGCGCTGTTGCGGGTTCGGAGGCCGCTGAAATCCCGCCAATGCCGCCGGTGAAGACTTTCTACACGGAAGTGCCCATCGCCCACGGCGGGGCGCCCAACTGTGTCATTGCCGTTCCGTCCGGCGCTGACTACGCGCAGGTCGGGCAGAAGATCGCAGCCGCCATCAAGCAGGTAGCGGGCGCGTCTGTTCCTGTCATGGACGCTTCCACCGTGTCACCGGACATGCTGCAAAGCTCCAACATGATCCTGGTCGGCTATTTCGCCAATAATCCGCTCGTCAATCGCCTTTGCGATGAGCACTATGTGGCGCTCGACGTGGATCGGCCCGGCGCAGGCGGATACGTCGTCCGGACCGTGCACGATCCGCTGGGCAAGGGCACCTGCTTTGTGTATCTCGGAGGTGCAGACAGCGAATCCGTCGCCAAGGCGGCCGATGATTTCATCGCCTCACTGCCGGAGAAAGGCGACATCTCCTACCCGCACACAGTGAAGATCGTCATGCCCGACGGCTCGCCGCCGTACAAACCGAATCCCGACGGGATCGCCGCGCGCGTTGATGAGGCGAAGGGCAAGAATTTCGGGGCGGTGGGTGGGATCGTGACCAACGCCGCCGCCAACTACTATCTGACCGGCAATCCCGAGGAGCTCGAGATCTTCAAGCAGACCATTCCTGTGCTGCGCGAGCAGGTGAGCAAGCTCAACAGGATAGACACCGCCGGCGGCGCGGGCTACCTGTTCAACATGTGGGATAACGTCGAGGAAGCGCCGCAGTTCAGCGACGATGACCGGGCCCGGATAACGCAGCTTCTCTGGGAGTTCGCGCACAAGTGGGTTAACGCCAACGAAGAGCCGAAGGAGCTTCAGGCGCCGATCGGCAACTACAGCGACGGCCGCCTGCTGTGGGATATCGCCCGCTACTTCAAGAAGTATTACGACCTCGATGTCGCCCGCATGTGGACGGTATGCGACGTGCACTTCAAGAGCAAGGCCCGCTTCTGGCGCTCGGCGGAAGACTGCCCGGGCTACGGCGGCTCGACGATGATAGACACGCTCTATTACGTGCTGTCCGCCGGATACGATGAGTTCTGGGAGAGCGGCACGGGCGGCAAGATGGGTGACTACGGCATCGCCGTCATGAACAACCTGGGCGGACATGCCGGCTTCGGGGACACCAGCGCCCTGGGCTCCATCGGCTACTGGGCCAACATATTCGAGATGTGCGCGTGGAAGTACAGAGACGGCCGCTATGTGTATGCCTACAATCGCACGAGCGGGCTGGACAGAAACCTGATGTGTCACAACACATACCGGCAGAACGAGATCGCCCCGGTGCTGCCGCAGGACATGCTGGGAATTCACGTCGTGCCGCTGCCCGATTGGGTGTACGAGTACCGCACCAGCGTTCTGGGCACGGCGCCTAAGGAGATGAACGCGGTCCTCGATGCGGACCCGACGCCGCCTCGCGAGGAATGCTTCGACAAGATCACTTTTCGCACCAGCCTGGAGCCGGAGGACCAGTACCTGATACTCGGCGGCAGCTCGCATGGCTATCACTCCCATCCCGACGGCAATTCCATTATCGAGTTTACCGACAACCGCCGCTACTGCATCTTTGACAGCGGCTACTTCGTCCCCGATACGGTCGAGCACAATACGCTGGTGGTGTACCGCGACGGCCTGTTCGAGCCGATACCACGCCTCACCGGCCTGTCGGCTCTGGGCGACTTCGAGAACGTCGGCATGACGCAGACGTATCTCAACAGCTACAACGGTGTCAATTGGCGCCGCAACATCATCTGGAACAAGGAGAAGTACTTCGTGGTCGTGGATGAGGTCGAGGCCGAGGAAGCGGGCAATTACGGGATGAGCGCGATTTTCAGGACGCTTTCCGAAGGGCGTCCTGAAGTCGGCCAGGACCGTGTCAGCGCGCTGTACAAGGGCAGGCCCTTCAACATCATCTGCGGCAGCTATGCCTCTTTCAAGACCGCCGCCACCACGCCGCCCTCAGGGGGGAGGTACGCCGTACTCGAATCCAAATCAGCTCGAATGCAGCCGGGCGACAGGCAGTACTTCCTGAATTTGCTCTACTGCGCCGATGCGGAGGGTGCCTGGCCGTACGACATGGTTCCTGCGGGCGACGGAGCGGCCATGATCCAATCGCATGATGGGTACGCCTTCGCCGGTACGGGCGAGTGCCGCCTGCTGCCGGACACCATCGTGGACGCCCGGGTCTTCTACTGCGAGCCGCAGAGCTTCTCGCTTGTCGCCGGACGGACGCTGACGGCAAAGAACACGTGGTTCGCCTCCGACGTGCCTGTCAACATCAGCATCAGCATCGGCAAGACGGCGACGGGAACAATCGAGGCCAAACAGAACGCCGTGGTGCGAGTGTATGCCAAGACCGCCGAGATACAGCTTGATGGCAAGAGCGTGAAAGGCCGCATGGAGCGGGGTGCGGTGGAATTCGACATGCCGGCCGGCAAGCACGCTCTCAGCTTCACACCTGCGGCGGCAACGATTGAGACCTCCTCCTGGCGGGATGCCTACACTAAGCTACGCAAGCAACACGAGCAGAAGCTGGCGGCCCTTACCGGCGATGGCGGAGGCGGGAAGCCGCTGCAGGCCGCCTGGAAGGTGGAAAGCGCGACCTCCGCCGGCAATACCGTATATCTGAACAAGGCCGGCAAGGAAGTGACGAACCTCACCCGCGCAGGCAAGGCTATGGCGTGGACGGAGGGGACCCTGAAGAGCACCAGGATGGGCGATTGCGTTGACGGCAGGCCGGACACCTATTCGGCCGGCTACGGGGATCATGCCAGGACGCTGCCCAAGGACTTCGGCATGGAATGGGACAACCCGGTGATGGTCGCGAACTTCCAGATTGATTATGTCTCGGAGGGCTATGGCCCCACCATGGAGGGGCAGCAGTTGCAGGCATGGGACGGCAAGGACTGGTATCCCATTACGGCGCAGATAACTCGGGATGAGAGTAAGGCGAAGTGGGACTACGCGTTCAAGCCGGTTGAGACGACCCGGATGCGGGTGTTCATCACCGACTTCGCCGGGAACGTGCGCACTGCCGTCTGTGAGATGCGCTTCTTCCCCGAGCCGGCCATTGCAGAGCAGCGCGAGGTGCGTGTGCCGTTCCGCACCAATGGCCTGGCCGCGGGCGACGTGGACGGTGACGGCCGGGATGAAGTCGTGGCCGCCATTGACAAGTGGGTGAAGTGCATCAAGGGCGACGGCACGCTGCTGTGGCAAAAAGAGCTGGAGACCCAGGCGCTTTCCATTGACGCCTATGACCTGGACCATGACGGCAAGTGCGAGGTGGTCGTCGGAGGCGACGACTGCAAGCTCTACTGCTTCGACTCGCAGGGCAACGAGCGATGGTCGGCCATGACCCCCGCCGATGCCCCGTATCCCGAACGCGAACCCTCACACGGCCGGGTTGAGGTCGTCGGATGTGCGGACATTGACGGGGATGGTGATGGCGAGACAATCGCCGGTTGCAGCCATAAGAGCGGCGGCATCAACTGGCACGCCTACTGCTACGACCACGCGGGCGCACTGGTCTGGAAGGCGCTCAACTGGGCTCATCCGCCTACCTCCATCTGCTTCGCCGACATGGGCGACGGCAAGCTGGCGACATTCATCGGCACGCAGTACAACTCGGCCAACGCCTTCGGCCCTGACGGGAAGGGCCTGCTGTCGGTGAGCGTCGGCTATCATGGCGCGGCAATGAGCGTTGCGGCCGGCGACATGGACGGGAACGGCAAGGCGGAGATGATAGCCGGCTCCCGCATCGGCGGCGTTCACTGCGGGGAGCTTGGCTCCCGCAAGTCGTGGGCCAAGTTCATGGGCGCCGAAGTCAGCCAGGTCGCACTCGCCGATCTGAACGGCGACGGCAAGCTGGAGCTCGTTGCCGGCTCCAAGAATTTCCATCTTCTGGTAACGGACGCGGAGGGCAGCATTCTCTGGAGTAGAAGCGTCGGCGAGGCGATCCGCGACCTGGTTGCCGCAGACGTAGACGGCAATGGCACGCCGGAGATCATCGTCGGCACGGAGGGCGGCATGGTGCGCATCATTGACGCCGCCGGCAACATAACGGGCACGTTGGCCACCGGTGACAGCGTAACCCATGTCATCGTGGCCGATTTGAACGGCGACAGGCAGCCGGACATCGTCGCCGCTTGCGACGACGGCTTTGTGTACGGAAATGTGAGATAGGGCACAACTCGGCAAGAGGTGCGTGAGCAATGAGAACACTTGTAATGATGTCCGTGGTCGTTTGCACCATCATCTGCCTGATGTGCGACGAACGCGCTTCGGCGGTGGAAGTGCCGCCGATGCCGCCCCTGAAGGCGTTCTACACCGAGATCCCTATTACTCACAACGGTGCGCCGGCTTGCCTCATCGCCGTGCCCGACGGCGCCGAGTACGCTGAGCTGGGGGCCAAGGTAGCGGAGGCGATACAGCGAGCATCCTCGGCGGTTGTGCCGGTCAGGTCGGCGGCGAAGCTGCCCATCAGCACGCTTGAGACCTCGAACGCCATACTGCTCGGGTACTTCGCCAACAACCCGCTGATTGGCCGGCTCTACGACGAGTACTTCGTCAATCTGGATGCGCAGTGGCCCGGCAAGGGCGGCTACATCATCCGCACCGTCCACGATCCGATGGGCAAGGGCACCGGCTTCGTCTGTCTCGGCGGAGCGGATGTCGAGTCGGTGAGCAAGGCCGTTGATGATTTCATCTCCACACTTCCCGGGCAAGGCGACATCTCCTATCCGCACACCGTGAAGGTGGTGCTACCAAACGGTACGCTGCCCTACAAGCCTGCGCCCGAGAAGATAGCCGAGCGCATCGCAGCCGCCGAGGGCAAGAATTTCCGGGCCGCCTCGGGCCTACTGGGCGCTGCCAGCTACGCCTACTATCGGACCGGCAATCCGGACGAGCTGGAGGTCTTCAAGGGGATCGTGCCACACGTCATGCAGGCCGGTAGAAGCCTCGGCGAGATCGGCGACATGATCGGCGCCACTGACATCTTCAACTCGTGGGATGCCATCGAGGAGTCCCCGCAGTTCAGTGCCACCGACCGCGCGACCATCACCGAAGCGTTGTGGGAGCTGACGCACCGCTTCTCCTATGCCGGTGCCGTTGCACAAGACTCGCCCATACCTCGCGGCAACGACACCAGCGCTCGCGTCGCCGTGGACATGGCCCGCTACTGGATGAAGTATTACCACGTTGACGCCGGCGGGTTGTGGGCGTGGTGCAACGGCACCTTCCGCAGTCAAGCCAAGTTCTGGCGGCCGAATGAGGATTGTCCCGGCTACGGCGGCTCGACGATGACGGACCTGCTCTACTGGGTGCTCCCCTCTCACTACGACACATACTGGCAGGACGGCACCGGCCGCAAGCTGGGCGACTACGGGATGGCGGTCATGAACAACATCGGCGGCCATGCCGGATTCGGCGACACCAGCACGTGGATGAATCCCGGCCACTGGCCTGCCATATTGCGTGCCGCCGCCTGGAAGCTCCAGGACGGCCGCTACCTGTACGCCGAGCAACACGTCGCCCGCAGCACCGAAGGCTTCTTCCACAACACCTATTCCCAGGACCAGCTCCAGCCGCAGAAGCCGGAGGACATCATGGGGATCCATGTGATTCCTCTGCCCGACTGGGTGTACGACCATCGCAACGGCCTCTTGGGCACCGCTCCCTCCTTCATGAACCCGGTACTCAACGGCATCCCCGCACCCCCGCGCGAGCAGTGCTTTGACAAGATCACCTTCCGCACCAGCATGGAGCCGGACGACCAGTACCTCATCCTCGACGGCATCTCTCACGGCTACCACGCTCACGCCGATGGCAATTCCATCATCGAGTTCACCGACAACGGCCGCTACTGCCTCTTCGACAGCGGCTACTTCGTGCCGGATACCATCGAGCACAATACATTGGTCATCTTCCGCGACGGCCTCTTCGAACCCGTGCCGCGTCTCACGGGCCTCAGCGCACTCGGCGACCTCGACCGCATCGGCATGACCCAGACCTATCTGAACGGCTACAACGGCGCCAACTGGCGGCGCAACATCATCTGGAACAAGGAGAGGTACTTCCTGGTGATTGACGAAGTGGAGGCGGTTGAGCCCGGCGATTACAGCCTGCTCGCCGTCTTCCGCACCATCAGCCAGGGCAAGCCCGAGGTGGACACCGACCGCGTGCGGGCGACATACAAGAACCGGGCCTTCAACATCGTCAGCAACTCCTACGCCCAGATCAAGCTCGCCGGCACCCTACCGCCAGTCGGCGAGCGCCACGCCATCATGCAGAACCTCACGCCCCAACTGCAGCGCGGCGAAGTCGCCCGCTTCATGAATCTGCTATACGCCGACGATGCCGAGGGATGGAAGTACGACATGGTCCCCGCTGACGATGCCGCAGTCATGATCAAGAGCCCCCAGGGCTACGCGCTGGCCGGGGTAGGACCGGCGCGGGCAATCGCCGGTGTGGAATTGGACGCCACTCACTTCCACGTCGCCTCCGACGGCTTCGCCCTTACCGCCGGCCGCGCTTTGACCGTAGGCGAGGTGTCTTTCACCGCCGACCGGCCGGTCAACATCGAGATCAACCTCGGCGCCGCCGCTCGAGGCATCATCGAGACTGCGCAGGCCACAGTGCTCAGGCTGCCCGCCGTCGGTGACACGGTGCAGCTCGATGGTCGCAGCACACCAGTCCGTTCCGTGCCCGGCGGCGCGGAGCTTACCGTGGGGCCGGGCAAGCATCGGCTTGCCTTCAGACCCGTGGCCGAGCGGCTGCCGCTGCCGTCCTGGGACGCGCTCTATGAACAGCTATCCCGGCGCCATCAGCAAAGACTGGCTCAGGTTCAGGGGCCTGCAACCGGCCGGCCGCTGCAGCCCGCCTGGCAACTTGAGAACCTGACCACCGACAACAAGGGCAATACCGTGCCTGCGGCCGTCAAAGCGATGGTGGCCAAGGACCTCAACGGTGACGGGCGCGATGAGGTCATCGCGCTGGCCGCAAGCTCCGTCAAGTGCATCAACGCCGAGGGGCAAATCGTGTGGGAGCACGCCCTGGAGGGCGCTCAGGCCCTCTCGATGGACGCCTACGACCTCGATGGCGACGGTCATCCCGAGGTCGTCGTCGGGGGCAACGACGCCAAGCTCTACTGCTTCGACTACCAGGGCAATCTGGCCTGGTCGGTGCTCACTCCCGCAGACCGGGCCTACCCGGAGCGAGAGCCTATCCACGGGCGAGTTGAGGTGGTCGGCTGCGCCGACATCAACGGCGACGGCCTTGGCGAGATAGTCATCGGCAGCGGCTTCGGCTGCCCCGGCGAAGGCGGCATCAATTGGCACGCCTACGGCTTCGACCACACCGGCAAGCTGCTGTGGACGGCGCTCAACTGGGCACACGTGCCCACCTCCATCAGCTTCGTGCCGATGGGCGACGGCAAGCTGGCGTCACTCATCAGCACCACCTACAGCGCCGCCAACCTGTTCGGTCCCGACGGCACCAAGATCGGAATAGTCGGCTGCGGCTTCCACGGCGCAGCCATGACCACCGCCGCCGGTGACATGGACGGCGACGGCGTTCCCGAGCTGCTCGCCGGCTCGCGCGTCGGCGGCATTCACTGCGCCAGACCCAACGATCCGCCCGGCATCACGTCCGGCGGCTTCTATGGGCGCGAAGGCCACGAGGCGCCCAACGAAGAGCTATGGGCCAAGTTCCTCGGCGCCGAGGTGACCAAGATAGCACTCGGCGACCTGACCGGCGATGGCAAGCTGGAGCTGGTCGGCGGATCGAAGAACTTCCACATCGTCGCACTCGATGCAAGCGGGCGAGTGCTGTGGACCCGCAACGTCGGCGAGGGCGTGCTGGACCTGGTGCTTGGTGACACCGATGGCGATGGCCGGCCCGAGGTCATTGCCGGCACGCAGGCCGGACGGGTGCTGCTGCTCGATGCCGCAGGCCAGGTGCTGGGCAGCTTCGAGGCCGGTGGCAACGTCAAGCCGCTGGCGCTGGCCGATCTGAACGGTGACGGCAAGCTGCAGATACTCGCCGGCAACGACGCCGGACTCATCTATGGCGACATCAAGTAGGGCTTCCACACGCGGCTTTCCGGATTCGGGAGGATACGCGTCTCGCCTGTCACTGCTGTTGTGTTGTGCGAAGGCGATGCGTTCGCGTAGGACGGGGGGCTCATGCCGCGCATGTCTGCCCCGCTATCGCCGTCTGTCGTCGGTAGGGGCGCACTGCGTGCGCCCGCAACCATTGGGAGGACACGAAATGAAGCAGGCACTTGTCGTCTGGGGCGGCTGGGACGGCCACGAACCCAAACAATGCGTGGACATCTTCATCCCCTTTCTGCGGGAACAGGGCTTCGATGTCCGCGTCGAGGACACGCTCGATGTCTATCTCGAAGCAGACTACATGAACTCCCTGAGCCTGGTCGTGCAGTGCTGGACGATGGGGGAGATCACCCGCGAGCAGGTGGCCGGCCTCGTGGCTGCCGTTAGCGGCGGCGTCGGCATGGCGGGCTGGCACGGCGGCATGTGCGATGCCTTCCACGACAGCACCGCCTACCAGTTCATGACCGGCGGCCAGTGGGTCGCCCATCCGGGCGGCGTCATTGACTACGAGGTCAACATCATCAAGCCCGATGACCCCATCGTCGCCGGCCTTTCCGATTTCAGGATGCACTCGGAGCAGTACTACCTGCACGTGGACCCGGGTGTGGAGGTCCTCGCCACCTCGACTTTCAGCGGCGAGCATTCGCCCTGGATCGCGGGCACGGTGATGCCTGCGGTGTGGAAGAAGCGGTATGGCGAGGGGCGGGTATTCTACAGCTCGATCGGCCACATCGCCGCCGACTTCGCTGTCCCGGAGGCCCGCACCATCGTCCAGCGCGGAATGCTCTGGGCGGGGCGGTAGG
>CAZJVY010000063.1:11299-23266 GCA_964549395.1 uncultured Armatimonadia bacterium | reverse complement strand
ATGAAAGCGCCTGCTATTGCCGGCCCCATCGTGGCGGGGTCATTGAGCTTCTCCATCATGTGCACAAGCCCCATGACCGTGCCGGTCACTCCCAACGTCGGCGACAGGCCGCCCATCGCCATGAACACTCCCGCGCCCTGTTCGTGGCGGCGTTTCCGATTGCGAATCTCGCCCTGCAATATACTGCGCAGCACCTCCCCGTCGGTACCGTCAACCACGAGCTGCAGGCCCTTCTTGAGAAACTCGTCACCCGCGCCGCTAAGCTCCGACTCCAGAGCCAACAGCCCCTCGCGGCGGGCGCGGCGCGACAATGCCACCACCTTGACGATGGCTTCGCGCGGGTCGAGAACTCGGCCGCCGAAAAACGCCTGCTTTACCACCGCCGGCATCTTCATCAGAACCGGCATGGGTGTGGAGATGATGACCGCCCCCAATGTGCCGCCGAACACTATCAAGCCGGCCGGCACATTGAAAAAACTGCCCAGGCGACCCCCCTCCAGCACCACCGACACCGCCAGCGCCGACAGTGCACAGACCAGCCCGGCAATGGTACCGACATCCATCTGCTATCCCTCGCACGACGCCGGCCGCCGCGACAACCTGCTTGCCTCCCAAAGCACTCCCCATGAAGCCGCTCTCACCTAGTCACCCGGCCAAGTTGGGCGATGTTGATCACCGAACTGCGGTCCGCCTCCGCCTCGGGAGAGCCCGCTTCCGCCTCGCGTAAGCTGCGCAGGTACTCTATGGACCTCCTCACCACCTCATCCGGGGCCTCGCGCACCACCACCTTCTTGCCGGTAGTCAACGTGACGACCGTGTCGGGCGTGCTCTCGATCCGCTCGATGAGAAGCGCGTTAAGCAGTATCTCGGAATTGTCCAGACGCGTGAGATAGATCATTCCCTCTTGCACTTACAATTCCCGTACCCACCAGTGCGGCAGAGCTCCGGCGGGGGGGGACGCCGGAGCTCCATCCGACTGTCTCGGCGAGCCGAAAAGCCCGCTATGCCCCGGCTCCTCAGCATCTAGCCATTCGCTAGACGCATGACCTCCTCCAGCAGCTTGTCGGCCGCCGAGATGACGCGAGTTGAGGCCTGGAAGGCCCGCTGGGTGCTGATCATATCCACGAACGCCTCGGTCAGATCCACATTGGACAGCTCAAGCGCCTGAGCCACGACTTTACCCCGGCCGCCGGTGTCGGGGGCACCAATACTGATGTCCCCCGCCGCCGCACCGGCCGAATACAAGTTGTTCCCTCTGCGCTCCAGGCCCGCGGTATTGGCGAAGGAGGCCAGCGCCAACTGCCCCAGGGTAAGCTGGCTGCCGTCGCTATAGGTACCCTGGATCAGGCCCCCTTCCTGCACGTACACCTCCACAAGTGCGGCGGGCGGGCGGCCATCCTGTGACCGCGCCACGGTATCCGAGTCGCGAGCAAGTTGCGTGATTTCCGAAAAATCAACGTCCACCCCTTGCGGGCTTGCCGCTCCATTGGCCGGGTCGAAGCTGATGTTGATGGGGCTGCCGGATGCCAGTCGGCCCATGTCATCGAAGACGAGCTGTCCCGTCGCCGTCACTCCCTCGCACTCCACGCTTACATCGAAGGTATTGGCCGTGGCATTCTTGGTCATGGTCACGGTAAGTTGATGGGAGTTACCCAGCGAATCATATACCTGAATGCTGGTGATGGTCTCCTGTCCCTCCACCGAATCCGCGTTGAGGTTGCCCGACATGGTCACCTTGCCGGTGGCCTCCCCGTTGGCTAGCTGCCCCACCGGGAACGCCAGGTCACCTATGGGGCTGGTCGTGTCAATGACGCCGTCGGCAGCCATCCATCCCTGCACCCGCATTCCGGAGTGCGCGGAAACCAGCGTGTAGGAATCATCGAGGGTGAAGGAGCCGTCGCGCGTGTAGTAGGGAGTGTCGCCGTACTTGACGACAAACATGCCCGGTCCCTCAATGGCTGCATCCAACGGCTGACCGGTGCTCCCCAGAGAGCCCTGCGTATAGAGCGTCTGCACCGAGGCCAGTCCGTTGCCGCTGCCAACCTGAATCGGGTTGACACCGCCACAGCTCTGGGTCGAGGCGTATCCGCCGCGCAGGGTCTGGTAGTAAGTGTCGCGGAATGTCACGCGGCTTTGCTTGAAGCCAATCGTGTTGGAATTGGCGAGGTTGTTGCCGATTACGTCCAGACGTATCTGGTTGGAGATTGTGCCGGCCAGGCCGGCGAAGAGTGCCCTATTCACGTGCACTGCCTCCTGTTGTCTGTGTAATCACTGCCCGAAGGCCATGGCGCGACTACGCGCCGTCATCCGCACCCGGCAGCATCATCTTTACCTCCGTGCCCTGGCCGGGTCGGCTGCGGATCTGCAAGTGGCCGCCGTACTTGCGTGCCGTTCCCGCCGCAATGCTCAACCCCAACCCGCACGCAGTGTCCCGAGTGGTGAAGAACGGCTCGGTGCACCGCTGCAGTGTCTTCCCGTCCATTCCTACTCCGTCATCCCGTACCTCAATGGTCGCCCACGGCAACTGCGTCCTGGTACTCAGCGTGATGGTGCCCCCGTCGGGCAGCGCCTGGATTGAGTTGAAAACCAGGTTCACAGTCGCCTCCCGCAGTTCTGCGGCACTGGCCAGCGCCAGGCACCCTCCCGGTTCGTCGGTGGCGCACTGCAGGTTAATCCTCTGCGATTCCACCTGGTGACGCCACAGCCCGTCGGTTATTCGGGCAACATCTTCGATCACGTCTCGGAGGTCCACGTGACTGGCGATTGTCGGGGCCTGTGCAACCACGAACTGCTGCATCGCTCGCACGATTCTGGCGCCCTCCAGGCCCGCCTCATAGAGCCGCTGCAGATAGTCGGTCGCCTGCGGGCCCGCACTGCCCTCCATGATCAGACGTGCGTTGCCCAGGACGCCGGCGAAGATGTTATTGAGACGGTGAGCGATGCCGCCGCTGAGGTCATGAATTGAGCGCATCTTGTCCAGCTCCGTCGAGCGCTCGAAGAAGCGCGGCGCCTGCTGGCGCGGGGGATTGCTGAGAACGTGTCCCAGAGTCACCGCGATCGGGCGCTGCAGACGCTGGAGAACTGCGCGATGCCGCGTTTGGAACTGCCCCCGCCGCCGACTGCTCAGACTCAGCAGCCCCAGTGGCCTACACGATGTGCCACCCTCCCCATCCATTCCCAATGGAACCGTGATACATGACCTCAGCCCTGCCTCATAAAGATAGCATTCCAGGGCACAACACGAGCTGGACGTGTCCATGCACACCGCCGCTGCCAGCGACCCGTGCAGCAGGTCGGCAATCGCTCCGTCGGCGGGCACTTGCGTCCCACACGCAAGACCCCTCCCACCGATTGGCGCAATCGCCTCCACCACCAGCGCGTGACGGTCGCTGTGGTAGGTCAGGAAGCCCGCAAAGTCGTGCTCCACGAGCTCCTGCACTTCGCCCGCTATCAACTCAAAGGCATGGCGTGCATCCCAGCTTCCCACCCCGAACCGCGCCATCTTCTCCAGCAAGACCGGCTCGTCGGGCAAAGCTGCAGGCGGCAGCTCTTCCACACCGGCCGAGGCCCTGTCGGTAGTCGTCACGTACTCTCTTTCATCCGGCACTCTTGCTCATCTCCCCGAGGGCCCTTCATGGCCCCAATACGTCGTGTCGGTGCGGGGCTTCTACTCGATCCTCTCCACGACTGAGAAATCAATCCACTCCTCGCCGACTACCAACTTGAACGCGCCGGTGCCGTCCTTGGCCACGGCCGTGACCTGCCCGCTACGTAGTTCTCCGGCACTGTCGTGCCAGAAAACCGTGCGCCCGAGTGTGCTCAACGGGTTGGTCAGTTGGTTGCTCGCCTGCAGATAGTCGTTCAATTCATCCAGCTTCACGACGGTCTCCAGTTGAGCTATCTGCGCCATCAATTCCTGCCCCTCCATCGGCTCCAGCGGGTCCTGATGCGTAAGCTGCGCGACAAGCAATGTAAGGAAGTCGTCGCTGGAGAGCTGCTGGCCTTCCAGGCTTGTACTGCTACTTGCAGAGGTTGATGTTGCCGAGCTTACCCACATGCTGCCTACTCCTGTCTGGCGGACGGGAACTGCCTCAAGCCGTCCCCCTTTGCTCACTGTGCCCCGGTTTCTCAGGCCGCCATATCTACCACACTGACTGCATAGCTTCGGCGCCCCGTATTCTCTGCGCCGCTACGGCTCGGCCATCGGTCGGTGGTCGTGCTCGTTTGCGCCTCCGCGACCTCGGGCAGTGGAAGCCGGCCCGGTGCGTTTCCCTCCCCCGACCAGGCGTGCGCGCTGTTCTGCCCCTGCGCGAAGTCACCGGAGGTGTTACAGCCAACTTTCAAACTGACCAGCTTCAGGCCCAAATCATGGAAGCTGTCACTCAGCGTTCTGAAGCTGTTATCCAGGTGAACTGCGGTGCCGAACCGCTCCGCGCGCACCTCCACACTGGCAGCGTCCTGCTGAATGTCCAATGATATGTGCACATCCCCCAATTCCGGCGGAGAAAGAGCCATACTGATGTACTGGCGCTCGGATGCTACCGCTGGACGCCCCCCTGCTGCAGCGGTCCCTGTTAGCGCCACACCGCCGAGGCATTCCTTGATTGCATCCGTTACCTGAACGATGAGGTTGGGGGGCTGGCCCGGCGCAGGTCCCGTCGCCACCTGTACTCCCTCACTCCCCGGGGCTCTCGCCACCTTTACCAGGCCCTGATCGCTACCATCGTCCACATCGCCATTCCCATTACGCGCATCCGCAAACATCAGGGCCGATTCCATCCGCACCGGACCTGCCCCCGCAGTCTCAGTGCCCTCGACATGTGAGCTAACTACAGCGCCGGGGTCTTTGTCGGCTCGTGTGCGCACTACGCCCGGCAGGAGCGGAACGTCCTGAGCACCCTCAATGGCCGATGCCGCCACCGACAGGGCCGCGACTTCGTCGGCGTATGCGGCCGTCCGTGTGCCGCCGGCAGTTGCAGGCTCCACCGTGTGCTCAATCACGCGCGCTTGGCCCATGTGGGCTTGCGGCGTGGTTTCGTCGCCTATTCTACTGCTTGCCGAGGCTATTTCTGTGCCGTACGGCACCAGAGTCGAAGCCTGCCTCGTGTTGAGAATAAGACCATCATCCACGGCGACAGGTGATTGCAGCGACGACAGCCACACCGTCCCCGTACGCACGACCTCGGCAACAGGTTCCCGCGTGGACGGGGAATTCTCCGACGCCTGCGTAGCCGCACCAACGGCCTCCATCCCCGAGTCCGCTGTCTGTGCGACCGTCATCCCCGATACCCTCGCATATGTTGCATCCACTATGACATTCTCGGTGCCGACTGCCTCCGCGACCACAGAGTCAGGTGCGACTGCCGGCTTGGCAAGCTGCTCGGCTAGGCGCGTGATCGGGACAGCATCGGTTGCCGGCCTTTCTGCGACGGGCGCGTGTTCGTCCTGCCGTGTCGCGGCGTCCCAACTGACTTGAGCCAACGTTGCCGCCGCTATGTCACCAGTGGCCCAATTCGGTCCGACAAAGCCGGAGAAGGCGAGCAAGGGCGATGACCTGTGCGCTTGCTGTTGGGTGGCTGCACTGATGCTGTCAGTGTCCGCAGCACTGATACTTGACAGCCGAGGGGTGTCGTCTGCGGGCGGCTGCGACTGCAACGCTGACGAGGCCACGACCGGGACGGCCGCGAGTGCCACAGGCATACTGCCGGCTGCCGCCTGGTCGCCTGCTGTGGCTTGCCGTGCAGCGCGAGCCCGGTAGTCCCGCACCACCCGCCGCACGTACGCCTGCGTTTCACGGTACGGGGGCACGCCTCCGTATTGCTCCACTGCTCCCGGGCCGGCGTTGTAGGCCGCCAGCGCCAGTACAGTGTCTCCAAACCGGTCAAGCTGCTGCTTCAAGTACCGTGTGCCCGCCTCAATGTTCTGTGCGGGCTCGAACACGTCCGTGACCCCGAGATAGCGGGCGGTGCCCGGCATCAGTTGCATGAGGCCCTTTGCACCTGCGGAGGACACACAGAGAGGGTTGTAGTCGGATTCGGCCTGGATGACCGCGCGGATGAGGTCGGGGTCAATGCCGTGCTCGGCGGCGGCGCGGGCAATGAGCGCATCGAACCGCCGGTCGGTTGAGCCCTCAGCCGTTCCATTGCAGCTCAGATCGGCCTTGAGGGCTGATTGTAGCCGATTGCAGCCATTCCCCGCTGCGCTCTGCTGCAGCAGACACGCAAAGCCCAACTCCTGCGCGATTCCGCCACCACTGCCGAACTCGCGAAGACGCCCCTCGATCTGTTCTACCCGGTTAGCCAGGCGGGCGATTCGTGCTGACAAGGCCTGCTCCCTGCAAGATGCACGTGAGAGACTGTTTATCTCCTATGCTTCTCCCGGAACTCCACGCCGGAGGGCTGGGATCGCCCTGCAGGCGGGACTGCAGTGGACAGGTGTTCCACTTGCCGGCGGCTGCACTCGACGTTGCCGGCGCTTCAGCGAGGACCGGCCTAGCTTGCCGGACATTGTGCCGGCAGCGTCTCAGCCGGCTTCCAATGGGTTCGTTGTGCCGAAACCGAAGGTCAAGGGGTTGTCATCGTTGGCGGCGAAGGCCATGGTGCCCGCCTCATCCAGCGACCGGCTCTCGGCGGCGGTCAGCTCCCGCAAATACTCCTGGTAATGCGTCTCGCGCAGCATCTGCAGAGTCTGCCGGTCGCGACACGCCTCCATCAGGTGTCGCCGTGCCTCGGACAGCTCCGCGCGGAGTTGATCGCAGGACTCCGTCTGCTCTCCGATCAACTGCGCCATTCGGCGCTTGTAGCCGTCGTAGTTGAGCAGCGCTATCACATCTACATCGTCGCGTGCAACCGCCTGCGCGGTCTGTTCCGCCATGCTCAGCAGGCGCTGATAGTGCCGAAGTCTGCTTTCGGCGGTACCGTACTCGCGCTGCACGGCGGCGAATCTGCCATGGGCAAGGTCCTGATTGCGCTGACGCACCTTCAGGGCCGTCTGCAGAGGGAACTCAAACGCTTTCATCCCTGGCCTTGCGCTGGACAGCTGTCCACCAGCCGTCCGTTTATTGATTCGGCAATATGATTATCGGCATACACCGGCCTGGCTTGAGCGTCACGTAAAATCTGTGCCAACGAACTGCAACGGAACTGCGCAGGCGGCTTCGGGGCGGCCCCGTGCCGCGAGTAGTGTCGCGCACACTGACCTGATGGCCTCTATGCAGTCAGCGCTTCAGCATCGAGCCGCGCGTCATCCGCAATGTTGTACTTCTCCATTTTCGCCCTCAACGTCTTGCGGGCGATCCCCAACACCTCCGCCGCCTGTGTCTTGTTGTAGTCAACCGCCGCCAGTACTCTCAGGATGTGCGCTCTTTCGACCTCCTCGAGCCCCGTCAGCACGCCTATCTCCTGTAGAGAATACAACTCCTGCACGCCGGCCGTGTCCTGCTGCTCATGGCCCCGCCTGCCCATGCCGCTGCGCAGAGCCTGCAAGTAGTCGGGAGCCGCCGCGGAGAAGCCGATCATCAGGTGGCGCGGCTCGATGACGCCGCCGTCGGCTATCAGCAGCGCCCGCCTCATGACATTCTCCAACTCGCGCAGGTTGCCGGGCCAGTCATAGCGCTGCAATTCCAGAGCCGCCCCCACGGAAATGCTGTACGAAGAGGCCGGCCCCTCCTTCGCGTGCCGATTGAGGAAGTGGTTTGCGAACAGGACGATATCGCCCGCACGATCGCGCAGGGGCGGGAGGTGCAGCGGCACCACATTCAGCCGGTAGTACAGGTCCTCGCGGAATCGCCCGTCCGCGACCGCCCCTTGCAGGTCCGAGTTGGTCGCGGCGATTACGCGCACGTCTACCTCCATCGCCTTCAAGCCCCCCAGCCGCGTGAAATGCCGATCCTGCAGGAAACGCAGAAGTTTCACCTGCATGTCCGTGCTCATCTCGCTGATTTCGTCCAGAAACAGCGTACCCTTGTCCGCCAGCTCGCACAGGCCCGGCTTGCGGCTTGTGGCGGAAGTGAAGGCCCCCTTCTCGTGGCCGAACAGCTCGCTCTCCAGCAGCGTCTCGGGTATCGCCCCGCAGTTAACCGGCACGAACTCCTCACTGTTGCGGCTGCTCATGTAATGGATCGCCCGCGCGAGGTACTCCTTGCCGGTCCCCGTCTCCCCGTGAATGAGCACGCTCGCATCGCTGTCGGCAACCCTGGCGGCGGCCACATAGCAGCCCTCAACCACCGCGTCCCGCGACAATACGTTGTCAAATCCGAACCGCGTGCGCAGCGAGTCCCACAGATATGCATTCTCGAACATTACCGCCGACCTATCCGTTATCTGCTGCACCTTCGACAGCAACTCGTCTGGCTCGAAAGGCTTGCAGATGTAGTCACATGCGTAGTTCCCCAGCGCCTCAATGGCGGTCTGCACGCTGGGGTAGCCGGTGACGACCAGTGCCGGCACGCTGCAGTCTTTCGCCCGCAGTTCTGCCAGTAGTGCCACGCCATCACCATCCGGCAACTTGCGGTCCAGTATCACCAGAGCGAAGTCTTTCTCACTCAGCGCCTTTCTGGCTTCCGCTACTGTCCGCGCGCTAGTCAGCCTGTACCCGTTGCCGGCGAGTATCCCCTCGAATATCTGCTGCATGGACGGCTCATCATCCACGATCAATAGCGACGCGCCCTGCCCGCCTTGTGACATGCCGACACCCTCCCTCGGTGTGTTCCAGGTTGCCCAAGTTCGCCTAACGACTCGCTGTCGGGCACTTCCGACCAGCCATCCGGCACATTTCGCACCACCGCGCCGCCCTCTTGGGTCCACTGCAACCAAGATATCGGCACAGATTGGTAACAGCTTGAGCAGAATTGTGTGAAAACGTGCCGCCAACATCCCCACATCCCCATCTCTCTGAACCCACCCCACGCCCACTCCGGCGCGGCAGGTGCCGCCGCTACACCTGGAGAAGACTGCCTGCAACTGTTGCAGGTTCGAGAGAAGTCACACCGAGGAGGTCTTCATTGTGAAAATCGGCATTGTCTCTTTTGGTGATGGTCGCAAGCGCGTTGCCGACAGCCTGGCCGACGACACCATGGGTTTCGAGGCCAAGATCGCCGGCTGGCTAGAGAAAGAGGGCCACGAAGTAGTCCGCTACAACAAAGTGGTGTACAACTATGCAGGCGCCCGCGAATCGGCGGACCTGTTCGAGGACAGCGATTGTGACATCGTCGTCTTCAACTTCTGCGTCTGGTCGTACCCGGATTTCTCGGTGCAGTGCGCCCAGCGCCTGGGCTGCCCCATACTGCAGATCGGCAACATCAATCCGGCATACCCCGGCTGGGTGGCGTTCTTCTGCTCGGCGGGATCTCTGGACGAGGTGGGCATCCCTTACGGCCGCGCGCTCGGCGACATCGAGGACCCCACGGTGGCCGACCAGGTCCGCAAGTTCCTCGAGCAGCATGACCCCGATGTTCGCGCGCGTGGTTACGACGCCGCCGAGGAGCTGTGGGGCATGCGCTTCGGCGACTTCGACGGCCCCTCCATGGGCATGTACACCGGCCACGTGGACCAGAGCCAATGGCTGATGCAGCTAGGGGTGCAGGTCCATCATCGCAGCCAACTGACCCTGTACCAGGAGGCCAAGCGCGTTGCGGATGCCCGCGTCGAGGCCGGACTCAAGTGGCTGGAAGACGTCTGCAAGGAAGTCCAATACGATGGCGATGCCCTCACACCCGGCATGGACGGCTCCCTGGCCCGTCAGGTGCGCTGGTACCTGGCGATGAAGGATTTCTGCCGCGACGAGGGGATAGACTTCTGCGGCCTCACCGGCCAGCTCGACATGACCGAGTACGAGGACGGCATCACCGCCGACCTGCCCGAAGCCTTGCTCAATGACATCGCCGACTGGGAAGACGAAAAGAAGAAGCCGATTATCACGGCAACCGAGTGCGACTGCAACGGCGCGCTGACGATGCAGCTACTGCACCTCATCAGCGGCGATCCGGTGCTCTTCGCCGACCTGCGCCACTACCACGCCGACCTGGACGTGTACGATCTGTGTAACAGCGGCGAGCACAGCCCCTGGCTGGCCGCTCGTAGTGACGATTACCGCGAGAACTGGAAGCACGTGACGCTGACCCCGGCCTCGCGCTTCTACTTCATCGGCGGCGGGGCCTCGGTGCACTTCTTCGCCAAGCCTGCCGAGATGGTCACCTTCGCCCGCATAACGCGCTACAAGGGCGTCTTCCGCTGCCACATGTTCACCGGCAGCTTCGTCGAACTGCCGCGCGAGCAGGAAGCGGAACTGGGCGCTCTCACCAGCCCCGAGTGGCCGCACGTCTATGCGCGCTACGACTGCTCCTACGAGGATTTCGCCGCGCAGTTTGCCTGCAACCACATTCATGCGGCGATCGGCGACCACCTGGGCGCTCTCAAGGCCGCCTGCGAGGCCCTCGATATCGAAACTGTCGTGATGAGCTAACCGCAAACTCTCTCGGCTACAACAAGACCCCGCCTGCATCTGCCAGGCGGGGTCTTCTCTGCTCAGTGTCTGCGCCACATCGAGCGCGTGCCATCTTAGAGATAGTGACTCACCCATTCCGCAATGTCCGCAGCGGTCTTGAATCCGGCCGCACGGGCCACCTCCTCGCCGTGCTTGAACAGGATCAGCGTCGGCACGCCGGTGATGTTATGCTGCCGGAACACCTCCATACAGTCCTGTGCGGCCACCTTGACGAACTTCACGCCCTTCTCGTCCGCATCGGCGGCGGCATCGAACTCCGGAGCCAATCTGGCACAGTGCGGGCATGTCCTCGACCACAGGTCCACCAGCACGACGCCGTCCCGCTCGTCCAGCACTTCCTGCTGAAACCGTTCCGCATCCACCAATTCCAACGGTGCCGCCATTGCCTTCCTCCCGACCGGCGCCACGGGTGCCAATCCGTTGTCTCACTGATGCCACTTGTGCGGCGGTCCCTGCCCTCCAGGCACTCACGCCTATTCAGACAGCGATTTGACCGCCCGGTCCACGTACTCCTCCAGTCCCAATTCCGCCCGCGCTTCCTCGGCCACGTCCCGGAAAAAGTTCTCGCGCTCGAGAGCCAGGTTGCGTGTGGTCAGCTCCGAGTACCTGCTGACATTCTCTATCCCCAGTTCCTTGTAATGGGCCAGCACGTAGCCCAAGTGCGCCGCCTGTGGGGTCTCGCCGAATTCCGAATCCGCGCCGCGCAGGATCATGTCCCTGGCGATGACGCGCACCGGCTGGAATATCGCGCTGCGGCACCATTCCCACACGTAGTTGTCGCTGTAGTAGCGGCCTATCTGCAGTGCCAGCTTCTGATTGCCGGGATGAGCGGCGATGCCCAGCCGTATCATCATCTCCACACAGCGCATCTGTACGGGGCTGTGCCTCCGCCCGCCGAACCACGTCCGCCTCCTCCCCACCTTGCGAACCACTTTGTCCGCCAGCCGCCGTCTAGCCCCGGTCACTCGCAGGCCGTTGACGAGTCTGTCGGTATGCTGCGCCATGTCGGCGAACAACTCCTCAAGCTGTGCTTCTACATTCTTGTTTCTCAAATCGAGACCTTGATCTATAGCCAATTCGCCCATCCTTGCCTTTAGCGCTAGCGGCGACTACCTGCCTGCATACCGCGCAGTCATGCCGTGAAGTAATGAGAAGCGGCGTCACATATTCTAACACAAATACCATCCAGCAAGTGCCCGCCTCTACGCTTGCCCCCGCAGGCCGCGTTTCATCTGCAGCTCAGGGCATTTCCGCCTGTGTACTGTGCTTACCTTGCGCTCACGACATTCTAGTTGACTAGCCCGCTGGAGGGATGTACCATGACATCGTGTGAATTGGTTTGAAGGGGTGGTCTTTGCAGGTATTATAAAGCAAAGAGGTGAGAGATATGCGTAAGGGTTTCACGTTGATTGAATTGCTGGTCGTCATCGCGATCATCGCGATACTGGCGGCGATACTGTTTCC
>CAZJVY010000063.1:0-11199 GCA_964549395.1 uncultured Armatimonadia bacterium | reverse complement strand
TTCACCTGGACGCCGACGGACATCTGCTGGACCCCCGCCGGCGCGCCGAAGTACTGAAGTCGCGAGCAGCGCTGTGTGAAGAACAATGCCCTGAGCAAAGTCCGCACCCCGCGCAGCAACTGGTGCCGTGGGTGCGGATATTGCGTTTCGGGAGGTCACTGGCATGTCGCGTAACTCCCCCATCCAGCCGCAACTGGTGGCAGTGCTCCTTGTATGTGTCCTTACCTGCAGCGGCGCTGCGCTGGGTCAGGAAGTGACGGCATACGAGTCATTTGAAGCCGGCGTTCCGCAAAGCTGGGTCCCCAGCCGCACAGGCGCGCTGAGTGTGAGTGACCTGCACTGCAAGCACGGTGGACACTCTCTGCGCTGGGACTTCCGCGCCAAAGAGACCGTCCAGGCCAGGGATGTCAACCTCGGAGACATCACTCGCACCGGGGGTTACGGCGGTAGCTACTCCAAGGCGACCTTCGGAACCTGGGTGTACTGCCGGGAGCCGCTCGCGGGCAGTCTGCGCTGGGAGTTCCGCTCCGGTGAGCGGACCGACGCCTCGTTCGACTTCCCCCTGAACTTCACCGGCTGGCGCAGGGCCCACCTGAAGTACACCTACCAGCCCGAATTCCAGGGCCGCGTAACCGCTACCACCGACAATATCCTCATCACAGCCCCTGCCGACGTGCCTTCCGGCACGCTCTTCGTTGACCTGGTGGTTTACAACGGAGTGCTGGACTACCGTCTCCAGTATGTACCCTCGCCCCACGTCTGGGAACCGGTGAACCCTGACCCCCAGGTGTTTCCGTTTCCCGAGACTATTACCGCCGAGGAGAACGAGGGCGTGGAGTACCTGGAAGCCCGTATGACGCCCCATCCCGGAACTGGGCTTTCTGCTGCAGCACTGAGCGCGCTCAAGGAACAGGTCGCCGCCTTGCAGATAGTCAAAGACGAACACGGCATCCGTGGGCGGCCGGTGGTCCATACCCGCTGGATGGAGTTCTATCGAGGCATTGAGGGGATGACCTCGGCCTCCGCCATCGTGAACGTGATGTTGGAGGTTGCGCGGGCCTACCACCGGGCGTATGGCGATGCGGAGCAGCGCGAGCAGATTGCCGACTGGTACGCGCTGATGGTCGAGCATATCCGCGACCAGGGTATGCAGCCAGGTTCAGGTTTCAATTGGGGAGGCTATGACGGCCGCGAGTTGGCAGACGCAAACTTCCTGATGCGCCAGCCGCTGCGCGAGCGCGGCCTGCTGGACTGGGCGGTGTCGTATCTCGACGCCGGCTACGGTACCAGGCACGTCTTCAATGTTGAGACGACCAGCCCAAGCATGGACTACTTCTACCTGAGTGTACAGAGGTTGCTGTACGGGGCGCTCATGCAAGTAGAGCGAGCGGAGCAGGTGCGCCATCTGCATGCCCTCGAAAGGCGTCTCAGCCTGGACATAATGTACCAGGGCCCCCCCAGGGCCAACGGCTTTAAGCCTGACGGCTCGTCCTTCCATCACGACTTCCACTATTTCGCGTATGCGGAGGGCGCCGTCAGGGTCCTGGTCGGCGTCCTGGAGCCGCTCAGTCACACGCCCTTCCGTGTATCGCCTGAGGCGCTGGCACGCGTCAAGCAGGTGGCACTAGCAATGCGCTTCTACTGCAACCTGCTGGACCTCCCGATGCCTCTGTGCGGCAGACACCCATTCGGCGGCTGTTTCACTCCCGGCACACTCCTCACACTGGCGCAGGCAGGCTCTCCCGACGGCAAGCATGACCTCGACCCTCAGCTTGCTGCCGCCTACCTCCGCTTGGTGCCCGAAGATGCGGATAAGCAGCTCTTCCGCGAGCGCGGCATCGTCCCCGAGACGCTCGCAGGCAACATGACGATGAACTATGCCGGCATCACCGCCCACCGCCGTGACACCTGGCTGGCATTGGTCAAAGGCTACAGCAAGTACGTCGCATTCGGCGAGATATACGCGGACAACAACCGCTTCGGCAGATACCTGAGCAACGGCTATCTGGACATCCTCGGCGGCGGCGATCCGGTCACGCGCGCAGCCAGCGGCGCTGTCCCACAGGGCTGGGACTGGAACCGCCTCGACGGCACCACGGTAATCTACCTGCCCCTGGAGCGCCTTCGCGCCATCAGTTCGGGCACTGAAGGGGTCCCCTCAAAGCAGGCGTTCGTCGGTGGACTGTCGCACCGGGGATGGAACGGGGCCTTCGTGATGCAGCTTGACGGGGCCGAGAAGCACGAGCCGACCTTCAAGGGCAGGAAGACTTACTTCTTCCTTGACGACCGCATCATCTGCCTCGGCTCCGATATCGCCAACGCGGATGCCGAGCATCCGACGCATACGAACCTCTTCCAGAAACACCTTCCCGACCCCGCCACCGATGCGACCTGGGCCACGGGCGAGGCGTTGACCGGCCTCGACATCAACCTTACGCTGCCCAACGACCGCCCCTCATGGGTGATTGATCCGCAGCGCACCGGTTACTACCTGCCCCCCGGCCAAAGCGTACACCTCGCCCGCACCCACCAGACATCACGCGATCAGAGCGACAGTCAGGATAACGAGGGCGACTTCGCCACCGGCTGGATTGACCACGGGACGGCCCCGGACGCTGCGGGATACGAGTATGCGCTCATCGTGCGGGCTACCCCCGAGCGGATGGCCAGCTTTGCTCAGGCCATGAGCGGCGACACCGACCGACCGTATGAGGTGCTGCAGCGCGACAGCCGCGCTCACATTGTGTTCGACCGGCAGACCGGCACCTGGGCGGCGGTGCTGTTCGAGCCCCAGCGGGTCGAGCCGCAGATACCGCTGCTGGAGGTTGACCGCCCCTGCCTGGCCATGATCGAGCCGACCGCCGCCGGCCTGCATCTGAGCGTCGCCGACCCCGACCTCAATCTTGAGAACTTCACCAGCCAGCCGCGTCCGCTGCGCGTTACCATGCGCGGCGCTTGGGCCATCGCCAACCCTTCCGACGACTTCAGAGTCCTTCAACAGAACCGCGAGACAACCGTGATTGAGGTAATCTGCCGGGATGGACGCAGCTTCGATCTCAATCTGACGCCCGGGTAGCTTGTCTCTACAGGGCCGGCGTCCCCGGTCCTTTTGCTCTGCATGAAGCTGAATCACAGCCAAGGCGGTGTTGCGCATGAACAGGCGACTGCTGCTGCTGGCGGGCGTAGTTGGCGCCCTCATCCTGCCAATCGGCACCTCCGCGCAGGAACTCATCTTCCTCGACACCTTTGAGGACGGCCTGGGGCCGTGGCAGGCTACTGACGCAGCCGCCGAACTCGTCACCGACCCGGTGTTTGATGGTAATCGCGCGGTCAAGCTCACCGGAGCGCCCCCGGCGGCCATTCAGAGACCCGCCGACTTCACCGTCACCGATGACACCTACATCACCGCCGCCGTCAAGGACCTGGGAGAGTATTACTTCGCCGTGCAGGACACCGCCGGCAAATGGTATGGAAGCAGGCAGTGGACCGGAGCGGATTGGTACAGCGCCTACGCCCGCCTCATCGCGCCGCGACGTGTCACGCACTTCCCCGGCCTGCAGCCCGGCACGAAGATTCAAGCAGTCAAGATCTACATGGCAGACCCCAGCGGCAAGAACCCGGTCCGAGAAGGCTATCTCGACAACATTGCCGTCCTGGAAGCGCCCAAGGCCCATCACCTGCACGATCTGCTCCCCGAGCCCGTTGACAGGAACCGCGTGCCCAACCCCGTCGAGTTTGACATGCCGCAGATTGAGCATCCATTCCTCAACCTGGGCGGCCCCGAAGGCCTCGAGAAAATCCGCAAGGCATACGCTGCCAACCCCTCCACCGACGCCCGCAAATACGTTGAGCGCGCCGATGCCTGCATCACCCGCTGGGAGGGCAAGCAGCTCTCATTACCATTTGGCGACCCCCGCTACAATGAGGGCCAGGGCCGCTGCAAGATCCATGTCGAGCCGCTGACTTTCGACCTCGACCGACCCGACTGGCACTACTGCGCCAAGTGCGACAAGAACTATGACGGGCCTGAAGAGCGGAACTCCTGGGCCATCCAGGTCGCCTCTCACCTCGCTTACGACATGCAGGCCCTCGCCTATGCCTGGGCGTACACCGCACAGGACAAGTACGCGCAGCAGACGGTGCGGGTGCTGGAGTTCTTCGCCGACACCTTTTACGACGAGGTCCGCCCGATCAGCTATGGCGACTACGGCGATGCCATGTGGTCATTCCCCATTCGCCAATTCACCGAGGCCCTGGACATCGTCTGGGATTGGCCCGGCTGGCAACCCGGCCGGCGCCAGTCCCTCACTGACCGCGCACTTGCACCGCGTGCGCCGGCCGGCCTCAACAACAGCACCAGCAACTACATGGGCCGCAATGCCTACGAACAGTATCGCATGGGCATGACCCTGGGGCGCAAGGACCTGGTGGATGATGCACTCAATGCGAAGCTGGGCCGCTATGTCCACGACCTGTTCAACAACGACGGCATCTGGATCGAGAAAACCTTCGGCTATCAGGATTTCGTCTTCAACTACTTCATGCTCATCGCCCGCATGGCCAAGCAGCAGCTCGGCATTGACCTGTGGCATCATGATTTCGGGAACAAGACGATGGAGACCATTCTGGCCTCATACGCCAGGACCGCCATGCCCGACCTGCGCGTGCCGGCCATCGGCGACAACCGGGGCAGAGAGCAGGGCATCAGCGCCGCCGCCAAGCTCCGCGAGGCCTACGAGGTATATGGCAATGAGCTGTTCGCCATCTACAAGGAAACCGCCGGCCCCCTGCCCTCGATGGCTCTACGCGACACCGGCTGGGTAGTTCTGCGCTCCGATGCCGACAGGTTCGCCGACCAGAGCTTCGTCATGCCAGTCTTCCATCAGCGCTTCGGAGCTCACGGCCATCCCGACTGCTTCTCGTTCGTGATGTTCGCCAATGGCGAGTACATCATCCCCGACCTCGACACCCCCGACTACAACATGAAGGGTTACTGGACCTACTACAAGAACCCCTCATCCCATAACACCATCGTCGTGGACACCAATCTCGGCGACCCCGAACCATCCAAGCGCTATCCCCTCCCAGGTAAGCTTGTCGCCTTCGAGGACGGCCCCGCAAAGGTGGCCGCCATCGAGGACACGGGCGGCGACATCCGCTTCCGCCGCCTGTTCGTGCTCTCCTCCGACGGCAAGGTGCTCATTGACATCTACCAGGCGGACGCGGACGCCGAGCACACCTGGGACTGGCTCTTCCATGCCATCGGAAAGCGCTCCACTCCCCTACATCTGGCCGCAACAGATCAACTCGGCAATGGCTGGCGCAACGGGTATAAGGAGCATACGGACATAACAGTGGCGCAGGCGGTCGAACCGTGGGAGATGCTCTGGCAGACCGAGAAGCAGCGAGTGAAGCTCTGTATGCTGGGCGGCCCGCCAACGCAGGTCTTCGCCGCAAAGGGCCTCGGCTGGCTCCCGACGGAGACGATTGACTGTGTCATCGCCCGCCGACGCGCGCAGTCCACGACCTTCGCCGCCGTCTATCAGGCCCTGCTCCCTACCGACGAGGAGAGACCGATCGTCTGGTCGCATGACACCGGCGCGCTCGCAGTCGGCGACATTGAAATCAAATGGGGCACATTCGCCGAGCCGCTCACCATCACGAAGGGCGACTGGCACGTGGCAGTCAACCCTCAATAGAGGTCATCCATCCGCCGGAGCGAGACGGAATTCTGTGCGCCTCTGCCCTACTTCGGTGCGATCTCGCAGGCAAGCGTCGCGGTCGCGCTTATCTGTATCAGGCCGGCCTCCACGGGCGTAGCCGCCGATCCGCCGACTTCCGCCACGTTCATCATCTGCATCTGCCGCCGCTGCGGCGCGTAATAGCCCACGTCCTGCGCGCTCACCGTCCGATAGCCGACTATCCGCAAGTCCAGCGCCTGGGCAATCGCTTCGGCCTTCTGCTTGGCGTTGCCCACGGCCTCCAGCAGCGCCTGCTGCTTGTACTGCTCCTCGTCCTTCACAAATATCTCGAGGCCGCCCACGGTGTTGGCACCGTTCTTCACTGCCGTGTCAATGATGCTCGCCGCGCGCTTCCCCAGTTCATCGGGCGGCGCATTGGTCACCCGGATAGTCAACTCGTTCTTCACCCGATACCCCACGATCTTCGGCGGCACCAGGTCGCGGTAGTCCCTGTCCTCCTCGATGGTTGACACATCAAAGCCCACGCTCTTCATGAACATGTCCGGGTACTTCAGCGCCGCCACCGCGTTCAGCACTCTCTCAAAGATACTCGCGTTCTCGTTGCGTGCGGCTTCGAGTTCCGATGAGATCGTTAGCACTCCCACGCTGACCCGCACATTATCCGGCTGTGCCGACACCGTGGCCTGCCCTGTCACGTGCAGCAGCCTCGGCGCTTCCTGTGCATGTACGCACACTACGGCCGTCAACAAAACCAGCAGCATCACTGCTCCCATCCCATACCTGTGCATCTCCATCGCTCCTTCCGACATTCTGAATGCGACCTTCCCCGGATGCAGCATCCGACCGGTACGGCGCAGCTCTGCTCGCACGGCCTAGCATTCACGTGAGCAAATAAGCGTAACAATAATCTCGCGGAGGGCAGGCATCCTTGCCTGCCTGCGCTGATCGAATTCCTTCGCCGGCTTACGCAAGTAACAAGTAAGTACTAGCTCTCGGACGTCCAGTCGAGGCGCCCCTGATAGGGCGGCGCCAGGTGCTCCTGGCACGCCACCTCCACGTTCAATTCGGGTTTCGCAGTGACTTCTCTGAGGATGTCGCCGACCAGCGGCAGGCTCCGCTGGATGTACTGGCAGAAGAACGGCACGGGCGTTACCAGCACGGCGGTCTTGCCGCGTATTGGCAGCAGGTACGTCGAAAGCAGCGCCGGCGACATCTCCCCGCGCTCCTTCAGCTTCTCTTTGGTGCGGTCCCAGATCTCTTTGGTCCCTTCCCCTATTCCCAGTTCTGTCTCTATCGCCGCCCGGATCTGGCGGTACTGCTGGTGCTCGGCCTCCCGCTGCGCCTCCAGTTGCGCGTTGGCCGTATCAATCCACTCCGCCGCCTCTCGCTGCACCTCCTCTTCGGGATTGAACCAATCCGGAATCTGCCAGTCCTTGGACCGGATCGCCGCTACCAGCCAAGCCGCCGGGCTCTCGTGAGGCAGCCAGCCCTGCGACAGCTTGTACGCGCAGTACTTCAGCCATTGGCTCACATGATGCTCTGCATAATTGGCGACCAGTTGTGCCGCAACCGACTCCGTGACCCCGAACTCCACCAGCTTCACATACAAATCGTCTTCTTCTCCGGCGGCGCCCGGCCCGTGCGGCAACGCGGCGACGCCCCCCTGGCCGCGCCTCTCTCGCGGAGCAAAGGTATAGACAACCAACTCCTCTGCCCCACGCCGCCTCGGCTGATAGTAGCTCACATCCCGCAGGAACCTCCTCTCTATCAGCTCATCGTGGGCGCGCCTCAACTCGCGCTTGATCTGCGACGGATAGTAGTTGCGGCTCATCCCCAGCTTCTCAAACGCAAGCCGCGTCAGCCGCATCCGGTACGTCGCCTTCCCGTCGTAGCGCTTCTTGTCCAGATAGCGGAACAAGCGACGCGCAAGCGGTGTGCTCAGAGAGAAGTATATCCCCGTATCCAATTGCTTGATATTCCCCGCCCGGAAGCTGTTGAACAACACCGGATTCCACACGACATAACTGTCGGGAGGGCTGTTGTCCCGTCCGGGCTTCTCATCGTAGAGGCGGTATCCCTCCAGTATGTGGAAACCCTCATCCACATACCGCTTCGCCTCATTGTCCCAGAACGAGTTGTTCGCAACGATGCTCACACCCATCAGGCGATTGAGCGCGTCCTGCACCCGCTTGTATGAGTGCCCATCGCGCGGCCAATCCATCCGCCGCAGCAAATCATAGCGCGTTATCGGGATCCGAGCGCTTCTGAAGCCGTGCTCCTCCGTCACCTCCATTAGCGCTACATAGACTTCCTCGTCACCGGCAACCGGCAGACCGTACGCTTCCGAACCAGTAATCGTCCAATCCCGCACCACACTCTTCCCGTCTTTCCCGCTGATCATGTCCGTAAACTTTATCGTACTGACGCCCTCCGGGACACGGTGTGACAGAACCGTAAACGGGAACTCCGCCAGGTTCATCTCGTCGCGGCCGATCCGCACCTCGAGACGCCCCGCGAAAAGCTCTCCGCCTTCCTCCTCTACGTGTTCCTCCAACTCGCCCGGCTGCGTCTTGCTATCCATGCTCTCCCTCTACGACCTTGCCTGCAAGTCAACCTTGTCTCGCTCTACCTGCGACTTCATCATCCCCGCACAACTCGAACGGTTGCACAATCGCTGCTTGTATAGAGCATGTCGCCATCCCAGGAACCATAAAGCTGCCTCTCTTAGCCCCGGGCTCCTGCTCTCTCCTGGCCCTCCTTTCCGGCGCAAGACCCCTTCACAGCAACTTACGTGCCATCTTCTCTGAAGGCCGGAACCTCCTATGTTCCGCTATCGTGTGCTGGCACAAGACGCTCATCGCTTCTCAAAAGCATGATCCATCTGCACTATTGGTCTGTTTCCTTGCGATTCCTTCTTCCGACTTGAAGAACTCACCTCAAGAATGGTCTGACGGGATGGTTGCAGTTGTTAGTATTTATATTGATTCAATCTGCAACAACATGGAAGTGTACCTGGTGAGACTTGACGCACTAGGCGGTGGTTCTGCATCCAATCGGCGGAGCTATGTTGTTGTTCCTCAACAGTCTTGATTCAAGACAGATTCTCCGGGTCCGCGACACCGCCGGCCAGTGGGCTTCGTTGCGTTTGATTTGTGTCAAGACACTACCTCCTTGTGTCAAACCACTGCTTTCTGCTCGGCCGATCTTGTGTGATCACTCGCCATTCTTGTGCCGGACAACGTTATTACTACAGCCGGTCTTGTGTCGCGACACGTGTTTCGTCTCCGTCCTGCTCCCCTCGCTGTCTGTCAGCCACTCAGCCCACCAGGACACTAGATGCACCCCGGTACCTGCAAAATACGCATTTTCCCAGCTCTTGAAGCTAGAGATTGTCAATCGGCAGGCTTCGAATACTGCCCATCAATTCGGTATACGGCGGGTCTTGCCCTTTTTCTTGTGTGAGACAACTATATTCCATTCGCAAACGCAGACATTCTTGAGCGAACACACGCTATTGTCTGAGCCGGAACGCGGTAAATGTTGTGTCGAAGCTCGGTATAGGGCATGCCCTGACGCCAAACAGAACAGCAGTTGTATCGCCAATCGCTATTTCTTGTGTGAGCACCCGCTATTCATGGAGTAATGTCACTATAGCGTGGTCTGACACAAGAAACAACGCGAAGCCGGGCTTGTGCGGGGTGGATTGCCCACGAAAAAGAGGGTTCTGGCAAGTCAAGAGGCTGCAACGCGAACGAACACCTAAAAGTGGAGATGATTGCGGGAGCAAGAGAAACGACTGTCTTGTGCCGGAGCACCCTATTCCGGCACCTGTCCCTGCCATATCTCTGCCAATTGCAGCAGCGTCTCAGCGATAAGATCGGTGTCGTGAATGCACAGGGCCATGGCTGCAACCGCGATCTGTGAACGGTTCGCCTTGATGTTGCGTTCCGTGAGCAGACGCACGCGGCAGACCTCGAGCTGTTGCAGCATCTGCGGCGGAACGTAGAACGTCACCTTCTCTGTGATCGGCTGCGGTAATGCATGGGCCGGGGCTGCTACCTGGGTGGCCCGCAGTTGCGCCGGTGTTAGGATGACCTGCCCCGCTGTCAGGTCGTGCCCCGCCACCCTCCGCGTCGAACCCCTCGCCTCCGGAGGTGGCGATGTCTCGGTTGGCCCCTCCTCCTCTGCCTCGTTCTCCGCCTCCTCATCCGGCTCGAGCGATACCGGCTCCTCTGCCTCCCGCGGGGCGCCGCCGGCTTTGAAAAAATCTGCAGCTCCCGGCAGTTTCGGTTTCCTAGGCACGGGCAATGACCTCCTTCGCCAGTTTCCGGTAAGCCAGCGCCGCCGGGCCCGTCGGTTCGTACACCGTAATCGGCTGCCCGGCCGCCGCGGCCTCCTGCAGGCGAATCGTAGTCGGAACCACCGTGTTCATAACTAGGTCTGGGAAGCCTTCTTTCACCATCTCTATGACTTGGCGGTTGTGTACCGTGCGTCGGTCCTGCATGGTCATGACGATCCCGCAGATCCTCAACTTCGGATTCAGCTCCGCCCTGATGCGCCCCACTGTCTCCGCAAGTTGGCGCAGACCGTGTAGAGCCAGGAAGGAGCATTGCTGGGGCACCAGCACCTCCCCGGCAGCCGCCAGCGCCGCAACAGACAGAAGCTGCAGCCCCGGAGGGTTGTCCAGCACGATATAGTCGTAACGCCGCGCCAACGGCTTCAATAGCTCACGGACCACCATGTGCCGCTCCTCCGCTGCACGCGCGAGCAGCACCATCTCCGCCGCCGCCAGGTCTATTGTTGCCGGCGCGACATGCAGCCCCGGCCACGACGTCTCCACCACCACATCACCCAGCGCAATCGCATCGTCGAACAAGGCATGATAGACGCTCGCCTCATCAACTCCCAGCCGTACGCCAAGATAGCCGGATAGGTCCGCCCGTGGGTCCAGATCCACCAGCAGCACCTTGCTCCCGCTCTCCGCCAGCGCCGCCCCCAGGTTGATCGCTGTAGTTGTCTTCCCCACTCCGCCCTTTTGGTTGCACACGGCAATCGTCCGCAGCATGCTACTCTCCTCAGCTATCGCGGCTCAGCCACTTCTTCCTCACCCGAAGCAATGATACCGCATCGCTGCAAGAAAGTAAAGAATGCCAACAGCTCAAACGGAAAACGGGAAAGCGGGCCAAACGTAAAACAGGAAAACCGTCAAACCGGAAAACGGGGCAGCAGTATGCGAGCGCGTGTGGCGATGGTAGAATGCGTGGAGCCGTGCGCGTGTGAGCTAAGATTGGGCGGTGTCGAAACGGCGGAAAAGAGCGTAGAGCGGTAGGACTGTAGAGAGGGAAAAAAGTAAAAAGGGAAAAAAGTGAAAAGGGCAAAAGGGGAGGCGGTCAGGCAGGGCTGGTGAGCGTGTGGGTGATGCGGACGGCGAGGCGGGCGAGGTGGTGGCCGGGCTCGGCGTGGAATTTGGGGGTGCCGGCTAGGGAGATGGTAAGGG
>CAZJVY010000062.1:8885-23623 GCA_964549395.1 uncultured Armatimonadia bacterium | reverse complement strand
CGACATAGAGGAGAATCGACAATGGCATCACAGCTTCAGGCCGGCGGGGCGATGAGCAATATCACACCCAAACTGGGCGCCCACATGCAGGGCTATTTCAGCGACCGTCTGGCCGATGATGTCTATGACGAGCTTCACGCGAAGGCGGTCGTGCTGCAGAACGACGATACGGCGCTGGCAGTGGTCGTCTGCGACATCATCGGCACATACAAGGAGTACATGGATATCGCGAAGGCTCGTGCGGCAGAGCTGACCGGAATCCCGCATGAGAACATATTCATTTCGTGCACGCATACCCACTACGGGCCGACGACGCTGGGCCTTGCGCACCTGCCGATGGAAGAGGAGTACACGGCGTGGGCCATGGACAAGGCGGCTGATGCAGTCAAGCTGGCGTACAACCGCCTGCAGCCGGCCCGCGTGGGCCATGCCTCGGGAAGCTGCCCTGAAGAGACGCACAACCGCCGCTGGCACATGAGGGACGGGACAGTGAAGATGAATCCGGGGTATCTGAACCCGGAGATGGTGCGGCCGGCAGGGCCGACGGACCCGGAGGTGGCCACCGCCGTCATCATTAGCGAGGATTGCAGGCCGATTGCGGCGCTGTGCAACTATTCGCTGCATTACGTGGGCAGCCCGGCCGCGACGACGCTGTCGGCCAACTACTTCGGCGCCTTCGGGCGGGCCCTGCAGCGCATGGCCGGTGCCGAGTTCGTTGCGATCATGGCCAACGGGTGCTGCGGGGACATCAATAATGGGGATTGGACGCGGCCCGCGCCACCCATGCCGGATCCTCAGTACCAGGTTGAGCGCGTGGGCAGCCTCGTGGCCGCGCGGGCATACGGCGCCTGGCAGCAGATCAGGGACTACGACCCCGCGCCGATGCTCGGTGCGCAGACGAAGATGGTTGACTTCAAGCGACGCGAATCGACACCCGAAGAGCTTGCGGAAGCCAAGAAGCTATATGAGAGCAAGAACGACCCGTCCGATGTGGATTGGATATACGCTCTGGAAGCGGTAAAGGTCGCCGAGGAGCCCGTCACTCGGCCGGTGCCCGTGATGGCCGTACGCGTGGGGGATTTGGGTATCGTCGGGTTGCCGGGAGAGATGTTCTGTGACTACGGGCTGCAGATAAAGGCCCGGTCGCCCTTTGCCCGCACCATGACGGTGGAGTTGGCCAATGACTTCCTCGGCTACTGCCCGACGGACGTCGCTCTGTTAGAGGGCAGCTACGAGACGTGGCTATGCAGGTGGGCGAAGGCCGCTCCGGGCACGGAACGGCAGATGGTTGACGCCGGGGCGGAGTTGCTTGCCGAACTGGCCGGGCTGTAGAAGCGGTTGCACGTCATGGAAGACAGGTGAAAATGGTGGCGAAGGCTGAGATGACAGGTCGCGAGCGGCTGCTCACGGCAATTGCGCATGAAGAGGCGGACCGCGTGCCGATATCTCCCAGATACGGCGCGTGGCTTCAGGCGAAGTATGGTTCAGTTCCCCTTGCGGAAGAGATGCAGATGCTGCCGGACCTCGACTACATGCACATCGTCGGCGACCGCACGCCGGATTACCTGACGAGCTATCCGGACGAGTACGATCTGCCCGAGGTCAAGGTTGACCAGACGCGCTATGAAGAGGGGGACTATCGGGTCGTGGAGCGGACGTTTCATACCCCGGCCGGTGACATCTCCGACCGCACCAAGATCCCGCCCAGCGGAAGAGAATACGGAGTCTCGCCGAATCCCATGAAGACCGAATACCTGGTCAAGGACAGGGACGACATTGAGCGGCTGCTGTACATATTGCCGGAGATCAGCACCGATTACGATTACTATCACCAGATTACGGAGACCATCGGCGACCGGGGCGTGGTGATGGTCTGTATCCGCAGTTGCCTGGACCACAATGCCGGCCAGGCGCGCGACATGCAGGACCTGATGGTGGACTACTACATGGACAGGGAGCTGTTCGACAGCCTGCTTGCCATCTTCCACCGCCGCTCCCTGCAGCGCATCCGGGTTGCCCTGGAGGCCGGCGTGGAGGCTATCTTCGGAAGCTGGTACTACAACTCGCTGTCATCGGGCTGGTCGCCGGCGATCTACAGGGAGGTCTTCGTCCCCCAGATTGGGGAGCACGTGGAGCTTACTCACTCCTACGGCGCGTTCTATGATTTTTATGACGACGGTAAGCTCGCAGACGCGATGGAGATGATTGCGGAGACGGGCATTGACGTACTGGAGACCTGCACGCCGCCGCCGGTCGGGGATTTCGATCTGCGCGCGGCCAAGGAGCGGATAGGGGCCAAGACGACCATCAAGGGCTATGTGGACCTGCTCTACGTCATCAAGCACGGCGACCCGGAGTTGGTCGAGCGGACGATAGCAGAGGCGATGGAGATAGCCAAGCCGGGCGGCGGGTTGATCATCGGCTCATCGGACAGCTTCCGCGAGGGTACGCCTGATGAGAACCTGGAGACCTACTGGCGGGCATGCAAGGAGTACGGGCGCTACGAATGAATGCGGCATCCGGCGCTCCCACCACTGCTGGTAGATCTAATCGCCAGTCGGAGTCTCTTGGCGGAAGTGGCCTGGGCGGGGCAGGCATCACAGATGCGAGATGATGTGGGGGATGTCCAGACCCCAGACCGGGTTGTACTCGATGCCAAGCAGGTACTCCAGCAAGTCTTCCTGCAACTCGAAGATTGCGACGAGAAGCAGCGCCCCGCAGATGCTCAACAAGAAACTGCTTTGCGTGGGAACACTGCCCTTGCGTAGGCGCAGTCTTCCCTTGTGAAACCGCGGTATGATGACGGGAACGCACGCTGTATACTGGTCATAGGCGCCCCCAAATCGCCGACGCAGATGCCGTTCCTCGTAGTGGATGGTTAGCCCATAGAGCAGCCCCACGCTCACAGAGATCATAACCGTCGCGATGACTGTATTGGCAGCCAGTGCCATCCCCACGAAGATGACCAGATTACCCAGGTACAGAGGGTGGCGGACAGTGGCATAGGGCCCATCAGTGGCGAGTTCCACGTTCTTGTGAATGTGGCCGGTTGCCCAGAGCCGCACCAGCATGCCGAGAAAGACGACTACAGCGGCAATGGCGTTGGTCAGGTCAGTAGGTCGCGATAAGGCGAAAGCCGCAAGGCCTACGATACCATGCAGCAGCGGCCGCCGCCGATAGACTATCGCCTCAAGGCGGTCTAGCCATCGAAGGATGCTTGATGTGTCTGGTCGTTGTGCTGTTGCCAGTGAAGCCATGTGAGTTTCCACATTGGACGTACGGGAGTCTCCCTGAGTTCCCCGGATACCCAAAAAGGTCCCACTACGCGCCTGTGCGGAAATCGGCACGCGCGCCGGGGCAAAGGCCGGCGGCACAGAACACTGAGCGCACCATTGGAGAAGACTCTGTCTGTTCTTGATGTCACAAACTGACAGGTGACGAGGCTACTGTCTCAACTTGGCGCCGAGCTTGTCTTCCAGGTGCTTGATGATGCGGGCGACCAGTTCGTCCACCTGCTCGTCAGTGAGCGTGCCACCCGGAGTGCGGAATGTCAGATTGAAGGCCAGTTGCTTGTTCCCCTCACCGAGGCGCTCGGCATCCCTATAGACGTCGAATACGACGGCATCGGCAAGATGCTCCCCGCCTGCCTCCAGAATGGCCTGCTTGACGGCCTCGGCAGTGCTCTCCGGCGTGTCACTTACCACGACGGCGATATCGCGCAAAGCGGCCGGGAAGCGCGGCAGCCGCTGGTATGTGCGGTAGGGACATGCGTGCGCCATCAGCGGCTCCAGATCGAGCTCAAACAGGTATGCCGGCCTGTCCAGGTCGTATTCAGTCTGCACGTCGGCACTGAGCTTGCCCAGTAAGCCGATCTGCTCACCGTCCAGCATTACGGCGGCGCATTGACCCGGGTGCGTGCTCGGATGCTGGGCAGCATGATAGGTGACACCGTCCACACCGAGCGCGCCAACAAGCTGCTCGACAATGCCCTTGACCACGTAGAAGTCAGGCTCTCGGCTCTCCTCCGGCAAGTTCCAGATGCTCGACCAGTAGGGGCCCATGATGAGGCCAGCGGCATGGAGCCGCTCTTCCGGCAACTCCCCTTCGTCTCGGGGGAAGAACACGCGGGCGATTTCGTAGAGCCTGACCGCCGGTACGCGCCGGCGCTGGTTGTGCTCCGCCGCCTGCAGCAGACTGGGCAGGAGCGTGCTGCGCATGTGGGTGTGCTCATCGCTGACGGGACTGGCCAGCGGTAGCATGTTGCGCTCGGTTGCGTCCTGGGGATAGCCCATGCGGTCCAGATCTCGCTGCGAGAGCATCGAGTACGATATGGTCTCGTTGAGCCCGGCAGCGCGTAGGGCCTGGCGGGCCTGGCGCTCCAGCTTCTGCTCGCGGGTCAATCGGCCGCTCTGAGTGAGCTTGCCCGGCACGGTGGTGGGGATGTTCTCGTAGCCGTGGACGATGGCGATTTCTTCGATGAGGTCAATCTCGCGCTCCACATCCGGCCGGAAGGTTGGCACTGTGACCTGGAGCCTGTCCGAGCCGTCCCCCTCCACTTCAAAGCCGAGAGCCAGCAAGTAGTCGCGCATCCGCTCGACGGCGATGTCCGTGCCCAGTATCCGGTTGCACTTGTCTGCCCGCAAAGACAGTTGCAGCGGCGTCGGCTCCACCGCGCAGGCGTCCACGGCCTCCCCGACGACCTTGCCGCCGGCGGTCTGCAGCAGCAGACCGGCCACACGAGCCAGCGCGCGCAATGTGCCTCCCGGATCAACGATTCTCTCGAAGCGGTAGCTCGCTTCACTGCTGAGGCCGATGCGCAGAGCGGTCTTGCGGATGGTTGTGGGGTCGAAATGGGCGCTCTCGAGAAGCACCTTGGTGGTTTCCCACGTCATTTCAGTGTCGGCGCCGCCCATGATTCCGGCGATGGCGGCCGGCCCGGCCGGGTCGGTAATGAGCAGGTCATCCTCGCTCAACGTGCGCCATTGCTGATCGAGGGTGAGAATCTGCTCGCTGCGCGCGGCCGAACGCACGATGATATGACCGTCCTTGAGCAGGCTGTAGTCGAAGCCGTGGAGCGGCTGGCCCAGCTCCAGCATGACGTAGTTGGTGCAATCCACGAGATTGGCGATCGGGCGCATGCCGGCCGCCTCCAGCCGATAGCACAGCCAGTCGGGACTCTCAGCAACCGTCAGGCCATCCATGACCAGCCCGCAGTAGCGCGGGCAAGCCTCGGGATTGGCCAGCTCGATCCGCATCTGATCATTGGCGGCTTGTGTCTCGTTGCGCACCGGCGCTCCCAGCAGGCCCATGTCTATTTCAGGCATCTGCCACTGTGCGCGCAGTATCGCAGCCGCATGACGCGCCGTGCCGACCATGGAAGGCAGGTCACCGCGATTCGATGTCACCGAGGTGACCAACACCTTGTCGGCGAACTCGCCGTCTTCGGAGCGGAAGTCTGCGACCTGCTCGACCTCCAGGCCGCCCATCGTCAAGGCGTGAGCAAGCTCTTCAGCCTCGATGTCCGCCCTCAGATACTCCATCAACCACGAATAGGGCACACGCATTTTGAGCCTCCTGTGCCGACGCCGCGCGTCTGCACGCAATCTCCGCTAGAACTGGTCGAGAAACCGCATGTCGCCGCTGTAGAAGAGGCGGATGTCGTCTATTCCGTGGCGCAGCATGGCGAACCGCTCGACGCCGACACCGAAGGCATAGCCGGTGTAGCGCTCCGTATCGTAGCCGACCGCGGCGAGTACGTTGGGGTCCACCTGGCCGCTGCCGCCGACCTCCAGATAGCCGGTATTGGAGCAGACGCGGCAGCCGGTTCCCTCGCACAGGGTACACGTGAGTGCGATTTCAGCGCTGGGCTCGGTGAAGGGGAAGAAGTCGGGCCGAAAGCGCACATGGCACCTCTCGCCGAATACCTGGCGCGCGAATATCTCCAGTGTGCCCTTTAGATCGGCGAAGGTGATTCCCTCATCCACCAGCAGCCCCTCCAACTGGTAGAACGTATGGCAGTGGGTCGCATCCACCGTGTCGCGGCGGTAGCAGCGGCCCGGCGCGATAATCCGCACCGGCGGTTCCTGCTGCTCCATGACGCGGATCTGCACCGTAGAAGTCTGGCTGCGCAGGAGAACGTCGTCGGACACGTAGAAGGTGTCCTGCTCGGCCATGGCCGGGTGGTATTCGGGGTAGTTGAGCGCCTCGAAGCTGTGGTAGTAGTCCTCGACCTCGGGCCCCTCCGCCACGACAAACCCGAGGCCGAGGAATATCTCGATCATCTCGTCCATCGTGGCCAGCAGCGGGTGCTGATGCCCCGTTGCGGGCGTACGGCCCGGCAGCGTAACATCAACGGCCTCGGCCTGGAGCCTGTGCTGTTCGGCCTGCCGCACGAGCGCGGTCTTGCGCCCCTCGAACAGCTTCTGCAGGGCGTTGCTGAGCTTGTTGAGCGCCTGGCCGGCCAGAGGACGGTCCTCCTCCGGCAGTGAAGCGACTTGCTTGTACTGCTGCCGCAGGATGCCGTTCCTGCCCAGGTATCTGACGCGCAGGTCCTCAAGTATGCTCAGGTCGCGGGCGGCCAGAACGGCGGCCTGCGCCTCCTCCTGAAGTTGCTTGATGAGTTCATTGAGTGCCATGTGTCACGCCTCCCGTGTGCGAGAACCAAAGAAACCTCCGTCTCGTCGTAGGGACGAAAACCGGAGGCTCCCGCAAACCACCCTAACAGGCAGTGCCCCGGATAACGGTGGGACAGGCCGTCCGTACCTACGCAAGAGACGCCTACAGCACGTCTCCCTTCAGCACGCGGTTCGGGAGCGAACTTCGGCGCCGCCACGGGTGAAGGAACTCGCAGCCCATGATTCCTTCTCTCTGCAACCCGTGCGCTTTGCGAGGGCCTGTCAAGAAGGTCCTCTGGCGCCTACTTTTCTCCGTCACTACCTTTTTCGCCCCGTCGGGGCTATTCAGGAGTTGTCGAGCAACTCCTGTCTGTATATATGTCGTATAACAAAATGCCGGCTGCGACTCCGGCATTCAGACTCTCCACTTTGTCCGACATTGGTATCTTAACGTGCAGCGATACCGATGTCAATAGGTGGCGGGGTATGCCGTGCGCCTCGGAGCCGACAATCACCGCCACACGGTCAGGATAGGTCTGGTCCTGGGAAGACGTCTCGGCTGAGAGCGTCGCAGCGATGGTGCAAACGTCCTGGTCCGCAGCCCACGCGGTCGCCTGGTCCCAGTCGGCCTCGGCTGCAGGAACGGCGAAGACCGCCCCGGCCGAAGCCCTGATCGCCTTCGGGTTGTAGGCATCCGCGCAGCCGCCGACCAGGACGATGCCGTCAACCGAGAACGCAGCGGCGGTACGGAAGATGGTGCCGAGATTGCCGGGTTCGCGCGTCTCGTACAGCCACAGGTACAGCGCCTTGCCGGGCTTGCTGAGGTCCTGCAGGCCACTGTGGCGCATGACCGCCGTGGCTGCGATGCCCTGCGGATTCTGGGTGTCGGTCATGCTGCGGAAGGCACGCTCGGACAGTTCCAGCACGTTCAGGTCGCCGTCGCGGATCCGTTCGAGCAAACCGCGGTCATCGGCAAGTAGAGGTGGACATACATAGACCGTTGGGAGTTCTGCGCCGCTCAAGAGAGCCGATTCAATAAGCCGCACTCCCTCCAGCGGGCAGAGGCCGGCTTCCTGTCGTCCCTTCTTGTGCAGCAGCGACCGGTAAAGCTTGACCTGCTGGTTCTGCGGGCTGTCTATGATAGACATAGGTCAGAGAGCTTTCCGGACACGGACGTCCCCGTACCACCTGCAATCGTGCAGCTAGGCCGGCAGCAGATCGGCCTTGGTCAGGAGCATCTTGAAGGCCTCGGGGTCGGATACAGCCATCTCGGCCAGCATCTTGCGGTTGAGACCGACATTGGCCTTCTTGAGGCCGGCCATCAGGCGGCTGTAGTTGAGCCCGTACATGCGAGCGGCGGCGTTGACACGCGCGATCCACAGGCGGCGGAAGTCACGCTTGCGCAGGCGGCGATGGACGTAGGCGTAGCGGCCGGCCCGCATCACCGTCTCCTTGGCGGTCTTGTACAGGCGGCGCCTGCCGCCCACATATCCTTTGGCCAGCTTCAACAGCCGCTTGTGCCGCCGTCGGGCCGTCGGGCCAGTTTTCACTCTGGGCATGGCAACCTTTCCTCTCTATTCCGTCACGATGGAGCCGGCAGAGCCGCAGCCCGGGCGTTGCCCGGCACCCTTCATGCGAGGGCTACAGCCGCCATCCATAGGGCGGGTGGCAGGCTGACAGCGACCAATAGGACGCACAGCACTGTACTGTGCGCCCCTGCCCAACCATCGTTGGGGAGTGTGCAGCTCTAGTTGTCGTGTGGCAGCAGTTCCCGCACGGCCCTTCGCCGGCCGCCTGTGACTTCTGAGGGCATACGAAGCCGGCGCTTGAGGCGGCTAGACTTCTGCCCCAGAAGGTGGTTCATGCGCGTGCTCCTGCGCAGAATACGGCCACTGCCTGTTATCTTGAAGCGTTTCTTGGCAGCTTGTTTCGTCTTTGCTTTTCCCACAACTGACTCCTATCCTGTCAATCCGCTTTCGTCTCTTGCCTTGCGGAGCCCTTCGTCGTCGCCTTGGGTGCCATGAGCATCAACATGCGCCGGCCTTCCATGCGTGGTGGAGTCTCGATTTCGGCGCATTCCTTGCACCCCTCGGCCAGCCGCAGCAGTTGCTCCTGGCCGATTTCCTTGTGGCGCAGTTCCGGTCCCCGGAAGATGACCGTGCAACTTACCTTGTTGCCGTCCTCAAGGAACTTGATCGCGTGGCGCGTCTTGAACTCGATATCGTGGTCGCTTGTATTGGGTCTCAAGCGGATGTTCTTGATCTCGACCTGCTTGGCCTTTTTCTGAGCTTCCTTGGCCTTCTTCTTTTGCTCGTAGCGGAATCTGCCCCAATCGAGGAGGCGACACACCGGCGGATCGGCATCCGGTGCGACTTCAATCAGATCAAGTCCTGCCTTCTCGGCAACCGCACGAGCGTCGGCGATATCCATGATCCCTAGCTGATCGCCCTTGTCACCAATGACGCGGACCTTTGGAGCACGAATACGCTCGTTCACGCGATAGCCTTTACTTTGCGCTATCTCACATCACCTCAGATTCTGCTCGACGCCGGTACGTTCTGAGCCACATAGGAACGTCATACGGCACATTAGGCTGAAGCTTAACGTAAAAGTGCCAAGGTGTCAAGAATGGCCGCAGGCAATAGTCGCGTCGCATTGCGGCCGGCTATTCTACGCCAAGCCGGCGGCAGCTTGCCTCACATCACGCAGCAGCAGACCGACCGTTGCGTTGGCTGAGGCCAGGCAAGCAAGCACCTGGTCCGCACCCGCGCGCACCACAACCAGATAGCCCTGACTGCCACGCGCGTACAATTCATCGAGGCTACCGTTGCCGAACTCCTCACTGCTCCGCGAGGCGCGTGCCAGCAGGTCGGCAGCCAGTGCGGCCAGGCTGTCCTCGTCTATGTCGCCGGCGGTATCGGCCTCCACCGGGAAACCGTCAGCGGTTACCAGCGCCGCGCCGATGATATCCGGGTTGTTCGCCCGTAACTGCGCCAGCACGCCCCCACCGGCGGGCAGTGCAGAGCTGTGCATTCCGGACCCTGGGTCATTCGTTACCAATTCATGTTCCTCCCTTGGCAAATCTTGTGTTGACTCCGGGCCAGTATTATAGCATCAAAGGCCCTGTCAGTGCCAACAACCAGCACCTTGTCGCCCAGCGCGTCCCAAGCCCGCCGCCAATCGCCATCTAGCTGTCAAGCGGCAGTTTGACCGTCGCACCATCTTGCTCGATGGACATGTCGAAGGCCACACATGCTTCGTGAGTGTTGACGGCGTCCTCGATGTTGACGTCCGATTCAACATCATTGAGAACGCAGTCAACCATGTGGTCAATCTCGCCCTCGAAGGGGTGGTGCTCCACATCGCCGCTGTCGGGGAGAATCGCCGGCGTCACAGTCCACGAACTCGCGGCCGGTGCCAGCGTGCGCGACCATAGCTTATTGTCACGCATCGCGCCCTGGTCGCCCAGAATGTCAATGTTGAATGAGTAGGGGGCGATCAGGTCCACCGAGCTGGAAATCTTGCCGATGGCCCCGTTCGAGTACTTGACAATGCCCACGCAGGTCGCCGGATACTCGTAGCGCTTGTCCCAGCCGCCCCCGTATGCCGCCACCTCCACGATATCCAGGCCGGTCAGCCACCTGGCGGCGTCCACTGCGTGGCAGCCGCCGAACAGGAAGCTGGAGCCGCCCTTCTCCTTCGTGATCGCCCAGTTCCAGCCGCTATACCAATCGTCCACACCGTGCCAGTAGTCGGTCTCCACGTAGAATATCTCGCCGATCGCGTCGGCCGCGATGAGGTTCTTGGTGTTGATGAGTGAGGGGCACCAGTGCAGCACGAAGCTGACGACGGTCTTCACGCCGGCCGCTTTCACCGCCGCGGCCAGGTCGCGGATGTCCCTGGCGTTCAGCGCCATCGGCTTCTCCATGATGAAGTGCTTGCCGGCCTGGGCGGCGGCAATGCCTTCGGCTGCGTGCAGGTTGCTGGGGGTGCAGATGGAGAAGAGCTGCAGCCGCTCGTCTTCCAGGAACTTCTCGTAGTCGGTGTAGATCGCTGCATCCGAAGCGCCGCACTTCTCGGCGGCCCTGCGCGCGGATTCCTCGCGTCGCGAGGATACGGCAACGACCTCACAGTGCGGGTTATTCATGTACGCATTCAGATGCTCGTCGGCAACCCAGCCGGCGCCGTGTATCCCAACGCCTATCTTTTCGGCCATGTCCTCTGGCACCTCCGTTTGTCGCTACATGCTCGCAGGATGCTCTGCGCTCGCAGCTTAAGGTTTCCCCGCCGGGCCGCGCATTCCTGCGTGCACCGACCGCAAACGCCCTGTCAGTCTGCAAGCTCTTTGCTGATGGCTTCGCGCAGTTCCGGTTTGTGTCGCAGTGTGGAGTACAGGTAGACCATGATATCCCGCGCGCCCGCATGACTGATCAGGCGCAGCTCGCGGCGGAAGCGGTCGGGACTCTTCGCCCAGTTGAGGTATGCGGTATCGGCCATCGGCGCCGCACGCATGTAGTCCACATGGTCGTCAGCCAGCTCGACGTTTCGCTTGGCCGCTTCATACACCTGCTCCAGAGGCCATTCGCCGCCGCGAGCAGGATCGTCGCCATGCGCCGAAGCACGGAACGAGAGGTACTTGAGCGGGAACTTGTTGGCCCACGTCGGGTGGCAGTAGCCATGCAGCAGCAGGCCGGGCCTGACATCGTCCAGCAGCTTGCGCACCTCCCAGGTGAAGCTGACGATGGCCTCCTCGGCCATGTGCGCCCGTGCCGCTGCTTCGGCGAGGTCCGGGTGCGCCTTGCGGTATTCGGCGAATTTGGCCTCCGAGTACGGACATACGCAATAGCGGTCGTCCTTGTAGCGGATGTAGTCGAAGCTGATGCCGTCAATGTCGTAGTTCTCCGCCATTTCGCGGATGAGGGATAGCTCATAGGCGCGCACTTCCGGGCGGTCCGGGCAGCCGAAGACGCCGTGCTGCTGCTTGCTGAGGTCCGGACCGTCGCCGGGGTTCCAGTCGGCATAGTCGGGATGCTCGCGCATGAACTTGCTCGGATGCTTCCCACCGCCCTCCGCGAAGGCGCAGAACTGGACGAGCAGTTGCAGCCCCTGCGCGTGGCAGTGCTTGACAGCCAAGGCCAGCGGGTCAATGTCCTGGAATGCCGGGTCCTCTTCGCCGATCTTGGTGTTGTAGTAGACATATCCGCTGGGCGGCTTGGCGTTGTAGAGGACCGCCTTGAAGTTCATCTCTTTGGCCATTTTGGCCATTTCCGCGAACTCTTCTTCGGTCTTCAGCCCCGTCGGACCGTGCACATTCATGGCGCTCCACTCGAACTGCGCCTTGGGCAGACTGTCGGCGAACTTGGCGAAGGCGGCCTGGTTCTTCACCATGCCGGCATTGTCGGGCTCTTCATAGGTTGCCATGGAGTTCTTCACCTCGATGCGGTACTCGGCTTCTTCGAGCTTGTCTGTGGCGAATCCCACGCGCAGCATGGTAATGCCGCCGGTATCCTCGATGCTGCTGATCTGGGCGGGTTGCAGACGGTGCTTGTCGCCGACCAGGGCGATGTCCAGCTTGGGCTCGCCGGCGACGGTCTTGCTGGTAGGGAGCAGGACGACAGTGAATTCGAGCGGCTGCTTCGGCTCGGTGATGGTGATGAGGTTGGGGGAGACGAGCACGATGACCGGCTGCACTTGAGTGGCCGCGGCCCACTTGGCTGCGTTGAAGAGTAGTTGCTCTTCGCCGCCGGTCGGCAGCACGGTATTGAGGTCTTTGTCTATTCCCGGACAGAGGCCGATGGCTACTACCTTGCCGCCGCCGAATCCGCCCACCACCGCCAGGGCATGGCCCGACTTGTTCTTCATTACCACCTGGCCGGCCGGGCCAAGCTGCAGGACCCGGGAATCCTCGAAGCTTGGCTCAAAGGGCTGCAGGCCCCTGGTGACCGGATCGTCGGCAAACCAGGTGGGGACGGTGTCAAAGGTCTTGTCAATCACCGAGGCTATCGAGGGTGTGAGCGGGTCCTTAAAGGCGCTCTGGCCGCATGATTGGTGGGTGAGGATCAGTCCGCCGCCCATGCGAACATAGGCCGAGACTGCGGCGCGGGCGTCAATGGTCCAGGCGATTGCGGGCCGGCCGGCCAGCACCTCCGCGAACTCGGCGCCCGGCAGCACATGGACATTCGGCAGCACCAGCGCGTCATAGTTGACCAGTGTTGCCAGCGAGAGGTCCTCGATGAGGTCGGCCTCAAGGCCGTGGCGCTTGAATAGCGCGTGTTGGATGCCGACTGCGCCGTAGCCGGTGCCGCCTCGGCGGTTGGCGTCGAAGACCGCCACTCGCGGGTCGCCCGGATGTCTGGCAGTCCTGACCTCGCCCGGCATGACGGGCTCGAAGGTCAGGGCGACGCGCACATCGTCATACCAGACCTCACCGGTGGTCTCCCAGATTTCGAGGAATATTGTCGCTTGCGCGGCGCCCGGCGGCGGCTTGAAGGTGGTCTCGAATTTGGTCCAATCGAAGGTGCCCGACTTGGTTACGGGTGCGGCGTCGGCAACGCTCTTGCCGTCCGCATCGAGCCAACGGATCACGATGCGTCCGCCGGTGCCCTTGGTAACGCTGCCCTTCCAATAGCCGGATAGGGCAACCGGCTGGCTGCCGGCGATCAACCTGAAGTTCCGTTGTGCCACGATTGTGGCATCGGCTTTGCCTTGCATGTGCAGGCTCTTGGCGCCGCCGTGGCTTACCTGGTCGGCTATTGCGCCCTGGCCGTCTCCACTCCACGTGGCAATGCTCCAGCCGCCGGATTCGAAATCGCCGCCTTTGAGCAAGTCCATCTCGACGGCGGCATGGCAGGTCACGGCCATGAGCATGCACAGCCCGAGGCCGATATGAAAGAGATGCGATTTCATGTTTGCTCCTCCAGGCACTGTCTGAGGTGCTCCTGTGTGTATCCATTCGCCAAAGCCGCCCGGAATACTTCCTCTGGCCGGCTATGTGCTGGGAGAAGGGCGGGACGCAGGCCTGCGGCACATTCCCAGAGAAATGGCCTGCAATCTGGACAGCAATGCAAGGAGGTCAGACGGATGACGTACACCCACGAGCGCAACTTCGGCTGCCGGGTCAATGATGAACTGACATACCGCGGCCTGCGGATGATGGTCATTGAGAACGAACTGATAAGGGTATCCCTGCTGTTGGACAAGGGCACCGACATATTCGAGTTTGTGCACAAGCCGACGGACACGGATTTCATGTGGCGCAGCCCGCTGGGAGTCCGACCGCAGCTCAACAACCATCCGATGCGTCCCGCCACGCACGGCCCGTTCTCTGACTTCTATGAGGGCGGCTGGCAGGAGATCCTCCCCAACGGCGGCCGGTCATGTGAATACCGTGGTGTTGAGATGGGCCAGCATGGCGAGGTGTGGGGGATACCGTGGAAGTGGCAGGTAGTGGAGGACAGCCCCGAGATGGTTCGCGTGAAGCTGTGGGCCCGCACGGCGCGCACGCCGTTTCTGCTCGAAAAGACGCTCGGCCTGCACAGTGGCAGCGGGGTGCTGGATATTGATGAGACAGTGACCAATGAAAGCGACCAGGACATTGACCTGATGTGGGGGCATCACCCGGCCTTCGGGCCGCCTTTCCTGTCCGAGCACTGCGTGGTCTCAAGCGGCGCGCGGAAGGTCGTCGTGGACCCCAGTGTGCCGCCGGACGGCCGCTTCGAGCCGCTACAGGAGTTTGCATGGCCTGCCGGAGAGAGCCGCGACGGGACGCTGATTGATGTGCGCGCCATTGATCCGCCCGAGAGCAAACTGGAGGACATGCTCTACCTGACTGACCTGAGCGACGGCTGGTACGCGATCACGAATACGGAGCGGAAGGTCGGCTTCGGAATGGCGTTCGACACGGCCGTATTCAAGCATATCTGGTATTGGATTTCGCTCTGCGGCAACCCGGACGCGCCGAGTTGGGGGCGGTGGTACGTGATCGCCCTGGAGCCGTTCTCCAGCTATCCGGCGGTTCTCACCGAGTGCATGAAGCAGAACCGCCAATTGCAGATGGGGCCGGGGCAGAGCATCAGCACCTGGATGCGCGCGGTGGCCTACGACGGGCTGAGCGAGGTGACGGGG
>CAZJVY010000062.1:0-8785 GCA_964549395.1 uncultured Armatimonadia bacterium | reverse complement strand
CATCAGCACCTGGATGCGCGCGGTGGCCTACGACGGGCTGAGCGAGGTGACGGGGATCTCTGAAGACGGCCAGGTAAGTGGGTCGTAGGACCTCCCCTTACCTTGCGACGCCCAATGTCCGTATCAGTAGGACAGGCGTCCCTACCTGTCAGCGTTGTCGTTGCCGTGTCGTTGTCGTGAGGAGGGGCCGCATGGTGCGGGAGCCGCGGAGCGGGGATCGCACCATCCGGCCCGCATCGGTGATGCAGGCGTGTTCTTGGCTTCGGCGCAGAAGGAGAGTAGTAGTGCGACATGGATGGTGCGCAAGATGAACGCACAACTAGACGACATCCGCACCGCCTTTGTAGCGAGGTGCACGGGATACCTGAGCAGGTCGTGTTCGTGACGGTGCGTGCGAAGCCTGGAATCAATTTGGCAGCCCCTGACAGCGCCAACAGGATGATTGAGGCCATGGGCCGCATGGCTGGTAGGCACAATGTCAGCGTTCACGCCTACTGCATCATGCCGGACCATGTTCATTTTGTCGTGTCATGCGCCGGGGAGGGCGGCGACATCCGCAAATGGATCCGCTACACGAAGCGCCAAACCGCTGGGGCACTGGGTATCGCTGGCTTGTGGCAGCGTAGCTATTGGGACCGCCACGCGCGGAAGGATGATGATGTGAAGGAGATGGTACGTTACGCACTCTGCAACCCTGTGCGTCGGGAGCTGTGCGACAGGTTTGAGGCATGGCCGTATTCCTGGTCAGAATGGCATCCTGAAACAAGGGGTGTAAGACCGAGCTAACCGAAGTAGCCCTAGGGTGGGCCGGATGCTTGAGTTCTCTGCGAGAACTCGCGCATGCGGCCCCTCCGAAAGGCAACGGCACGGAGTCTAAGAATGGGGCATCTTACTGCGAGCGGGAGAACTCATGACAGGCGCAAACTGCTCCTGCACTGCTGCTGCGGGCCGTGTGCGACGGCGGTCTATGAGCGCCTGGCTCGCGACTATGAAATTATCTGCTACTGGTACAACCCCAACATCCAGCCGCAAGACGAATACGACCGGCGCCTGGAGGCGATGCGGCAACTCGCCCAGGCTGTCGGCATGGAGTTGGTCGTCGAGGAGGGCGGCGAAGAGGCATGGGCCGAGGCGGTAGCAGGGCTGGAAGATGAACCGGAAGGCGGCAGGCGCTGTGATGTATGCTTCGCCATGCGGCTGGAGAGAGCCGCCCGGAAGGCGGATGAACTGGGTTGCGCGTACTTTGCCTCGACGCTCACGGTAAGCCCTCACAAGCCGGCGGCAAAGATTGACCCACTGGGTGAACGAGCGGGCAAACAGGCGGGCGTGGAGTTCCTGGCTGAGGATTTCAAGAAGCGGGACGGCTTCAAGCGGAGCGTGCAGTTGGCGGAGGAACATAGCCTATATCGGCAGGACTATTGCGGGTGCATCTACTCGAGGAATAGACCACAGAAGACCACATCGGAGAGGCAGTGAGCGGGCCGCTCCGTTTTCTGCCGCCTCCAGATGACGATCCAGAAGATGCCCGAGCATCGCCTGCCACCCGCAAGCCGCAGCAAGCGCCTTACAGGCCCAATATCCGTGCCGCATTCCTCTCCAGGATGTTCTGCTTTGCGTCGTCGGGGATGGCGGCTTCCGCGATCTTGGCGATGCCGCAGCCGGGATAGACGAACGGCATGTGCGTGCCCAGCAGCATCTTCTCGCTGCCGAACCTCTCCACCAATCCCTCCAGAGCCTTCACAGGGCCCTTCACGTAGGAAAGCTCGGCATAGACGTTGGGCAAGTCGCGAACGGCCTCCAGGAAGCGGGGGGTCTCGGCGCTGTTACCGGCGCTGAGGATGATGGTGGCCTCGGGAAGCTGCTTTGCCGCCGAGATGACGCTATCCAGCGCAACGGGCCTGACCTTCATCAGCGGATGATGGTGGCGCTCGTCCTCGATGCGGACGGTGACGATCACCGGCCAACCCCGGCCTGCCGCCATCTCGATGAGCCTTAGTGCCGGCGGGTCGTCCACCTGGTAGCCGTGGTAGCTGGGATACAGCTTCAAGCCCACGAAGCCGAGCTGCCTGCTCTCCTCCATGTCGCGCTCGACACCGGGGTACACGGGCGATAGGACCGTGTACGGTATCAGACGGCCCTCCGGATCGTTGCTCCTGATGTCGGCGATGAGCCGCTCATTGGCAGGATGCGGGCTCACGTAGGTGATGGCGTCAATGCTCCCGACCACGGCGCGCTGTATGCCGGCGCGGTCCATCAGCGGCAGCGTGCCGGCCACATCGCGTGCCGGCCATTCACGGAAAGCGTAGTTGCCTATGTCGCAGCAGAAATCAATCATGCATATCATCGCCTTGCAGTTGTGTCGGCTTGGGCAGTGGTTTGGGGCCGTGTGTGCTCATCAGGTGACATTCAGGAGCCTGGCGGCATTGAGACCGAGTACCTTCGCCTTGTCGTCGTCGCCGAGATGGCTGTCACGCACTTTTGCCAGCGTGTAGAGGTAATCGGCGCCACGGATGTCGGTGCCCCACAGCAGCCTGTCGGCGCCCAGTTGCTCCACGCAGTATTCGATGTGGCCGTAGTCGGCGATCGAGCCGCTACAGTCGGTATAGATGGAGGGCACGTCGCGGATGGCGCGGATGCCCCAGCGGTTATCACCGCCGATGTGGGCCATGACCAGCTTCAGCTCCGGGTACCTGCGCCCTACCTGTGCGCAGTGCACGGGATCGGTCTCGAACGGGTAGTTGCCGGTGACCTTGTGCCACGTGTGCTGGAGCAGCACGCAGTCGCGGGAGATTGCCTCCTCGATAATCGGCTCGACGCACTTGTCGGTTATCAGGGTTGCGACTTCCATCTTGATGCCGCGTGCGCCTCGGTCAAAGCCCTTGCGCACCTCATCAAGTGCGGCCGGGCCGAGGTTGGCGTGAGTGTACACAAGCGGGATGAAGAAATCCGGATGGCGCTCGTAGGTGCGGAACACCAGATCGTTCTGGCGCTGGACGGTCTCGAGGCTGTCGCGGCTGTGCGTGACCGGCTCGCTGATGCAAACGTAATCAATGCCGATACGCCGGGCCTCCTCGACGACAATGTCCGCGTAGCGCCCGTCGTCAGGATGAACGTGAGCATGGAAGTCTATGATCATGACATTCACTTTCCCTCGGGCTATGCGTGGAGCGTGCAATCAATCTTGCTCTTCTGGCTTGTCCTTTTCCTTTTCCGCCTGGGCCCGCCGCAGTTCCTCTTCGTGCTCCCGCATTTTCTCAACAGCCTGGTTGAACTGGATTTCGCAGAGCATCTGGTACACGCCGCCTGCGGTCGCCAACTCGGCGTGCTTGCCGCGCTCGACTATGCGCCCCTGGTCGAACACCAGGATGGTATCGGCGTTCATGACCGTCGAGAGCCGGTGGGCGATGGTAAAGGTTGTGCGGTTCATCATCAGATGCTCCAGGGCTTCCTGTATGAGGGCTTCGGATTCCGAATCGAGAGCGCTGGTGGCCTCATCGAGGATGAGGATGCGGGGGTTTCGCAGGATCGCCCTGGCGATGGATATGCGCTGGCGTTGGCCGCCTGAGAGCCTGGTGCCGCGCTCGCCGACCATGGTCTCGTAGCCGTCGGGGAACTCCATGAGGAAGTCGTGGGCATTCGCTGCCATGGCCGCCTGCACGACTTCCTCGTCGGTGGCGTTGGGCCGGCCGTACTTGATGTTCTCCCGCAGCGTGCCCATGAAGAGGAAGTCTTCCTGCATGACCATGCTGATGTTGCGGCGCAGCGAACTGAGCGACACGTCGCGCAGGTCGTGTCCGTCAATGATTATGCGCCCGTTGATGGGGTCATAGAAACGCGGGATGAGGTGGACGAGGGTGGTCTTGCCACTGCCGCTGGGGCCGACCAGCGCCGTGACGGTGCCGGGCTCGGCGATGAAGTTTATGTCATCGAGCACCAGCTCTCCGGGCTCGTAAGAGAAGTCCACGTGCTCCGCCTCCACACGGCCCTCGATGCGTTCGAGCTTGGTCGCATCGCGTCGCTCCTGGATGTCGGAGGATGTGTCCAGAGTCTCGAAGATGCGTTCCACCGCCGCCAGGACGGTCTGGATCTGGTTGTTGATCGTCACGAGCATGATTACGGGCTGATAGAGCATGGTCTGGTATGTACGGAAGGCGATGAGCTGGCCCATGGTAATCTCGCCGGTGTAGAGCACCATGTAGCCGCCGTAGAGGAGGACGCCTACGTTGGCGAAGCGGGTGATGAGGTCGGCGCCGATGCCGAGGATGACCTGCCAGTGGCCCAGCCGCAGATTCATGCCGATGCTCTCCCGCACCTCACGGGCGAAGCCACGGACCTCAGAGCTCTCGCGCGTAAACGACTTGACGATCTTGATTCCGGAGATGCTTTCCGAGAGCGTGGTGTAGATTTGGGAGTATTGCTCGCGTGATTCGGTGGCCGCGTGGCGGATGCGGGCCCTGACCAGCAGGAAGTGCACCACGTAGAGGGGAAGGACGCCGACAGCCAGCACCGCCAGGCGGGGGCTGTACAGGAACAGTATGATCGTGGCGACGGTGAGCGTGATGACGTTGGTGATGATCTCGACCAACTGGCCGCTGACGATCCCCTGTACGGCCTCCACGTCGTAGAGCACCCGCGACATAATGCGCCCGTGCGGGTTGTTCTCGAAATAGCGCAAGGACAGGTGCTGCAAGTGCCTGAAGAGCCGCCGGCGGATATCGTACACAACCCGGTTGCCGACGAAGAGCAGAGTCATCTGGCGTGGGTATGCAGTCAGTGTGGCGATCAGGGCCACTCCGACAATGACGCCGCAGATGAGTAGGAGGAACCGCCAGGCGCTATCCCGGTAGGCGACCAATTCCACCGGGGGCAGATTACCCAGTTCGCCGAGCTTCTCGTAGCCGGCGACGCGATCAACGAGTCTGCCGACGAGGTCCGGCGTGATCATGTTGAGTGCGGTCCCCAGGAAGACCAGGAACAGCGCCCAGGCCAGCAGCCATCGGTAGCGGCGGGCGAAGACGAGGATTCTCAGCAGCAACGCCATACGACAACAATCCTTCTGAACTTACACTTGGCGGCAACCATTGAACCCTCGGCCACAGGCGTCGCTCTCGCTCGACATGCTTTAGCGCGGGGACAGGCGCCGGTTCGGCATTGAGAAGCCCCGAATTTGCCTGCCGCCCTGAAGGCCCGGTCAATTATACCACGCCGTGCAGAGGAGGCAAGCTCCGCGAAGCGACATGGCAACGGAGCGCCTGACGGTGCAGGTGGCCGGCAGGTGCCGTTAGACTGGCCGCTAAAGTTCAGATGAAATCGCCCGAGATAACATTTGGGCCCACGCTTGTCTATGGGCCAGCCTTGACGGATGGGTGTGAGACCCGTAAGTCGAAGGCGCAATCGAGTCATCCTCCCTCGGGAGGTGACTCCGATTGCGCCTTCTTTTTGTTCAACAGGGCGAGGTGAAGCGAACTGCCGCTGCGCAAATTACGCGGGAACATGCCAGTGCAATGCCAGACAGGGTGGTGGTTGCCGTGCCAGACAGGGCATCAGTGCTGATCGCAGATGGAGACGAGGCGTTTCTTCTCACCACGGGCGCAATGCTGGAGGGGCAGGGGTTCGCCTGCCGTTGCGTCAGTGACCCGGCCGATGTTGCGAGCACAATGTTGCAGGACGCCTATGACGTCGCGATCATTTCCATGGGCGTGCTGGAGCAACTCGGCTCCGGTGTTGCGGGCGAACTCGCCACACGTTTCGAGGCCATGCCGGTGCTTCTGGTCGCCGATTCCCCTGACGACCGCATTGCGGCCGATGCCGTGCGCCTGTCGGTGGCTGCCACGATGGCCAAACCGGTCGGCCCCACGGAATTGTGCGAGGCCGTGCGACTTGCCATCGGTAGACGGCCCGCACGCTGCGCCGCCGCGCCGGGGCATGACCGGCCAACGGACTGGCACAGGCAACTTGCCGAGACTGTGAGCAACAGCGTGGTAGGAACGCCGGGAGATCTGGCCCCTCTGCCAGTCGGCGCGTTTGTCGCCCTAACGCCTCGCAACATCACCGCCGCGCTATTGGACATGCAGCATCTCACCGAAGCGATGAGCGGCCGATCCGAAGTGCAACATGCCTGCGGGCTCTTCGCCTGTCCCCGGCTGGCGGCCTGCAGAGACGCCCTGCAGCATACGGTCACCGTTCTGGAGAGCACGAAGAGCTCATTCAAGTCGAAGGAGCTTGCAGGACTGCGGCAGAGGTTGGAGCGAGTAGTTGCCGACCTCGATGGGCAAGGCACGTGGACGCCGTGTGAGCCTCCTGGCACGCCAGGCGATGCGGCTGGCCACAACGGCGGGTGAGCACTTCGGCTCTTGATGCCCGCATTGAGATGGGGCTGATATCCATGACGGCGGCTGACGATACTCCAAGGATTGTTTCCCAGGACGAACTCGACAAACTCGACGCCACTTTCCGGGAGTACACAAGAGAGGCCAAAGGCGCCGGCGAGGTCGAAGTGACTCTCTACGATTTCCGCCGTGCCTATCGGCTGTCGGCGCTGCAAATTGAGAAGATCACCCGCGACTGTGATAGGATTGAGGCCGCGCTCAATCGCACCCTCAAGGTGTACCTGAACGGCAGCGCCGAGGTCGTCTTCCGCAGCGTGGACCGGATGAGATCCCATCAGTATCTAGGCGTAATCCCGGACAGCGCTCTGATAGCCTCCTTCAGTCTCGTCACCGAGTTGCCTGCCGCACTCATGCACATGGACCGTCCTCTGTCCTATGCGGCCTTTGACCTGATGATGGGCGGCAGGGGGCAGGCGGCTGTCATCTGCGATGGTTCACCGACCCACATCGAGATGAACCTCTTTCGGCTGCTGTGCGAGGAGATCATGGCCACAGCGCGGGCGGCCGGCAGGTGCATCGGCTGCTTCCCTGCCAAGATCAGCGAGATTTACACCTCTGCAGTGGCGGTTGACGTGCTGGAGGACGATGCCTGGGTGCTGTGTGCCAGCTACCAGGTTCAGATCGGCTCGCGGCGCGGCTCCATCACTCTGGGTCTGCCGTCAGCTACGGTTCAGCGACTGCTCGCGCCGTCCGACCGCCACCGGATGGGGGAGGCCGAGAGCCGCCAAGCAGTATCGAGCATGTTGGGGGCCTCCGCGCTGCCGCTCGCCGCGGTCATGGTCAGGACCAGACTGCCGGTACAGGAGATCGGCAATCTGCATGTAGGCCAGGTGATCAACCTGCTCTCCACGCCCGGCGACGGTGCGGCTATTGAGCTGACGATTGCCGGAGAAACCAAATTCGTCGGCATTCCGGGAATTCAGGGAGGCCTGAGGGCAGTGCAGATAGTCGCGGCGGTACCGCAGAGTCGGGCGGCGTGAGGAGGCAGCATCTGCCGGTGACGGCGGCCCGCCGCTGCACATATGTTTGCACCCGTGGTCGCGGATGGTAGAATAACTGTGTCATGTGGACGCATCCGCAGGGACATCGGCGTGATACGCGATCCGCAGCCTGTCGGGCAGTCTCGCAGGTCGCGCTGGCACTTGCCCTCGGCATCGCCCTGAACGACGCAAGCGCGGACCAGGCCGACTACTTTTGCAGCATCTCTCCGAGCGTCGTCGCCTTCATCAACGAACTGCCGCTGTCTGAGGCGGCGACCTCCCGCGCCGCAGAGCACGTGTCCAGGCTCAAGATCGCCGACCGGCAGGGCGGCACGCAGACCACCCCCCACCCGTCTGCAGGCGTCATCTGGACGGATGCGACCGGCGCCAACGCCTATGTACTGCACCAGATAGGTCACCATGTTCTCTATGCACTGATGCCGGAGGCTCTGCGTCATCTCTACTGGCACCCGTCGCTCTGTGCCGACCTGCTTGCCGAGACCGACTCTGTTGCTGCCGGTACTGCCGAAGATGCATTCTCCGAGAGCGCGGCGTACTTCTTCGCGCTCGCATTCGTCGGCCATCAACGCCTGCAGGGACAGAACGTTGACCCGGGCCTGGACGCCCTGTTCACGGGCTTTACACAGATGAGCCAGACATTCGCTGACAGGCCCGGCGCACCGGGCCGGCTAGCCGCACTGTGTCGGCTCTACGGCCCACTGCTCGTCGGCGATCCGGCGGAGGCATACGCAGACTTCTGCCAGACGATGTTGGCGTACAGCCGGCGCAGCCCGGCCTTGCCGCTGCCGGCGCGAACAATCAGCGAATGGCTGCCGGCCAGGCAGCTTTACGGCGGATTGCCGGGGGTCACGACGGCTGTGTCGGCAGCTCAAGTGGCGGCTCGATTCTCGGAAGTTGAGGATTGTTCGCCGCGTCTTGTGGTGTACGACCCGACCGCTACCCTTGATGTGACCGTAAACGGAGCAGCGGTAACCGGCGTGCGGGTCGTTGAGATGGAGCACGGTGACAGGGTGACGACCGGAGCTAACCTGAGCATCCTGGTCCTGAGCCCGACGACATCGCTGCTGCTGGGGCCTGAAGCCGTCTGCGAGATACGGGCGCAGGATGAACTCTTGATAGAGAAGGGACAACTGCTTCTGGAAGGCCCGGCAGTTCTCAGCACGCCGGTGTGTCACTTCCAGACAGGCGCAGACAGTGTCACCGCGCGTGTCAATCTGGTCGGTGAGACGACCGTCGGCGTCGTATCCGGGACAGTCAGCGTGCGGTGCGAAGGGAATGAGGTGGCCGAGCTTGAGGCGGGCGAGACGGTCACTGTAATGGCGAACAAGCGGGTGGTGGGGCCGGGGCAGGCCGACCCGCTGCAGGTGAACGCGACCTTCAAGTACGTGATGGAGT
>CAZJVY010000061.1:0-24831 GCA_964549395.1 uncultured Armatimonadia bacterium | reverse complement strand
CAGAACCCGACACGTACCCTCTCACGCAAGAGAGGTAACTTTGGCAACAGTCTCTATTAGGGCCACCAAGAAGGCATTGACGTGCCGCGCGACGAAATCCCACGCGGAGCAGTGTGCAAATGGAACAGATTCGCTCCTGACAAACCGCGTCTGACGTTCAGATGGTGGCAAAGGAGACTGGCATGAACCAAGGACAACAGAGACGGCTGGCAGGAGTTGCGGCGGCACTGGCTGTCATTGTCGCCCTGGCGGTCATGAGCGCGGCCGGCAATGCTGCGGACGGGGGTAATGCCATGGGATTCATTGCGAAGATGGAGTTTGGCAAGGACATTGGGCAGAGCTTTGGGTCCCTATTCGAGGTCCAGACGACGGACGGCCGTTTCGTCATCGGCGCCGGCTTTGCGGATGTGTGCAACACGAACTTGCGGAGCGATCGGTATGTCGTGCAGTTCTTCATCCGCCCAACGAACGGCGAGAGGGAGTTCTCGATAGAACGCCTTCCGCGGCCCAACAACGTGGCCGGAGCGTACATGTTCGACTATGATGGCAAACTCTACGCCTACACCTACCAGGGCGATACGCCTTTTCGCAGATGGGATGAGGCCACACAGGCATGGGTTGGCGAGAGACCTCCCTCCGACGGCGTGATGCACCTTGGCGACGGGCTGCTGGCTCTGACCGGGACTGCGAAGTATAACGGTGAGCCTATCATCGAGCCTCCGGAGCGGGGCAGCTACTACCGCTTCTACTACGCCCAGGGCTACCTCTGCTTCTATCACACCTACAAGCCCCAGGAGCAAGGGTACACGGCGTACAAGACGGACGATGAGGGGTTTACCAAGCTGTATGCGTGCCCTTGGCTGCCGGAAAGCGGCGGGCCTGTTGACCTCACGAAGGCCACGGTGCTCACTTTGCCTTTCATCGGCGAAACGCCCTTTACATACGGGCAGCTCGGCACGGACGTGGTGACCTGCTCCAACATCGGCGGCCTCTATGTCTTCGATGGCAGCGCATGGCGCACGCTGGTGGAGCCGGATATGAAGACCAGCTACCAGATATACTCGATGATCAACCTCTATGACAAGCTCCTGATGGGACACTATCCCACCGGCGAGTTGATCCAGTTCGACGGCCAGGAGGTGAAGCTGCTGGAGGGTTGGCCGCCACGCATTGAGGGGGTTAGGCCAAACGCACGCGAAGCCCAGACGACGGCGATCTATGGCGGGGATCTGTTCGTCGGCGTCTGGCCATGGGGAGAGCTATGGCGGTACAACCGCGATGCCGACCACTGGTATTCGGTAGGGCGCATGTTCACCCACCCCGAGGTTACGGACCAGGCCACTCACCCCTATGAAGAGGGGTGTATCGAACACAAGCTGGTACAGAACCAGTGGGGCCAGCGCGTCACCAGTCTGGTGCCAATCGGCGATTCTCTGATGATTTCCACGTCCGCCAAGTGGCCGTGTGAATGGAAGCCAGAATTCGAGTTTCTGCCGGATGGCAAGTGGCAGGAGTACGGCACAGTACTTCGCCTGAGAATGCCGGGCAGTCTGTCTGTTCCCATCCAGCGCAAAGACGGGCCGACGGAGCTTCAGTTCATGATCAGCGGCGACGAAATGCGCATTCTCCAGGATGGCACGCAGGTAGGTACCGCCGAGTTGAGTGCGTCACTGGCTGAGGACATCGGAAAGGCGGCACTTGGCGAGGTCACGCAGGGCCACGGGGTCTTCGGGACCTTCGGCGGGTCGGCACTCGACGTAACAACCCAGAAGTAGCCATTCGGCTTGGCAATCGCGCCCGGTGGCTCGCCATCCTACTCGCCCCCGGAACTGCCGCTGTCGGTGCGTGCCGGAGATGCAGCTTAATGAAGGACATGCAGTAGCGGCAGGTGTCTGGGCGCGACCGCAGACTACTGCGGGACATTTGTCAGGGAAAGGTGACGCAGAGTGGACAAAGTGTCGGTGCTGGTATCCACGGGCAATCTGGGCGACAACATCATAGAGAAGGGCACGTTCTACGAGGGGGCAAAGCGGGATATAGACTGCTTTGCCGCGGATGCAGGCAGTGCGGATGTCGGTCCCACGTTCCTCGGCTCCGACATGCCACACAATCCCATTGAATGGGAGCGCCACGACCTGGAGATAACGCTGCTGGAAGCCCGCAAGAAAAGGGTGCCGATGATAGTCGGCTCGTGCAGCACGACAGGCACCGACAGTGCGGTTGACCGCTGTGCCCAGATCGTGCGAGAGGTCGCTGAGGAGCACAACCTGGAGCCATTCAGGATGGCCATCATCTACTCGCAGGTCGAACGCGATGAGTTGAAAAGACGTCTCGCGCAAGGCCAGTGTGAGCCGCTGGGTGCGCCCTACGAGCTGACAGATGAAGTTATTGACCAGACAACCAACGTGACGGCCAGCATGGGGGTCGAGCAGATCATCCATGCGCTGGCGCAGGGGGCGGAGGTAATCATGGCGGGCCGTGCCTGCGATGACGCCGTGCTTGCCGCCTATCCCATATACTGCGGCTTCCCGCACGGCATCAGCCTACACATGGGCAAGGCCGCCGAGTGTGCGTCCCTGGTCTGCTGGCCTCAAATGGTCAAGGAGTCGATTGTCGCGACCGTCACAAACGACCACTTCTCCATCGAGCCGCTGCACCCGAATCAGGCTGCGACGCCGCACAGTGTGGCTGCTCACTCCATGTACGAGCGCACCAACCCGTTCGTGCAGGGCGTCCCCGGCGGCATTCTCGACATGCACAACAGCCGCTATGAGGCCGAAAGCGAGCGCATCTGCCGGGTGTACGACAGTGTATTTGTCCCCTCTGAGGATGGTTCCTACAAGGTCAAGCTCGAGGGCGCTGGTGAGGTCGGGCATAGAGTGTACAACCTGGTCGGCATACGGGATACGCACGCAATCCAGCACCTCGACAGTATCTGCGACGACACCCGGAAGAAGGTCTCCGAGATCATCGGCCCGGACAAGGATGACCAGTACGAACTCTACTTCCACCGCTATGGCGCCGACGCGATCATGCGCGAGTATGAGCCTGTGGCCCACACGCAGGCCCACGAGGTCGCAATCGTCATCGAGGTCGTCGCGCAGGATATCGAGCTGGCCGCCTCTGTGGCCAAATGCGCGAAATTCCGTTTCTTCTACATGAGCTACCCCGGGCAGATGAACTCATCGGGAGGCTCAGTGGCGCTGATTACCGACGAGCCGCTCTACCCGAAGAACAAGTGCTACCGATGGACCATTGACCATCTGCTGGCACTGGACGACCCGCTGGATGACCGCATCTTCCGCTACCACTTCGAGACCGTCGGCGGCTAGGAGCCCAGGGGCATGGCTGACCTGGACAACACGATTGCTTGCCGATTGGCCGACTTCTACGCGGCGGTGCGCCCGAGCGCTCTGCCTGCCGAGGTCATGGCGAAGAGCCGGCGCGTCCTGGCAGACTTCCTCGCGGTACTGGCCGTCGGCTACCAAGAGGGCTTTCTCGCCAAGCTTGCCACTGACTACTACCTGCAGATGGGTGGTGCGGCAGAAGCTACAGTGCTGTGCGCGGACCGTAAGCTGCCGGCCGCCAACGCTGCGCTTTTGATGGCAGCAATGGGCCATTCCGTCGAACTGGATGACGGCCACCGGTGGGGTGGTGCGCATCCCGCTGTTGCCATCGTACCCGCCGTCCTGGCGGTAGCCGAGCGTGAGGGCAAGTCGTTCCTGGAACTGCTGGCGGGCATTGCAGTTGGGTATGACGCCATGTGTCGTCTTGCCAGGGCAACCGCGCCGATGCACCTTGATAAGGGCTTCCATGTGACCGGCACGTGCGGCTCGGTGGGCGCGGCCGCCGCCTGTGCTCACTTAATGGGGTTGGACAATGCACAAATGGCGTATGCCATCTCTCTTGGCGGCCTGCAGAGCGCCGGCCTGTGCGAAATGCTGAATGACAATCCTGGTATCAAGCCGATTCAGCCCGGGAAGGCCGCCCAGGCAGGGGTCATTGCAGCGGACCTGGTAAGCCGAGGCGCCACGGCCCCGCGAACCGTCTTTGAGGGCCGCTACGGCTGGCTCCGGGCCATGTGTGGCGACCGTTACTCACTGCCGGCACTGCTCGATGAGCTGGGGCAGCGCTGGGAAATCATGCACAACTACATTAAGCTCTACCCCACCTGCCGCCACTGCCATGCGGCGATAGACGTTGCCCGGGAAGCAAGACAGGTTCTCGGTTGCTGGCTTGAAGACATTGCATCGGTAGATGTACGGATGTACCGTCTGGGCATTGACGAAATCGGCGGCATAGTCTGCCCGAACAGCTTTGAGGAGGCGATGTTCAGCCTGCGCTTCGCAGTAGCCATCGCACTAGAAACCGGCAATGTCACGCTTCAGGACTACAGCGCAGAGAATCTGGCCGATGACGGGCTGTGCGAAGTCGCACGCAAGGTCCGCGTGGAGCCTGACGAGCAGATGGACGCGCTGTATCCGGCCGAGCGCGGCGTGTGGATGAAGGTGACGCTGACCGACGGGCGCGTGTTCGAGAAGGCAGTGCCGGTCGCTAAGGGCGAGCCCGACAACCCGGTCAGCGACGAGGAGCTGTTCGAGAAGCATCGCGCCATGTTGCAGCCCTACTATGACAAGGACTTCGCCAGGGGGCTCTGGGACATCGCCGTCCGCTCAGATGCCAACTCAGTACGCTGCGATCAGATAGTGGACCACTTCAGGAGGCATATGCAGCCCCGATGACCGGGCAGGCATCGCGCAATCAAGGCCCCGTAAAGGTCTTCATCACGGGTGGGACGATTGACGGTCTGGACTACGACGCTCCAGAGAAAGCCCCGCTTGTGCACAGGTCGCTCATCCCCGACCTGCTGAAGCAGGCGCGGGTGACGCTTGAGTGCGATGTCGAAGTGCTGATGGCAAAGGACAGCAGATGGGTGACTGACGAGGACAGGGAGTTGATCGCCGTCAGGTGCCGTCAGGCCGAGGCGGACATGATAGTAATCACCCACGGCACCAGAACCATGCCCCTGACCGCGAAACACCTGGGTCGGCAGAAGATGAACAAGACGATTGTGCTGCTCGGCGCGGCTGTGCCTGCGAACAGAGACAACTCAGACGCCCTGTTCAACCTAGGGACGGCACTGGCCGCGGTACAGACACTGCCGGCCGGAGTGTATGTCACGATGAACGGGCGGATATTTGTCTGGGATAGTGTGCGCAAGGACCTGTCCACAGGCATTTTTCACACTGAGCAATAGGCGCGGCGCTCACAGCACGAAAGAGCAGGAGGAAGATGGGTTTGGCCGAGAGGTCCGCAGAGACTATTGCGTGCACGCTGGCAAGATTCTATGCGGGTGTGAAGCCGGGCGCTCTGCCTTCTGAGGTCATGGCGAAGAGCCGCCGCGTGCTGGTGGATACGCTGGCGGTGCTAGCTGCAGGCTATCACGAAGGCACAGTCGCGAGAATGGCGACGGAGTACTTCACGGAGTTGGGCGGGAAGCCTGAGGCCACCGTTCTCTGTCTGCATAAGAAGCTGCCGGCGATGAATGCGGCCTTTCTGATGGGAGCGATGGCGCATTCCGTCGAATTGGATGACGGGCACCGTTGGGGCACCTCACACCCGGCGGTCGCGGTCGTTCCCGCAGCCCTGGCGGTCGCCGACCGCAACGGCAATTCATTTGCCGAGCTGCTTACGGGGATAGTCGTCGGCTATGACGCCATGCTGCGGTCAGCACGTGCCATCAACCCATCGCACCTGAAGAGGGGCTTCCACTCAACAGGTACCTGCGGAAGTGTCGGCGCAGCGGCGGCCTGCGCGAACTTGCTTGGCCTCGAAGCAACCGAAACGGAGTATGCCATGTCCATTGGGGCTCTGCAGAGCGCGGGCCTACAGGAGATGTTGCACGAGCATCCGGGCATCAAGGTCATTCAGCCGGGCAAGGCGGCGATGGCCGGCGTTCTGGCTGCAGACCTGGTAAGCCGTGGCGCTGAAGGCCCGCGTTCCATCTACGAGGGCCAGCATGGTTGGCTGAAGGCGATGTGTGACGGCGAATACTCGCTGCCAGCGTTGGTTGATGATCTGGGCCAGCGCTGGGAGATCATGTACAACTATATCAAGCTGTATCCCACATGCCGCCATTGCCATGCCGCCATTGACCTTGCTCGTGAGGCCAAGCAGGCTCTCGAATGCAAGCTGGATGACATTGAGTCTGTTGATGTACGCACGTATTCGCTCGGTTATGTCGAGGTCGGGCAGATTGCGTGTCCGGATTCATTCGAGGCGGCCATGTTCAGTCTCCCCTTTGCCGTCGCCATCGCCCTGGACACCGGCAATGTCACTCTCCAGGACTACACGGCGCAAAACTTGGCGGATAGCCGCCTGCGCGATGTCGCAGGGAAGGTCCACATCGAGATTGACGAACAGATGGATGCCGTGTACCCCGAAGAACGCGGCTGTTTCATGAGAGTTGCCTGCAAGGACGGCCGCAGCTTTGAGAAATCGGTCCCGCTGGCGAAGGGAGAACCGGAGACTCCCGTCAGCGACGAGGAACTGATGACGAAGCACGAGGCAATGCTGCGCCCTTACTGCAAAGATGGCTTTGTGGAGGGCCTGTGGGCGATCGTAGTCAACAGAGCACTCGAAGATGTTCGATATGCGGACATAGTGGAGCATTTCAGGAGGTTTGCCGACACATGAAGAGCAGGAACATCTGTGACCTGGCCCGCACGATCCGCAGCAAGAATGCGGGTAGCTTCATGATAACCCTGGAGATCATCTTCGCCGACCGTGACGTGTATGATAGGGTCAAGGCCAGCGGCGCCATCACAGCCGAGGCTGTGGCTGAGGCATACGACATAGACGTGAGCCAGGTGCTCGATTTCATGTACTACGACCCGGGCATGGGCATTAAGGCGAACCTGAGACGCAGCACCCCCAGCGGCGGACCAGGCGAGACTGATGTGTACGGCTGTCAGCAGTATGCGCCACTGTTCAAGCTCGAAGTGCCGTGGGAGGACTAAACGGTGAGTAGTATTTCCCGGCAGCTAGCCAGCTTCGTGGCAGAAACGCCCTACGATGCTTTGCCCGATGAAGTTGCCCATCAGGCCAGGCGCTGTCTGCTTGATACAGTCGGCGCAGCTCTTGCCGGATCCCATCGCGCCGATTCGGCACAGATGATTAAGGCGACTGTGCAGGAGTTCGATGAGCCGGAATTGGCTACCATCATCGGCTCGACCATGCGGCGCTCGGCGATGACCGCCGCACTGGCAAACGGGGTAATGGCACACGCTCTGGAGCTTGATGACGGGTCCAAACATGCCACATATCACCCCGGGGCCTCGATGATTCCCACCGCCCTTGCTCTGGGCGAGGAGCTCGGCAGCAGCGGCAGCAGCGTCCTTGCGGCCATCGCGCTGGGATACGAGGTTTCATTGCGCATCGGGACCGCCGTCAATCCATCGCACTATCTGCAGGGGTTCCACCCGACGGGAACAGTCGCGCATTTCGGCACAACAGCCACGGCGGGCAAGCTATTGAGGCTGGACGAGGGCCAACTGGTCAATGCGCTGGGACTGGCGGGCAGTCTTGCATCAGGAATCAACCAGTACGAAGCGGACGGCTCGGTGGTCAAGCACCTGCACCCCGGTAATGCGGCCCGTGACGGCATCCTGGCGGCTCTCATGGCTCGTAAGGGCTTCACCGGCCCGGAAGAGGTCATCGAGGGGCGTCTCGGCTTCTGCCATTGCTTCGCCGACGAATACGAACTCGACGGCATCACGCATGAGCTCGGCGGCACCTACGACTTCATGAAGATATACTTCAAGCCGTATTGCTCCTGCCGGTACGTGCATTACGCGATTGAGTGCGTGCAGAACATTCTGGCGGAGCACCCGTTCAGGCACCAGGACGTGGCGTCCGTACTGGTCAAGACGCACCGCAACGCGAAGCAGGGCTCGGATATCCCCGAGTTCCTGACGCCATTACACGCCCGCACCAGCATTCAGCATGGCATTGCGTCAGTTCTGGTCACAGGGAAAGCCGGCCTGTCCGAGTACACCGAGGAGAGCATCCGGAACCCGCAAGTGCGGGAGGTGGCCCACAAGATCGCTATTGTGGTGGACCCTGAATTGCAGAAGTCCTATCCGGACCCCAGGCCGATGATTGTGCAGATAACGAACCGCGCCGGTGAGACGTTCTCGGCCCGCGTTGACTACGCCAAAGGCGATCCCAAGAACCCAATGAGTGACGCCGAGCTGCGGGCCAAGTTCGCCGATGTCACCCAAGGGATAATCAACGGCGACAAAGCCAAAGAGATTATGGACCTTTGCATGGCCGCCGAGCAGTGCGAGGATATCAGGCGGCTTACCGAGTTGCTGCGGTTCTAGAACACTGAAGAACGCTTCACGGCGACGAATGGAGAAACACCCGATGAGCAGAACCATCAACGAGCAGTTGTCAGAGTTTGCGGTTGGCCTCAGGTATGAGGACATCCCGACTGATGTACTGGCGCACCTGAAGAATGTGATGCTGGATTCCTACGGGGTGGGGCTTTTCGGCTCGACCACGCCGTGGATGGAGATATTCCGCCGGGTGCTGACCGAGCGCACTGACCGGCAGGAGGCGTCCATCTGGGGCACTGCCCGCAGGACCTCGGTCTCAGCCGCCATGATGATCAACGGCTCCGCCATCAATTCTTTCGAGCTTGATGATACCCACACAGACGGGATCATCCATGTCTCGACGGGCGTGCTGGGCTGCGTGACTGCTTTCGCCGAGATGATGGGCGATTTGTCGGGCGAGGACTTCCTCACGGCCGCCACACTGGCGTACGAGGTATCATGCCGGGTGGCTGCACCGGTCGGCATGGAGATCGCTCACCAGGGCTTCAACAACACCGGCAGCACTTGCTGGGCCGGCTCGACGGCGGCCGTCGGCAAGATGTTGGGCCTCACAACCTCCCAGATGATGAATGCAATGGGCATCGCGGGCAACTGGGCGGGCGGCCTGCAGGCGGTGCAGTTCGCGGCAATGGCGAAGCGCATAGTGCCCTCCAGGTCTTCCGAAGGTGCCATACTCGGCGCGCTGCTGGCAAAGGACGGCTTCACCGGCATCGAGGACGTCTTTGAGAACAAGTTCGGCGGCTTCTACAACTGCTTCACCGATGACGTGTATGACAAGGAGCGGATTGTGGGCGAGCTGGGCGACAGGTGGGAGTTGATGGGCATCGGCCTGAAGTTCTACTCCACCTGCCGCAGCAAGCACACCACCATAGGCGGCCTGAAGCGGCTGATGGCCGAACATCCCGATATCACCGCCGACAGCATCGCGAAGATCACCTGCCACACGACCTCCATCACGCAAAAATACTCCGTGCCCTCGAATGCCATCACCAGCGTGGTTTCCGCCCAGATCAGCCATCCCTATGTCTGCGCCGTCACCGTGCTGGAGGGCAACGCCTTCGTTGATCAATTCACTGAAGAGAAGATCCGCGACCCTCGCATAATCGAGCTGGCACACAAGGTTGACGTGGTGGCGGATGAAGAGATTGAGAATCTGCCGCGTCCGCTGCGCTACACGGTGAAGATTGATGTGGAGTTGAGGGACGGAACCACCTACCATACAACGGAAACTTACCCGAAGGGGCATCCGCAGAACCCGTTCTCACGCGATGAGCTACTGTGGAAGTTCAGGTCGCTGGCAGGCAAGGTCATTGGTGATGACAGGCGACTCGAAGCCATCATTGACGCCGTCGAGAACCTGGAAGACCTGGACAATGTGCGGACGCTGACGGATCTGCTGCGGACGGACGCCTGAGAGGAAGCGTCCCCGCAGGTCGGGTGCCATGACGATGGGCAAGACAATTGCTGAGAAGATAATCTCGGCTCACTGCGGCCATGACGTACATGCCGGCGACTTCGCAGTCGTCAGCGTGGACCTCGCCATGAGCCACGACGCCACCGGCCCGCTCGCGATAGAGGCGTTTCGCGAGTTTGCGGCGGAGCGGGTCCCGGAACCCTCGAGGATCGTTTTCGTGCTCGACCATGCCGCTCCCAGCCCCAACGAGACCGTCAGCCGCCTACACGCGATGATGCGCCGGTTCGCGGCGGAGCAGGGAATCCGCCTCTACGACGTCGGTGAGGGTGTCTGTCACCAGGTTGTTGTGGAGCAGGGACTTGTCGTGCCCGGGGACCTGGCCGTGGGCACCGATTCGCACACGTGCACCTACGGGGCGCTCAACGCCTTCTCGTTCGGCATCGGCTCAACCGACATGGGCGGAGTTCTGCTGACCGGCCAACTGTGGCTCAAGGTACCGGAAACCATGAAGCTGGTTTACAGTGGCACGCCGAATAAGGGCGTCTGCGCCAAGGACCTGATGCTGTACACCATCGGACAAATCGGCGCGGGTGGCGCGGACTACCTCGCACTGCACTTCATGGGCGAGGCCATCGCAGCCATGAGCATGTCCGAGCGGCTCACCATCTGCAACATGAGCATCGAGTGCGGGGCCAAAGCTGGCGTCATGGAGGCTGACGAGACAACGCTGAGCTATCTCCAGAGCCGCACGCATAGAGCATTCAGCCCGGTCAACGATGACCCGGATGCGGCCTTCTGTGATGTACGCGAGTTCGATGTGGCGGCAATTGAGCCCCAGGTGAGTTGCCCGCACGCGGTGGATAATGTGGCGCCTGTCGGCGATGTGGCTGGCACGCCTGTCCAGGAGGTTTACATCGGTACGTGCACAAACGGCCGCCTGGAGGACCTGCGGATCGCTGCGGCGGTTCTGCGGGGCCGGCAGGTCCACCAAGACTGCCGACTGCTGGTGTGCCCCGCCTCGCGTGGAACGTATCTGCAAGCTGCAAAGGAAGGCGTTATTGCGGCGCTGGTGGACGCGGGAGCCGTCATGCTTCCGCCCGGATGCGGCCCTTGTCCCGGTACGCACCTGGGGGTCCCGTCCGATGGCGAGAACGTTCTCTCCACGGCCAACCGGAACTTCAAGGGCCGCATGGGCAACAGGCTGGCAAACATATACCTCGCCTCACCGGCGACCTGTGCGGCATCCGCCATTGCCGGCCAGATCGCCGACCCGAGGGAGTATCTGGAGTAGGAGTCCTGTGACATGACACAGGCCGGAGCTTCGGGTGTCGCGCACAAGTTCGGCGACGACATCAACACAGACTACATCATTGCGGGCAAGTACACCAAGACGCTGGACTACGACTCGCTGGCGGCGCACCTGTTCGAGGACATTGACCCCGAGTTCATCGCCAAAGTCCGGCCCGGCGACTTCATCGTTGCCGGTAGCAATTTCGGGTGCGGCTCATCCCGCGAGCAGGCTCCCATTGCCATCAAGCATGCCGGTATCGCCGCCGTGCTCGCCAAGTCGTTCGCCCGCATCTTCTTCCGCAACGCCGTCAACATCGGGCTGCCGGTCATCGTCTGCGATACGGACCGCATCGCTCAGGGGGACCGCCTGCGGCTGAGCTTGCAGACTAATGAGCTTACCAACCTCCAGACAGGAGAGCAGATAGCTACCGAGCCGTTGCCGGTGGTCATGGTTGACATTCTGCAGGCAGGCGGCCTTGTGCCGTATCTGAAGCAACGCGGGGGCTTCGTGGCCCGGAGGTGAGAACATGAAGAAAACGACGCTCTTGAGGCAGATGATACAGGAACGCAAGGCGCTCGTGTGTCCCGGTGCGCATGATGCCATGTCCGCCAAGCTGATTGAGCGCGCGGGCTTCAAGGCGCTGCAGGTCAGTGGCTTCGGTCTGTCCGCCACCTATCTGGGCTTGCCCGACATGGGTTTCATCAGCTTCAGTGAGGTACTGAACTTCAGCAAGAACATCATTGATGCCGTGGACATTCCCGTAATCGTGGACGGCGACACCGGCTATGGTAACAGCGTCAACGCGATGCGCGCCGCCGAGGAGTTCATCAAGATCGGTGCGGCAGGTATGAATATCGAGGACCAGGTGTTCCCCAAGCGCTGCGGCCACCTGGAGGGCAAGCAGATCATACCGATGGACGAAATGGCGCTGAAAGTGAAGGCTTGCAGCGACGTCAGGGACCGGCTCGACCCCGACTTTATCATCAACGCCCGGACGGATGCCATCGCGGTGGCCGGCGTCGAAGAGGCGATCAAGCGCGGCAACGCCTACGCCGAGGCGGGAGCAGACCTGATATTCGTCGAAGCGCCCCGCTCGGAGGAGCAGATCGCCCGCGTGTTGGCGGAGATAGACGCCCCTGTCAGCATCAATCTGATGGACGCGGTTGCGGGCGGCAAGACGCCCCTCGTGGCTATTGAGAAGCTACGGAAGATGGGCGTGGCCCGCGTGAGCATCCCTGTCGGCCCGCTGTTCGCCGCCGTGCGAGGCATGGTCAACTATCTGGAAGCGATCAAGGGCGACCGCCTCGCAGAAGGCCGCACGGACCTCGTAGTCTCATTCGATGAATTCAAAGAACTTGTCGCGTTCGGCCGCTACCGCGAACTGGAGCAGCAGTACCTGCCGGATGACACGGCCTAGAAAGTCGCCGGTGACGCGTTCCCCGCAGGGCTGCAGAGTCGCAGCCAATGACGGTGCATATTCCTCCGAGCGGCTACGAGTAAGGAGATAAACATGTCGCCAGGTGCCGGCCGCATCCACTACGGTTGGATCGTGCTCACGGTCGCTACGCTGGTTGTGTTCGGATCGTTGGGCCTGGCAAGATTCGGCTATTCCGTGGTGCTCCCGGCCATGCAGACGGGCCTGGGCATGGACAACACTCAAGCGGGCGCTCTCGCCACTGCGAATCTTGTCGGCTATTTGGCCTTGTCGCTGATAGGAGGGGCGCTGGCATCCCGCTTCGGGCCGCGGATAGTGATCACACTCGGTCTGGCAGTCGCGGGTGTAGCGATGCTGCTGACCGGCGGGGTCCAGAGCCTGCTGGGGGCGGCGGCATGGCGTGCGGTTACGGGCGTCGGTAGCGGTGCGAGCAATGTGCCGGCGATGGGGTTGCTGGCCGCCTGGTTTGCGCCCAAACGCAGGGGACTGGCTACGGGGATCGGCGTGGCCGGCTCATCGCTGGCCCTGATTGCCCTCGGCCCTCTGGCGCCGCGAGTGCTGGCCGCGTACGGGGACAGCGGCTGGCGGGTCTGCTGGTTCGGCTTTGGTGGCGTGACGCTGCTGCTGGCGGCGCTTGCCTACGCGCTGCTGCGCAATGCACCCCGCGAGCTCGGCCTGCAGCCTCTGGGGTCGAATCCCGCCGATGCGGCGCCGACTCCATCTTCAACCGCCTTGAACTGGGGGACCGTGTATCGCTCCGGCGCGGTCTGGCATATGGGAATGGTTTACGTCGCCTTCGGCTTCTCCTACATCATTTACATGACGTTCTTCGTCAAGTGTCTTATCGCCGAGGGTGGCTACAGCCAGCAGGCGGCCGGTGGCCTATTCATGGTAATGGGATGGTTCAGCCTGCTGTGCGGGCTGATCTGGGGGACTGTCTCGGATGTAATCGGCCGCAAGTGGGCGCTATTCATTGTCTACCTTGTCCAGGGAACAGCCTTCGGGCTTTTCGGCCTGTGGCCGACGCCGGTGGGCTTCATGGTCTCGGCCATCCTCTTCGGCCTGTCCGCCTGGAGCATCCCGGCGATCATGGCCGCCGCATGTGGGGACGTGGTCGGCCCCAGGTTAGCACCGGCGGCGCTGGGCTTCATCACGCTCTTCTTCGGGGTGGGCCAGGCGTTGGGGCCGACCGTGGCCGGCGCGATGGCCGATGCCGCCGGGTCGCTGCTGCCTGCCATGACACTGGCGGCCGTGGTGGCCCTTCTCGGGGCTCTGGGAGCGGCGTCTCTACGCCTCGGCGCTACTCGACTCCCCTGACGCGCGTGCTGCAAAGCGCCACGCTTCCGCTCTCTCTCGCTGGGAGCTATCCCACCACCGTTGCACTCTCGACTGCGCACAACCGCCGAGCAAGGCCGCCAAAGCGTTCTCCTCACTCTCATAGCAGGTGCAAGAGCGGCTTTCGTCGAATTTAATGCTGCCACCCGGCATGGTGCACCGGCGACCGCGTGGGTACTCAATTTGCCCCACCGAGGAGTGCTGCAACATGGAAGACCAGAAGGATCCAGGACTGCCGGGCCCTCAACCGCCCAGCGACCCAGGGCTGCCAAGGCCCGTATCAGGTGGCCCGCAGCCCCCTCCAGGGCCGGCAGACACCGGGGCGGGCGTGGAGATACCGTCCGAGTTCGGTCAGGACGAGCCTCCGGCACCGAGGAAGGCGCCACAAGCGGAAACACCCGCGCCGGGGCCTGCCGCTGACCAAGCGACACCGGAGGCAATGCCAGCACCCACAGAGCCGGCTCCACCTCCCGCTCAACCGACTGCTGGGACGCCCCCCAAGAAGGGCACGCCGTGGGGCTGGATCATCGGCTGCAGTTGCGGATGCCTGTTGGTGGTTGCGCTGATCATCGGAGCGATGGTGTACTTGAGTGTCCAGGCCGCCAAGTCCGCGCAGATAGAAGGAACCTCGCCGGCGGCGACCGGCGAGAATGGTCAGGGCGAGACAACCGGCGGAGAAACCGAGGGTGGCCCCGCAACGACAACTGAGGACAACGCCGCCCCCGACATTTACCAGCCCGGCGAGGGTGTCGCCAAGGAGGCGGCCCTGGGCCAGAACCCCGACTGGGTGGCGAAGGTAGTCGAACACTCATCAGACTGGAAGAGCGTCACGGTGTGGATAGGCCCCCCGCAGTCCGAATTCGTGGGCGAGTACAAGCTGGTGTGGAACGACAGCGGGCATTACTACGACATCGCGAGTGTTACGCCGATAGAGATGAACGAACCGTAGCGAAGTTCTACTCATCATCCCGTGGCAGCAGCAGCAAGACGGCTGCGGCGAGAATGACGATGGCCCCGCTGAGCACAAAGGGGCCGCCGTACCAGCGCTCGAAAACCGCCCCGGCGATCAGCGGACCGAAGACCCACCCCAGCGCACTAACACCGAACACCTGGCTGACGTCGCGCCCGCGGCTTTCCTCGCGTGAGTACTTTTGGATGAGCGCGCTCTGAACCGGCATCCACACGCCCGCCCCGAACAGGTCGTGCGTCAGCCAGATGATTGCGGCCGGCACCAGCGTTCCCACAAGCCCCGACACGCTGATGGCGATCCCCTCAAATGTCAGGAAAGCCATGAATACTTCCCTCAGGTGCCTGCGCGCCGACCAGCTCAGCAGCAGCAGCGGCAGGGCGATGGTGAAACGATGCAGCATGAGGATAACGCCTATGTCCGAGCGCGAGGCCCCGAACTGGCGCTCCCAGAAAAGCTGCATCACGAAGCAATGGCTGATAGAAAGCCCGAGAGTGAATATGAAGCCAGAGGCGGCGAGCACAGCCAGTGGTCGCGGTAGTCTGAATGAGACAAGGGCGGCCAGTGAGACTCGGGGGCGAGGCCCGGCGGGTCCGTTGTTGCTGGGCCGGTAGCCGACCGCGAATACGGCGACTCCCATGAGGAATGCAGCGGACGCCAAGTGAAAGGTTCCTGTGTAGAGATCGCGAGCCAGCAGCAGACCGGCGACTAATGTGCCGACGGCGGCGGCCAGTGCCTGCGCCCCGCGCGTCCTGCCGACGCGGTCCAGGTAGCTCTGCCGGCTGTCGTCATGCAGACAGAGCTGATACATGCTGTCGAAGATCATGGCGCCGGCGTCAAAGGCGCTCTTCAGAATGGCCTGCAGCCAGAGAATCGCGGCGGTTGGCGTCAATGCCGCGACGATTCCCGTCAGTGCCACTGCCGACCCATAGAGTAGCTTGCGGCCGAACAGGTCGGAGAGATGGCCGGCATATATGCGCACCAGAAACACCACGATAGCCCCTGCAGCGTAGATCAGCCCCATGCGCGGCACGGAGATGCCGCCGGCGTCAAGGAAGTACGGCAGGGCGAACTCGTAGATGCCCGCCCCGAGGCCGAAGAGCAGTGACACGCTCAGAAGTGTGCCGAAATTCCGGGTCATTGCCCTGTGTTGCTCTCCTCCTTCGCATCTTGCTATTGGTAGGCTCCGCACGGGGTCCGGTGTGTTGTATCAGTCACGCTGCCGCGTTGTCAAGTCTTTAGGACGGAAAGAACGCGGGCAGAACTGCCCCCCTGAGTTGGGACGCGTCGTGTCGGCACGGGACAGCTTGCAGGAACCCCTGCCCGGTGCGACGAAGCAGTCGGTGACGTTGGGCAATTGGTTTCTGTACCGTGAGCCGTCCGAATCCGCGATTGGTGACTGCCGATGAATTCGCCGGAACGCGTTTTTGCCGCCCTGCAGGGCAAGCAGCCCGACCGGGTGCCGCTAATGGAGATAATCATTGACCAGAAAGTGGTGGATGCCCTCTTCCCCGGCTGCGATCGCTTCGACGCCGTAGAAAGGCTGGGGCTGGACGCCGTGTGCTTCGGCATCACTACTGACTCCCGCGAAGTGGAATGGGTGGACCCCGAGAACCGCATCTTTAGGGATAAGTGGGGAGGCTTGCAGCGGGTCACGACCGAGGTAATACCAATCTCGTGCGAACCGCCACGCATTCAGGATGAGGCCGACCTGTTGGACTATCAGCCCCCCAGCGGCAATGACGAGTACTTCATCAACCAGGCCCGTGAGGTGGTGGGGAGGTTCAAGGGCAAGCAGGCGATTTGCTTCGTCGGCGAGGCGGTATTTGCAGTCTCCCAGTACCTCCGCGCGGGCCTGCAGAATCTGATGATTGACTACGGCACCAGGCCGGAGTTCGTTGAGAAGCTCGCCAAGATCGGTGCCGATTACTATGTGGAGTTATACCGGCGCCTCGTTGCCGAGGGCGTGGAGATAGTCCTGCTGGGTGACGATTATGCGTGGAAGAACGGGCCGTTCATGTCGCCGGCTCACTTCGAGCGCTTCATTCTCCCCGGCCTGCGCACCGTGGTGCGGGAGATCAAACGGGCCGGAGCTTACGTGATTAAGCACACCGACGGCGACATCCGCAAGATAATGGACATGATCGTAGGCACCGGCGTTGACGCCCTGGGCCCGCTGGAGCCACTGCCGGGCATGGAGCTTGACGGTATCAAGGCCCGCTACGACGGCAACATCTGCGTCATGGGCAACGTTGACGTTGACCTGCTCTGCCGCGGCAGTGTGGATGACGTCGTGGCGGCGACCAAGCACCTGCTGCAGACCGCGTCAGTGGGCGGCGGCCACATTATGTCGTCCGGCAATAGCATCATCTCCGCAGTCAACCCCGAGAACTACATGGCGATGGTGGAAACGACCAGGGAGTTCGGCGTGTATAGCTGAACTCGCAGGTCCCGAGCCGACCCCCACGTCCGGCGCTAGCGTTGCGCGGGGCGCTCTCTTTTTCCGTGTTCCCCGATGTAGCCAGCGACGACCCGTCGTCCCCACTGGTGGCATGCTTATTGCAGATGGCTGCACCAGACCGTATGGGGCTTGCCGGGGAAGTGCTGCCCACCGTCCGCCGGCAATTATGCAAGGGCGAAGGGACGATGAGATACCTGTTGAGAGGGGACGGAAGCAACCGGCCGGGTGCGACGAATCCTGCGAGAGAGGTGGCGATCGGCCGGGGCCCCCCGTCCCTTCAGCGTCGGTGTAACCCTTCTTCCCCCCGTCGTGGCAACGGGCAAGACCACGCGCCAACAATAGCATACAGGAGGTTTGCGAAATGGCCAATGCATCAAACGCCGAGCAACCGGCAGGCGGCGCCGAGTACGGCGAGCAGTACCGGCAGCTAGAGGAGGACCTTCGCCAGGTAGCGAGCACCGTTGAGCCCCTTGACGAATCGGCGGTGGCCGTCTCGGTAGCCGTCAAGGACCTCGGCGGCAGCAGTAAAGCAATCGCCGAAGCAGTCAGCAGTCTGCTTGCGCAGAGCGACTTGCAGGTGCAGGCTGCGGAGGAATCCACCGGCTCCGCCGCCGACATCAGCAGCGTACTCCGTGAGGTCATTGACATTGCCAGCACCGTCGCAGGTGACCTCGAAAAGGCCGTAACCTCTTCAGAGAGTGTCGAGAAGCAAGCCCGAACCGTGGCCGCCACCGCCACCGAGGTAGGCAAGGCTCTCGACGACACGGGTAGCGGAGCCGGCGAGGTGCAGACCGCCGCCCAGGATGTGGCCGGCGTTGCCACCGAGGTGGGACAAGGGCTTCACCAGATGGGCAGCGACGCCGAAGAGGTCCGCGCCGCTGCGGCCAGCGTCGCCGAGACCGCAACTCAGGTGGGCGAGGCACTCGATAACATGGGTAGGGGGGCTCAGTCCGTCGAGCAAGCCGCCCGCCAGGTGGCCGAGACCTCTACACAGGTGGGCAAAGACCTGGTCGAGATGGGGGCCGGCGCCCGAGATGTCCGCACTGCTGCGCACACCGTTGCCGAGACCGCTGCGCAGGTAGGCACCGCCCTTCAGGAGATGGCATCCGGGGCCCGCGAAGTGCAGACCGCTGCAGGAACCGTGGCCGATACTGCCGCTACCGTAGGCAGGGAACTGCAGCAGATGGGTAGCGGCGCCGGGCAGGTGCAGGAGGCGGCCCGCAATGTGGCGACCATTGCGTCCACGGTGGGTGAGGCCCTGCAGGAAGTCGGTGGTGCCACCCAACACGTCCAGGAGGCCGCTCAGACAGCGGAAGACGCAGCCGCCGCCGTCAGCAAGGATTTGTCGGAGATAGCCGCCGGCTCGCAGCAGGTAGGCGCTAGTGCTCAGAGCGTCGGCGCAGCCAGCGAGCAGATAGGCCAACAAGCTCAGGAGGTTGTCAAAGCAGCGGAGGAAGGCGTCCAGCAAGGCCAGGAAGTCGCCGGCGTCATGCAGCAGGTGCAGGCCGTTGTCACCAATAGCCAGGCGCAACTCCAGGAACTTGCTCGCATGTCGGAACAGATCAACGAGATTGCGGGGAACATTCAGGACATCGCGGAGCAGACCAATCTCCTGGCCCTCAACGCGGCTATCGAGGCGGCCCGAGCCGGCGATGCGGGTCGCGGGTTCGCGGTTGTCGCTGAGGAAGTCCGGGGCCTGGCGGAGCAAGCGCGCACCAACGCCAAGAATGCCGGCAAGGTGCTGGGCGGCGTGGACGAGCTGGTCAACACGATGCAGGCTCCCATGCAGGAGAGCGTGGACGGGATAGCCCGTTCCAACGAAGCTCTGACCAACGTAGTTGCCGGCCTGGGCAGAATCCAGGACAACGCACAGGAGGTGGCTGCGGCCAGCGAGGAACTGGCAGCCAGCGCACAGCAGGTTGGAGCTACCGCCGAACAGGTCGGCGGCAACGCGCAAGCCAGCTCCGCTCGCAGCCAGGAGGTAATGGCGGCATCTCAGCAGGTGGGCAGTGCCGCCGCTCAAGTGGCCGAGGCTGTCGTCACCAATTCGGCTCGCGCTCAGGAGGTCGCCGCCGGCGCGCAACAGGTCTTCAGCACAGCCGGCCAGGTGGCGGAACAGGCTCAGACCAACGCCGCCCGCGCTCAGGAGGTCGCCGCCGGCGCGCAACAGGTCGTTGACATATCCGGGCAGGTCGGCGATCAAGCCCAAACCAACTCGGCTCGCGCACAGGAAGTCGCCGCCAGCGCGCAACAGGTCGTTGACACATCCGGGCAGGTCGGCGATCAAGCCCAAACCAACTCGGCTCGCGCACAGGAAGTTGCCGCCGGCGCACAACAGGTCTTCGGCATAGCCGGGCAGGTGGCAGAACAGGCTCAGACCAACGCCGCCCGTACACAACAGGTGGCCGCCAACGCCCAGCATGTCGCCGGCACATCTGCCGAGGTGGCAAAGAATGCACAGAGCAACGCCGCACGAGCCCAGCAGGCGGCCGACGGTGCCCAGCAGGTGGTGAGCATATCCGCTCAAGTAGCCAGCGATGCCAAAGCCAATGCGGGGCGCAGCCGCGAGGTGGTCGCCAGCTCACAGAATGTCGCGGATGGCGCCGGCGAAGTGGCTCAGACCGGACGCGTCTGCGCCGAACGCGCCAATAACGTCACCGCTGCGGCCCGCCGCGCGGAGACGTCCGTCGCCAGCACGGAGAAGTCCGCTCGGCAGCTGGTCAACCTCGCAACTGCCAATTCCGCCGACCTGAAGAAGGTCTCCAGCACTATTGCAGGTCAGGCGGAAACCACCGACGGGCTCGGCGTTTCGGCAGATACCATCGCCGACCTTGTCAATGAGATCGCCGACCTTGTCGGCGAACAGAAGCCCCGCCGCTCTCGCAGGCGTGCGGCGTGAACCGTAGCAATGTGGGAGGGGGACCCGCCCGGGTCTCCCTCCCATCGCGTAACCAGGCTGCGTGAATGTGAGAAGGGAGTTGTACCATGACACAAGCGGCGTCCCTCATGGATCGAAAGGAACAGGCCGAAGAGCGGATTACCGACGAACGGCAGCTTGTTCTCTTCCAGCTTGCCGGCGCAAACTATGGTGTTGACATATACAGCGTTCAGCGTCTCATTCAGGTGCCGGACATCACCAAAGTGCCTAAGGCGCCTGCATACGTCGAGGGGGTCATTGACGTCCGAGGTGACATCATACCGGTCATTAACCTCATCAAACGCTTCGGCATCGAGGGCGGGGGTGTGCGCGAGAACGGGCGCATAGTGATCACTGAGATCGGCGACCAGATCGTCGGCTTCCTGGTGGACGCGGTCTCAGAGGTGACCCGCCTTTCGGAGCAGGACATAGAGCCGCCCTCCAGTGTGGTAGGCGGACACGACATTGAGTTCATCTCCGGCATCGGCAAGCAGCGCAAGGACAACGCGAATCGCCTGATCATCGTACTCGATGTCGCAATGGTGCTGAACCAGGAGGAGCAGACAGCTATCGCGGAGTTTGCGAACGGCACGGAACGGACCGCATCCGAGCCCCAGGACCGCACACCAACCGCCGACCCGGTTCCTCCAGCACAGGCACTGGAAGATGAGGCCGAGGAGGCCGGGACGGCACTTGAGTAGCCGCACACGGCGCTGTGGACTCGACTCTCGGTGCTGTACTGATGGAGTGACGTTCGGAGAGGTTAGTCGCCTCTCCGAACGTCAGTCAGGAGTGCGCAGGCCCACGCGCCACGGGATTGCGAGAGGTTTCCGTAGCGGTGCAACGGCACAGAGAAGCGGTGCCGGAGAACCGCCTCCCCGACAGCTAGGCCGCTTTGCCCGCAACTGACGCCCTGCGGAAACATACCAGGTCCTTCTGGCCTTCCATATCGCGGACCCGTACAGTCAGCTCCGCCACGCTGATGGTCACGGAGCGGCCACGGTTTCCTCCTACCTCCGTTTTGAGGACGGGAATTGCCTGGGACTGGAGCATTTGCTGAGCCATGCTGACATTCTGCTTGCCGATATCGAGCATACCTGGGCCGTTGAACTCGAACATGGCTGCGCCCCCTACGATTGCGCTGGTCAAGGGCGTGTGTCGCGGTCTGGCGACACCCATCGCCTTCAGCAAGTTCTGCACGCCCTTGTCAACGTAGCGGGCCGGCTTGCCCATCTCGTCCATGCGACCGCCGCTCGCAGTGGGTAACATGCAGTGCGCAAAGCCGACGGTACCGGTTCGTGCATCAAAGATGATCAGTGCCACGCACGAGCCAAGGCCCAGGGCGCTGATTATGTCGTCCGAGTGACGGCTTGCCGCCATTTCGCCTATCCCGACGGACAGGTGTGCCAATTGTCTCTCCTACCCATATGGCGAGTCGTGATGCGATTCCCAGAATCTGCGGTGCTGCTTGCTTGCTGGAGGCGCACCCACCCGGTCGTCGTCACCGGCGCCGCCCAGCCATCCTATCGCTAATCGGTTGTACCTGCCGCAGGCCTGGAAAAGGACTCGCAAAGGAATCGTAAACAGTCATTGGTGGAGATAACCCATGTCATCCGGATTCGATGCAAGCAAGTTCTTCGACTTGTTCGTTCAGGAAGCCGGCGAACAGATCGAAACCCTTGATCAAGCCGTCGTCGGTCTCGACGACCAGAGCACTGCGGCAGACCTGATCGAGCAGATATTCCGTGCCGCCCACAGCCTCAAGGCCGCTGCCGCCAGTCAAGGCCTTGACGAAATGTCCCGGATCAGCCACGCCCTGGAGAACGTCTTCGACCGCATCCGCAACCGGGAGCTGGGGCCGGATGCGGAGCTGGTTGACCTGCTGCTGGCGGGAGTTGACGCTCTCAAGGCCCACCTGCACAGCGCCGTCATGCGACAGCCGGCCCCCTCCTGCAGCGAACTGCTGGCACGTCTGCAGGCCAGCACCTGCGAGCCGGTAGATCAGTCGGCTACACAGCCCGTGCGGCCGCCGGCCATCTCGTATGATGCCGATTGGCCGGAGGACATGCCACTTACCGGCACGCGTCTATGCATCGCTCTGGCTGAGGGCTGCGCAATGCCGGCAGCCCGGGCATGGCTCGTCCTTCAGCAACTGGCCGGCCACGGTGACATCCTCTATGCAACGCCGTCGCTCGACGACCTGGGGAGCGGAGAGAGTGAAGTCGAGAGAGTCTACGTTGCCATGGAAGCCCAGCTTGACGACGAAGAGCTTCTCCAGATCGCTTCCGCGATGCCCGACGTGGCCCATGTTGCCGTGGGCAAGCCCAACCCCGACACTTGCGGGGACGTGGGCTCCCCGCAGGCAACAGAATGCTCGGGGAACGTTGCCACGGCGGCGACGGCAGCCGGCCCCAGCGAAAGCCCGAAGACCCCGCTCACCCGCGCCACGGTAAGAGTAAGCGTCGAGAACATGGATGCGCTGATGAACCTTGTCGGCGAGCTTGTCATCAGCCGCACACGGCTTCTGAACCTCACGCGCAACCTTGAAGACCTGAGTGTAGCCCATCGCCTTACCGAAGACCGTGACGGGGATCTGGGCAAGGTATCCAAGAGCTTTCGGCAGGTCATAGGCAACCTGAAGACTGTAGTCAGCGAACTGCAAGAGCGCGTGATGCAGAGCAGGATGGTCCCCGTCAGTCAGGTCTTCGGCAGGTTCCCCCGGCTGGTGCGGGATGTAGCGCGCCGTGAGGGCAAGCGCGTGGAGTTAGTCGTCGAAGGCGCTGACACCGAACTAGACCGTTCCGTTATTGAGGATATCGTTGATCCCCTCACCCACCTCCTGCGCAATGCCGTGGGCCACGGCATCGAGCCGCCGGCGATCCGCCGGACTGCGGGGAAGCCGGAAACCGGCACTGTTCGCCTGTCCGCCCGCCGGCACCAGAGCACGGTGGTCATCGAGGTCAGCGACGACGGCGCCGGCATTGATGCAGATGCCCTGCGCCGCAAGGCCGTCGAAAAGGGGCTGATGACGCAGCAGGAGGCGGCCCTCACCCCTGACCGCCAGATACTCGAGGTCATATTCGCTCCCGGCTTCAGCACGGCCACGAGTGTCAGCGACGTGTCGGGCCGCGGTGTCGGCATGGATGTCGTCAAGAGCAACATGGACAAGCTCGGGGGGCACGTCGAGATAGAGAGTATCGTCGGCAAAGGCACGACAATATCCCTGCGCCTGCCGCTTACACTCGCCATCATACCGGGCTTGCTGGTGGGCGCTGGGGGCGTTCTGTTTGCCCTGCCGCTGGCTTCGGTGTTGCGTATACTGCGGATCACGGCTTCGGAGCTTCACCACGTCGGCGGCGCGCCGGTCATCGTGGTCGGAGATGCAACTCTCCCACTCGTCTCCCTGGCGGAGGCAAGTGGATTCCGAAAGTCCGCCCGGCAGACGACCGATAAGAGTATTGCGGTCATGTTGACCGACGGCCGTGAGACGCTGGGTGTGACTGTGGACGACATAGTCGGCAATGAGGAGCTTGTCCTGCAGCCGCTGGGCGAACTCCTACAGGACGTCAGGATGGTCAACGGTGCCGCCATTCTGGGGGACGGCCGCCTCGCCCTGGTAGTGGACCCGAACAGCCTGATCCGCACTGCGAGCGAACGGCAGACAGCCCGCGGGATGATGACCGGATAGAGATACTTCAGGTACGCCGAGTTGGCATGAGCTTGTGCAAACAGCCGGGAGGCTGAGAGAGATGTCAATACTGGCCCTGTCGGATGCGCAACTTGACGCGCTCGGTGAGATTGGCAACATCGGCGCCGGCAAGGCAAGCACTTCCCTGGCCCGGATGACGCGCCAGGTCATCTCTCTAACGGTGCCGGAGACACGCATCATGCCGTTTGATCAATTACCGCTGGTCGCCTCCAGCGACCCGGAAGCGCCGATGATTGCAGCCTACGTTGCCTTCGAGGGAGACGCAGGCGGCTGCCTGCTCTTGCTCTTTTCAGAACAGCAGGCAATGCGGATTCTCGAGCTGCTCGGCCTGCCTGTTGGGAGCGACCTATTCCAACTGCCCGAATTGCACAAATCGGCAATCGCGGAGATCGGCAACATCATAACGTCGGCCTATCTCGACGCACTAGCCACTGTTACTGGCCTGACGCTTATGCCGATGCCGCCCGGAGTCGCCGTCGGAATGACTGGGGCAATTCTGGACACCATTGGTGCGTATCTGGGTCAGTTCGCGGCGCTCGGCCTCATCGTTCACATCAACATCCGCAGTACCGACGCCGACATGGGCCTCGAACTGCTGATGATCCCGCAGTTGGACAATGTTGGGGCGATTCTGGCGGCGCTCGGTCTTGGTGGCCCCCTCCAGGACGAGCAGCACACAATGCGGCGGTGACGCAATGCACAGCCCAGTGTGCGCCGCGAGCTTCCGTCTGGGGCACACATGACGCTTCTCGTACCGCCGTGATCCAATGCTCTTATGCTTGCGCCTGAACGACCTCTTCACAGGTGTTCTTGCCCGACTTTGGAGATGTAACCATGTCTGCATCTGTTCGTGTGTTGATCGTTGACGATTCAGCTTACGTGCGCATGGCACTGAGCAGGATG
>CAZJVY010000060.1:0-24964 GCA_964549395.1 uncultured Armatimonadia bacterium | reverse complement strand
GTGGCGGGCGCGTCGTGATTCCCCTCAGGCAATTCCAGGTAACGTACGCGCCGCCCCAGTTCTGTCAGACGAGCGACCAGTGCACGTGTTGGCCCCACGGGAATCAGCTCATCTTTCGCCCCGTGACACAGATAGACGGGCATCTCCAGCCGCTCAGCGTGGTATAGCGCCGACCGCGCCCGCAGTTCACTGCTCAGGTCGCGCCCGTCAGCCGTGTAGTGGATGCGGATGGCCGAGGCGATGTTCTGCAGTGTCGGATTGTCGGAGGCGGCCGCGAATGCATAGTAGCTCTCGATGTCCGCTGCCGGACAGCGTGCCACAATGCCATCGAGCAGGTCCGGGCGCCTGACGGCAAAGACGAGCGTTGACGAGCCACCCATCGACCCACCGGATAGGTATACCGGCCGCTCAGGCCATCTTGCCTGCAGTACCGAGAGCAAGTCGCACAGGCCGCTTTCGGCAAGCGGCCCCATCCATGAGTTGCCCCCGTACCAAGGACACACATATGCCCAGTTCCGGGCAAGACAAGCCCTTCTCAGCTTCCCGTAATGGTCGTTGTATGTCCCCACTGTCATGCCCTGATGATGATCGCTGTAATGCCCGTGCAGGTTGACGAGAACCGCACGGGGGTCTGCGGATGTCGGCTGGACCAGGTAGGGCCAGAGCGAGCCGTCTGCCGAGCAGTTGAATGTCTCTCTCCGTGGCTCGGGCAGGTCATCTGCGGCATACGCCGCTACAAGCAGAACAACACCTGCAATGAGAGCGAACAGCAGCCAATACATCGCAGCCTCCGGTCATGTGGGGGCCATGTGCCGTGTCGAACCATGATCGGACCCGACCAGCCCATGGCGCTCGGCGAACGACAATAGCGTCAGAATGCGAAGCGGCGGCGAGACATCCCACCGCCGCATTCGCAAACCCTCCCGCACCTCCGGCCCAGCGCCATGTCGCGCCTAATGCTTGAGCGTAACGACCTTGCCGGTCGCCGCCGACTTCTCGGCAGCAAGGCAGGCCTCGACCGCCGCCATCGACTCCTCAGGTGTGATGACCTTCGGCTTGCGGCGCTCGGCAACGCAGGCGGCGAAGTAGGAGAGCTCCTCGCGTAGTGCTCCCGCTCTCAGGCCGTGGAGTTCGGGCCAGTATGTGGTATCCGGAGATATCCACTTGGCCTCCTTGCACACCGAGAAGTTCGGGTGCGTCTCATGGATGTGGATCGAGCCCTTGGTGCCGATGATCTCCATGCGCTCGTCAATCTGGAAGGCGGTGCCGTCGGGCAGGCACCAGTTGTTCTCCAGCACCACGGTTGCGCCCGAATCGAGACGGAACATGGACCAGCCGCTGTCGGGGTTCGGGAACTTGTTGAATGATGTGGTCTGTGCGTAAGCGCTGACTACTTTCGCGCGAGTGTACCACAGGATCAGGTCCATGTCGTGTACGCCATCGCCGATGATGGGGCCGATCTTGGGCAGCACCGTAGCGCCCACCCATGCCGGGATGTTGCGGCGGGCGTAGGCGGAGATGACTTTGCCGATTGCACCGGACTCGATCTCGCGCTTGGCTGCCGCATAGCGGGGGTTGAAGCGGCAGATGTGGCCTACCATGAAGTACTTCTTGCTGGCCTTGGCCGCCTTCACGATCTTCCTGCAATCCGCCACCGTTGATGCCATCGGTTTCTCCAGGAAGACATGCTTGCCCGCCTTGATGGCGGCCAGCGTCGGCGCGACGTGGGCGTCCCACATTGTCGTCACGCTCACCGCGTCCAACTCGGGATCGGCCAGCATCTCGTCGTAGTCGGTGAATGTCTTTTTGACGCCGAATGTCTTGGCCATGGCATTGAGCGGCTTTGCATTTCGCCGGCACAACGCATACAATTCCACATTAGGAATGCCGGAGAGTGCCTCGGCATGTTTCTCCCCGAACCAACCTGCTCCCAGAATGCCCCACTTGACCGTGTTCACGGCTCTGCCTCCTTGGAAGGAAATATGCTCACGCAGCCATAGATGACTTCGCCGGTGCTGTCTTTGCCTGCCTATTCGTGCTCCATCATGCGCACACCTTCACACACTCGGCTTTTAAGGGACCCGTTTGCCTGGCCTGCATGTGGTTGTCGTCACTTCTCGGCTCTGGAAGCAGGTCACAGGCGGCAGACTTGACAATCTTAAGGGACGCCAGAAAAAGAAATCGCTGGTGAAGAGATGGAAACCGCGCAACGCGGCATAGGGAGGATACCATGAGCCTGATTGAGTCCATGTCACTGGAAGAGAAGGTCGGCCAGATTATCTGCGGGCGGTTTCACTGGGACAATGTGGAAAAGGACGCCGCCGAGGGTCGCCTAGGCTCCGTGTACGGCTTGCTTTGGGAGATGGGAAGCGCAACTGCGGCTGCCGAGCGGATCAACCATCTGCAAAGCATCGCCAAGTACCCCCTGTTGTTCGTGGGCGAGCAGGAGCACGGCAGCCACCGCAACTTCGCCGGCGGCACGGAGTTCCCCGCGTACATGGCTATCGGCGCTACACGCTCGAAGGAGTTGGCGTATCTGTTCGGCAAGGTCAACACCGTGGAGGGGCGCGCGGTAGGCTACAACTGGATTTCCTGCCCGACGGTGGATGTGAACATCGAGCCGAGCAACCCCATCATCAATACGCGCTCGCTTGGTGAGGACCCGGCTCTCGTGACCGAACTGGGCATGGAGAGCTGCCGGGCGATTGTGGAGCACCGTGGCCTGACGTGCGTCTGCCACTGCCCCGGGCACGGCGCAACGACCTGCGATTCCCATGCGGAGTTGCCCACCGTAGAGCGCAGTGACGAGGAGCTGTGGGCGGTCGAACTGGTTCCCTATCGTGCGGCGATTCCTGCCGGCTACATGAACTGCATTATGACCGCACACATCTACTACCCGGCGTGGGAGCCGGAGGTCGGCCTTCCCGCCACCCTGTCACGCAACGTCATGACCGGTATCGTGCGGGAGCGCCTGGGCCATGAGGGCCTGATCGCGACGGACGGCATGGGGATGAAGGCCATCGCCGACAACTACGGGACGAGCGAGGCGGCCGTCCGTGCATTACTGGCAGGCTGCGACATCCAGCTTGTCCCGGACGTTGATGAGGTAATGGCCGCCATCACAGGCGCGGTTGAGGCAGGCCGCGTTCCGATGGCGTTGCTCGATGCAGCGGTTGCGCGGATACTGAAGGCCAAGAAATGGCTCGGGCTGTTTGACAACGCCCTGGTTGACGTATCGGCGGTTGATGGCATCGTCGGCTGCGATGAGCACAGGGCCATCGCCAAGCGCATCGCCCGCGAAGCGGTGACACTGCTTAGAAGTGAGGGGTTGCCCCTGTCCACGGGCGCTAGACTGCTCGTCATCACCGGCGCTGAAGACGATGCACTCGCACAGGAAATCGCGAAGCGGAACGCCAACGCGCAGGTGTTTGCCGTAACTGCTGACACCGATACTGCCGCAATAGTAGCGGCGGCTGCAGATGTGGACAACATCGTCATCGGCATTGCAACGCGCGTGCGGGCCTCCGATGAGGCGAGCGCACGGGCCAATGAACGCCTGCTGGCTTTGACGCGGGAACTTGTGGCCACGGGACGGCACACGTCGCTACTCGCACTGGGCAACCCGTATGTCGTGAAAGACTTGCCTGACGCGGCAGTGTGTTTGTGTGCATACAGCGAATGCGCCGACTCCACGGCTGCGGCGGTGGAGGCGCTATTCGGCGAATTTACGCCCAGCGGCCGCCTGCCGGTGACGATATCCGAGAAGTATCCGTTTGGATTCGGGCTTTAGCAATGCCCGCGGCCGTCATGCGGGCCAAACGTCTCAGCAAAGGAAAACGATTTGGCATGAGTGACACAGTTGGCACAAGGAACGGACTAGCTCTCACCGGCGGCACACCTGCGGTAACGCTGAAGTGCTCACCGTGGCCGGTGGTAACGGATCAGGAAGTGCAATGGATGGAGCAGGTGGTTCGTAGCGGCAAGTGGAGTTGGATGGGCGAGCAAGAGCAGGCATTCTGTAGCGAGTTCGCCGAGTTCATCGGCAGCAAGCATTGCCTGTGCCTCTCGAATGGGACGGTCACGATACAGTGTGCCCTGCAGGCCGTAGGTGTGGAACCAGGCGACGAAGTGATCGTCCCGGCGCTTACGTGGGTGGCCACGGCGCAGGCGGCGATGGACATCGGCGCCAACGTCGTATTGGTTGACATTGACCCCGAGACCTACTGCATTGACCCGGTGGCGGCGGGAGCGGCCATCACCGGAAAGACGAAAGCGATCGTGCCGGTCCATCTGTACGGTTGCATGTCTGATATGGATGCCATCATGGAGATCGCCCGGCGGCATGACCTGAAGGTAGTCGAGGATGCCGCGCACCAGCATGCAAGCCGGTGGCGTGACCGCGGCGCCGGAGTCATCGGAGACGCAGCCAGCTTCTCCTTCCAGCAGAGCAAGTCGCTCACGTGCGGAGAGGGCGGCGCGATTACCTGCGAGGACTATGATACCTATGAAACGGCGTTCTGTCTGAAGCAGGTCGGCTGGACGCCCGGGCCGGAGATGAAGCCGGGCAATCGCTACGGGCACAACTACCGTATCACCGAGATGCAATGCGTTCTCTTGCGCGGTGGACTGACGCGCCTGGCCGAGCAGACGGCGATCCGTGAGGAGAATGCCGCTTTGTTCGGCGCGGGGTTAGATGAACTCGGCGGCCCGCTACGAGCAGCCAAACGGGACCCCCGGGTGACGCGCCAGGCGTACTACGCGATGACGCTGCATTTCGATCCATCACAGGCGGAGGGCCTGAGCCGCGAGCAGTACACGGCGGCCCTCGCCGCAGAAGGCTGCAACATAGGTGGCACGTACGCGGCGGTGTACAGCAACCCACTGCTCAACCTCTACGATCGCACCAGCCCGATACCATATCGGGATCCGGCTGCAGTGCAGAATTACGCCGAACTGCGGCTGCCGGTTACCGAACGTGTGGTAAATGAGACCGGGGCCACGCTGTCTCACTACAACCTGCTGGCGGGTCGCGAGTACATCCAACAGCTCTTGCAGGCTATCGAGAAAGTGGACGACAACCTGGCGTGTGTGAAGCAGTACTATGCCGAACAGAATCCGCAATAGGAGAGAATGGCAATGAGATTTGGCTTCGCCAAGACCGACATCACGCCCAGAGTTGGGGTAGAGTTGTCGGGGTTCGGCGCCTTCATCAACCGGCACTCAATCGCCGTCCGCGACCGGCTGTGGTCGCGGGCCATGGCCGTCGAGCAGGACGGGAAGACGCTGATCCTATCAGGCAATGATCTGGTGGGCATCACCGCCCCCGCGACAGGGCGTGTGCGCGAGCTTGTCGGCTCTGCAACCGGCGTCGAGGCAGATGCTGTCATGGTGCACTGTACTCATACGCACAGCGGACCGGCCACTGCGGGTTATCACGGCTGGGGTGAGCCGGATCCGCCATACCTGGAGCTGCTCCCGGACCGCATCGCCGCGGCCTGCATCGAGGCTGTAGATAGCCTCCAGGAGGCCACGCTGTCGCACGCAGAGGTGCCCTGTGAGGGCATCGGGCTTAACCGGGAATATGACAAGGACGCGCCGCCTCTGGATGACGTGCTTTGTGACGACTGGCGACCCGCGAAGCCGGAATTGACCGACACTACCTGCCATGTCATGACGGTACGTGGCGGCGACCGGCTTATAGGCTTTCTCAGCTACTTCGGTTGCCATCCTGTGGTTTGCTGCGCTCAGACGCGCTACATTCACGGAGACTATGCGGGTGTGGCGACGAACATGCTGGAACGGGAGCATCCCGGCTCCGTCGGTCTTTTCCTGCAGGGTGCCCAGGGCGACGTGAACTCCTGCGTGGTGCACAAGGCTGAGCAGGAGTCGCTATTGGCTCTGGACGTGATAGCGGCGCGGTATGCCAGGTCCGTGCGGGAAGGCATGCGTTGCGCCCAGCCGATTGAGGCGGATGCGCTTGCATGGACGCTGCAGCAGGTCACCTTCAGCCGCAAGGCGCTGGGCATTGACTACTTCCGGGAGAAGCTGGCCGAGCAAGAAGCTATCATGCATGCCCCAGGAGCGAGTGATGCGTCGCGCGAAGTGCGCCTGGCGATGGTGTACGCGCTTGCGTACAGGAGACTAATCGCGGCGACACAGGCCGGCGAGTCCCTGGAACCGCCCACGGAACTGCAGGGCCTCCGCGTAGGTCCCATCGCGTTCCTCGCGTCGCCGTTCGAGACATTCCAGGCCATCAAGAATGATGTCCGGCAGGGGGCGCGTTCCCCGATTGCGCTTGTCATGGGCATCACTAACGATACTCTGGGCTACGCGCCGGACCGCACGGCTGCTGAGCGCGGCGGGTATGCGGCCGACACCGTGCCGCTCATCCTGGGCACACTACCCTTTGCCGGCATCCATGATGAGCTGGTGAAGGGACTGCTGGTTGTCGAGGAAGAGCTGTATTGACCGCCGTGGAGTCAGACTTGGGTCGCGAGACGTCAGGGATCGCCGTGTTCTCGCGACGACGAGACAGGTAAAGCCGGTGCAGTTCTCCAATATTGGTGAGTATAGAGCAGGCCCGCAGGTGAGAGAGGAGAGCGGATGGATCATGAACCGAGCGCTGTTGATATTGTGTCTGGTATTGATTGCCGGTGTTGTGCACGCCAAGACCGCGCGTACGTACTATGATGAAGATACTATGGCGAAGGTGAACGCAAAGATTGAGAAGTACGATTGGGCCAAGGGCCAGGTTGCGTCAGCGAAGAGCGGCGGCGACTGGTACCTGAAGATGTCCGATCAGGAGCTCTGGGATTTCGTGCCTCCGCCCGAGCAGCTCAGGGCCATCAACGTCTGCCACGGCAGGGACTGTCCCTACTGCGGGGAGGAGATCATCCGCAAGGGCGGCGCCTACCCCTGGAAGATGGACCGGGAGAAGCCCTTCAAGGTGACCTGCCCGGTCTGCGGGAGGACGTTCCCTGAGAACGACTTTCAGCCGTGGAATACGGCAGGCAAGGATGGTGAACCGGAGTCAGGAATGCCGATTACGGACAAGGGCATCGGCTGGGTTGACAAGGAGGGACACCGCTACTACTTCGTCAGCTACTACATCTTCTGGCAGCGGTGGACGCGCGACATCATCGGCGGCATGGGCAGTCTCGGCCAGGCATATCTGCTGAGCGGCGACCCGGTTTACGCGCACAAGGCCGCCATCATGATGGCGAAGCTCGCAGGGGAGTACAAAGACTTCCACTACCCCACCCAGTGCTATCACGAGGGCATCTGGGGGGTCAACGGCCGTATATCGGACTACATTTGGACGACGGGGAACGACAGCACGATAGCATTGGCATACGATGCCATCTACCCGGTCTTCGACCAGGACAAGGAACTACTGGCGTTTCTGAAGGACAAGGGGATTGACAATCCACGCGAGTTCATTGAGCTGAAGATGATCAATGTGATGGCCGATGACATCTTGACGGGATACGCGCAAGGCAACATGGGCGCCCATCAGCGGACCGGATGCCATCTGGCGATCGTGCTGGACAATGATGATCCCGCGCGCGGGCACACCACGCAAGAGATGCGCGATTGGCTGATGAAGGGCAACGGGCGCATCGAGGACCTGCTGTGGAACGGGTTCTGGCGTGACGGCCTCGGAGGAGAGAGCTCCCCCGGCTATTCCTCCGGCTGGTGCTCCAAGTTCTACGAACTGGCGGAACTCCTGCCCAGGCTGGGCATCCAGATATGGGACAATCCCAAGCTCAGGAAGATGGCCGATATCGGGATTGACCTGACCGTGGCGGGCAAATTCTGCCCATGTATCGGTGATGCCGGTGGGGTAATGGGCTCCGGTCCGGTTGCTATGAGTGTGGGGCTGCAAGGCAGGGCCTTCACGCGCTACGGTGACCCCAAATATGCCAAGGCCCTCAAGCGGATGAATGCCAGGGCGACGGACTTGTGGGAGGACTATTTCGACGAGGAAGCAGTCAACGCGATTGTAGCCAAAGAGGGAACGGACATGGGGTGGAAGACGCGGAACCTCGGCGGCTACGGCCTCGCGATACTCGAAAGCGGGACGGAGGGCAGCCAGCGCGCCGTGACGATGTACTACGGGGACGCAACGGGCGGCCACGGGCATCGCGACAGGCTGACGCTGGGCTTCTTCGCCTACGGGCATCCCATGTTCCCGGAAATGGGCTATCCGACGCCCTTCCGCACGCCGAAGCGCGGGGGATGGACGAGCAATACTGCCAGCCACTATTCCGTGCTAATAAACCAGATGCCTCAGACCTCCGCGCAGCGTGGCTACCTCAATACGCTGGCGGCCTCGCCGGCGGTTAAGCTGATGGACGCTTCCGCCGAGGTCGCTTACGGAACTGCTGCCTCGCTGTATCGGCGGACGTGCGCGCTGGTGGACATATCCGACGACAACTCCTATCTTCTGGACGTTTTCCGCGTGCGCGGCGGCAGCGAGCACCATTGGAGCTACCACGGCCCAGCTCATTTCTCTGACTTCAGCGTGACCGGCGGCGAACTCGGGCCGGTGCAGGAGAAGGGCACGCTGGCCGGGGAGGATGTCGCCTATGGGGGCACGCCGCCGGCCACGGTAACCAAGCGGGGCATCGCACTGAATCTTCGCGCCGCCAAGGGCCTCATCACGGAAGGCTTCTACGGCGAGACCGCGTCAAACGGATGGGCAATCTATGGAGGTGGCTTTCTCACTCGCAAGCCCGGCGCGGAGGTCACAATCGAGACGCCGGAGATACCGGCGGGCAAGATCAAGGTCTTCATGCGAATGTACGACTACAACAAGGGCACCAACATTACAGACATTAAGGTTGGGGATGCAACGGCGACACTGACCTGTGAACCCTCGGGCAAGGTCGGGAATCGCTGGATATCCGAGGTAATCGAGCTGCAGAAGCCGGCGACAGAAGTGGTGGTGACTGCCACCCAGGCGGAGCAGACCTACGCGCAGCTCGACAGCATCGTCATCAGTCAAGACCTGCGCGCCGCTGAACCGGTGCTGGCTGAAGCCGGTCAAAGCGGCTTCCAGTACCTGTTCAACATCCGCCGCATGAAACCGACCGGCAGTTGGTCGGCCATGTGGACGAAGCCGGACGAGGGTCTGTCCATGACCACGACTGTGCCCGCCGGCTGCGTACAGGAGGTCATCACGGGTGATGGCATCCCAGAGCTTCAGCCAGGCAATCCCAACACGATCCAGTACGTGCTGGGCCATAACGAACTGGACACTGACGGCGACCAGGCGTTGTTCCGCAGCTACATCGCGGTTACAGAGCCTCACCGTGGGCAGGCTGCCGTAACCGGCGCAGAGCGCCTGAAGGCGGACAACGCCAGCGACGAAACGGTCGGCCTTGTTGTGCGGCGGGGCGCGGTCCGGGACCTGATCCATAGCTCCCTGACGCCGGCGGAGAAGTGCGAGTGGAAAGGAGGGGACAAGCCCTTCGTTGTGGCGGCGGAATTCGCCATGCTTACGCTCGACGACCGCGGAATACAACGCGCTGTTGTCGTGAACGGGACGCTGCTGGAGTACGGCGACTTCTCGCTCAACCCGGCTCCTTCTCCTGAGGGGAAGGTGCTCACCGTGGATTTCGAGCACAACAGCATCACCATTGACATCGCCCTGAAGATGCCCGAGGCCTGCCGGGACAATGTGGCCATACTGGGCAACGAGCTGCAGCGCACGAGCTACACCATCGAGGGCGCCAAGGTCACCGGCGGCACTACGACGCTGGACTTCGGGCACACCTTGTTCGTCCTTGCCATGGGTGCAGTCGCCGAGACGAATATGGCAGCCAAGACACTGACCTCCGCCACCGAACTGTCGGGATACGGCCACACTGACGGGGGCAGGCACGAGGGCCGCTGGCTATACAATGAGGACAAGTCAAAAGGCTTCAGGATCGCCTCTGTAAGCGGCAAGACCTTCACCTTGGAAAGCATTGAAGGGGATTTGGGGGCGGTCTTCAACGATAGCGATGGCGACGGGCGCCGCCAGTGGTGGGTCAGCGACATAGGCCCCGGCGACACGTGTCGAATTCCGAGCACGACATACTACGCGAGGAAGTAGCAGTCGGCGCCTGCGCGGAGACAGGCAGTCGGCTCGCAGCATTGCCCATGCCGTGTGGGCCGGTGCGCGGCTGGACTAGGCGCTCTACCCACGCCGCCAGATGACGGGAACACGGTCAACACCCCAAAGCAGTGAGGTGCGCGAATGCCAGCATCACGAGTCGTTGTCGTGTCAGGAGTGACACTCCTGCTAGCCGTTGCCGCATTTGGCGTTTCCCCGGCCCCCGTTCCTCGTGGCCGACCGCCCATGGGTGAGATTGCCCTTGTGAAGGACGGCAGGCCGGTTGCCGCCATTGCAGTTCCGGAAGAGGAGGGACATCGCCACCTCGCGGCTAGGGTAAGGGACGCTGTGAGAGACGCGACCGACGCCCAACTGCCCGTCATCAGTGACGTCGAGGCGGCCGCGAGCATTGGTCGGCGCAACCTGATCGTCATCGGCAACCTGATGACCAACAAAGTCGCCGAGCGACTGTATCACAACTACTATGTCGCTTCCGATGCGGTCCAGCCGGGGCCGGGACGCTACGAGTTGCGCACCGTGCATGATCCTGAAGCGCTGAGCGTGGGCATAGTCTTCTGCGGGGGCAGTGACGCTGCGGGCATGGAAGCCAGCGTCGGAAGGCTGCTGGCTCACATCACGCCTGGCAGCGACCTCACGGTGCCACACCTGGTTGAGATGGAGGTGGATAAGCCGCCTGCGCCGCTTTCCGACGAGCAGCTAGCAGGCAAGCTAGCGGAAGCCAAACCACCATACGGAGCGTGCGACCTGCTTGTTGAGCAGGGCCTCAACTACTACCGTACCGGCAACCCCGCTTACCTGCAATCATGCAAGCAGGCGATACCAACGCTGCTGCCCGCACTCAAGGATGAGACGTACCTGTCGAATCTTTACCCGATCGCCTATCTCGGGCCGGTGTGGGACCAGATCGAGGAGGCGCCAGTCTTCACTGATGAGGAGCGGGCGGCTGTGTGCGGGTTCCTGCTGGGCTGTCTTGAGATATGTCCGAGGCTTCACGAGTTGGACGCACCCAGAGAGCATCCGGTCCACTATGGTTTTGCCGAGAAGGCGGGGAACCTGGCCGCCCTCTATTTGCACCGCTACTGCCCGGGTCTACCACGAGCCGAGGAGACGCTCAGGCGGCTGCGACACTTCTACGAGATGCAATCGCACTTCTGGAAGCCGGCGAATGAGGCCAACGGCTACCAGACCACCTATGCGACGGAAATCGCTCTCTGGTGCCTGACGAACGGGGACCTGCGCTACATGCAGCGGGGCAATCTGGCCAAGCAGTGCGATTACCTGATGACGGCCGTCATCTCCAATGTTCCGTACAATACGTGCTTCGGCGACTCCGGAGGTCTACTGACTGACACGGCCACCAACCTGCTGAGGATCGGCGCATGGTACTACAAGGACGGCCGCTACCAGTGGTTTAACAACTTCACGCGCTGGGGTGGATGGGACTGGAACCTGTATCACACCTACAGCACGGACGTACCGCCTGTCGAGCCGACAGACATCTACGGGATCACGGTCGTGGCGGCGGAGGGCTGGTGCCATGACGCGGGTGCCAATGAGCCGGGCGCACCACCCAGAGAGCGGGCGTATGACAAGGTCGTGTTCCGCTCGCGACTCGACCGACAGGCCGACTACCTGCTCCTGGACGGCCTGTCAGGCTTCAACCACGGCCACGCCGACGGCAACCAGATCGTCAACTACACAGACAAGGGCCTCTGGGCGCTGTACAGCGGCGGCTACATGGTCAAGAGCCTGCCTGAACACAATGTGGTCGTGGTCTTCCGCAATGGTGAAGGCGGAATCAAGAAGGTACCAACGCTTGCAGACCTGGAGTTGAAGGCAGACTTGCGCGATTTCGGGGCTGTTCGGAGCACCTTACATAGCTATAACGGCACCGACTGGTCGCGCAATATCCTGTGGAGCAAGGGGCGGTATTTCCTGGTGATTGACGAGGTTCGTGCGGTCGAACCAGGCGAGTACGTCCTGCAGGACTGGTGGAAGCTGTTTCGCAAGCCAACAGTTCTTGATGGACGCGCAATAGTTAGCGGAGAGGACGTGCAGCTCCACATGCAGGGCCTGGACGATGCGGCGCTCGCGCAGAGAGTATCGCTCTACAAGCAGGACCAGTGTGAGGCCAGCCATACGGCTTCGTTGGCGCCGGGAGAGTGCCGAGCTTTCATGAACCTGCTGCAGTGCACTCGGCTGCCGCATGGAGATGTCTTGGCAGCCCGCAGGCTTGCGGAGGCGGCAGCCGTTGTGCGGAGTCCGGGGGGTGAGGTCGAGCTGCTTGGCAGTCGTCCGTTCCGATGGGAAGGCGACCTGAGCGTATCCGCCCAGCTCTACTCAATAGGCCCCGATGCGTTCAGCGTTGTCCAGGGCACTGTGTTGCACTGCGGCGCGGCACTGCTTGACAGCGACCAGCCACTTACTGCGGATTGCGACCTCAGGCGCGGCCGTCTTGCTCTGGATGCGGAGAGGCCCTGTCGAGTGACGTTCGCAGCATGTGAGGGACCTGTGCGAGTGGACGGTCGGCGTGTGGCGGAAGTTGCCTGGTCGGATGGTCGGCTTACGCTCGCCGTCCCATCCGGCGCGCACAGGATCCAGTTCGCACCGCCCAGCGATGAGCAGATGGCGATGGTAAGCGAGACGCTGCAGCGCGCCTGGGGCAGTGCCACGATACCCCCGCCTTCAGCGCCCCGCTTGCAGTCGGACGCACCGCCCATGGAGCAATTGTGGGCCTGGCGCGGCGAGCAGGCCAATGAATCACAGCCCCGACTGCTCACCCAAGCGGATGTCAACGGTGATGGGCACAATGAACTGCTGATGGGGGCAGAGGATAACTGCCTGCGGTGCTTCGATGGTACCGGCAAGGTGCTATGGGAGTACGATGCAGGGACCTGGGTCTGTTCGCTATGGGCCGGCGATCTGCTAGGTAAGGGCGCGACGGAGTTGGTGGTGGGTACGGGCCGCTACCCCAGCCAAGGCGGCGACATAATCATCCTCGATGCGGCTGGGAAGGAACTGAGCCGCATCGCGTCACCGACTACCCCGGGGACGCCCAACGAATCGTGGGGGGCAAAGCCCGGTGCCATCGAGGTAATTGGCGCGATTGACGTTGATGGCGACGGCGCCAGAGAGATCGTTGCCGGCTCGACCAACATGCACATCTACGCGCTGCGTCCCAACGGCGAACAGGTCTGGGAGCGGCTGAACTACGCGCACCGGCCCAACAACATGCAGTTCCGGGACGTTAACGGCGATGGCAGGGAGGAGATCACCTGCACCACGAGTTTCTACGAAACCAATGTGTATAACCTGGGAGGGGAGATGGTCTTCCGTGTGAAGAATCCTGGGCCCGGACTGCAGACTGCGGACATTGACGGCGACGGAACCACGGAGATTGTCACCGGCTCGCGCTACGGCCCGGTCTCCGTGACCAAGTTCGATCCGGCACTCCAGTTCACCGATATGACGCACACTTTGCCTGGCATATGGGCACCCGCTCCCGCTTGGTCGTTCGACACGGGAGTTGACGTGGACACGGTCCGGCTGGCCGATCTGGGGGGAGATGGCACCACCAAGATCGTGGCCTGCTCGCGCAACAGCATCCTCTATGCGTTCAACGCTGATGGCAGCATACTGTGGACGCGTGCGCTGGGCGATTGCGTGCGCGCCGTAGAAGTTGCGGACCTGGACGGTGACGGCAAGCCGGAGGTTCTGGCAGGTAATGACGCCGGGCAGGTGTTCGTCGTCTCGGCCGATGGAGTAGTGCTCGCACAGGGGCAGACCCCCGGCCTGGTCGAGTTCATCGCGGCAAGGGACGTCAATGGCGATGGCAGGCTGGAGGTCATCGTGGCGACCGATGGGCCGACCTTGAGCGCATACACATGGCCGGGATTGTGAGAATCGTCCGTGCAACCAAGGCACGCAAAACGCCGAATCAGCCATGTTTTGTGCGCTCATCGGCTAGCACATAATGAGATGGAGGAACACCACACGATGGATGAGTTGAGAATCTCTGTCAGCGATATGACAGGTTTGCAGTTGGCACGACCTGTACGAGGCGGTGTGCCGCTTGCTAGGGGAGCCGCGCCTGCCGACAGCCGTTTCTTGCTGCATGATGAGAGTGGTACGCCTGTGCCATTGCAGGCCGCCGTCATCGGACGATGGGATGACGGCAGTGCTCGCTGGGTGTTGCTGGATTTCGAGGCACGGCCACCCGCTGGCGGCACTCAAACCTACACCCTCCGTTGGGCCGGCGATGCGGCGTCGCCTAAGCCGCAGGTCCCAGTGCAGGTAGATGCGCAGCCCCAGGCTGCCCTCCGTTCGGGCAGTATCGAAGTGACGCCGGCCACGAACGCACTGCTTCGCATCTCCGACCGCATTGACGTGCGCTTGGTGGTGACGGATCGCGAAGGTGAGCGCTGTGAGGGCATAGTCGAGTCAGCCGAGATCGAGACCTGCGGCGAGCTGCGCTCAACCATTGTCATCAGGGGAGCATTTCAGACGGCGCAGGGGAAGCGGCTGTTCGGGTTCCGCCTGTGGGCATCGGTCTTCGCGGGCAGGCCGCAGGTGCATCTTGAGCCGCTCATCCTGATTGACGCCGATTCCGGGGTGGTGCAACGGGTACGCGAGGTCTGCCTGGAACTGGCTCCCAGACACGGGGTCAAGTCCGCCAATCTGGGTGGAGAGCCCGGCTGGATGGGCAACCCGCAACCCAGAGTGCGGCTGCTGCAGGTTGATGATGAGAAGTATGTGTTCGAGGGCGCGGCAGGCGAGGGGGCAAAGGCTCCAGGCTGGGCTGAATTCGATGACGGGGAGGGGACCGTAGCGGTGGCCCTCCGTGATTTCTGGCAGCAGTGGCCCAAGAGCATCGAGGCGGATGGCGCGTCTCTGAAGATCGGGCTGTTCCCCAGCTTCGGTGAAGGCCTCTTCGGGCACATGGGGCCGTGGTACAAGCACGACTACCTGTTTGAGGGCGACTGCTACCGTCTGAGAACGGGTCAGGCCCGGCGTTGGCAAGTGTGGGTGGACCTGGATGGGGATGGAGCTTCTCTGGCCAGGGCTGCCAATGCCCCGCTGGTGCCTGCCGCCGATCCTGCCCAGGCCATTGGCACAGACGTCTGGGGCGAGATTCTGCCGGCAGGCCATCCCGCCATGCTTGAATATGATGAGTGGGCGGATAATCTATTCGAGGCCTACTGCCGGTCAATTGAGTTGCAGCGCGACTATGGGGCGATGAACTGGGGTGACTGGTGGGGCGAGCGCAACTGCAACTGGGGCAATCACGAGTACGACACGCCAAAGCAGATCCTCGTGCAGTTCGCGCGCACTGGTGACCCCAAATACTTCCATGCGGGCGACACGGCCGCTCGGCACACCAGTGAGGTTGATGTAATTCACCACATCAACGAAGATTTGCGCAGGTACTTCGAGGAGGACATGGAGAACGATCCGACCTATCCCTGCCGCCCTGGGATGGTGCACGAGCACTCAATCGGGCATGTCGGCGGATTCCACAGCGTTGACCGCATACGCGAGCTCTATGTGTCATTGGGCATCGGCAAGACGGATGAGCCCTACCTGTGCCTCGACCCCTACAACCTCGGGCACATCTTCACACAAGGCATGGCATACCACTACTTTTTGACCGGCGACCCGTGGGTGAAGGAGACGGTCAACAAGATAGGGGCCAATCTTGCGCAGTTGGTGGAAGACAGGGAATACCAGTTCAAGGGCTGGAGCCACTGCGGCCGCACCAACGGTTGGACCATGCTTGCCATCGCCGGCGCCCATGACATGGACCCGCAGGAGCGCTACTTGCAGGCCATGCGGTTGCTGGCGGATGACGCACTCGGGGAGCAGGATCCCAATTGCGGCGGCTGGCTCTACGAGCTCCCGTGGGGGCATTGCTACTGCACCACGCGCAAGCACGTCGGAGAAGCCGGCTTTATCACCGCCGTCAGACTGAATGGCCTGAGCCGCTACCATGAATTGACGGGAGACGAACGCATCCCTGAGGCGGTCGGACGCGGCATCACGCACCTGAACAATGACACATGGCGTGATGAAGCCAGTGCCTGGCGCTACACATCTTGCCCAATGACTGCCGCAGTCAACCAGTATGGGGTCACTGTCATGGCGCTGGCCAGCAGCGTCAAGATGGTCGGCAATCCCGAGCATCTGCGAATTCTCCGGAAAGCGTGGCAGGCGAAGTTCGAGCGGCTCAAGTCGGTGGCCGAGTCTCTGTCTGACCCGGAAGAGCTGCGGGGCTTCGGGAAGACGTATTCATCGAGCATGTATGGCTGCCCGGAAGCCGTCAGCCTACTTGCACGCATTGCGGAGGAGGAAGGCTCGGGGGCGTGAGGTAGCAGCGGCGTGGGAACAGCACAATGACCTATTCTCAGGCGGGGGCCATGATGCGGCCAGACACACACACGTCGGAGGACATGACATGGCGGTTTCCGATAGCAACTTGATGCGAGCGCTGCACGGCGAACCAACGGACGGGGTACCGTTCTGGGAAGTGTGGTTCGGGATGAGCGGCCTGGCCGAGCACGTCCTCGGCGCGCCCATTGACGGAATCGCCGACGAGATTGCGTTCGCTCGCCGCATGAGGTGGGAGTACCTGCGCATTCCCGTGCCCGCGCGCCACCTGGGAGCCAGCAGCGCGGTTGCATCAGACGGCACATCGCACTACATACAGGGCGGACGGGTGGATCTCGATGAGTTGTACGCCCGGCCCGATCCCGATTGGAGTGCCGCCCGGGACGAGGGCCGGCAGCGTATGGCCGCCGCACGCGAGGCCGGGATGGTCACCATCGTTTACGTGCCGTGGTCCTTCCATGTTGTCAGTATCGCCCTGGGCCTGGGGAACTTGTCCTACCTGCTCTACGATGACCGGGAGTACATCGAGGCATTGTTCGATTGGGTCGAGGAGGGGGTGCGAACCGCGATCAGTGAGGTGGTCATCCCTCTTGGCGTTGACGTGGTGCTGTTCGACGGCGACTGCGCCTTCAAGAACGGCCTGATGGTGAATCCACGGATGTTCAGAGATTTGGTTTTCGACAGGACCCGCGACACGGTAGCACCACTGCGTGACGCCGGGATCACCTACACGCTGCACAGTGACGGAAAAGCGGATGAACTGCTGCCGCTGCTGATAGAACTGGGCTTCAGCGCGTTCCACGGGGTCGAGGCCGCCGCCAACGACCTGGGGGACATCAAGCGCCGCTTCGGGTCGCAGATAACGCTGATGGGGAACATGGATGTGGTCTTCCTGACCCACGCCACCGTTGCACAGGTGCGTTCCCAGACGAAGCGGATGCTGGCGGTCGGCGCAGAAGGCGGGCGGTACGTGGCCGCCTGCAATACCAGTCCGCTGGATTACATTCCCTACGAGAACTATCTGGCCATGGTGGAGGAGATACACAATTTCTGACGGCGCGTCCACTCCGTAGCGCGCTCTGATCCAAGCAGGAGCAACGGGGATGCTTCGTGCAAGCACCTAAGAGCCTTCTTGTTCTCTCAGTTAGCGCGGCCTTGCTGCTGGCCGTTGTCGGACTGGCGTGGTCTCAGACGCGCCTGCTTGCCCCGCGTTACGCCCATATCGCCATCTGTCTCGGAGAAGGACGGATACTCGTGCATGGCGGCCTCGGCCCGGGTGACGCCTTCGTTACCGGGGCCGAAATCATTGACCACGCGGCCGGCCGGGTGCTGGCGGCGCCGGAGCCGCACGAATGCCGGGCCTTCCATACCGCCACGCCGCTGCTCGACGGCACTGTGCTCATCGCCGGCGGCTTTGTGCCCCCGTACTCGACATCCCGCACCGCCGAGTTGTTCGATGGTGAGGGCTTCGTTCTGCTCGATTCGGAGATGTCCGCGCCCCGGGAGCTGCACGCGGCGACATTGCTCGCGGACGGGTGCGTACTGATCACCGGCGGCTTCGTTGGCGGTGTCACCTCTGTGGCGCAATGTGATATCTTCGATCCCGCAAGCAGGACCTTCCGGCCCACCGGCGAGATGTGTTTCGGCCGCTTCGGACACGCGGCCTGCCGTCTGGACGGTGACCGGGTGCTTATCACCGGCGGGACGCAGTATCCAGGTGAGCAGAGCCTTGACTCCGCAGAGCTGTATGATCCGGGCACAGGGCAGTTTGAGCCAGCCGGTGCCATGCTGGCTGACCGCTCACGCCACACGGCGACCGTACTGCATGACGGCCGGATTCTGATTACGGGAGGCCACAGCGCCAGTGCGGGCTGCCAACTGGCCAGCACCGAGCTGTTTGACCCGGACAGCGGCACATTCGCCGCCGGACCGGGCATGGCCGAGCCACGCATGGACCATACGGCGACCTTGCTGGACGATGGGCGGGTGCTCATCACGGGCGGCCTCAACGGCATCGGCCGACCGCATACCGTTGCGTCCTGTGAGGTGTTCGACCCTCGCAGCGACACCCTCGCTTCAGTCGCTTCTCTCCGAGTAGCCGTACATGAGCACAAAGCCGCGTTGCTGCCATCGGGGATCGTCTTGGTCTGCGGCGGATTGCAGGTTGAAACCGACATCAGGGAGGCCATCTCAGAGATCTGCCTTCTCACGCCGTGAAAGGCAAGCGAACCTCGTACACATGAATATGGCACTGTAGAGGGATAGCACGCGATGACACACAAGCAGGCGGGTACACCCATTCTGCTCTTGATGGCCCGTGATGATCGGCACCCTTTCGACATGTACCTCGAGGAGATATTGCTCACCGAAGGGTACAACTGTTACGACAGGCGAACCGATGATGTGAACGTGTCGGCCGGCGAGCTGGCACAGTATGCGCTAGTCGTCTTCTCCAGCGGCGCCGCCGCGAAGATGAACCAGGAGGCAGTTGCCGCCTACATGAGCGGCGGCGGGAAGGTCGTCGTGCTCAAGCCGCCTCGTGACTGGGCGACGCTCTTCGGCCTGACGACGGCGGGGGACAAGTACTCCATAGCACCCGACGCCTACATAAGCGTGAACACGGACCACCCGTGGATGGGGCAGCTCCCCGCTCCTGATCTGCAATGCCCCGGCGAGAACGACATCTACGCCAACGAGCATGCGGAGGTGTTGGCTTTCACCGCCGGACAACTGCACCAGCGCAGCGTATTCCCTGCTGTTGCGCTGGAGAGAACGGGGCATGGCGCGGGCGTGGTCTTCACCTACGATCTGGCGGACTGCATCGTGCTGGCCCACCAGGGAAGGGCCGCGAACGCCAGCACGGGGACGAATCCCGATGCCAACCGCGACGGGAAGTTCACCGCCGACGATGCCTTCGTCGGCATGAGAGACTTCCAGTTAAGGCATGTCCCTCAGTCCGATGTGCACCAGGACATCCTTGTGAGGGTCATCAGGGGGCTCACCCAGGATGCGCTGCCGCTGCCTAGGCTCTGGCACTTTCCGCGCTCAGCGCCCGGGGTATTCTTCGTAAATGGTGACGGAGACGGCATGGTCTGGGAAGATTTGCTCTGGGTGGTGGACGCGATTCAGCCGTTCGGCGTCAAGTACACGTTCTACTTCATGGACCGGCAGATCGAGGACTTCTCGCGAGAGCAGGTAGCAGAGATGGTGGCTCGCGGGCACGACTTCGGCCCGCATCCGTGGACCGGCGCGATGCCAGGGATGGCGGAATGGCGCAGTGAGGTAAGGGGGATAGTGTCGCGCTTCAAAGCCAAGTTCGGATTCCAGCCGACTTCCCTACGGAGCCACAGCACCGTTTTCCCTGGTTGGGACGAGACGCCACGCGTGTTCACCGAATGTGGGCTGAGGCTTGATACGAGCTTCGCGGCCGGAGTGCGGTGGACTTCAGGATATCTCAACTGCAGTGCACTGCCCGTGAAGTTCATCGACCGCAACGGCAATGTGCTCGATTGTTATGAGCAGAGCACCATTCAGACGGAAGATGGCACCTGCAGCCCCAAGAATCAACTGCCGGTTGCCACGGAGGACGAGGCGCTGGAGCTTTCGCGCGGGCTCATACGCAATACGGCCGAGGTCTTCCACGGCGCGTATCACCCCTATTTCCACCCGATCAGCCTGGCAGGCAGGGGGAGCGTCTCGTGTCAGCGTTGGTTCAAGGGAGTGCTGCAGGCCACACGCGACTACGGCCTGCCGAGCGTCAATGCGGGCGAGTGGCTGAAATTCAACGATGCGCGAAGGGCAGTGCAGATTCAGCAGGTCGTCTGGAATCCGCACGCTGGAGAGTTGACCTTCGAGATCAGTGCGCGACTGCCGGTGGCCGGGCTGACGGTCATGTTGCCGCCATGTGGAGATCGCACTCCACAGTCGGCGACAATGGACCGAGAACCACTCGCTGTAGCTCCCGTTGCCCACGAGAGGCTGGGCTGGAGCGTCGTCGAGATGGACTTGGGCGCAGGTGCGAGCAGATCCGTCGCAGTCCACTACGCAACGCAGAGCAACTGAGCCCCACAGGGAGGGCATAACAGCGCAATGGATGAGCAGAGCAGGCGCCAGGTTCCGGGTGAGTTCAGGATCGTCAAGTACGATGTGAGAGACTTCATCGGCGACTACCGGTCCATGGAGTACGGTGATCCCAATGAGGCACGAACAGCCCAACTGCGTGATGAGTTCGATCTGGAGCGCGTCGTTGCCCACTGCGATTCGGAGTTTGATGGCTTCCTGGCTCTGAAACGCTGGGTGCGCAGCCGCTGGAATCACGGTTGGTCGCATAGCTTCGACAAGGTAAAGGATGCGCTGGACATCCTGCGCGAGGCTGCCCGGGGTGAGCTGTTCACCTGTGGTTACTATACTCTGGTTCTGGCCCAGTGCGCCACTGCCTTGGGCTGGCCGGCTCGCCGCGTGGGGATCAGTCTGGCCGATTGCGAATTCCCGCGTGACTATCGGCTGGGCAATATCGGTCACTCGGTGGCGGAAATGTGGTCGAACGAGCGCGAGAAGTGGGTGTTGATGGACCCGGATACCAACGTTCACTACGAGCGCGACGGCGTGCCTCTGAACGCGTTGGAGATCAGGGATGCATGGCTGGGCGGGCGTGCCGACGAGGTGCAGATGATGCAGGACCAGCCCCCGCCCGTGGTACCATCCGGCCGCACAGTGGAGATATTGAGGGAGCGAATGGCGTATCTGCGTGACTACGATGACGAAGCCGTGCGTCTGCTGCTGGAGCGGTTCGGCCGGCATCGCATGATGGACTACTACGCCAGAGTGGCGATTGCGGGCCGTGAGTGGGTGGACGACCGATGCCTGCCCACCTTCATCAAGCACTTCGGGGCGGCCGGGGAGACCCGCTGGACTTCCAGCATGGCGGACATGTATTGGTCGGTCAACATGGTCAGGATATCCGCAGCAGCAGAATGGGATGAGAGTGGCGCGCGGCTCAAGGTTAGTCTCGACCATTGCATGCCTTTCTTTGACCACTATGAGGTGCGGGTGGATGGCGGGACTTGGGAGCCACGGAGCGCCGACTTCGACTGGCCGATGCACGAAGGCATCAACTCGGTGGAATGTCGCGGGGTCAATGTGATGAACAGGCGAGGCATTGTGAGCAGCATGGACGTGGCCTATGCCGGTCCCCGCATCTAGAAGCGCCAGTGGCAAATCGGTGGGGCGTCGCGAGGATAGGTGTAAGCGGTGTGCCGCTTTGAGCGGTGCGGATGCGAAGACACGTAAGGAGCGAGAAGGTCATGAACTGGTTGTTGGTCGGTACGGGAGACATCGCGCACAAGCGCGTCATCGGTGCATTGGCCGCCGAGCCACGCAGCCGCATCGTGGCCGTCTGCGATCTTGTCGGGGAGCGGGCCGAGGATGTGGCAGCCGAATGCCAGGCGCACGCGTACACTGACTATGCCGAGGCGCTGCAGGACGATGAGATTGAGGCGGTGTACGTCGCAACCCCGGTCTTCCTGCACACTCCACAGGCCGCGGCTGCGCTGGAGGCCGGCAAGCACGTTCTGGTTGAGAAGCCTATCGGCGTGAGCCACGCTCAGGCGCGTGAACTCATGCGCGCCGCCGAAGCCTCTGAGAACGCCTGTGGTGCGGCCTACTACCGCCGGTTCTACCCTCGCTACCGGATGGCCGAGGAAATGCTGCACAGCGGCGAATTCGGCCAGGTCGTGCTCATCCGCCTGCACTATTTCACGTGGTTTGGGCTGACGGCGGATGACCCCAAGGCCTGGCGGCTGACATTCGAGAAATCCGGCGGGGGAGTACTGCCGGACATGGGCTCGCACATGTTCGATGTTATGATCGGGCTGTTCGGGCTGCCGGTTCGCCTCTACGCCAAAACCGCCACCCAGACGCACTGCTTCGAGGTCGAGGATTCCGCCGCGATGGTGATGGAATACGAGGGCGGCCCACAAGTCATCGCCAGCTTCCACTGGAACTCAAAGACCTGGTCGCACGAGTTCGAGATCGTCGGCACCGAAGCCAAGGTGAAGTGGCATCCCTACGACGGACCGACTGTGCTGAAAACGGTGGGGCGTGACACATACGAGATAGAGTCGCCCAATCATGAGAATATCCATTACCCGGTCATCGAGGACTTCGTCAGTGCGGTGGAGGAGGGCCGTCCGCCGCGCGTAACTGCTGAGGAGGCGGCGAAAACGAACCTGCTCATGGACGCGATCTACCTCTCGGCGCGTGAGAACCGCGAGGTGGCGGTCACCGAGATGGATGCGTAGCGGGCGGGAGCAGATGATAGTCGAATCCGGCAGCGGCAGCGCGGCGGTGGGAACCAGTGGTCGCAAGGAGAGACCCATGCACTTGACAGCCGCGATTGCCTTGACTTGCTTGCTGTTGACTGTGCCCCCGGCCGGGGCTGACGAGCAGGTGCGCCTTCGACGGATCGGGGCAGAAGGCATGGGGTATGCCGCTCAGCAGTGCGGTTTCGCACACGGCACCCTCGCCATTGCCCCATAACCAGGCCGCAACGCGCAGGTATGGCCGCAACCCCGACGGAATACTCCCACGATGAACCACTGAAGGAGGACCCCATGGCAGATCGCGCACTGATGGTCGAGATGCTGAAGCAGATGTACCGCATTCGCCTCTTCGAGGAGCGACTGGCGAAGTTCTATGATTACCAGGGCTACTTCCAGCAGGATACACATGCTGCGGAAACAGAGCAGACCGAAGCTTTGCTCACCAGCACCATCTACGACTTTGCCAGTTCGGGCATGATCGGGGGAGCGGTGCATCTCTCCATCGGGCAGGAGGCGGTCCCGGTGGGGGTCTGTGCCCTCCTGGATGATAGCGATTATGTAACCGGAAGCCACCGGGGCCACGGTCACTTCATCGCCAAGGGCGGCGACGTGAAGCGAGCGCTGGCCGAGCTGATGGGCCGCGCCAATGGCGTTTCAAGAGGCTGTGGCGGCTCGATGCACCTCTTCGACGCCGCACACGGGTTCCTCGGGGGCAACGGAATCATCGGGGCGCAGATTCCCCTTGCGTTAGGACCCGCATTTGCGGCGAGGTATCGCGGCACCCGCACCGTATCGGTCGCCTTTTTCGGAGACGGTGGCGCCAACCAGGGCGTCCTCTACGAGTCCATGAACCTGGCGGCAACCTGGAAGCTGCCTGTGCTGTTCGTGTGCGAGAATAATCTGTACGCAGCCACTACGCCCCTCCCGGTTGCCTTCCCAACCGAAGACATCGCGCCGCGGGCTGCCGGCTTTGACATCCCAGGGGTGATCGTGGATGGGCAGGACGTGTTGGCTGTGTATGAAGTTGCTGCTGAGGCCGTGGCGAGAGCCAGAGACGGCGACGGTCCCAGCTTCATCGAGGCGAAGACCTACCGCTTTCACGGCCACGCCGGTGCGATGAGCGGCCACGCTAACGCGGAGGAATGTGAGGGATGGAAAGGGCGTGACCCAATCGAGGTGCTGGGGGGCCGCCTTGTCGCCGATGGATTGATGTCGGAGGATGAGCAGGATGCCGTCAAGGCCGACGTCTTGACGGAAATTGATGAGGCAGAGCGCTTTGCCGTCAGCAGTCCGCTGCCGAGCGCCGAATTCCTGCAGCAGTTCATCGTCGAGTAACCATCATATTCCGAAACCGGAGTTCACTGATGCGAGAGATAACCTATGCGGCCGCCGTTGCGGAGGCACTGCGCGAAGAAATGGAACGGGATGAGCGCGTCTTCCTCATAGGAGAGGACATCGGGCCGGTGCGCGAGCCGGGTGATGACGTCTTCGCTCAGTTCCGCGAGCGGCGCGTGTGGCAGACTCCCATTTCCGAGGCCGCCTTTACCGGGCTGGCCGTAGGTGCCGCCGCTGCCGGCCTTAGGCCCGTCGTGGAGATCATGTACTGCGATTTCGTGACCGTCTGCATGGACCAGATATGCAACCAGGCGGCGAAGATGAATCTGATGTCGGGCGGGGAATTCCGGGTCCCGTTGGTCATCAAGACACCCGCCGGCGCCGGCACACGGGAGGGCGGACATCACAGCCAGAGCCTCGAGGCCTGGTTCATGCACACACCGGGGCTCAAGGTCGTCATGCCGTCCACCCCCTATGATGCCAAGGGGCTGCTGAAATCAAGCATCCGCGATGACGGCCCGGTCGTGTTCATCCAGCATCGGCTGCTGCGGCCCACGACACAGCTCGTCCCGGAAGGGGCGTGGTCGGTGCCGCTGGGGGAAGCTGAGGTGAAGCGCGAAGGTGACGATGTTACGCTGGTGGCTCTGTCATACGCGGTGACAAAGGCGCTGGCTGCGGCTGACGCTCTGTCCGGCGAAATCAGTGTGGAAGTCGTGGACCCCCGGACGCTGGTGCCGCTGGACGTGGAGAAGATCATGGAGTCGGTCCGCAAGACAGGCAGGCTGCTGGTCGTGCACGAAGCGCC
>CAZJVY010000059.1:0-25135 GCA_964549395.1 uncultured Armatimonadia bacterium | reverse complement strand
CACTGCGTGCGCCCGCAGCCCTTCGCGCTAGCAAGAGGTAAGGGCGCGGTGGCGGCGCGGTGGACCTTGTAGGAGTCTTTGGCGGAGGGGGGTCCAGGGGGGCGCACGCAGTGCGCCCCTACCGCAGAAATGGTTCCCCCTGGCGCATGTGTCGGTTAGGGTCCGGCCCAGCTCCAGGAGGGCCTGCGGCCGTCCGTCAGATGGACCTGCCCGCTCCTGTCGGCCCCGATGGTGAAGATCCCGTTTGTGGCCCCGCCCTGCCGCTCGAATGCAATCCAGTTGCCGTCAGGCGACCAGCTCGGATGCACGTCAAAGGCATACGAGTAGGTGATCCTGGAGGCCGCCCAGTGGGAGATGCCGGAGACGTATATCTGGAAGCGGCCGTTGCAAGTACAAAAGGTGCTGACGGCGAGTGTGGTGCCTGCGGGATGCCATGCCGGCTCGCGGTCGGTCAGAGAGGTGTAGCTGAGGCGCGTCACGTTGGTGCCGTCGGGGTTCATTGTATATATCTCGGAGTTGCCGTCGCGCTCGCTGTGGAAGGCGATCTTGCTGCCGTCGGGCGACCAGGCGGGGCCGCCATCGGTTGCCGGGGTGTCGGTGAGCCTGAGCGGCCCGCCGGCTGCTGCGGCAACGGCCGTCAGTCTGGTCTGGCCGCTGCCATCGGCATTCATGACGTAGATCTCGTCGTTGCCGTCGCGGCGGCTGACGAAGGCGATCTGCGAGCCGTCCGGGGACCACGCGGGCTGGTCGTCGGTGGCGGCGTTGTTGGTGAGGCGCGTTTGCCCGCTGCCGTCGGCATTCATCTTGTATATCTCCGAATTGGCGTCGCGGCTGCTCACAAACGCGATCTGGCTGCCGTCGAACGACCATGCCGGATCGTAGTCTGCCGCCGGGTTGTTGGTGATCCTGGTCTGGTCGCTGCCGTCGGGGTTCATGACGTAGATTTCAGTGTTGCCGTCGCGATCGGTATCGAATGCGATCTTGCCCTGGGTGGGCGTGAGTGTTACCGTCAGCTGGGCGGTGTCGGCGGCTTGACCGCCGGGGCCGCCCACCGTAATCGTGTACGTGGTGGTCTCCGTCGGCGTCACCTGCAGCGTGCCGTTGACGGTGGTCGCTCCGAAGTTCGAATTCACCACTTCGGTGGCGTTTGTGGAAGTCCACTGCAACGTGCTGGCCTCGCCGAGTGCAATGGTGTCCGGATCGGCCGTCAGGTCCACCGTGGGCGGCTGCAGCGGTTCCGTCACGTTCACCGTGGCGGTGCCCGACACGTCCGACTCCTGCTCGGTGGCCCTGACTACCGCTTGGCCCGCCGATGTTCCGGTTACCACCCCAGCGGCGTCAACGGTGACATGCGTATCGCCGGTCTGCACCGCCCAACCGAACGGCGCAGCGCCACCTACCAGCACCGTCTCACCGTCGGCGTTCTTGGCCGTGGCGGCCAGGGCAACCGTATCGCCGACATCCACGGCGGCGGGATTGGGTGTGACGTCAACATGGTCTATCGTCGAAGCCAGCGTCAGCGGCCACTCGGTGTAGGCGCCGGCGACCACGTTGATGTTGGTTTCCGCACGCGCCTGGGCCACACCGGCGGCACCTGCCTGCGGGTATGCGGTGGCTTGCAGCACTGCCGCTCCCGCCTCGACGCCGTCTATGCGCGCCTCGGTATCAGGCCGGTTGATGGTTGCAGTGTGCGTGGGAGCACCTGCCGCGCCGGGTATCACCTCGACCTTGATGGAGTTGCTGGCTGCGGGAATCAGCGCCGTCTCCACGCCCGCAGGCCGCTCGGGCCATGTTATCTTGACTCCGACCGAGCCACAGCCGCAGCCGGTCGGCTCTCGATCTTCCCCGCCGCCTCCACAGCCCATGAGGAGCAGCAGCGCCGCCCCGACCATCACTAGCCCCAACAGCCTGCCATGTCCCACTCTCATCAGCCTCCAGCAAATCAAACCCGACGCCTAGATGGTCATGCCGCGCTCAGTCTATGATTACTCCCACGTCGCCGGTGGTGGTCACCCGGACCTGGACATCAGCGGTGGCCTCGCCGCCCGGGCCGCTCACGGTGATCGTGTAAGTCGTGCTCTCCGCCGGCGTCACCTGCACGCTGCCATTGACGGCGGCAGCGCCGAAGTTGGATGACACCACGGCGGTGGCGTCGGTCGAGGTCCAAGTCAGTGTCGCGGTCTCGCCGAGGACGATATCCGCATCGTCGGCTGCCAGCGTCACCGTCGGAGCCGGCGCAGCGCCGACAGTAATGGTTACCTCTGCAGTAGCCTGCCCGCCGGGGCCGCTTACGGTAATCCTGTAGATGAGCGTGACGGCCGGGGAAACCGCCGTCGAGCCGCTGACGTCGGCGGCGCCGAAGTTGGAGAACACCACCGCCGTGGCGTTGGTCGAGGACCACGTCAGGGTGGCACTCTCGCCGAAGTCAATGGTGGTGCGGTCGGCGTTCAGTGTGACCGTGGGCGCTCCGGGTACGTTGACGGTAACCGTGACGCTGTCGGTGGCCTGGCCGCTGGGGCCGCTCACCGTAATCGTATAGGTGGTGGTCTGCGCCGGCGTCACCTGCACTGTGCCGTTGACGGCGGCAGCGCCGAAGTTGGATGACAGCACGGCGGTCGCACTGGTGGAATTCCAGGTAAGGGTAACGGTATCGCCTGCGGTGATGGTAATGCTGTCGGCGTTGAGGGTCACGGTGACAGCCGAGCTGCCGCCTCCACCGCCGCAACCGGTTACCGTAAGCAGTACCGCCAGCAATACGACCGGCACCCCTGCCGCCCGTCCCTGCTTCATCATCTCACACTCTCCTGGGAACCGACGTCGGTGACGGGCCCGCGTACAGGATGCGGCACCTGCCCACCGGGGTCCGGACACTCAAACATGCCTGACGCCGGATAGGTTGCTTTGTTCACAGCGATTCTCCTGCATGAGTGGGGCGATGTCACAAGAATCATGAGGAATCGGGCCTGTCAACGGCGAAGAGTGCAAGAGCAATCAGCACGCGCATCCCAAGGTGCGCAGCGAAAGGATGTAACAATGAGCAAGCTACGAGTAGCGCTTGTCGGGGCCGGCGGACGCGGCCAATCGCACGCCAACGCCATCGCCAACTCCCCCAACATCGAGTTCGCGGCGGTCTGCGACATTGATGCGCAAGCCGGGAAGGCGGCGGCGGAGAAGTTCGATACCGAATATATAGCCAGCACGGCGGAGCTATATGCGCGCGACGACATACCGGCAGTCGGCATATGCGTGCAAACGCCGCTGCATTACAAGCTGGCGATGGAGGCGATCGGCGCGGGTCGGCACCTGGTGACGGAGAAGCCGATGGCCGCCTCGGCTGCCGAGGCGAAGCAGATGCTGGAGGCGGTGACGGAGGCGGGGCTGCGGGCCGCTCTCTCGTACCAGTTGCGCTTCGGGCCGGTGTACGCGAAGATGAAGCAGTTGGCCGACCAGATCGAGCCTTTGCAGATCATCTTCGCCCGCCAGCGCGGGATGCTGGTGCCCAAGTACCTCTCCCCCGCTCCCTTCGATGGCATCATGGATTTCATCAGCCACGACATTGACATGGTGCCATTCCTGGCCGGACGCAAACCGACCGCCGTGTTCGCCTCCCTGCGGCGCGATACGTGGTCGGACGCCGGCGCAATAGATGTCGTCGGCGCGCAGATCGAGTTCGGCGAGGGGAATGACAAGGTCTTCGGATACATCTCGTCCTCGATGGGCGGCAACGGCGTCCCCGAGCGGCTGGATGTCATCGGCAAGAGCGGTTTGGCATTCAAGCAGGGCAACATCATCACCTTCACGACCGAGGCTAATCCGTCGGGCCCGACCGATGCGCGGGAGATGTGGTCGCTGTCATTTGAGGGGGCGGCACGGGACTTCACCATTGATCTCTACACGCACTGGGCGGCCTGCGTGCTGAACCCGGACCTGCCGCTGGCCCCGGCCGCCAGTTACCAGGACGGCTACAACGCGATGCTGATAACTTTGGCAATCGCCGAGTCGGGGAGGACCGGCGAGCGGATCGAGTTGGAGGAATTCGCGGCGTCTCTGAGCTAGGCCACATACCGGCGACGACAGGCGTTATTGTGCCGGCGGCGGTGGTTGGATGATCCTGGCGGGTGACCGGCAGAAGCCGCGCACAGGTTCGCGGCAACCCGACGGAAGGAGTTGAGCCACTCATGCCGAAAAAGCGCGCTGCCCTCGCGGTGTTGCTGTGTTTCCTGTGCCTCCCCGCACCGCTTCTCGGCCAACAGCCGACCACCGAGGAAGTGCTGGCTCTCGCAAGGCGGACTGCTCGCGAACTCGGCTCACGGGATTGCATGGTGAAGATTGCCAGGCACACGCGGAGGAGCGATGCCGCGCAGGCGCTTGGGGACTACCAGGCGGCGGCGGAAGTGCGTCCGCCCGCACGCTGGAGCCGCCAGATGCGGGTGATATCGGATTATGAGGTCGGACGGGCGCTGGTGGAGTTAGGCGATCCCGATGGCGGGCTGCCGCTACTGAAGGCTGCACTGCAAGAAACTCTGGAGCTGTCACCCGGTCACGGCGACGCCGACTATTGGAACCGCGACCAGGTCTGGCACCTGGCGGAGTTTGCCGAGGCACTGGCCTACACGGACCGAGAGATGGCCGTCTCCGCCCTGCAGCACGCGGCCGAGTATCTGGAGCGCATCGAGAAGGACAACGCGAAGAAGGAAGCACTTCGCAGCTACCTGTTCGCGCTGGCGTTGACAGAGCCGCAACGAGCCTACCAGCGCTACCGTGACGAGCTGGCGCCATGGCATTTCTCGGAACGGTTCGTACGCAATCTTATCAAGGGCGATCCCACTGTGGCGGCAACGCATGTCGAGGATCTTTTCGGTACCGAGAAGGGCAAGCTGGGGTTGAGTAGCGGCCCCGGGGCCGACAGGGTGGCAGCGGAGCTCGTTGTTACGCTGTTCCGCGCGTCGCCTCAGCAGGCTCTGGAAGTGGCTGTCAAGGTGCGCCTGGGCAGATGGGCGGAGAGCGCCGATAGCCCATGCAAGCCTCTGGCAGCCGAAATACATAAAAGCGGCATTGAGGCCCTTCCACGCGCTCCCGAATACGACGGCATCTACGTCAGCGTTGCCCAGGACCTCGCTTTGCTCGACTACGATGCGGCCAAATCACTTGCCCTGTCCCTCGCAAAGCCGTATGACCGCTACCGAGCCCTCGCCAACATGACTCGGGCGCTGGCACCGCACGATCTGGCACGTGCTCGAGAGGCGGCGCGGGCGGCCATCGAGATATTTGACCGGGAAAGTAGCCTGCAGGAAATGCCCTTGCAGGCTGCTACCGATGTCCTGGCTGAATACGATGAAAAGATCGTGCCGGAGCTGTTGACCCGGCTGCGCTCGGACTGGGCTGTGGGGCCACCTTTCGGCAAATGGTGGCAATACCACCGCCAGGCCGCAGAGGCGCTCTTCCCCAAGCTCACGGAGGCCCAGCAGCTTGCCTGCATTCCTTACATATTGTCGCGCGGCGAGACGCTGCTCACGGCCGATGAAAAGCGAGCACTGGCCGCTCAGGCTCTAGGCTATGCCGACTATGGGAAGGATGTCCCACCGGCGTTCGAGCTGATCCGCCAGAGCCTGAAGTTCGATCTCGATCTGGCGCGGAAGCAGTGGCAGGCTCTGGAGCCGCTTGACCTGGAAAGCGTCTCTGTTACGGCAATCGTGACGCACCTGGACGTGCTGCTGCAGGTAGCCGACGCCTACGAGCAACGGCAGCGTGGCAGTTCGGGACCGGAGGTAGCCGCGATTGCGCAGATAATCGCCGGCGCGCGCGAGGGGGCCACCTGGACCTATCGGTATCGGGCGCTGCTTGCCGACATCTATGCATGGTATGACGGCAAGCTGTGCAAGGCCACCGTGGAAGAGGTAGTGGCTTCACTGCAGGACGCGCCCAAGAGTGTTGACCGCAACCAAGTGCTGGCGGCCGCCGCCTGCGCCCTTGCCCGCGTGGACATGCAGGCCACACGGGAGTTCATGCGGCAGCATGAGGAGGTGCGGCGGAACCGGATAAGGGAGACGGTGAGCATCATCGCGCGGCGACGGCCCGAGTTCGCCTGCGAGATGGCGCTGGAGCTGTTCGCCCCTGCCACTGCGAACAACTCTTTCGATGACGTGCTGGCGAATCTGGCGCGGGAAGGTCCGCCGGAGGCCGCCATTGCATTCGCAGACACATGGATGCAGGGCACCCAGCAGCGTCCCGCAGCCTTCAGGGCGATTCTCAGAACCGCTCTGCAGGCACAGCGCGCCGACCTGATGGCGCGGCTGCCGCAGTACCTGGACATGCTCGACGCAGATTGGGACCAGATTTCGGCCATGCAGCAATATAGCGTGTTCCTGGTATTCGCTACGGACGCGCTGCTCGACGAGTTCCTGGCCAGACTGCAAAGAATGGATGCCAATCAGACCAAGGACGCTATGGCCGGGGTAATCGCCGCCAAGGCCGAGCGTGATTGGCAGGGCAGTCAGGAGTTGCTGGCCGGTCTTGCACCCGAATCCCGCATACAAGCTCTACTGCTATTGGTGGATATGCGCGACCGCAAGCAGGCATTGCAGAACCAAGGTGATGGGGCATAAGTTGCCGCGCGCGCGCAGTTGTGCCGGCGGCGAGTGTTGAATTATACTGCTGAAGCATCAGAAAACGCCGCAGCTAACTACGCAGCACACGCACGGAGGGAACACCGATGAAGCGTTCGGAGATAAATGCGATCACCCAGGAAGTCAAGCAGTTGATCGCCGAGCAGAACTTCCACCTCCCGCCCTTCGCATACTGGTCGCCGGATCAGTGGCGCAGCAAGGGTGAAGAATGTCGCGAGATCGTGGATGCCGGCCTGGGCTGGGATATCATTGACTTCGGCTCCGGCAAGTTCCGCGAGATCGGCCTGGCCCTATTCACCATCCGCAACGGCGTCTATGGCGATGCGCGCTACCCGAAAACGTACTGCGAGAAGCTGCTCATAGTCGGCGAGGGACAGATTACCCCCGCCCACCATCACGTTCTCAAGACCGAGGACATCATCTGCCGCAGCGGCGGGAACCTGCTCATCGAGCTGCGCAATGCCTCCCCGGACGGCGAGCTCCTGGACACGCCCATAACCGTGAGCATTGACGGCACGGTGCGGCAGTTCTCCGCCGGCGATGTCGTGCGGCTGCAGCCCGGCGAGAGCATCACCCTCGTCCCCTATCTGCACCATCTCTTCTGGGGCGAGAAAGGCAAGGGCACGGCGCTGGTCGGCGAGGTCTCGACCGTGAACGACGATGTCGGCGACAACATATTCATACCCGAGGTCCCGCGTTTCGGCGAGACTGAAGAGGATGAGCCGCCGCTGCACATCCTCTGCAACGAGTACGGCAAGTTCGGCATCCTTAGCTGATACGGCCCGCAGTGGTTACACAAGCACTTGCAGGAGGCTTGCACCGTGGAAGACAGGATAACGCGCCGTGAATTCCTCAAGAAGTTCGGAGCGGCCGGGCTGATGCTGGGTGCCCTGCCGATGGGCGGGACTCTGGAGGCTGTTGAGAAGATCCTCAGCGGCCGCCAGCAGGCCGACACCGACGACAAGGGCACGCAAGCCGCCGCCATCGAGGTCTCCGATAAGGCGAAGGCCGTGCACGCGAAGGCCATCATCATTGACGGGCACAACGACTCGTTCGTGCTGCGCCTGTACAACAAGGACTCCAGCGACCTCACCGTTGACCGGCCGGAGTACCATGTGGATTTGCCACGGATGCGCGCGGGTGGCCTGACGGCGATGAACACCTACACCGGCGGCGACCGGCCGCTGGAATGGTTTGTGGAGCTGTGGGGGATCATCCGGGCGCTGGTGGCCCAGTACCCGCAGCACTTCATGGTGATTGAGAAGACCGATGACATCGTCCGCTGCAAGCGGGAGAACAAGGTCGGCTTCATCATGCAACTGGAGGGCTGTCGCTGCCTGACCAGCAGCCTGCTGGTGCTGCAGTCCATGCATCGCATGGGCATGCGCGTGGCCGGCCTCACACACGGCAGCGGCGGCGCCGAGCACTGCCTGCAGGCCCAGAAGTCGCCGTTCGGATTCTGCACGCTCGCCGACCGCGACGAGGTGCGCAAGCAGTATCCGGGCCTGACCGATTTCGGCCGCCAAGCCGTGCCCGAGATGAACCGCCTCGGCGTCGTCGTGGACCTCGCCCACTGCCAGGACGCGGCATACTTCGAGGCCATCGAGCTGTCCACCTCGCCCGTCGAGTTCTCGCACGGCAACGTATTCGGCGTCTCCCCGAGCTGGCGCAACCTCACCGACGACCAGCTCAAGGCCCTCGCCGCCAACCGGGGCGTCATCGGCCTGGCCACCTGCCCCGGCTTCGTGGAGCGCGATTACGGCAAGCGCTCGATGAACCGCTTCGTGGATCACATAGAATACATCTGCGAGCTGGTCGGTGACGACCACGTCGGCTTCGGCGCGGACTACGACGGCATGGGTTCGGTGCCGATCGTGAAGTCGCATGCCGAGATGCCGCAAGTAACGCAGATCATGCTGGACCGGGGCTTCTCGGAGGAGACGATCCTGAAGTTCTGGGGCGGGAACTTCCTGCGCGTGATGAGAGAGGTCGAGGCCGCCGCCACCGGCTAGACAAGCGCAACGGCACCAGGGGAGGAACCCCATCTTCGGTAGGGGCGCACTGCGTGCGCCCCCCAGGCGGGTACCCGTGCGCAGCATGGGTGCGCTTTGTGCAGAAAGTGTTCCCCCCTGGACCCCCTTCCGTCAAAAACTCCTATAAGGTCCACCACACCTCCACCGCGCCTTCACCTACTACCATCGCGGAGGACAGGGGACCCATGCTGCGCACGGGTGCCCCTGCCTGTCCGTTTTCTCATCTTTCTTCTTGCCGCGTAGCTCGGCCTGAGCTCTGCGCCGTATGCAAAGCTCAGGTGCGGACGCGATGCCTGTCGCGTCCGCAGCTTCCAGCCCGAGTCCGGCACCCACCGACATTCCCGCACGCGGGCGCACGCAGTGCGCCCCTACCGCACGACGAGACAAACGACAACGGAAACGACAACGCGGGCGCGGCACGGCTTCACGCCTCCCAGGGCAACGGCCACAGCGGGAAGGACCTCTCCCGCCGCGCGGCGAAATGCCCCACGCCGTTCCTGCGGCAAATACGGGCCGCCACCCATCGGCCCCACAACGAAAAGGAAGCAATGCCATGGAGATTTCAGAAAAGGCGCAAGCCATCCACGACAAGGCGATCCTCATTGACGGACACAACGACTCGATCATCGAGCACTGGGCGCGGGGCGAGTCAATGGACCTCACACCCGACCTGCCGACCTACCAGGTTGACCTGCGGCGGATGCGCGGCGGCGGCCTCACGGCCATGAACTCGATGATGGGCGGGCAGACGCTGGAGCAGTCAATCGAGCTGTGGGACGGCCTCTACGAGCAGGTGGAAGCCCATCCCGACGACTACCTGATCGTCCGCTCGGTGCAGGACATCCACCGCTGCAAGGCCGAGGGCAAGATCGGCCACATCCCGCAGCTCGAAAGCTGCCGGCTGTTCGGCAACAGCCTGCGCGTGCTGCACATGCAGTACCGCCTGGGCCTGCGCGTGGCCAACCTCACCCACGGTGACGGCGGGGAAACCAGCCTCCAAGGCACCAAGAGCCTCTTCGGCTACTGCGAGCTGTCCGACCGCCACTGCGCCCGCAAGGTGTTCCAGGGCCTGACCGACTTCGCCCGCGAGGCCATCGCCGAGATGAACCGCCTCGGCGTCGTCGTGGACCTCGCCCACACCCACGACGCCAGCTTCTATGACGCCCTCGAGGTCACCGAGACGCCCGTGGAGTTCTCCCACGGCAACTGCTTCGCGCTGTGCCCCCACTGGCGCAACCTGCACGACGAGCAGCTTAAAGCCCTCGCCGAGAACGGTGGCGTCATCGGCATGGCGTTCTACCCCAGATTCCTAGACCAGGACCCGCAAAAGCAGAACCTCGAGCGCCTCGTGGACCATATCGAGCACATCTGCGAACTGGTCGGCGACGACCACGTCGGCTTCGGCTCCGATTACGACGGCATCGGCGAGACCGTCGCCATACCGCCATCCTTCATTGAGACGCCACAACTCACCCAGGCGATGCTGGATCGCGGCTTCTCGGAGGAGACCATACTGAAGTTCTGGGGCGGCAACTTCCTGCGCGTAATGACAGAGGTGGAGGCCGCCGCGTCTTAGCTCTTGCATCCATCGTTGACGGCCGTACACCTGACAGCGCGCCCGGTCGCCCCCTACGGGCGCGCTGTCTCTGTGCCATTGCAGGCGCTCACCCCAGCACAGACTCACGCCACGCCGCTTCACCAATCGAACAGCCCTGTCTAGCTTTACATGGTCATATTCTTACAAAGCAACACCCTGATTGTTGACACTTTCTTCTCACATTCTGACTTGCGAAGTCTAGCTATGCCCGGAATAACCTACGTAAATATCTACATCGCGCCTCAGCCCATCTCCCCTGAATGGAGGCTTATTCGGTCTCGGGGCGCAATGTTTCAGACGGATTTCACTTCGAGGCACAGCTCGTGGCCCAATTCCAGGGCGATCTGCGCACGAATGCTCTCCGCTTGCGACTTTACACGCTGCAAGACTGCCCGAGGAACCAGCAATTCGGCGCTCTCCGGGTCATTCAGACGCAATAGGCCTGCTGCGAACACGGGTGACCAGGCGTTTTGGGCCCGCAAGCGGTCCTGGACGCGCTGCCATAATTGCTCCACATTCTGTTCGATGCCATATCCGTCCAGCAGACGGCGACGTTCCTCCCGAAATGCCTTCTCAATGGCGGCGAGTTGATGAGCCGCCGCCTCGCGCAGCTCCTCCCCATCAACCTCCGCCGTCTGTGTAGTCTTGGTCAGATCGGGAATGACATAGCCTTCCTTAATCGCTGCCACCAGCCATGCCGCCGGCGTTTGTTGCGGTTGCCATCCGCTTTGAAGACGATATATCAGGTAGCGCAGAGCATTCTCGATATGGGCGGTGTCGTACCTGCTAATCAGCTTCGCCGTTGTGGCCGGATGAACGCCGATGGCCTTGAGTTCGTTGTGCAGTTCGGACAGATCCTCAGTAGAGGCAACAACAGGGGGGGTGTTGTTGTGTGTTCCTGAATCTTGTATTACTGAGTCTTGTGGGGTACCAGTGGTAACCGGGGGTGGTGTCCTTCGGTGACTACCGGGGTTACCTTGGGTAACCCCCCTGTCGTCCCTGAAGCGAAGCTTATAGACGTTTACCTGGCTGTCGCCCCTGTCCCCGTGTCGGCGCTCGACGCTGATGATGCCCTTGCCGCTGAGGCCTTTGATGCCGCTGACGACGGCTTTGCGGCTCATGCCGGTTCCACTATCGAGGATTCTACCGTCACGCGCTATGATCCCGTCAGTAAGCTGTTTCAGGGAAATGGCGTCCGCACTCTTGCCGAAGCCGAAGGTCCTGCGGACGATATAGAGCAGGACCCGCAGTTCTGACTCTTTCAAGCGCGGCGCCAGTAGGTCGAAGACGTCGTCGGGGACGATGGTCCCATTAGGCCCGCTGAATCCCTCGTAGTAGAAGTCGTTATCCGGCGGCATAGTGCGGGCAGCCCTCAAGCGATGGATTAGGAACGCCGAGTGATCTGCACGCGCCCGCTCCTGGCCCCCGCAGGATAAACTAAGGCGCGCTATACAGGTTGTCTGCTCCCACGGCTACCGTCACAGCGCCCAATGTGACCTTATGTTGAACAGTCTAACCGATAATTCCTGCTTTGCAAAGTGATTCCTGCAAAAAATTCTTCAAATAAGCGCTGTTGAGTGGATATACCCCCTATGGGTATTACTTCAACGCGCCCTCAAGTCACAAAAAGTTTACAGCATAGGAATTGACGGTGCAAGTTGCACACACAACCTCAAGACGAGCGGCTTTTCCTCTACGAAAGCTCAAGCAATGCGCAAGGGGACGATTCAATGGCGTTGAGACATGCAAAACGCGCACGTAACGACGTTTCAGGCCTCTCGCCGGACTGCCATGATCCTGCCCGTGTGCCCCCTCCTCTGCCCTATCGCAGGCTGCGGCACAATAGAACCGTGTTGATCTCGTCTGCAAGGCCGAACCGGACTGCGCATGGAGGGGCGCGGATACATCCGTAAATTACGCCGCACGTGCTGCAGAGAAGCAGGGAATGCAGTTCCCTGCAACGAACTGACACAGTGGCCGTGGGCATGATACCGCCCTGGCCGCTGAGGACAGGACGCTTCAAAGGCAGGTATTGTGGCATGCGCAAGGACAGGGTAGTGTGGGTGCTGGCAGGTTGCCTGGCGGCGACCATCGGCCTTACTCTCTCGGGTTGTCACGGCGGCCCGCAGGCGCCTGCGGTGCAGACGGGGGGCCTGGCCGTGAAGGTGACCTGGCCTGCGCCGCAGAGCGCGCAGGTGGAGCCCCAACTCATCCCCGAACGCAGCACCTCCATTAATGTGAAGGTGGCGCAGGAGGGGATAGCCGTGGGGCACCGGCTGTTGGTGCGTCCGGTCTCGCCTCCTTGGATGACTGAAACGTACTTCGACACCCTGCCCGCAGGCGATGCGGTGCTCAGCGCCACGGCTCATCCCGAACCCGATGGCAGCGGCGTCCCGCAGGCGGAGGCGCAGTTGAACGTCGTCATTCCCATCGGCGGCGACGGCTACCCGCAGGGCGGCAGCCCGGGCGATCCCGTGGAGCTGGTGCTGGGCTCCACTATCGTCAGCGTGGAGGTTACCCCGAATCCCTGCAACTTGAAGCCGGGAGAAATCATCAACCTCATCGCCGTGGCCAAGGACGCACTCAGGCGCAATGTGCTGGTGCCGGTCGGCGATGCCTTCGACTGGAGCGCGCGAGAAGATGGGGAGGGCTTCGCAAGCACCGCCGCGGCAGTCCAGGTCCCGCCGGTGGAGGTAGATCAGAACGGTCAAATGAGTGCATTGCGCATTGGTGAGGCCGTTGTCGAGGCGACCGAAAAGGAGTCGGGCGTCAGCGGCCAGACCTTGGTCGTGGTGGCCCCCCAGCCATACGCGTATGTGTGGCAATGGAGCCCGGAGGGGGCCACCCACTCACTGACTGACGTTACCGTTGATGCCATGGCGAATATCTATGTGAGCGACGGGCTGTTTTACCAGATATATCATCTGAACCCGGATGGCGGTGTGCTGGGGGCGTATCTGGCGGCCGGGCCCGTGAGCGGCCCCTTCGGCATCGCATACTACTATGCTGGGGCCACCGCCCACGTCTTCGCGACATTCACGGCCGAGAACATGGTGCGCCGCTATCTGGTCGGCAGTCTCGCTCCCGATCTGGCGTGGGGCGGTATCGGCAACCAGCCCGGGAAGTTTGCCATGCCCGCCGGCATCACCGTAGCGCCGTCCGGTGTCGTGTATGTGGTTGACAGTCTTAACTCGCGTATTCAGAGGTTCAGTCTGAATGGCAGCTACCTGGGACAGTGGGGTAATGGAGGCTGGGACCCAGGCGAGTTCATGGATCCGGCGGATGTCGCCGCCGATGGCGCGGGCAATGTATATGTCACGGACGGGAACTACCGCGTGCAGAGGTTCGACGCGGTGGGCACCTTCCTCGGCTGGTGGGGTAAGGATGACAGCGGCGGTGTGGGCTGGCATGAGCCCGGTGGCACTGAGCAGGGCGCGCCCGGAGACGAGCTTGGCGCTTTCAGGGAGCCGAGCGGGATCGCAGTGGATGCGGACGGCAGCGTGTACGTGGCCGATGCAGCGCGCAACTGCGTGCAGAAGTTCGGGCCGGATGGCCGCCCACTCAGCATCTTCGGGGCAACGGGCAACGGGCCGGGCCAGTTCATGGCACCGTGGGGCATAGACGTGGACGGCGCAGGCAACGTGTACGTCGTTGATGCGGGCAACAAGCGCGTGCAGAAGTTCGCGCCAGGCGCACCGGAGCGATAGAACAAAAACACCTCTCCCCCGCGCATGTATATCAGCCGTCGCGCGGCAGGGCTTCTAGCCCGCGTCAGTCATTCTGGGATAGCGACATTCGCGGGCCGGTCTCCGTCCGGCCTGCCTGCGGCAGACCGGCTCTCGGCGGGCCCCTCCTTGTAGCAACGACAAACGGCTAACGGCACGGTGGCGGGATCTTATCGCCTCGGCTGGGCAAGCCGGCGTGCCTTGGGTGGGACCTGCAGGCCCTGCTCCTCGAGAAGATAGTTGATCGCCCCGTAGATGTCCGGCTCCGCATAGTGGTCGGAGTCAACGACCCCGAGAAACGTGCGGATCCCGGCCAGATTCCCCGGCTGCGCCTTGCGCGATATCTCGCCGTTGAAGTAGATGCCGGCATCGCAGCCGAGATGCCGCGCGTCCGCCTCGCCCAGGATTTCTCGGTCAACCAGGTCGCGGAAATCGAGCCTCACGAGGTCTCCATAGACGTTCGGCACCCGCCGCAGGATCTCGGCGGTCGCCTTCAGACATTCGTTGCTCGAGTTGATGTATGCGACGATCCGCACCGGCGCATCCGGCGGGCCGGCGTCGGGCGGCAGATCGAAGCAGCTCTTCGGCATGCGGCCCTCGGCCTCCAGTTTGGCCTGGGCTTGCTCCAGATCGCGCTGCTGCCGAAGCTGCTCGCGCTCGGCCCGCTCGCGCCGGCGGACCTCCTGCTCGTGCTGATTGAGCACGTACACGCCGGCCGCGAGGGCGATGACGAGCAGATATATATACGGCTTGCGTTGCGCCGCTTGCGGGTCCACGGGCGCATCAACTCCCGACCACGAAACTGCCTGACCCCGACGCTGCAGCCGAGTATCAGTCCTCCCTCAACTTCGCGCCGCAGGCGGAGCAGTGCTTGTCCTCGGCGCCGACCTCGGCACCGCAGGCCGGACACTTCGGCGCTTCCTGTTCCGTGCCGGCTTGTGGAGGCGCAGTGGGCGTCGGCGTTGGTGTCGGTGTGGGCATCGGCGCGGGTGTAGGAGTAGGAGTGGGAGCCGGTGCAATGGTCGGCGTTGGCGCAGGTGTCACGGCGGGTGTTGGTGCGGGTGCTGCGGGTGCGGCGCCGGCCTTCACCGGTGCGGTGCGCGGGCTCTTCACGGCGATAATCATGCCGACGGTGATGCCGACCGCCGCCAAGATCAGCATGACCCAGAACAGCTTGATGAGCACGGTGATAAGCACCACGCTGACGAGGGCGAACAGGAAGGCCACGCAGCCGAAAGCGCCGCTGATGCGGTTGCCGATGAACGGTATCCAGCCGACCAGGCTGAGCAGCGGGCCGAAGATCGCCAGGATGCCGAAGCCGATGCAGAACACCGCGCCGACTTTGGTCACCCAGTACCAGATCTTATACTCCGTCTTCAGCGCATCCGTGGTCGCCTGCTCGCTCAGCGCGCTCACCACGAACGTCGAGCCGCCGCCGACCGCCCCGCTCGCGATGTCGCCGAACACGATCAGCTCCTTGCCCACATCAATCACATTCACCGTCAGCCGCTGGTCGCCCACTTGCGGAGTGCGGCTGTCAACGATCTTGGGATCGAAGAAATTGCGGTAGGAGTTGACCGGCTTGATGCCCTTGAAGACGGTGACGGCGCCGACCACTTTCGCCTTATCAGGGGCGACCTGAATGTCGCCGATGCTGAAGGGGGCGAATTGCGATTTCGAATCCTTGGTGTTCCAGTCGTAGTCAACGTCGCCGTCGGAGTCCTCTTCGCGCTCGTACTCCTCCAGCGTGGTGGAGAAATGGATGACGGGTTTGTCGTAGTGCTCGACGGTGACCGGCTCGCATTTCGGGGTGCCCTTGAACTTGACCGCCCCTTCCGTGGCGGCCTTGGCGGCGTCAACCGTCATCATCGTGACGCCTTCGAACACCTCGCCGTGGTTGATGAGCCTGATCTCGCCGTGGTACACGAGGTAGAAGCCGAGCGGGACGAGCACCAGCCCGAACAGGATGCCGAAGACGGAGCATCCGGACGACTTGGGGCCGGCAGTGATGCCGCTTCCTGAGCCGAAGTTGAATCTCATCTCTATTCCCTCCCGTCAGTCTGCCGCACTCGAGATGTGCATGATTGATTTCGCTGTCAGGACCAATATAGCATTTACGCGCCTGCAACGACAAATAGGAAAATGCGCGTGAAGAAGGCGACAGGCAAGAATGGCTGTGCTAGGCGACAATAAGGGATGCGCGACAAAGGCAACATATACGCGTAGCACAGGCATGCGTGCCTGTGCAAGTTGCGCATTGTCTGTTCTCTTCACGCATCATTCCCTTTTCTTCGCGTGGCTCCGGCTTTCCAGCCGGAGTCGATCATCTGAGGATAACGGCCTGCGCGGGCCGGTCTCCGGCCGGTTGCACACGACGCAACCGGCCGTCGGCAGGCCCCTCCTCTTACGGCAACGGCATTTACCGAACGGCGACAAGGTGTACAGGCAAGGATGCCTGTACTACGCGTTTCGCCTTTTTTTCGGTAGGGGCGCACTGCGTGCGCCCGCATGAGGGAATGTCGTCGGTTACGTGACTCGTGTGGAAGCCCGAGCTACGCGACAAGAAGGGAAGGCGCAACAGCGATAGTACTAGGTGAGGGCGCGGTGGTGGTGTGGTGGACCTTGTAGGAGTCTTTAGGGGAAGGGGTCCAGGGGAAACCCCCGTTTCTGCAGAAACGGGGTGTCCCCTGGTTCCCCCCTGGCGAAATCGTTCTTGAGTTGCCACTGCCCGCTCTTGTACCATTGAAGCGCCAGGGAAGGGCGGGATGAAGATGACACAGGGCCGGCCGGCAATCATCGCAGTGACGTGTATCCTCGCACTCGGCGTCGTCTCGGGGCTGTGCTTCGCCCAGGATGCCCCCGAGGGAGACCCCACAGGCGCGAACCTCATCTACAACGGCGGCTTCGAGCGCCTGCGCGATGGGGCTATTGACGGCTGGTCAGGCGAGGGCGCGGCGTCCTGCGAGGACGCGGCACATACGGGCAATCGCAGCATGAAGCTGCAGCCGGGCGCGAAAGCGGCGGCCCTCGGTATCGCCGCCGTGCCCACGCTCAAGTACCTGGTCGGTGGCTGGTTCAAATCCGCCGGCAACACCGATTGCGGCGTGTGCGTGGACTTCTACGCGCCCGGCGCGGGCCTGGTCAGCACGCTCCGCGTGCCGGTCAAGCTCGCGGCGGACACCTGGGAGCACGTGGAGCAGCTCGTCGAGGTGCCGTTCGGGGCCGCCGGTGTGGCGGTGTCGGTCTACAATGAGGGCGGCGGCGAGGTCCTGGCGGACGACATCTCGGCCATCGAGCGCTACCAGGCGCGGCTGCAGAAGGCCGCCACGCCGCCGGTGATTGACGGGGTGCTGGATGACCCCTGCTGGGTGAACGCCTCCGTCGGTGACGAGGACTGGATGACTACCACGGGCAAGGTCGCCCGCCAACAGACCCGCGTCTTCTGCTGCTATGACGACGACCATCTCTACATCGCCTTCCGCCTGTACACTTCGGCTCCCCGCAATCTGAAGGCCACCGAGACCCGCGACGATTTCTACGTGTGGCGCGACGATTCGGCCGAGGTGTTCATAGACGCCAACCACGACCACGCGACGTACTGCGAGCTGGAGGTCAACCCCAATAACGTCGAATACGACGCCTGGGAGTTCGACAAGGACTGGGAGTGCATTTGGGAGCACCAGGTCGGCTTCGAGAAGGACGCCTGGATATGCGAGATGGCGATACACCTATCCAGCTTCGAGTTCCGCGATGCTTCCGGCAAGCCCAGCGGCCGCATGCCGCTGCCCACGCCGGATGTCTGGGGCATCAACTTCGCCCGCAATGATTTCATCACCCACGAGTACAGCTCGTGGCCCAACACCGGCGCGAGCTTTCATGACGCGCCGCGCTACGGCCATTTGTTGCGCTTCGAGCCGAACCGCACCGCTGCCTATGCCGCGCAGGCCGAATATCGCCTGCAGGCGATGCGGCGGAAGCTGGACGTCTGCGGCCACGTGACGGAGCAGGCCGGCTTCGAGCAGGCCCCGGCGGATCAGGAAAGCCGCAGCCCGGCGAACTGGGCGCTGCAGATGGTCGCCCGCATCGGCAAGGATTTGGCCGACGCCGCCGCAGCCGTCAAGCCGGACAACGCCTATGACGACTGGCTGCAGTTGCGCGCGGCGCTGGACGATGCCGAGGTGTACCTGGGCGTAGTCCAGGACATGCTGCAACCGCAGATCGCGCGCCTGCACTGGGAGGAGAAGCTGGGCCGCCCGGTGGGGATGGCTGTGAGCCTCTCCCCTGCCCCGCTGGAGGAAGAGGCCGTCTGCAACCAGTGGCGGCTGGATGATGACTTCTGCCTCTACATGGGCCGCGACGATGTCTCCGGCTTCGCCCTGCAAGTGGACGCCTCCGCCGAAGTGAAGGGTATCTGCGCCGAAGTCAGGATCAAGGGCCTGTGGCAGGGGCCGGTGGAGGTGGTTCATGTGCCGGGCATCGAGGGGCATGAAAGCTATCACTGGCCGCGTCCGCGCGTTGACCTGACCGCCGGCCGGCATGCCACCTTCTGGGCGCCGGTGAAGACCTCCGCCACTGCCGCACCGGGCCTTTACACCGGCGTGCTGAGAGTCACCGCCGCCGATCATCCGCCCCTGTGCCAGCAGTTCCAGGTGCGGGTATGGAACATTGCCGTGCCGCAGTCCGGGAAGCTGCGGCTGAGCGTGCTGCACCCCGACTTCACGGCGGCGGACATCACCAGCGACCTGGCCGGCTTCGGGTTGCCTGACGGCAGTGTGGCCGTTCTTGCATTGCCGCCCGCAGACGGCCCGGCCTACACCGAGGAGGGCATCGCGCAGATCGCCGCTCAAGCCGCCGCCGCGTGGCAGAAGTTCCGCCACACCCGCCCGCACCTCAGCGGCTATATCCTCGGCGTGGTGGACCCCGCACCGGAGGCATATCCCGCGCTGGAGGTGCTTTATGCGGCGGTCAAGCAGGCGGCCGGCGGCTGCCCGATAATGCAGATCGTCTCCGACCCGCAAGTGCCGGTGCCCGAGCGGCTCGACCCCTGGGTGGACATCTGGGCGCTCTCCGGGCCGATGTGGGAGCAGACCGAGCTGGGCCGCACGGGCCGCGATCAGCGCTGGCTGTACTATCCGGTGGGTGCGCCGGGTGCCAACAAGCTGGCCGATGCGCGGCTGCAGCCCTGGCTCGCCCGCCACCTGCAAGCCGATGGCATCGTCTGGGGCGTTCCGGAGCCGCGCGAGGAGGTCGTTTCCTTCCCGATGTTCGAGATGTACTGCCGCATGATCGCCCTGGGGCATCGCGATTGCGACTACTTCGCGTACCTGTATGATGACCTGGTGCGCACGGATTTGCGGGCGACGGCGGGGAACCGCTCGCGGTTGGCTGCGAATGCTTACATGGCCAGTCGGCTGTATCCGGGGCCGATTATCAGCCCGACGGTGTATTGGGCGGATTACGGGATGATGCGGGAGCGGCGCATCGCGTGTGGGAAGCTGATCGAGCGGGTGCAGCGCCACCTGCAACCCTTCGGCGAGGGCTGGCCGTATTGAGGGGCTGAGTGCAAGGAATGTCATAGCCCCGTGAGGAAATCTCCTGTCCCAAGCCGGCACATTGGCGCGGACGGGAGATCGGGGCCATGCCCAGACCCAACTTTCTGTTCTTCATGAGCGACCATCAGCAGGCGCGCACGTTCGCCGATGACGCCTGCCACACCCCCAACATGGACCGCGTCAGCGCCGCCGGAGTGCGTTTCGCCTGCGCGGCCCTCCGTCCAGGCATGTGCCACGGCCAAATCAGCCGCTGAGAAGCACAGGGGGTTCCACATGCTGCCCGTACTCATCAGGCCCGACCAAATCGCGGATCCTGAACTGCAGTCCACATGGGCCTACTACGGTGCCCGCCAACTGCTCGACATGATCGGGCTGTCATATACGGAAGCCCCCTCTCGCGGAGGACAGGCATCCCTGCCTGTCCCTGCGCAGGCGGCTGATCAGTATGACACCGGCCTGGTGATAGACCCCGCCGCAGGTCAAATCTGCGTCAACTGCCGGCCCGAGGCGGCGGACTACGGTCCCGTGTGGCCCATCCTGCGCGTGGAGTTGGAGGCGAAGCTGCCTGCACTCGGCTTCCCTGCGCCTCTCGGAGACGGGCTTGCTGAAGAGGTTGTCGGCAGTCAAGCAGACAGCCTTCCTCTCTTCGGCGGCGTGCGCGATGTCAAAGGCGACGCGGCGTGGGGCGCTCTCGGCTATGTGGAGGCCAAGTTCGGCGAGCAGGGGCCGCTGCTTGTCGTGCAGGAGACCGGCCCCGACGCCTTCCGCATCACCCTCAACGCCCCCGTCTTCGAGACCATCGGCCTCTACCTGTCGCGGTTCTCATGGGCAGGCAATCCGGGCTTCAAGTCATTCGTCCGCTACATAGACGCGCTGTGGGCGGCCCTTCAGGACCGGTGGGGCCGTCGGCCGGTAGTCGGCGATTACCAGGATATCTTCACCGCCATTCTGCGGCGCTGCTATCGCAAGCTCGGTCTCGTCATGGCGACCAAATGGTATCACCCCGCCATAGACGGCGAAATCAAGCTCAACGGGATGCTGCTGACGCATGACGTGGATTCGGTATATGGCGAGCCGAGGTTCCGGGGGCAGGCGGAGCAGTCCGGCAACCCGCACTTCAACTTCCCCAAATGGCGCGAACTGGAGGACCGCTTCGGCATCAAGTCGGCGTTCTATTTCTTCTCACCAGCGCCGAGCCGGGAGTACTGGCTGCCTGCGCCGAGCTACCTGGTGACTGAGGAGCCGGTGTTGCGGGCGGCGCGGGAGCTTGCCGAGAGCGGCTGGGAAATCGCGCCCCACGAGTTGGGCCATCGCACCCCCGCCGAGGTAGCCGACGAGGTTGCATATTTCGAGCAGGTGACCGGCTGCAAGCCGCCCGGCACGCGCAACCATCACCTGAAACATTACCCGGATTCGCTGAAGTACAAGGCCGCCGCCGGCCTGCTCTATGACAGCACCTGGTATGCCGAGCAGACCGACACCCTCTTTCTTTGCGGCACCGCTCTCCCCTATGCCCCGCTCGATACCGCAACCGGAGAGCCGCTGGACATCTGGGAGTTCGCTTTCGTTATCGAGGATGGCATCGTGACTGGCGGATACGGAGCCGGCACCGAGCGCGACACCCGGCAGGCGGTCGCCGATGGTGCCCGCGGCCTGGATTTGATCATCGCCAAGAACGGGTACGCCTGCTTCAACTGGCACCAGCGCGTCTTCGCCCTGCGGACGAGGCTGCAGCAGGAGCCGGACAACTGGGTAACCATCCTGGAGGGGCTGCTGGAGCACTACCAGGCCAACGCGCGGGGGTGGTGGAACCCGCTACCCGGAGAGCTGGCCGCCTTCTGGTCCCGCCGCCAAGCGGTGCAGGTGGAGAGCCGCGCCGGTGAAATCCTCGTCAGCAATCAGGGCGATGGCGACTGCGCTGATTTTGTGCTGGCCCTGCACTGCGATGCCCCGCCGCTATCAGGTGCACAGCAAGTCCCGCAGCGGGGCGTTTTCTGCCTCGCCGCCGGTGTCGCAGCGGGCCGCGAGCAGACTTTTGAGCTTGACAGGTGACATGCGGCTGAGTAACTTATTGTAGAAAGTCCGTCTGCGCACAGGCGGACGGGCTGTCGGCGCCGGGACGTGGCGGTCAACACCGGAAAGCAAGGGGAGCAGGGGATCGTGCCCACCACGTCGGAGCAGCTTCAGTGGCGTTTCGTGGTCCCTGGCTGGTGGCAGGCGGCGGTGGGCCTCGTTGTCCTGGCATGGGCCTTCTCCGCTGCCGGCAACGTCGCCACGGCGTGGAAAGTGGTCGCGATGGAGCAGGCCACGCGCCAGTTGGCGGCGCAAGTGGGCCGCCTCGGCAATGCCACCCCGAACGCCTCGGGTGCAAAAGACCAAGGGATTGATTCGGTGCTCACGCGCACGGCGAAGCGGCTGTCTCTGCTGGCGGCAGCCTATGTGCTGCTGGCCGTGTACTTTGCATACCTGTGGGTGCGGGCGCTGCTGCAGGGCAAGCGCGGCCGGGTGCTGGTGGGCCGCGAGGGGATGCAGATAACCGACTGGCGCGGCCGCAGCAGAGAGGTCGCTTGGTCTCAGGTGCAGCGGGCGAGTCTAATAGATTGTGCCGGCTTCCGCAAGCCGCCGCGCCTGATCCTGAAGCTCGCCGGCGGGACCGTACGCTTCTCCCTCTGGCTGGTCGCCCCCAACCTGCTGCTGAAGGAGATCGTGCGGCGAGCCGATCTGCGGGAAGCGCCCCGCAACTGGTACCGGCAGTCCTACATCCGCACCGGCACCGCCGACTGAGCACCGATCCGTCCGGTACTCACCTGCACGACCGGACGCAACAGCAATCTCGCGGAGGGCAGGCATCCCTGCCTGCCCGCACCGAAGCGCAAAGAAAGCGAGCCGCCTCTTGCTGCTCAGATACACCTGGAAAGCCTTCTGGCGACGGCGCAGCAGCGCGGTCCTTTCGCTGGCCGGTATCGCTGCCGCCACGGCGCTGCTGGTGGCGATCCTCTCCATCTCCCACGGCGTCCGCGCGGCAGTGCAGGATTCACTCGATGCCACCGGCGCCGACCTGGTCATCCAGAAGCGCGTCAAGCCCTGCCCCTTCGCACACGTCAAGCTCCCCAAGGACCTCGCCGAGATTGACGAGACGATCATCAGCAAGCTCCGCGAGCTGCCCGAGGTTGCAGAAGTCTCCGGCGTCCTCATGCTCTGGGCATTCTATGAAGGGCACCCCACCGTCGTCGCGGGCATTGACCCGCACCTGAAGCAGCTCGGGCCGGTGCGCCTGAAGAAGCCGGACGCGGACGAAGACCGTCGCACCTGCTGTGCCGTCACCGAGGGGCGCTACCTATCCGGCGGCGACGACTACCACGCCCTGCTCACCGAAGACTACGCGCAGGCCAAGGGCTACAAGCTGGGAGACATGATCCCGCTGGGGCCCAGGGCGCTGTTTGAGGTGGTCGGAATCGTCTCGCTGGCCCAAAGCGCGCGCATCGCGGAGGCGGAGGCGTTCATCCCGCTCGAGACCGCGCAGAAAATGTACGCACAGTTCGGCAATGGGAATGTGATAGACACGCTATTCGTGGCGCTGCAGGACCGGCGGCAGGCCGCGCGGGTGGAGGCGGTGGCGACACGCGAGATCGGCCCCGAGGTGAGCATCACCACCTCCGAAAACGTGGACGCCGGCACCGCGCTGCTGGCACAGGTGACGCGCCGCACCCTCTATGTCATCTCCGCGCTGGTTATCGTCTTCGTCTTCCTGCTGATCCTGCACGGCTTCTTGGCGGGCGTTGCGCGCCGCGTCCCCGAAATCGGCATCCTCAAGGCCATCGGCTGGGACAACCGGCAGGTCGCTCGCATGTTCGTCGCCGAGGCGCTATATGTCGGCATCATCGGCGGCCTGCTCGGCTCGCTGCTCGGCCTCGGCGTGGCCTGGGGTTACGGCTACGTGGCGACCCTGGAGCTGCCCTCGGCGCTGGCCTCCTATCCGCCGTGCGCCACCACTCAGCCCCTGCTCAACACTAGAATAGTCTTCCATCCATCGGCAACGATATTCGCCATCGGAGCGCTGACGGCCCTGATATTGGGCTCCGTGGCCGGGTTCGTGGCGGCGCGCAGGGCCGCCGCCTTGCCGCCCGCCGAAGCCCTCCGCCGCATCTAATCATCTGTGGGAGTTCCATCCATGTATCTGCACGCCGTCGAAATCTGCAAACTCTTCGAGCGCAACGGGGAGACCGTGGCCGCCCTCGCAGATGTAACCTTCAGCATCGAGGCGGGAGACCTGGTCGGCTTGCAGGGCGACTCCGGTGCGGGCAAGTCAACGCTGCTCAACATCATCGGCGGCCTCGAGCGGCCCAGCAGCGGCCATGTCACCCTCGAAAACTTGCGCCTCAATGATCTCTCTGACGACGAGCTGGCACACTACCGCCGCGACACCGTCGGCTTCGTCTTTCAAAGCGCGCACCTGCTGCCCTCGCTGACGGTCTTCGAGAATGTCATGCTGCCGCTGATACCTGCCGCCGGCGATGAGGCGTCCAAGCGCGCCCGCGTGCAGGAGGTCCTGGCCACGGTGAACATCGCACATCGGGCGGGGCATCTGCCGGGGGAGCTGTCCGGCGGGGAACAGCAGCGCGCGGCGGTCGCCCGCGCCATCGTCAACGATCCCGACATCATCCTCGCGGACGAGCCGACCGGCGAGCTGGACCGCAGCAATGCCGACATCATCCTGGAGTTGCTGACGGGGCTGAATGCAGGGGGCCGCACGGTGATCATTGCGAGTCATGATGATCGCACCCTGGCGGTTGCGGGGAGGCGGCTTGTTCTTGATGCCGGGCGGTTGATATCCGTCGGCTGACGCCCTTGTCACAGGCTTTCCAGCCTGTGGGCCTTTTGGCTTGTAGCGCGCGGACCTGTGCCGCGCTGCCGTTGTCGTCCCGACGTCTGCCTACGAGTCAGCCTCCCGCCTTCCAACAATTCGTGTAAGATCATCTTCGCCGCCGATAAGGAATATTTTCGGGCGCTTCAGAACATTCTTGATGAAGTGGTCGTCTTTGCGGAAGCGGTCACGGAGTTCAGTCGGGCTAATTGTTACGGGGTTGACTTCGCGTCGCAACCGCTCCTGGGCATCAGACAGCACTGGGCTCAACTCGCGCAGACCCACCTCGCCGACAACCATCAGGTCCACGTCGCTGCCGGCTTGGTGGGTGCCTTCTGCCATCGAGCCGTATATCAAAGCCGCCTCGATGCGATCGCTCAAGTCGTGCAGAGCTTCCCGCAACACATCGGCCAGCCCGACGGTCTTCATTATCAACCCGCGCAATTCTGAGAAGACCGGGGCTTTCTCATCGGCTTGGTAGAACACCTGGTTGCCGGAGCGCGTGCGTGTCACCAGCCCGCATGAGACCAGTTGTCTCAGTTCGCGCTGCACCGCACCGTGGCCCGCGTCAACGGCGCGCGTGATCTGCCGCAGGTAGTAGGCCTGATGCGGCTGACCGAACAGCAATCCCAGCACGCGTTGGCGCACGGACCCAAACAGAGCGGCGGCGATACTGTCATCTTCTCGCAATGTACCCATATCGGGTGCAATTGTACCTGTTTTGGGTGCAAGAGTCAA
>CAZJVY010000058.1:0-25350 GCA_964549395.1 uncultured Armatimonadia bacterium | reverse complement strand
TGCTTGCCGGCGATGGCGTACTTGCGGAAGTCGGCGATGCTGGTGATCAGCGAGTTGTCATTGAATAGGGTCACTCCCAGGGCGACCTGGTAGTTGAACCCGCACTTCTGACGGAACAGGTTCATGCCCCAGTCGCAGACGCCGTAGGCTTCACTCATCATCTCGCGGCCGCCGCTGTGCCGCGTCACACCGTGAACGTACTTGCACGTGAGGTGGTAGCTCCGTCGCTCACGATCGCCGGCATACCTGGTGCGGTAGGGATGATTGAAGCCGTCGGCATTCGCGAGCAGGTCAATGCCCGGGATAGTCAGGTGCTTAAGCACTTCCCACATGTCTCCGTAGAAGGCCACCTGTCCTATTAGGGTCTCCTCGCCCAGTGCGTGTCCGGTCAGCGCGACCCCGTGCCGGTCGCACCATGCCCGCTGCTGAGCGGAGTACGCCTCGCCGAACCGCTCCGCCACCCAGCGCCAGTAGTGGCAACGTGTGCGGACCGCATCGGCGCCATCCACGGCAAGATCCCCCAGTCGCTCCCGCAGATCATAGCCGTACTGCTCCAGGAAGCTGTCGAACAGGTCGTCAGTGAAAGGAACCGCGAGCCACCCCTTGCCTGCCTGCGTGTGGGTTGCCGGCTCGTCGGTGAAGAACCCGGGTATCGTTACGGGGAACATCTGTGGAGCTTGGCTGAAGTAGCGCTCATGCGTGTACTCGATGAAGTGGCGGTTCGCTTCCATACTCAGCACGTCGAGGTATCCGGGGATTAAGCTGAGCCAGTCGCAGCCTCGCGAGCTGATGCGGACGGCGGTGCTCTGTTGGATGGCCCACGTTGTTCCGGCAGTCTCATTCAGCTCGCCGAGGCCCGGCGGCACTTCGACGTCCTCAGCGCCTACATCCGGACGTCGCACCCAGACGAACTTGCTGCGTGCTTCCGGATGATCGCGCAGGACTCGTCCGGCGCACGTCCCGCTCGGCCAGTTGTACTCGTCGTAGATCCAGCACTTCATGCCGCTATCGCGGCAGAATTCCAGCGTCTGATGCACGCGCTCCCAGTACGCTGCCGACATGTAGGGAAGCTCCATGCCATAGAGGGGGAAGAGGAAGAACTCGGTGATTCCCTTATCCAGCATGTCGGCAAGCTGGCCGCGCAGCACCGGCCAGTCCAGCTCGCCGCTCCAGGCCAGCCATGGCACCGGCCGATACGTGTCCGGGGGATCCGCCAACGCGGCAAGTAGCTCAGTGGATTCCAGTTCGGTCCACAATCGCGGTCTTATCTCGGACATCGTGGGGCCTCCAGTTTGCGAAATGCCTCGATTCAAACGGCCAGTGACAGCAAACGCACACGTGTTTTCACCTTCGCCAGGGCTTTGACCTCGCTGATGGCCCCACTGTGCGGCTCATCCTTCGCCGGCAAGGGAAGACAAGCAGGCAAGGTGGCACCAAGCGGCGAAATCGCGGCTTGCCCACACCGCTAGAAAGGTTCCTGGCAGTGGGGGACTGGATGGACAAGAACGGCGGACTATGGGTTCGATGCAACCGAGCTCGGGAGACAGGAAAATGACGAACGATCTGAAAATAGACGCGGCGACGACCTCTTTCAGCTCTTGTGCTGACAGATTTGTCAAGGGCGGCTACAAGAAGCAATACGAGTTCGACAAGCAGTTAGAGATGCTCGCTGCCGTTGAGGGGATTACGGGGGTAGCGCTGGACTACCCTTCACAGTATGACGATCCCGCAGTTCTGACAGGGAAGCTGCGCAAAGTAGGGCTGAAGCTGGGGATGACTGAGATTGACATGTACTCCTCCGCGAAATGGCGGTACGGCTCGCTTTCCTCGTCTGATGACGCGCTCCGTTCAGAGGCCATTGCTCTGGTGAAGCGGGGGATAGACGCCGCCATCGACGCCGAGGGCGCCGACGTCCAGTTGTGGCTCGGACAGGACGGGTACGAATACCCGTTCCAGAGCAATCTGGACGATAGCTGGGCGAGGCTCTTTGATGCCATTGAGGAGGTTGTCAATTACCGAAGCGAGATGAGAATCGCCATCGAGTACAAGATTAAGGAGCCACGCAACCGCTGCTACATCTCCACGGTCGGGAAGGCCCTGTACATTTGCCAGAGAATCGGCAAACCCAACGCCGGCATCACGCTGGATGTCGGGCACTCGCTGATGGCGCTGGAGAACCCGGCGGAAAGCGCGGTGCTGGCGATGCAGCAGGGGAGGCTGTTCCACCTGCACCTAAACGACAACTACCGCGACTGGGACCACGACATGATCCCCGCAAGCGTCAACCTGTGGGAGAGCATCGAGCTTTTCTACTGGCTGGAGAAGATGGGCTTTGACGGCTGGTATGGCATAGATATCTACCCGTACCGGGAAGACGGAACGCAGGCCCTGACGCGAACCGTCAAGAACATCTACAAGCTTCGAGACATTGCCCGCAGTCTGCTGAGCACGGACATTCAGCAGCTTCAGGACGGCAACCGGGCCGTTGACATCATGGACCTGCTGATGGACCGTGTCATCAAGTAATGGAGGTTTTCACACATGGACCCAGTCCTCGAGACGATCTACCAGATGGACAAGGCGGCGATGGAAAGAGCAGCCAGGCGCTTGATGCTGGGCGGCGGAACGCGCGGCGGCCCGGTCTTGGCCCGAGGCAAGGGCGTCCGCGTCTGGGACGTGGAGGGCAACGACTACATTGACTGCACATCGCAGAGCTGGGCGCTCTATCTAGGGTATGCTAATGATGAAATTAATCAGGTAATTCGTGAACACATCGAGAACATGTCGCACATCCACCAGGGCTTCGACACGCGCCCACGCTTCTATCTGGCAGAGAAATTGGCCAATCTGGCCCCGGATGGTCTGAATCGAGTCTCGTTCACGGTCGGCGGTGGTCCGGCGATAGAGGCCGCGATGAAAATCTGCATCAAGAACGTGGAGACCGCCCGCGATTTCGTGTGCCTCTACGACGGCTACCACGGCACCACGCTGGGCACCATGGGCGCATCATGGGTGTCCACGAAGGCGGCAGGCAAGTACATCGGGGGCAGTCGACTGCTTCCACTGACGCGACCCTTCATCCGCATCCCCAACCCAGACACCTACCGCAACCCGTTCGGAGTGGACGCCGAGCACTACACAGACATGTGCCTGACCATCGCGCGCGAGACCTTCCAGCGCGGCATCGCCGGGAGGCCGGCAGGCGTCATCGTCGAGCCGGTGCAGGCCAGCGCCGGTCAGCTCATCCTCCCCAAGCGCTATCTGCAGGGACTGCGCGCGCTGTGTGACGAGTTCGAGACGCCGCTGATCTTCGACGAAATACAGACGTACGCGCGTATCGGCAAATGGTTCGCGGCCGAGCATTTCGGTGTCACCCCCGATATCATTGTGCTGGGGAAAGCGTTGGGTGCCGGGTTGCCGCTGGCGGCAATCATCATCTCCGACGGCATGGAGGGCTTCGCACCGGATACGGAAGAGCTGCATACATTCGCGAACCCCTCTCTGTCCATGGTGACGGCCGCCAAGCAGATCGCGATGCTGGAGGCGGGCGTGCTGGAGAACTGCCGGCGCATGGGCGATTACCTGGGTGATGGGATCAGGGCCTTGGTGCAGGAATATCCTGAGATCGGGGATGTGCGCCAGGTGGGGTTGCACATCGGGATTGAGTTTGTCCGTGACCCCGCGACCAAGGAGCCGTTGAACGAGGAGACGGTCGCCATACGTGATGTAGGATTTGCCAACGGCATCATCTTCGGCCTTGGCGGCGTGCGCAAGAACGTGCTCAAGGTCAAACCGCCGCTCATCATCAATCAGGCTGAAGCCGACGAGGTCCTCGATAAGCTGCAGGTCTGCATGAGGGCAGTGCTGCGCACCTGAGATAGGGGGGAGCTGTGTTCGCGATAGACATGACCGGCAGGACCGCCGTGGTTGCCGGCGGCTCGCGAGGGATCGGGGCCGCCGTGTGTCGCACCATTGCGCAGGCCGGCGGACGAGTAGCCTGGACCCACACCGGCAGTGACGCGGGTATCGCCGGCAGCGGTCTAAAGTAGAACTTCCACCGCCGCCGCACACGGGCGGACACTGTTCCGTCAAGACAATCATGGGTAGCTCCGGACACAACTTCCTGGCGATAGACCTCGGTGCCAGCAACGGCCGGGTCATACTGGGACGGCTGCAGGAAGGCCGGCTTGGCCTGGAGACCGTTCAACGGTTCGAGCACTTCCCTCGAATGTACCAGGGGCGGCTATGCTGGGACTGGCCCTTCATCCGCGCCTCGGTACGCGAGGGACTGGCACGAGCGGCCGAGCAGACGAGTGGCGAGGGGATCGTCTCGGTCAGTTGCGACAGTTGGGCGCAGGACTTCGGGTTGCTGGACGCAGAGGGCCGGCTCATCCTCCCACCCGTCTCCTACCGGGATACCCGGACCGAAGGGATGCCGCACAGCTTCGCGGATGTCATCACTCCTGACGAGCTGGTCAGACGCACGGGCTCAGTCGTCTCTCCGCTAACGACGCTCTGCCAACTGCGGGCCATGGCTCTGCGGGAGCCTGATGTCCTGAGCAGTGCGGCGACGCTTCTGCACATAGCCAATCTAATGGCCCACGATTTGTGCGGAAGCAAGGCCACCGACCGTACCATGTCAACGGCTTCCCAGCTCCGCAACTTGCAGAGCGGCCGCTGGGACCGGGAGCTTCTGAACGCCCTGTCAATCCCAGACCATTTCCTGCCCGATGTGGCTGAGACGCCCACGGTCATCGGGGAGATACCGGCCGACCGGGCGCCCCACCCGGACCTCGCCAACATTCCGGTAGTTTCGACAGCCGGCCACGATACAGCGGCCGCCGCCGAGCTAGTCCCCTCGGTCGAAGAAGGGGTGGCGGTGCTGAGTTGCGGCACTTGGTCCATGGTCGGATGTGCGTCTGATTGTCTCCTGATGCCGACGTTCCCAGAGCGCGACGGGCTGTTCGTCATCGGCCTGGCGCACGGCAGATGGGCTCTGTTCCGGGCCATTATGGGGCTATGGCTGATCCAGGAATGTCGTCGAGCGTGGGCGGCAGAGGGGGCAGCCATGAGCTTTGAGCAACTCGCGGCGGCTGCGGAAAGCTGCGCGTCGCATCCGCAGGCATTGATAGACCCGGACGACGCCCGCTTTGTCGCGCTGGCCAACATGCCGCACGAAATCAGCCAGTTCTGCGCCGAAACAGGACAGTCGGTACCCGCTTCTCCGGGACAGATAGCGCGCACGATCCTCGTGAGCCTTGCGCTGGATTACCGCATGGCGCTGGAGACGCTGGAGCGTGCAGCCAACGCGAGATTCGGTGTACTGCGGGTTGTGGGCGGCGGCAGTGCCAATGAGTGCGCCTGCAGGCTCACAGCCGACATCACGGGTCTACCCGTGATCGCCGGCCCCGTCGAAGCAACAGCCGTCGGGAATATCCTCCTGCAGGCAAGCACCATGCATCTGCTCGACAGCACAGATGTCGTTCCGGTTGCCGATGCTTCGTTCCCGCTGAGGCATTATGATCCCGCCGGTCGTCCGGACGAGGAACTCTATCGGCGCTTTCAGCGGCTCAAGCGGCGAGGCAGTCCATGACAAAGCAGAACCAGAGCAGCCATCTCAACGCACTGCGGCGGATGCGTGAAGCGTACCAACAAGTCATCGAGGCGCTCCCGTGGTTTGATATGTCGGTATGGGAGCAGGATCCCCCGGCCTTCTCGCGGTATGCGCACGAGCCGACGATTCCCGCCGCCCACAGCCTGACGGCCGAGCTATCGCTGGTGGGCAAGCTGGCGGATCTGAAGACCGAGCGGGAGGCCCTGCTACTTCGCTTTGACCCGCAGAGGTCCGGCCCGCTGGAGGCGCTCACACCGCTCATCGGGGAAATGGCACAGCAGCGCGTGCCTCTCGTGGTCCTACATACAGATGTGGAGATGGAGCGGATTGGCGATCTGGCCGCTCAATGGGCGCAGTTGCCAATCGTTGTGGAGTCGGGGCCGCTGAAGATACTCTACCATCTGGCTGGCCTGGAGAAGCTGCTCACCGCACACCCCAACACGTTCCTCTGCACGTACAACTTCTGCAACTGGCTGGGATTGGAGCGGCTGTGCAAAGGCGGCTTCGGCAAGAAGTTGCTCTTCGGCACACACTCGCCCCGCTATAATCCGCACGCCGCTATGGGCCCGATTGCGCTGGCGCAGTTGAGTTGGGCCGAGAAATGCAACATGGCCGGGAACAACCTGCGGCGGCTTCTGGGACTGCCCGAAATCAATACTCAGGAGTACAGGCTTGCACCATTAGACTTATTCATAGTTGACGCCCACACCCACAACGGATCTCCCGACCGATTTCCCGTCCCCGACCAGGAGTTCACACCACGCGACTGGCTGGACTTCATGGACTTCTGTGGCATTGAGCGAATCTGCTTGTGCCCATACGAAGCGATAGTCAACGTTGAGAAAAGCGCGAGGGAGCTGGCGGAGGTATTCGTCAAGTCAGCACCGGGGCGCTTCTCGTACCTTGAGGTCTTCCATCCTGGGCAGAGCTCTGAGCACTGCCAACGCCTGGAGAGGGCGCTCAGTGAACCAGGATGTGTGGGCATCAAGATTCACCCCTCACTGCATGAGGTGGAGGCCGACGACGAGGCCTACGCACCAGCGTACGAGATCGCCGCTCGGCACGGGGTGCCGCTCCTGACCCACAGTTGGGATGTTTCGGCGACCAATCCGGTTCAGTACATGTCACACCCGGCGCGATTCCGGCGCCATCTGCGCAATCACCCGAACGTGCAACTGGTTCTGGGCCATGCGGGAGGTCGGCCTGGCGCTATGGAGGCAGTCGTCAAGCTCTGCCGTGAGTTCCCGAGGGTAATGGTTGACCTCGCCGGGGACTATTACGACATCGGCATGATAGAGCATCTGGTTGACCATGCTGGCGCGGATCGAGTCATCTTCGCCAGCGACATGAACTGGATTGACCCACGCTGCAACCTGGGCCCGGTGTTGGCCGCACAACTTCCCGATGAGACTCTCCTGCAGATTCTGCGAACCAACGCCCTGACCGCATACTGGGGCAGGCGCTACGGGTCCGGAGCTTGATCCCTGGCCAGGAACGTAGCTTCATACGGTGGCTGTCATTGACCGGCATCGGCTCGCGTAACTGTGAATTGTGCGCTTCCAGAGACGCCGCTGGCTATATCCGTCGCCTTGATCTGCCACGCGCCCGGTTGGTCGTTGAGGGCCAGGTCGAACTCGGCCTCTCCAGCCCCCTCGGTCGCAGTCATCTGCGTTCCGTAGTAGTCCTTGATGCCGTCTGGGCCGACGACCTCAACCCTCAGCACGTGCAGACCCGGCTTGCCACCCTTAGCCTCCACAGCAACCCGGTACGCCATCGTCGTGCCGGCCTGCTTGGACTTCGCACGTGGCGTGACCTTGACCCCCGTCACCTGGTAGGGCAGTAGCGAGTAGACCTGGCAGTATCCCTGCGGCATCAGCTTCGCGGTAGTGTCAGCTTCGCCCAGGTATTTCCCGGCGCGCAGGTCGTACAGATACGCATTGTGAGGGAAATGCACCTTGGTGTACGCCCGCTCCGTCACCTCGCCGGCCTTGGCGCTGCCCGGTCCGCCGCCTGTCAGTACCGTTGACGGTTCACGCAGCACCGCGACGTAGTCGGCCTTGCCGCTGTGGTAGCGGACCACGTAGAAATGGCTTGCGTCGTTGGGAACAACCTCGGCAAACGGCTTGACGCCGGCAAGATCGAAGACTTCATTGACGAGTTGTCGCAGGGGCCCCTCCAGTCCCAGACCCCGCCGCCGCGGATAGCTGTCCATGAACAGGTTCAAGAGCACCGCCTTGCCCTTGCCCACATTGCGCACTATCAATGCCGGCGCGTCCGCCATCTGGCCCAATGCGGTGCCGGTTGTGACCCTGATCATCGTCTCGCCGGACATGTCATCGAAGGTGATCCCTCTCGGATCGCACTGGCCCAAAGCCGTAGAGAATGAGGCCTCGGCGGGAGCGCGCTTGGCGCTCGGGTCCACAGCGGTGCGCTCGATGCCGAAGAGGCTGTCAAGCACGCCTTCGCTGCGCGGTACGCAATGCTGGTCCATCAGCCCGCAGCGGGCGTCGGCGATCAGCACGCCGCCGACTTCGACATACTTGCGCAGTGCCGTCGCTTCGGCGTCCGAGATCGCGACCGAATAGGGTAGCACAAAGACGCGCGGCATGAGCTTGGTTAGCTCGCCGTCCTCGAGTTGAGCGTATGACAGGAACTTCATCTGCAGGCCGCTGTCCTCGATAGCGCGTATCCAACCGTCCCGGTCGGCCCCGAAGATCGCCTCTCCGCCGGTGATATAGACGCCGTGAATGCTGGGCTGCGAGTAGTGCATGTACACGTCCGTTGTCCGGCTGTCAGACTCGTGCAGCAGCCGCGCCAATCCGCCCTGCATCTCCTTCAGGTGCGCGGTGCCCTCGGCGAACGTCCGGCTGTACGTGTAGTCGGGTCGCAGCATGCCGCCCAGGGAGAAGCACATCGCCCCTGCGTTGCCGTTGAGCAGTCTGCGCCACAACTGGTGTGCCAGCCCCGGGTCGGTGGCACCGTAGCCCCACCAGGGCGCTGCCAGCATGTCGTGGAACGCGCGGTGCATCTCGCCGGTGTTCTGGTGATCGTAGGCCTGGACGAAGTCAAAGGCGTCCGTCAGGCGCCACCAGTCGAATCCGCCGTAGGGCGCGGCCGCCTGAGTGCCGGATGTGCCCAGACGCGCTCCCGGGTCGTAGCTCTCCAGGGCTCCGTCCACGAACCGCAGGAACTCCGCAAATGTAATCTCGTTGAAGGTCCGGTGATCCGCCCACGGCGCATAGTTGCTGCGTTCGCGAACCTCTTCCGTGGTCATCGGCATGACTTCATCCCACGTCGCGAAGTCGGTGTCCCATTCGGCATTCAGCGCCGAGAGAGTCGGGTATTGCGTCTGAAGCCACTTGCGGAACTCGGCGAGCGCGACCGGCCCGAAGTCGTAGTCGAACGGCGTCGTATAGTAAGTGTAAGATAGTTCGTCGCCGCATACATAGCCCAACGGCCGGTACTTCGCCACGGCGGAGCAGACCTTCTCCGCCTGCGTCGTCAAACGCTGACGCGTATCCTGCGCATTGAGGCACCAGGGGCGCTGGAGGTACTTCTTGTCGTGAGTTCGCACGTATTCTTCCTTCGCCTTGGCGAACTCCAGAAGTCCCTTGTCGGGCTCCGCTTTGGCAGACAACACATCTGCGCCTACACCCATCGGGAGAGACTGGAATCCGGCCTCGAAGGCTGAGCGCTGCTCACCGTCGATTAGCCACGAAGCAGACGTAGTGACACAGTCAATGCCAGCCGTCCGAACACGCTCCGACGTCCACGGTTGCAGGTACTCCCGCGAGTATGCATCTGCGGGATTACCCCATATGCCGCTGCGGAACGGCCCCCACTCGCGCCTATCCCACGCTGTGGGCATCATCAGTACCTTCTGTTCAGCGGCATCCAGAAGCCCCGTCTGGCCGTGCAGCTCAACCCGCAGCACCGCGGTGGTCGCCAGCGGCTCGGGAAGCCTGATGCTCACCGTGGACTTGCCCGTCGTCGCGACTTCCTGCTGCTGGTCCGAGACCAAGCGCCCGTGCGCATCGGTGAGCATGGTGCGCAGCTTGGCGTTGGCCGGTGCTGTCTCTCCTGCAGTTAGCTCGATCTCTGCATCGAGGCTGTCTCCGCCGCGATAGATTCTATCGGCCACTTGCAGCGCCGCTACCTGCACTGGAGGCGTCACGTGTATGGGCACCGTCGCCCAGTTGACCTTCGCCCCCGCTGCGTCTTCCACGATGATGTCAACCAGGTGCATGCCGCCGTACAACTCGGGCAGCAGAATCTCCAATTCGCCATCCCCCGGCTCGGCAACGAAAACCTTGTCGAACTTGCGGACGAGGTGACCGTACTGATCGTTGATGGTCACGCGGCCCACCAATTCGGCCGCCCCGCCCGAGTTCCGTACGCCAAGCTTGACGGTCGGCTGCTCGTCAGTTCCCAGCACATAGGGGTCCTTGCCCGCCGCAAGCGATGTGAACTGCACCGCCGGCTCTTTATGGGCCGCCCACACCATGCACTTGGCCAACAGGTTGAAGTAGTACTCCCAGTAAGCGAACTTCGTCGGCGCGAACTGAATCCACGGCGTGATTCCGTTTGAGTAGAATCCCGGGCCTTGCCACGACGTAGCGTAACCCAGGCACACGATTCGCCCCTTGCCCAGCTCCTGTACCGCGAGGACCGGCAACTTGTCCGCCCGAACGAGCACCTCACCTGTTGCCTTGTACTGGCAGGTAGGCGTCGGTGGCAGCTCCTCCCACGGTATGCCCTCCGTCAGATAGTGGCCGCTGACCGCCTGCCACTTCCTGCTAGGAGATGAGCCCACCGGGTCGCCCGTGAATGTCAGAGCAGACCAGAGCGTCTCAGAGCACTTGTTGGGGTTCACCCAGACAAGCCCCGTGCCCCCCTTCACCTTGTCCAGGATTCCAGAGACGACGTCCTCCGGGAAAATACTGGCGTTAATCCCACCGACTATTATGACATCCAGATCATCATTCAGCCGCTCGCGGACGTGGTCCATCGCCGCGTCAATGTGCCGCTTGCCGGCATAGGGAGAACTGATGGTTGGGGCCGTGTAGTGCATGTCGAAGCGCTGGGCAAGCTCAATCGTCTCCCGACCGGTCAGGAGGTCATTGAGAATGAGGGTCTTCAGCCTGCCGGCGACATATGGCTTGGCCCATTCGACATGGGGGGTGACGATTTCTTCGGAAGGCGGGACATATCCGGCGCCGCTGCGTGCGGCTATCTTGTCCTCGAAACGCTCGCCCTCCCGCCCCAGGCGCTCTCGCAGAGGCGCGATGGCCACCTCGGCACTGGGCTCGCCCACAACCGTATGAGCAAGAACGTCTGCCGCAAGCCCCTGCTCACTAAGCACCTCGGCGCGCAGGACATAGGTGCCCGCCTCGGGGAGCTTCACTTGTACTTGCTTCTCGGCCACCGCTTGCGGCGACAGCTTCGCCGCCCAAGATTCCACTTCGTGGACTTCGCCATCGGGGAGACGTCGCCAGGTGAGCTTCACCTTCGCGTCCCAGGCTCGCGGCGCGGCAAGCTTGATGCTCAATGGCACGCCCGCACTTGCCTGGTCCACGGTAACCTGCTCCGGTGCTGCGATCTCTCCGACCACGTCCATTCCGGCGCCGCCGACCATATCGAGCCCCGCAAACGGCACCAGCCAGAGCGTTGTCTGTGCCGCGCCGCCATTGGGAATCTCCTCCGAGCGGTACGCCCACTCCATCATCGCCACTTCGCCCTGCAGGGAGTGGTAGAAGCACATGAGCTTGCGGTCATCCATGACCGCTGCCACGCCGGTGCCGCTCTTGCCCAGCGCGGCCGCCCAGCCGCGAGGCGAATCGTACCACCAGTACTGCCCCAACGAGCTACCACTGTACACAACCGACTGCACGCCCTGCGGAGTGGGTACGTAGTAGGTTGTGGCCTCCTGCGGCACCCCAAGCTGGTTGTGCCACCAGATTCCGGCGCGGTGCGGCGTCATCGCCTCGCTGCCGAGCTCGAGCGCGTAATCCGCCCGGACTGCTGCACTGTCGGCGGTCAAGCGTATCGTCTTGTTGAAGGTCAACCGCGTCCCGATGCCGGCCGACCCCCGGCAACTGAGAGTTACAGCAGCCGTGTCATCGCCCGGGTGCAGCTCGTAGCCGTACACGGCGCTTGTCCACTGCTGGTACACGTCGCGGTCGGCATAATTCCATACCCGGTCCGTCAGCACTGTCCCGCCGGTCTGTGCGGTGAGCCACTTGCCGGTCGGTTTGTAGATCAACTGGTCAATCCTTCCACCCAGTGTCGGTCGCACACGCAACTGCACAAACGAGTTCTCGAGGACAATGGCCGGCTCGCCCTGGACCTCAGTCTCCGTCAGCTTGCACTGAGCCGCCGCTGTCTGTGCCGCAATGCCCACCGCCAGTGCCGCCAGTAGCAGGAAGTACACTGCGCGTTTGTCCATTCTCAGTCTCTCCTTCAGTCATTCTCCTATAGTGGAACCTTGATCGTGTACTGCACCACATCGCGCACGCCCGCGTAGACCTGACCCCCCACGACTGCGAGGCCGATGGAGTCATACGCATCTCCCCAGCGTGTGCTGGTCACCCGGGTGTCCGTGTCCAACCACATCGTGAACGGCCCTGCCGGGCAATCCACCTGCATGCTTCGCAGCGGGCCGTCCAGACCCTCAAATTTGGTGTACTCCTTGTCTTCGGTAAACACTCCGTGCTCGCAACGGCCGGAGTAGTCCGCCCAGTACGTCAGGCCGGCGAAGGTTTTCGCCGCCAGGGCAACATAGATGATCGGCCTGCCCATCTGAAAGAAGCGCAGATACGTAACTTCATAGCGCAGGTTGAGCGCACCACTCGGGGCAATCTCAACTGTCTGGAGCAGCTCGTAGAGGGGGTCGCCGCCGCAGATCTCCTCACGCGCGGCAACGTGACGGATCGGGATGAAATAGCGCTCCCCGCGCCTTTCGGCCGTGATTGAGGATGGCGCAGGGCCCAAGTCTCTACCTGGTCCCTCCCCCTGAACCGCACGTATGGACTTGCCGGTCTCGAAGCTCGTGGGACCGGTATAGAGTGCAATGAATGACACGTACTCAACGCCGCCTGCCTGCAATTTCTGCACGCGGCCGGTGCTACCGACCTCTACGGAGAACGCCTCGCTACCCACGGTCACAGCTTGGTCGCTGGCCTGCATTACCTTCAGGGGCGGATAGGCAGCCGATATGCTGCCTCCCATGCACAGCAGCGCGAGCACCGCTGACATGACACTTCTCATGGCCAGACCTCCTCGTCGCAGGAGGAACCATCAAGCGCGGTGAAATGTTCGAGACGAGTGAGGCCCTAACCTGCCGCCGACCGGCTGTCACAGATTTGCACCGGAGAAGGAGAAATGAACGTGGGGAGACGCGGCCCACATGTAAGGGAGCTATTCGACCTGTCCGGCCGTGTGGCGATGGTCACTGGTGGCTGTCAGAATCTGGGCCTCGACATGGCCGAGGCGCTTGGTGAAGCCGGCGCCGACCTTGCCATCACCTCGCGCCAACAGGACAAGGCCCAGCGGGCGGCGCGCGAGCTTGCCGAAGGTCTGCATGTGCGGGTGCTGCCCATCGGCATGGATGTGACGGACGAGGCGTCGGTGGAAGCCGGGTTCGCGAGGCTGATGGGCGAGTACGGCCGGCTGGATGTCCTGGTATGCAATGCAGGCGGCGGCAGGCTGACCGGCGGAGGCGTCACAACTGACGAGCGCTTGATCTCCGACTGGGATCATACCATCGCCGTCAATCTGCGCGGAGCGTTTCTGTGCTGCCGGCACGCCTGCCGGATCATGAAGCAACAGGGGAGCGGCTCGATCATTAACATTGCCTCGATGAGCGGCAAGATCGGGCGCGACCGCTGGGTGTACGAAGGCTCCGACATGGTGCCCAACATGACTGACTACACGGCGGCAAAGGGCGGCATCATCGCCTTCACCAAGGACCTCGCGGCAGAGCTGGGAAGCCACGGGATCCGCGCCAACTCCATCTCACCCGGGGGCTTCGAGCGCAACCAGCCGGCTGAATTCATCCGCCGCTACAATGCCCAGACGATGCTCAAGCGCATGGGGCGCGATGGCGTGGACCTGAAGGGTGCTGTCGTGTACCTCGCCTCAGATGCCGCCGATTACGTTACCGGCCATGACCTGGTGGTGGATGGCGGATTCACCGCCTGGTAGCCGCGATTACTCGCCATCGGCGATCTGCTCGAGCAATTCCACGATAAGCAGCAGGCCGCGCGGCAGATGATAGAACCCCTTCCACATCGAGCCTTTCAGCGTTAGAGCCGGCTCGCCGGCGCGGTGAAGGTAGCCGAACCATTCGCCGTACTCCGGGTCTGGGAAATGCTCCCACGTCCACATGTGCAGACGCTCGAACCACTCCAGAAGGTCGGCTCGGCCGGTCATGTGATGGGCAAGCAGCAGTGCGTAGAGCGCCTCCACGTGCACCCACCACAGCTTCATGTCCCACTCCAGATAGGGCGATGGGAAGCCACCGGAATCGAGGAAGTAGAGAATGCCGCCGTGTTCATCGTCCCAACCACGCTCCAGCGACCACTCGATGATTTCCACCGCGCGGTCGCGGATCGTGTCATCGCCTCTATGGCGGGCCTCGTGGAGGACGAACCATGCCGACTCAAGCGCATGACCCGGGTTGAGTATGCGCCCCTCCGGGGTATCGGCGAACGCCCCGTCGGGCCATACGTTCTCGAACAGCGCTCGCTCTTGAGGGTGGGCGTGAATATCCAGAATCCTGTGCAGCATCTCGTCCCCAACCTCATCATAGCCCGCATCAGCTTCGGCCGCACGCAGTTCCTGCATCACGTTGAGCAGGATCATTGGGATCGCGTGTTGGCTCAAACGCGGGGTCTCAGGATAGGCCAGGCTGTCAATATCAGGCTGCCGCGAAAGGTCCAGCGTGCGCCAGAAGAGATCCCTTGCCTGCTTGAGTGTCCCCTGGTCGCCGGTCGCGCGCGCATACTGCGCCATCGCGCAAACGGCAAAGCACTCCGAGAAAATGCCCCAGGGACGAGTGACACGCTGGCCATCGTCAGCGACGGCGAAGTACATGCGTCCGCTTTCGTCAAAGCAGTAGCGGCGGATGAACTCCAGTCCGCGGCGGGATGCCTCCAGCCACGTCGGGCGCGGCTCCACTCCGTTGTACACGCGCGCGAACATCCAGACGAAACGCCCCTGGAGCCACACGTACTTCCTTCTGTCGTACAGCGTGCCCTGGCGGTCGAAGCAACTGAAAAAGCCGCCATGCTCGGGGTCCGGGCAGCGCTCCTCCCAGAAAGGGATTATGTTCTCGACGAGCTCGGCTCGGTACAGGTTTGCCAAGTCCCTTGCGCGCGCAGTGTTCATGGGGTCACCTCGATAGACTGTGGCGGTCATCCCTGGTCGGTTCTGTGTGTACGTGTTCGCCCGCGGGTCGAGACCTACCTGTCGCCGACGGGCAATCGGCAAGGCCGAACAGGAGGATGCCGGTGCGATGGCGAACTATTCGCGGACTAGCAATTCCCATCAAGGAGTGAACGGCAATGGCCTGGTGGCCGGAGACTGAGGCAGACGTCAACGGACCCAGAGAGAACGAGTACAGGTACGTCAAGGAGGTGCTGGACTACGGCTGGCACAACACCCGCAGTCCCGGCATCAATATGCGCCTGGAACAGGCATTTGCCGAGAAGTTCGGCGTCAAATACGCCATCACACACAACTCCGGCACCGGCACGATGCATTCCTGCCTCATGGCTGCCGGCATCGGCCCCGGCGATGAAGTCATCGTGCCGCCGATTACTGCGGCTGCCACTGCGTACGTGGTAATCCACCAGAACGCAGTCCCGGTCTTCGCGGATGTAGACCGCGAGACGTTCGAGATTGATCCCGCGTCCATCCGCGAGCGCATTACGCCCCACACAAAGGCGATCATCCCAGTCGCCATCTACGGCATGGCCCCGGACATGGACGCCATCATGGAGATCGCCTGCGAGCATAATCTGGTTGTCATAGAGGACTGCGCAGAGTGCTTCCTGGGCGAATACAAGGGAAAGCTGGTCGGCACGATAGGGGACATGGCCAGTTTCAGCTTTCAGGGCTCGAAGCATATGAGCTGCGGCGACGGGGGCATCGTCATTACCGACAACGCAGAGTACGCCAAGGGTGTTCGCCAGGGAATGGCATTTGCGTACTCGACCCTTGAGGCGGAGTCGGCTCCGACAACCGCTCCTCCTAAGCTGGTGAGGCAGGATCCTGCGTTCGCCAGGCATTTGGCACTTGGCTGGAACTACCGGCTTCCCGAGATTGCCGCAGCCTCGGCTCTGGGGCAACTTGAGCGGCTTGATGACCTGGTGAACTGGCGCCGTGCGGTGGCAGCCGGCTACGCAGAGGTCATCGAGGGCTGCAGCTGGCTGGTGCCGCAGAAGATCCCAGACGGCATGCTGCACAGCTACTGGTGTTATACCGTGCTCCTCGACACCGATGAATTGACGTGGCACCAGTTCCGCGACAAGGTTGTGGAATTCGGCGGCGAGCCGATCTACGGAGCCTGGCGTCCGACCTACCTTGAGCCGGCCTTCCAGGAGGAGAGGTTCTACGGCAAGGGATGCCCCAATCATTGCCCGCTGTACGAGGGCACGCCGCAGGACTACGCGCCGGGGCTTTGCCCGGTCACCGAGGAGATCCAGCCGCGCCTGTTTCAGTTCCGCACCAACTACACCAGGGACAGAGCACGGCGCCAGTACGACGCTGTGACCAAGGCGATCGCACATTTCGATGGGCAAAGCGGATGATTGCTTTGGCGGTGCAGACGCGCCTATGGCGCCCGTGACGCAGCCTACATGGAGCAGCCCATCGTGAGCGTGGAAAGCTGAGCCACTGTGAAAGTCTATATCGCCGTGGACAGTGAGGGTAGCGCCTGCATCGTGCGCGAGAAGCACCCGGAGATGGTGTATGGCCCCTGGCAGGCCGAGTACATCCGCAAGCGGGCAACGGAGGAAGCGGCCGCCGCCGTGGAGGGAGCGCGCGAAGCAGGGGCGACGGACATACTCGTTCACGATGTCGGCTTCATCCGCGGCTATTCCCCGGTCGGGCTGGTATTGTACTATGATAGACTGCCGCGCGGGGTGGAGATCGCGCTCGGCGGGGCTCCGATCAAGGACGTTGTAGACGAGAGCTTCGACGCAGCAATGCTGCTCGGCCATCATGCCATGGCAGGCACATCCGACGGCGTCCTCGCTCACAGCTTCAGCTCGGCCGCCATCGAGAAGATGATGCTCAACGGCCGGCCGGTCGGGGAGATCGCTCTGGAAGCATTGCAGATCGGGCACTTCGGAGTGCCGCTGGCGATGGTCTCGGCAGACGAGGCTGGATGTCGGGAAGCCCTGCATTGGCTCGGTGACGTGGAGGTAGCACCCACGAAGCGGGGTCTGTCAACGCATCAGGCGATTTCGCTGCATCCCGACGATGCCTGCGATCTCATCAGGTCGCGGGCACAGGCCGCTCTGGAACGCCTGAAGGACTTCAGGCCGTTTGCTCTACCCCCACCTTACCAGCTGCGGACCGATTGCTTCACCGAAGACCAGGCACGCGCCCGTGCAGAACGGAAGGGCGCGGAGTTCATCCCGCCTCGCAGCTACGTCATACGCACGGACAACTGCCTCGACCTCATCTGATGACATTGCTGCTGCAAGGCCTTCATTTCAGCTCGGCCTTGTAGTCGGTGAACAGCGGATCGCGCGTCGTGAGAATCTCCGCCGCCTCGAGGCTGCCGTTTAGATACCTCTCGAACATCGCCCCGCAGTAGGTCTTTATGACCCGGTACTGCTCCGGCCGGAGACGCCAGTCCACCTCATGGCCGAGAATCCGGTCCATCGAGCCCTGGGCAAAGGTGAAATGTGTGGCGCCTTGCAGGATGAACAATATCTTCGGAGGCCGGCAGTTGTCCCAGGCACGTTCGGTGTCCCCGGTCTTGTCGTTGATGGGCCACTTGTCAGTGCTCTCCAGCTCGCCGTACATGAACATGATAGGCACGTTCACGGTCTGGTAGTCCTCGGCGCGCCACATGAACAGGCCGCCCGAGATGGACACGGCGGCCTTGATGCGTTCGTCCCGGTAGTCGGCTCCCGCTCCGATGCAAGCCAGCGTGGTGAAAGACCCCAGCGAATGGCCGCACATGCCGATGCGGCTGGGGTCAACCATGCCGCGAAGCTGTGAATCCGCCTCCTCACTCAGAGCCAGCATTCTGTCAATGACAAGTGAAGTCGTGCGCGGTCGGTAGGAGTATGCCTGGCGGTCGAAATCGGTGCCGGTCCTCGCCAGCTTCAGTGCACCCGCCAGGTAGGCTTTGAAGTTAACCTCGGCGGGCGGCCGAATGCGGTTGGCCTTGTAGGCGTCGTCGTAGTCCGGGGCAGCAACCACGAAGCCCAGACGCGCCAGGTGCTCAGTGAGATACGGCGCGCCGATCCCCGATCCTCCATAACCGTGGGCGTAGATGATCAGGGGATATGGCGCGCTCTGCGTCTCCGGTACGGCGTCAACGGCGGCATTGCCGAACATGGGGCGCGCGCCATAGCGCACGCGCTGTTCCGGCTCAGTGGTGGGATACCAGACAGCGACCGTGACGGTTTGGCTGTTCCCGCCCGGTAGTATCTGGTCGAAATCGTAGATGGTGAAGCCGGCATTGAAACGCGGCTCGACGGCTGCGCAATCCGCACGCAGTGCCACGGAGAACAGCAAGATGATTGAACTGCACGACATGACTAGCCCACGGTGGCTCATCGGCGTCACTCCTGCTCTGCAGATAAACGGACCTGCCCTCTTAGACGCAGGAATAGCGCAGATATTCCGCTGGTTTGTCGGGGGGCCTCACGGGCGGGTAACGATCTCCGCCCGTGGAATGGTCAGCGTGACGCTCGTCATGGCCTGAACGCGATACAGATGCGGCCCGACCCGCTCGACGTAGGTCAGAGCCGGGATGCGGTACGTGTCACCCGGGCCGATGTCGCTGATCCAGTAGAGCCTGCGCCCATCGCCGTCAGCATCGGCAAAGATTGCATCCAGGTCGCCCTCAACGCCCTCAAGCGCGAATGTGTCACCGCTGCATCTGGCAATGCAAAACCCCCTGGAGCGGTCCTCGTTGTACAGCCAACGCCCCTCGTGCCTCCTGCCGTCCACCCGGTCCAGCTTCGCCAGCCTCACCGTGGAGTTGTCCTTATTGACCTCCTCGACGTATCCCATCTGGATGAGGAACAGGACATCGCCGAAGTCGAGAGTGGTGTGACCGCCGACAGCGGTGGCCTTCTTGATGGTGTAGCTGGTTTGCTGCAGTTCGTTTCCGAGGATGACAACGCGGCCGACCAGGGCTTGGGGCAGCTCTATCTCGCTGTCAACGGTTATGGCATTGCGGTGATGGTCCACGCTCAACACTTTCCCACTTGGGGACGGATCCGCGTGCAGCTCGAAATCGCCGCAACGGAGGGCCGTGCCGTTCACCAGACAGGCTCGACTCACTCCCGCGTTGTCAAGGCTGGCAAGGGCGAACTCGCCGGTCGCGGCTAGTTCCCTGTCTCCATCCTGCCAGAGGCACTCATCCGCCGCGTCCAGAGAGCTATGTATCAGGTCGCGCACGTCATTGTGAGTGACAGCAAGGCCGACCGCCTCTTCACCCGCCTTGACCGCCTGCAGGCGGCTAACGTCCTTGATCGTCGCGGGACCTTTGTGCGGCTCAGACACGCTGATGAACGCGGAGTGCAGCCCTTCTTCCTCCGCCTGCGCATCTTCCAGCACATTGCGGCCCAGCACGTATTGCAGCGTATTGGGGTGACCGGGCTTCAGTTCGGCCTCCGCGTCGGCCAGAATCACCTCCTGAGCGCAGCCGGCCGGCATCGTCATCGTCAGAGCCAGGTCGTCTTCGGAATTACGCCAGGTTGCCGACCATGTCCCCTCGGGTCGCATCCGGCGGACGTTGAACAGGTACTGGAAACCGCTGGTGAGCATATCAACCATACGCGGCTGCGTGGCCTCGAGGTCGCTGCTGAGGACGGCATTGAGGATCAGGGCATAGGCCTGGCCCACTTCTGTGGCCGCGATGCTGATCTCCTGCGCCGGGCTGGTCAATTCCAGCACTTGCGAAACCCATTCCGCCGAGCCGGCTCCTTCGGGTCCCCACTTTAGCTGCGTGGCGGCGCCACCGAGGCTGACGTCCACCGCACAGACACCGCCGCCGTAGTTGTGCACCTGTACAAAGAGCTTGACTTTCCCTGCCGGCACTTCGGGGAACTTGGCCTTGAGGACGGCTCCCTCTTTCCTCGTCAGAACGGAGCTGCCGCTATACCCGGCCCAGCCCTCGAGGCTTCTCTCGGCGTAGGGCCGGCTATCCTCAAGCACGCCCTCAGCCTTCCGCAGGGGCAGTACCAGTCCACCGCTGCTACCAAGTGAGAACTGAGTGCTCGGTGTGCCGCCGAACTCCACGTCATCTCCCATCAGCGTGCCCTTCGCCTGCACCGGCCCCGGTTCCGCGCCGGTGACTGTGAACTCCGGGAAAGGCGGGCCGTGGAAGCTGTAGTCATGCTGGAAGCCGCCACGCACGCGGAAGATATCAAGCAGATACGAACTCTCCGGCGAAACGTCTATGAGCGCGGCTGTCCGACGGTAGAGCGAGCACGTCGTCGGATACGTGCCGCGTTCAGCCGATGCATCCATCAGTTGCACCTGCGGGCTGCCGGCCAGCGTGTTGAGGTATCCCCGCTCCGTCGTCTCCTGGCGATGCTGATCCACGACGACGCAGTAATGGCTAATCGTGTTGCTGGTCCAGTAAGTGTTCTTGGGCAGCCAGTGGGCCGGATAGCCCATGTCCGTCAGCATAGGCCGGTCGTGGGCGATTATTTCCATAGTGAGACGGTCGTAGTGGCCGTGCCCACCGCCTGCAAAGCCATAGTACATGGACACGCCGCGACGCTTCTCTCCCTGACCGGCTTCCAGAATCGCCAGGCCGTACCCGCCGAGATTGCGGGTGCTGAACTCCATGTCGGTGCCCACCTTGGCGACGACTTGGGCCACCTCGTCTTCATCGAAGTAATCCTCAAACAGGCTTTCCGAACTTGCCTTGCGCAGGGTGAGAGCCTGTGCGTAGCGGGGGTCCTTGTAGTGTGTGAAAGCGGCCCCCAGCACCTGCGGGGACCAGCCGACGTACCGCGATCCGAATATGTTGCCGCTGTCGCCGATGCAGGGGGTCCATTCTCCGGCTATGGCCATGTCAAGCCCGATGTCAGCCAGCTTCTTGACCTTGGGATTGTCCCAGATCTCCACCCCCAGCTTGGGCAGCAACCGGGCCACGCTGTAGAAGTTGCTGCACCAGCCTGAGGAATAGCCGGGCGAACTCTCGCCTCCGTGGCCGTCGCGATAGAACCCATTCCACAGCAAGTACTCAGTGGTACCCGGGCCGGTCATGATCCAGTCGCGCATCTGGCCCGTGGTCGGACCCTTCTCCGCATCGTCGTTGTCCAGCACGATCGCGACAACGGAAAGCGCCTGCTGATGCATGCCCTGGTTGCCGACGACGAACCCGCGCATGATGTCCTCGGCCATCACATTGAGCATCTTGGTCTCAATGAACCGTCGCGGATCATCAATCTGTCTTCCCTTGAGGAACGTGAGCAAATCTGGCGTGGTGTCCAGAGCGGGGTATATGGCATCATAGGCCATCGCCATACTGCCGGTCACGCCGGTTGACCAGATGTAGTCCAGTATCCGTCCGTTGATATGTGCCGGCCATCGGCCGTTGTGGTATGCCTGCACCCGGTAGTCGTAGCGCTCATACTTCTCCGCAATGCTGGCCAGGAGGACGGCGCACTTGTGGGCGAAGACCGGCTCGCCGGAAAGCAGGTATGCGTTTGCGAGGGCGCTGACAGCAGGGAGGACTTCCCTCTGCCAGCGATGCCAGAATACGTAGGTCCCCACAAAGAAGTAGCGGATGCCCTTGTCATCCACCCAGCCGGCACCATGGTCCACATAGCCCGGCCCTGTCTCCGGCTTGTCAGTCAATGCGTTCAGATTCCACGGCTCGAAGTCGTTGCCTGGGTACTCCTCACCGCCGACCGGGCACTTGACCTTGAACGGTCTGTCGCTGCTCATAATCCACGGGTAATGGCCGCCTTTGCGGAAGACCTCCTTACCGTGGATAGGGCAGCCGTTGCCGAAAGACACATTAAGCGCTCTGAGTTGTTCCGGCGGCGGCACGAAGTCCCACAGCTCATCATCAGACATCGCCAGCCAGCGCCCGCACGCCGCCTTGGACCCCTCAACTTGCCGCTTCGCCCAGTCATACCGCGCGATCTTGTCCGCCACCCGACCCATCATCTCGTCGTCATAGTAGGTCCGACCGCTCTTGGCATGTGTCACGCCGGCCATGAATACAAGACAAACCATCAACGCCGTCGCCCTTACCATCTGTCACTCGCCACCTAACCTGTCCGCTTTTTCGCTGTCCGGACAATGCCATGCATAATGTTCTGCGCAGGCACGCGTGATTCCTGGAAAGCTCGATAGCATAGCTGACCACCCCCAGAGGGCATGTGCATCGCTGCGGACGCATAAAAGGAACTGTCCGGGCTGCTGGAAGCCCGGACAGGTCACATGTGTATGGAGTGTTGTGGTGTCAGCCGGCGCGCCGGACGCCTACTGCGGCGACTTCAGCTTCCCAGCCTGCAAGTATCGGACTACCACGTCAGCGCTGTTTATCGGCAGCAGGTGGTACTGCACATGCTCGGGCACGTCCCAGGTGGGACGGCTGGCCGAGACTTCATCGGAGACGATTGTGTATGACCGCTTTGGGTCCAGACCTGTCTTCTCGACCCTGGCAACGTGGCTGGCCGGGTCAATACTCCACTCCAGATCCATCCCGCGCAGCAGCGGCGGCTTCCCGTAGAAGGTTATCCAGCTCTGCAGGTAGCTCTCGAACTCGGCGCCGGTCATCTCGATTGCGATGAGCGCCGCATCGGTGACGCCGGAGAGGACGTCGGCGTAGTAGAGCGGACCCTCACTAATCGGCCTGGCCCGATCGTATGACAACCGGAACGTGACATCTGCGCCGGTCTCTGCCTTGGCCGCATCCAGTAGCAGTTCGCGCCAGTCCGCCTTGATGCCGGCCGGCACCTGGTACAATGTCTCCGGCGGCTGGAATTGCCAGCCCGCGTCGAAACAAAGGCGTCCCGGCAGTCGCTCATCGGTCTTGCCCCTCACGATCACCAAATCGGAGGTCAATGACTTGAAGCCGCTCGCACCTGCCGAGGGCTTGATGTTCGGGTCGGCCACACCTAGTACCACAACGTAGCGCCGCCGATTCTGAGGATTCGGATAGATGAACAGCACTTCGGCATCCGGCCCATTCACCACGACATCGCCCACGCTGAGCCTGTCGCTCTGGAACTTCAGTGGCAGTCTGTCGGCGATGCGGGTGCTGACGCTGTTGGCTCCCGGCCCTCCAAGCAGGACCAGATTGGCGTCCCGCACGTCATCCGCCGTGACTTCGCTGTCAGCCTTGATGGGCCACTGGGACTCGGTGTCGTGCACATAAAGCCATCTGGTTCGCGTCCCGCCGGTGCTGATCTGCTCGGCCAGTTTCTTGTACGCGGCGGCAGTGTTCTCATTCGCCTGCGTGCCATAGACGATTAGTGACTTCTCGAACATCCAGTCACCAATCGGGCCGCCCAGCTCCGGCGTCTTCACCAACGCGCCGTCCGCAGGCTGTATCTGGATGCGGAGTTGGTCCGCGTACTCCATGCTGCGCTCCTCGCCGTTGAGCACGATGCGCAGTGGTGCCCCCTTGTCCACCTGCCCGCCGGACAGGTCGAGGGTCAGGGCTCCGACATTGTCCGTATTCACAGCAATGGTGCGTGCGGCGACCACATTGACCTTTACATGCGCCGAGCGGCCGTAGTCAATCATGCGGTCTATGTTGACCCAGTAGGCGCGGCTGTAGCGTGGCCTGTCGCACACAAACTCCACATCCTTGGGGTACGCGGGCGCTTTGACTGCCAGCAGTCGCTCCATGAACGCCCGGTCACGATAGCCCGCCTTCAGATCGTGCCCCGCCACCCGGATTTGCATGTGGTAGCCCTTGCCTTCGAGGCTGTTCAATGCGCCGATCATCATCGGCCCATTTGCATTGGCCGTGCGCGGGTCATGAACGCCGTGATACGAGTTGACCGGCATGTGGCGTACGTTCGCCAATTCACCGGTGGAGGCATAGCCAAACGGCGCACAGGGCGACACCGCCGCGAACATGTACGGCAATTGAACTGCGTAGTACCATGTCGCCATCCCGCCACGGGAATAGCCAGTCATGTACACCCGCTCGGTGTCTAATCCAAGGTGCTGTCTAAGCTGTTCATAGACTTCCAGGAAGTCCACGTCAGCTAACCCGCCGTGGGGAGTTGGTCCGGCGCGTCCGTCCAGACCCACACAGATCATCGGCCACTTGGTGATGGGCTGGTAGCCCCGCTCGACCAAGGCTACCAGACTGTAGTAGTAGTGGGAGCTGGTACCGTGAATGGCGAATAGTGTTGGCCACTTCTTGCTCCGGTCATAGCCCTCTGGGAGCGTGATCTCGTAGGGCTGCAGCGTGCCATCAACCTTCGAACGGTAGCCACCGAGGAGAATGCCAGAGCGGTTGGCGAAGTAGTCACGGTCCGCTTCCAGCGCATCGAGCATGCCATCCAACTGCACGGCCCAGTTGATGGGCCACCATGGCCGCCTTTGTGCCAGGCCGGGTGAGGCCTTCTGCAGCTCCTGCGAGCCGTGTCTCCCGAGCAGGTGCAGAGCCATCTCGGCAAACTCCAGCTGGAATGGGTACTTGATCTGACGGTTGCGCAGCGCCTCAACTCGCGCCTTCCATTCATCCATCCATTGGTCGTACTTGGTGACGAAATCCCCGGCGACGTTGAAGCTCTGGCTCTCGAATTGGCGTGTCTGACCCTCACACTCAAACGTGCCGGCCAGCGAGTAGCTGCCACAGGGCAGGTCGGCTACTTCCACCGCCAAGGGCACGACCAACGGCCCATCGCCCCCGAGCTCGACGGTCGCCATCGCGCCCATAGGTGCGGGCGGGCCCACGGTCTCGATCGGTTGAACCCGGTAGGCCACCTGCGCCCGGCCCCCGGCGTGTGCCGGCACGAAAGCCAGCGCGCCCTCAAGCTTTTCGCCTGGGCGGACTGTGAACGTTCCGACGTAGCAGTCCATGGACCCGCCCGGCGTCGCGGCAAACCTGGGCAGATCCGAGTCGATCTCGACCGGCACCACCAGAGTGTCCATGACCTCCGTGCCTCGCAGCAGTTGGAAGCGCAAGGCCCCCAGGCCCGGCTCGGGCATCATCGCCTCCAGACTAATCGGCTTGCCAATGTCAGCCGGCGTGACCTTCTGCGTCGTGCGCTCGCCACGCTGTCGCCCGGTGATTCCCTCCACGGTGATCTCCGTCGGTGCGGGACCATCTGTTCGCCTCTCAACGGTCGCCTGAATGTAGAACGTGCCGTGATGTGGTGTTACCAGCACCTGGGGTCGGGTGACGACATAGTGCGGTTCCGGCGACGGCTCCGAGACGAACCGCAGCCTACCGGGGATGAACTCGGTGCCCCAGCGCGAACTCACTCCTCCACGGCCCGCCTGCAGTAACATGTCCAGGTCCCAGGCATCTCCCATCTCGGGCCGATCGGCCATCAGCC
>CAZJVY010000057.1:20285-25630 GCA_964549395.1 uncultured Armatimonadia bacterium | reverse complement strand
CGACAGCCAGGCGCAGGCCAATGGGGCTTGGCCGTTGAAATATGCCGGCAGTCGCCGTGTGTGCGGGATGAATCGAGAGCTTCACAGCCGCGCCTGCAGGGGCGAGTGCCCCGACAACGAAAGTATGAGACACTGATGACGTAACGGAGGAGCGACATGCGCAGATTGATCGTTATTGCGACGTTGCTTATCACATCACTGGTTGCCTGCAGCGTGGCGGCTGCACAGCCGGCGACCAGTATCGTCAAGTACAAGGCGGGGACGAACCTGGTCGCGGACGCGCAGATTGCGGTATCGTCGGCGGCGGGCGGACCCGGGCAGAAGTACTCCTACGAGTCGCTCAATGACGAGGATCTGGGCACATGGTGGGCCAGCGGCGGCAACCCCAAGTTGCCGCAGTGGATCAAGGTGAGTTTCCCCGAGGCGCGCAAGCTGGACACAGTTGTGATACTGCTGGCGGACAACCCACCCATATACACATACTGGAAACGCGCGGACATCCAGTTTTCCGACGGGAGCTCAGTGAGCGAGGAGTTCGATGACACTGTTGGGCCGTTTGTCGTCAGATTCCCCGAGAAGACCGCCGAGTGGTTCCAGATCAACATCGTAGAGGGACATGAGACAAAGGTGTATTACACGGCGCGGGAAATACTGGCATTCCGCGACCCGGAGAAGAAAGTCGGGATCAAGATAGCGCCCAAGGAGGCGTGGAAGCAAGTGGACCTGAGCGAGACAGGCAGGGAGTTTCACCCCTGCGTTTACATCACGCCGGACAACGTGCAACGCGCGAAACGGAACATCGAGGAACATGCATGGGCCAAGAGCTACGCCGACAGCGTCATCGCGGCTGCTGACGGTGTTGTCGGTAAGGACCCCGGGTGGATTCGTGAGCAGTGCCCGAAGAAGGGGGCGGCCTTTGCATACGGGTTCACCGGCTGCCCGATCTGCGGGAGCAAATGGGGGACCTGGGGCGGGGCGAACTGCAGCTTCGACAGGCCCGGCACCGTCAAGTGCTCCAAGGGCCACCTCCTGCCGGATGCCGAGCATCCCGACGAGGGCACCGGCTATGTAGCGCCGGACGGTCGCATCCACTACTTCGTCGGCTCGTACAATGCATGGGTGGTCGAGACCTACCAGAAATGGTGTGACTGGCTCTCATTCGCCTACACCATTACGGGGGATGAGAAGTATGCGGAGACCTGCGCGGTGTTGCTGGACGCTCTCGCCGAGATCTACCCGTCCTGCGATGCCGGCTCGTGGGATTACCCCTCCAAGCCGCCGAGCGGCCGACTGTGCCGGCCCTGGTATCAGGTGGCCAGAGTCCTGGTCACGCTGGTTGACTACTATGACAAGATCTACAACAGCGCGGCCCTGGATGAGCCGTCTTTCGTCGAGGGGCTGACGCAGCGAGAGAACATCGAGACCAACATGCTGAAGAACGGAGCCTGGTATTGTTACGATGAGTCCCTGAAGGGCGGCATGAACAATGGCGAGGCGGACTACGTGCGAGGGGCGTTGTCGGTGGGCTGCCTGCTGGGCATCGAGACATACGTGGACTGGGCGGTTTCGGGGCCATACGGCATCCATGCGATGCTCTACAACAACGCCGACCGCAATGGAAGGTACATCGAGACATCACTGAGCTATGCCATACACGCCCGCGCCCTGTACATCACCTTTGCCGAGCCGCTGTTCAACTACCGGAGTGAGAAGTACCCGCAGGGCGAGAATCTCTACGACGACGCCTCGTTCCGCGCCTTCTACGTGGTGCCGAAGCTGTCCATGGACTGCATCGGGCACTGGCCACGGTACGGTGATAGCGGGCCTGATAGCGCTCATGCGTATCCGTCCGACCGGCCGTTCGATTCGACGGACTACGGCTTCGCGGAGAAGATATTCACCCGCAGCACGGACCCCGAGGTGAAGCAGAGTTTCGGGGCACTGGTGAACTTCTTCGCGCAGGGAGAGCTGGAGAAGCTGCGTGGCGGCGCCAGTGACCGGGAGTGGCTGCTGTTCAACGCGCAGCAGCCCCCGGAGACCGACGGCACGCTCCCCGAGACGCTGCAGCGGATGATCTCGGGCACGTATTTGATGGGGCAGAAGGGGATCGCGATCCTACGCACGCCGAACAGCAAGCTGGCCCAGGCGTGCTTGCTGCGCTACGGGCCGGTGCTCAACCACGGCCACTTCGATGATCTGAACATCAACTACTTCGGCTTGGGTTACGAACTCACGTATGACCTAGGCTATGGCAACGGCTCGACGCACACACAGGTGGGCTGGTCGAAGCAGACGGCGGCACACCAGTGCGTGCTGGTTGATGAGACGCGGCAGCTCGCGGGGCAGGAGGACGATACCGGCGGCAGCCTACACCTGTGCGCCGCCATGCCGGACATGCAGGTGGTGGATGCCGACTCCAACAACTGCTATCGCTCACGGGGAGTGGAGGTGTACCGCCGCTTTCTGGCGCTGGTCGGCGAGGGGCCGGACAGCTACCTCGTGGACATCTTCAACGTGCAGGGCGGGCATCAGCACGACTACACGGCGCACGCGCTGTCGGCCGAGGTGTCGTTTGAGGGCGTGGAGTTGGGCGAGCGTGAGGCCGGATCGGTAGCCGGGCCGGAGTACAACTGGGGCGAGCGGCAGCTCAATGACGGCTTTGTGAGCGGTGTGCCGCAGCAGCCCTACTGGACCCCGCCGCCCGGCAACGGCCTGGGGTTCCTGATGCACCCGCGTCGAGGCACTGTGAGCGGGCCGTGGTCGGCCACCTGGAAGCTGCCCGAGGGCGACAACTACATGCGGCTGACCATGCTGCCGCAGGAGGATACCGAGATCATCAATGCATGGGCGCCGGGCACCTACCCGTCCAATCCGAAGGCCGAGCACGTCATCGCGCGGCGCAAGTCGGAGGGCGAGCCGCTGAAGAGCACGTTCGTCGCCATCCGCGAGCCGTACGGTGTAGCGCCGGTTACCGGAGGCGGCATCGAGGGCGGCGACCTGATGTCAATCGTGTCCAGCGAGGACGGCATCATCAAGTACCTGGACGGCTATGGGATCGTGCTGTTCCAGGCCACCGCGTTCGGCGGGGAGGTTCACTTCGATCTGCAAGCGGCGGCGGAGGGGGCGTACTATCTCACCGTCTCTCCCTACATGTCGCCGAACTACGGTGCGGCGCAGTTCATCCTCGACGGACGGCCCGTCGGGGAGCAATTCAACGCCAACAACCCGGATGTAAAGCAGGGCCCGCTGCAGATATTCGGCCCGATTGACTTGGATGCCGGCCGGCATCGCTTGACGGTGAAGACGGTCGCACACGAAGGCGGGCAGCCGTGGATTTCGGTCAGGGCCATCAACTTGACGCAGAGCAAGCCACTGCAAACGGAGGCGCAGGCCGGCCCGCTGCTCAAGTCGGTGGCTGCGCTGCCCGCTCCCGAGGGTGCTACGGCCCTGCAGGTGAACCGCGCTGACGGCCTGGTGGATAGGTTCTTCTATGCGGGCACGCCGCTGCAGCAGGTCGCCGTCGGCGGCGTGCAATTGAACGGCTGTTTCGGGCACCTGCGCACCGATGCCGACCAGGTGGTTGAGGCACATCTGGTCGGGAAATCGCTATCCGGTCCGGGCTTCGGCCTGGAGCTTACCCACGACCGGCGTACGGGCAAGATAGTGCGCGTTGATTATGAGAAGAACCTGGTCTATGTTGATGCCGACCTACCGAGCGACGGCCGACTGGATTACCAGACCATCGCCTTCAGCAATCCGGCCTACACGCGCAATACCGCATACACGATCTACGGGGTGAGGAAAGAGGGCAACCTGTCGGTGATAGACCTGGGCACGCAGAGGATCATACTGGGGCGAGGCACGTTGTGTGATGACCCGATAGACGATCACAGCCTGCTGAGCCTGACGGAGCACGACTACGCACGCGGGCTGACCCGTCGCGGAGTGGCGTTCTTCAATGGCAAACTGCTGCGGTCGGAAGACGGCACGGCCGGCACCAATATCATCAGCACCAAGTGCGGGCAGCCGTTCGAGATCAATGTCGCGTCAACGGCCGGGCTGCAGGCGGGTGACAACTTCTATTACTATGACCTGCAGGCCGGCGACGAGTTCGTCATCCACAACTGGGCGGCGTTGCGAGTAGACGGAGAAGGCCGCGCGACCGTGACGGCAACCGATGACGTCAGCGTGACACTGGGCAGCAAGGAGCAACGGGTGCCCTGGTCGAAGATTGCGCAATAAACCCGAAGAGTACGGAGATGCCAGATGGCACGACAGGTCACGCTCGAGTTGGGCGTCAACGGCGCCTTCATGACCCGACGCTGGGAACAGCCGGACAACTGGATGCGGCTGACAAAGGAGTTGGGGTACAGTGCCCATGAGTTCTGCGGGGATGTGATTGACCCGTTCTTCTCCGGCGACCGGGAATACCAACTGCGGACGGCCGGAGAAGTGAAGGCCGCCGCCCAGAAGTACGGCGTACACATCACCGATATCTACACCGGCGTGGCGACACACCGCTTCCACGGCCTGTCACATTCCGACCCGTCATGCCGGGCACGGATGATGGAATGGATATACAATACCATGGACATCGCCCTGGCGATGGGAACGGACCGCGTGGGCGGCCACTGGGACGCCATCTCCGTCGAGGTGATGGAGGCGGGAGAGAGCGAGTACCGGGCGGCCATTGACCGGCTGTGCGACACCTTCGTGGAGATGGCCGATGTCGGCGCCGAAAAGGGCATGAGCGCCATCTACCTGGAGCAGATGTACATCCCCTCCGAGGTGCCGTGGACCATCGAGCAGGCCGAGTACGTACTGATGGGCATCAACAAGCAGAAGCCGGCCATTCCCGTGTATCTGACGATTGATGTGGGACACATGGCGGGGATGCACTACGGGCTGGCGGGCGATGATTTGAGCTACCTGGCGTGGCTGCGGCGACTGGCCCCCTTTGCCGAGATCATCCATCTGCAGCAGACCACCCCCGACGGCTCGCACCACTGGGCGTTCACGGAGGAGTACAACCAGCGGGGGCATATCGAGATGGAGCCGCTCATCGAGGCAATCCAGACAGGCCACGAGCACTGGCTGGACAGCCCGGTCAGCGAGCACATGCAGGCGGTGGACCGCAGCTTCCTGATAGCCGAGATCATCCCCGGCTCGACGAAGAACGAAACGGCGCTGCTGGACGAGTTGAGGATCAGCAGCGATTACCTGAAGCAGTGGCTGCCGGACGGCAAGCTGAGGCTGACGGTGTAGGCGATGCGGGCAAGCCGCGTCTGACGCAGGTGAATCTGGCGGAAGCAGTTGCCTCCCCGTCACGGCATGGCGGGGAGGTT
>CAZJVY010000057.1:0-20185 GCA_964549395.1 uncultured Armatimonadia bacterium | reverse complement strand
TCGTACGGCCGCAGTGTGACCGACAGGCCCGAGGACCTGATGGTCGGGAAGGGCCTGTTCTACCTGACCGAGCAGCGGCAGCTTTTCCTCGATTGCACCGCCGGACATTACCAGATGACCTGGGGATACGAGCATCCCGAACTGACGGCGCTGCTGCTTGACGGCATTGAGCGCGGTATCGTGTGGGACGACCACAGCAACATACCCCAGGCGCCGGTGAAGCGACTGGCGGCCAAGCTCGTCGAATTGGCCAATCCCGGTGCCGACGCGGACACACTGCAGCAGGACGGGGAGCGGCTCAACACCGTGCTGCTCGGCACCGCGACCGGCACCGTCGCCTGCGCGGCGGCCATGAAGATGCAGTTGGTGCACTACCAGAAGGCCAAAGCGGGGAAAGGCGCGCCGGTGTTCATCAGCCTCGACGGCAACTATCACGGCAGCGACGTATTCGCCCAGCGCCTGCGAGGGATGTGGCCGCAGTACTTCGCCAACGTCGAGTGCGTGATGGTGCAACCCAACGATGCGGAAGAGCTGGAGAGTGTTTTCGGGAAGTATGGTGAGCGTGTGGCGGGGCTATGGGCCGAGCCGATAATGATGAACCGCGAGGCGATACCGCTGGAGCCGTGGTACCTGCAGCTTGCGAGGCGGCTTTGCGACAATGCCGGGGCGCTGCTGGCGATTGACGAGATTCAGACCTGTTTCTGGTTCCCCGAGGTGCTCATGTTCCACCGCTTCGGGATAGAGCCTGACCTGCTCATCCTGGGTAAGGGGCTGACGGCCGGCTTCCACCCGCTGTCGGCGGTGGTTTACAAGGGCAAGTTCGACAACCTGGAGCAGTACGACGCTATCAGCACCAATGGGAATGCCGCTCTGCCCTCATACCTGGCGCTTGGCTGCATTCGGCTCATCGAGCGGGATGCGGCGAAGATCGGGGAGGTAGGCGAGTACTACCACGGGCGGATGGACGAACTCGCCCGGCAATTTCCCGGCATCGTGGCCGAGGCACGGGGCGTCGCGCACATGACGGGGCTGAAGTTCCATCGCGTGGAGGAAGCGTTGGCCTTCCATCGGGCGGCCGTCGGAAGCGGGCTGTGGCTGCGCGTGCACGCCTACCACGAGGGCCACAGCACGGTCCTGACGAAGTTTGCGTTACCGCTGGACCGCGAAGTGGCAGATTACGCAGTGGCCAAGTATGCCGAATTGTTGGGCGAGTTAAGAAGATAGAGGCCGGGCCTGTCCTGCGCGTTTTGCGTGGTGCTGCTACCTGCTGCAACGGCGGGTTACGGCGGATTGGTTGCAGGAAACCATCGGCCCGTTGCGAAATGAAAACACTACCTCGTATCCACGCAACAGCACACAGACGCCGGACAGGAGATGAGAGCCGTGGCAGATGAGGAGAAGGAACCCACCGAAGAGAACGACCGGAAGAAAGCCGCAGCAATCGGCTTCTGGCGCCGGCACAACCTCTGGGCGTGGGCGCTGGCGTTTGTGGCGATTGCGGGTTACGGCCTGATTCAGCACAGCCTCGAGAAGAGGCCGCAGCCTGCGAAACCGGCTATCGAGCAGCCCGCAGCACCGGAGAGCGAAGCCCACCCTCCGGCCAGCTCTCATGAAATGCACTTCGACGGCAATGTCGGCAAGGAAGCACTGACACGGACAGGAGCGGATCAAGTGAGCAAGGAGACCGCGGAGGCGGCCATCATCCACACCTCGATGGGCGACATCAAGGTGAAGCTGTATAAGGACGACGCGCCCAAGACCGTTGCCAACTTCGTAAAGCTCTCAACGGAAGGCTTTTACGATAATCTGACTTTCCATCGCGTGATCAAGGCTTTCATGATCCAGACCGGCTGCCCGAAGGGCGATGGCACGGGTGGCCCGGGCTATACATTCGAGGACGAATTCAACGACCACAAGATCGTCCCGGGCACGCTGGCCATGGCTAACTCGGGTCCCGACACCAACGGCAGCCAGTTCTTCATCGTCACCGAAAGGCCACAGCCACATCTGGACGGGAAACACACCGCCTTCGGCGAGGTGACAGATGGCATGGACGTGGTGCGCAAGATCGCGGCAGTCCCCACGGGCGCCATGGATAAGCCGCTGAAGCCGGTGACGATGAAATCAATCGAGGTAATCAGGTAGGCGTCCAGGGGCGCGTGAGGCGCGCCCGCCCAGGCGATCCACGCGCAGAGAGTATGCGTCTATGAGTCAGGCAAACCAGCGACAGTGTCCTGTCCGTGGCGTCTGGGGTGTGATCGTGCGGTTCTTCCGCACGGTGGGCACCGCATACCGGCGCTTCGGGCACACCGGGTCGCCGCTGATGGCCGCGGCAATCGCGTTCTACTCGGTCGTCTGCCTCGGCCCGCTGGGCATTCTGCTATCGGTGGCGCTGCAGACGATTTTCGGCAAGGGCAGCAACACATACACCTGGGTACGTTCGGCAGTGGCCGAATTCGGGGACGTTCCCGCGCAGCAGGTGATGAACCAGGTTGACGGCTTGCTGGCCCGCCCGGACCTGTTCACGAGCAGCGCTCTGGGCGTGCTGGCGCTGGTATGGGCCGGCCTGCGACTATTCGAGACTGTGGAGCGGAGTCTGACCGAGGTCTGGCCGGGGAAGATTCTGCGAGGCTTCTTTGGGCGCAAGCTGATCTCCCTGCTGATGATGGCTGTGGCCGGCGTGCTGTTGACCATGTTCGTAGTGGCAAATGCCTTCTATGCTCGGTTGCACGGTCTGCTGCAGCAGCTTCATCAACAGTTCCCGGAGATAGACCCCAACATCGTGGCGCAGGCGCAGCCACGGGTGATGGTCGTATTCGGGTTCCTGCTGGCACTGCTGGCGTTCAGCCTGATGTACAAGTACATGCCGGTGCGGCCGGTGCCCAAGCGTGCGGCGCTGGCCGGTGCGGTGTGTGCTGCCGTGCTGTGGCAGGCCGCCTCGCCGGTCTTCCTCTACTTCATCAGCCGCTCGGCGCATAACAACGCCATGTACGGCGGCCTGGCGGGGGTAGTGGTGTTCTCGATGTGGGCGTTCCTGGGCGCTCAGGTATTGCTGTTCGGCGCCCACTTTGCAGCCGCCTGGCAAGATGTGTTCCTCGGCGGAGAAGGCGCAGCCGTAGCAATGGAAGATGCCGACAGTGAAGCGCCGGAGTGACCGTCCTACCGTGGAGCGGGCTATGCCGGCAGAGGGACGCCAACGCCATCAGCTACCGGCGGCACAGGTGTCTCTCAATGCGTATGACAGGACGATGGCGGCTACCAGGGCCATGGCGGCCCCGTAGTAGAACGGCGCCGCGCCCGACCCCAGCGTGTCCCACAATACCCCGCCGACGAGGCTCGCAATCAGCAGCCCCACACCCTCGCAGGCATGGAACGTGCCCAGCCCAAGGCCGCGCCTGGTGACACAGGTGAGTGTGGATGCGGCACTGCGCGCGCCGGCTCCGGTGGCGGCCAGTTGGATGCCATAAACCACAAACCACAACGGCATCAGGTATGGGGCCCCGAAGAAAGCGAAGCCAAGGCAGGCCACACTGTGGGTCAGATAGGCCAGCACGAGGGCGGTCCGCGCTCCGAGCCTGTCAATTAGAACGCCGGCCGGATAGGCGGCTGCGGCGTACACGACGTTGTGGACGAGGTACAGGGCCGGCACCAGGGCGCGAGTGACACCTACATCCTGCGCGCGCAGCAGGAAGAACGCGTAGGAAAAATTCCCCGCCGAGAAGATGGTGTGTGCCAGTAGGAACAGAGGCAGCGACCCCGGCAGCTCGGCCGTCCGATTCACTTCGCGCTTGTCGGTGACCTGTCTGGCAGTGTCGCGCACACCGAAGACGACGCTGAAGGCAGCCGCGACGCCGGCAATGGTGACGACAAGGAACACGAGGCGGTACTCGCCGGAGTACACGTGCAGCAGCAGTATTGCCAGGAGCGTCCCGACAATGGCACCGCCCGTGTCCATGGCGCGGTGGAAGCCGAAAGCGCGTCCACGCACGCTGACCGCGGTGGACTCGGCGATCAGGGCATCCCTTGACGAGGTGCGCACGCCCTTGCCGGTGCGGTCGGCAATGCGCACCGCCAGCACATGCCAGCCGGATTGCGCTAGGGCGAGGAACGGCTTGGCCATGGTGGAGAGAACATAGCCGGCCAGCACCACCGGCTTGCGCTTGCCGATGCGGTCTGAGAACCACCCGGAGGCGACCTTCAGAAGACTTGCGGTGATGTCGGCAAGCCCCTCGATCAGGCCGATGAAGCTCTTGCGGAGCCCCAGCACGTCGGCCATGAACTGGGGCAGGAGCGCTAGGATGGCCTCACTGTGTATATCCGTGAGAAAGCTAACGATCCCCAGTGCAATGACATTGCGGTTGAACCAGCGAGGGGTTTCCTCCTGGATGGCCATGGGCGGTACCATTCCGGGGCATTCTGCCAGCGTGCGGATACGATTTGCGGACTCGGGCTGGAAGCTGAGAACGCGACTTGTCGCGTTCTCACCTGACCTGCGCCAGACGCAGGTCAGGCCGAGCTACGCGACGATAATAAGAGAATGGCCCATCGAGCTACGCGACGATACGTGAATGGCGTGTCGAACTACGGGACAGCGAGTGGATGGCATGCCGAGCCACAGGACGACGAATGATGCCGAAAATGAATGATGCCGACGCCCACAGATCAATGGACGCGAAATGGGTCTTGCAGGGGCCAGTATTCACTTGCACAAGTCCGCGGAAGAATTGCGTGGGCGTGGGCAGGCAAGGATGCCTGCCCTCCGCGAAATCATTATTGCGGTCAGTTGCTCAAGTGAGTACTAGCGGGTGCCGCTTAACAGTTCGTTGATGGTCGCCTCGATCTCCTCCACGGTCAGATCGGTTCCCATCCGCCTGGCGATTTTGCCTTGCGGGTTGACAATGATCGCCTCCGGTATCGGCAGGAGCTTCTTGCCCGGGAAGAACTTCTCAGTCACTTCACTACCCGCCATCGCGATCGGCGTCGCGAGATCATGCTGCTGCAGCCAGCCTTTGACCATCTGCACGTCAGGGTCCAACGACAGGGCCCAGATTTCCACACCCTTGTCGCCATAGGCTTCCTGGAGGGCCTGGATGTTGGGGAGCTTCTCGATGCACGGCTTACAGTACGTGGCCCAGAAATAGAGCACGACGATCTTGCCGCGTGCATCGGCCAGACGAAGAGTGCTGCCATCCAGATCGGTGACGGTGAAATCGGGAGCCGGCTCCAGCACAGCCGGCTCGGATGATGAACCGGTCTGCCCGGGTGGAGGCTCGGGATTTGTCCTGGTCGGAGGCTGGTGCCGACAGCCGCCGGCGGCCAGTGCGATAGCCAGCATCAATGCGACGAGCGGCACTGCGCGTCTTCGCTTCATCACCTGCTCCTGTCTGTGGGAACGGCAAGGGCGCGTTTCATACGCCGGTGTGGCCGAAGCCACCGGCGCCGCGCTCCGTTTCATCGAGCTGCTCACTGACCTCCCACGTCACCCGGCTGACCGGCGCTACGACTAGTTGTGCGATGCGCTGGCCGGGCTCGATGGTAATCGGCTCGCGGCCGAGGTTGGCCAGGATGATCTGGACCTCTCCTCGGTAGTCGGCGTCTATGGTCCCCGGTGAGTTGAGCACCGCCAGGCCCTGCTTGAGTGCCAGACCACTGCGGGGCCTGACCTGCGCCTCGTAGCCTGGTGGCAGGGCGATGAAGATGCCGGCAGGTACGAGGCGGCGCTCGCCAGGCTCGATGACGAGGTTTGCGGATATCGCCGCACACAGGTCCATGCCCGCCGAAAGCTCGGTCGCGTACTGCGGAGCGCCCAGCTTCCTGCCTTCAGACGTGAAGGAGATGCGTACGTTCACTCGGTCCTGGTCGGGCACTTGCGACCTCCCCGACACTGCGGCGGTCGGATGCATGCGAAGCCTGTAGGGCCGGACGGATTATAGCAATAGGGGCCCGTGTCATGCAAACGCGGAGTTGAGTGGCGGCTGCGTTAGAGAGGAGCTACGGGCAATCATCCGGCAGCGGAAGTGGAACATGCGGGATGGTTCTGGAGGCGGCTTTCCGGGGGATACGGACGGAAGACACGACGGTCCCCTTCCGTCACGGCGGGGCCGTGGAGGTGCTTCGTGGCGAACGGACGTATGACCTGTCAGGGGCGCTTGGGACCCTCACCCGGCGCGGCTGTACCTGACGGGCCTCAGCTCCCTGGGCTCCTGCGCACCGCGCACCAGGACCCTGTACTGCGGAGGGTCGTCGAAGGTGGCCGTGAGGCGCACCCTGGCATCCGGGTACAGGCGCCGGCACTGTTCCACGGTAGCGTCCGCTCGCACACGGTCAGTACCGCAGTCGAAAATCAGGTTCTCCATGGCGGGCCTCCACACCAGACTTCCTGCCCCCCATGTGCCCTTATACTCGCATTGCTCAGAGGCTGTCAAGTTCCGTGCCAAAGCGGGCAAGAATGGCGTTGAGGCAATGGCAATATGTTGTTGGCAAATCTATGGCGAGATGGTAAAATGGCGCTGGCAATTAAATCTGAGGAATGAAACAAAGTGCGGGAGTGATGCAAATGGCGGAAGTTTCTGTGAAGTATTTTTCTGCGGCCGGAGCGCAAAATACTGCCGCCACACTGGAGGCGGCGCGTGCACGGGCGCAGCAGTTGGGGATCACGCAACTGGTGGTGGCGACGAGCACCGGCAAGACCGCTCTGCACGCTGCGGAGTTGATGCCGGAGATGAAGACCATCGTGGGCGTGACCCTGGCCGCCGGACACTGGGAGGTTTACGTGGCGCCCGATCCGGACCTGGTGGTCGAGGCTGAGCAGAAGGGCGTCAAGTTCCTGACGGGGGTACACGCGCTGATGGGGTCGGTGGCCTCGGCCATTCAGCGGAAGTTCGGCGGCCTGCCCGCCGAGGAGATCATCGCGCGCACCTATTACACGATCTCGCAGGGCACCAAGGTGGCCGTGGAGTGCATGCTGATGGCTGCCGACGCGGGCCTACTGAAGATGGACGAGGACATCATCTCAGTCGCCGGTACGGGCACAGGGGCGGACACGGCCATCGTCGTCAAGCCGTGCTTCAGCAACAAGTTCTTCGAGTGCCGCGTCCGGGAGTTCCTGGCCCTGCCCAGGAGCGACAGCGAGAGCTAACGCCATGCTGCAGCCCCCATCGGCGGCGAGCGGTCAAAGCAGGCCAACGGAAGAGTGATTCGCATGATGAGCGTGTCAGTGCATTACTTCGAGAAGCCCGGCCCGAAGAACACCGAGGCGACGCTGCAGGCCGTCAAGGCGCGCGCCGGCGAGTTGGGCATCAAGCAGATCGTGGTCGCCAGCAACACCGGCCGGACGGCGTTTGCAGCCGCCCAGCTCATGCCGGAGATGGCGCGCATCATCGGCGTTACCGAGGCCGCAGGATGGTGGGGCACTGACACGCCGCCCGACCCTGAGACCATCGCGCAGGCCGAGGCCGTGGGCGTGCGGTTCGTCACCGCCACACACGGTTTGATGGGGGCCGTAGAGTGGGCGATGCAAGAGACATTCGGCGGGTTGCCGCCCGTGGAGCTGATCGCGCGCACGTACTACACAGTTTCATCGGGCACCAAGGTGGCGATTGAGTGCCTGCTGATGGCGGCGGACGCGGGGCTTCTGGCAATGCACGAGGACGCGATCACCATCGCCGGCACAGGGAAGGGCGCGGACACGGCGATGGTGGTGAAGCCGACCTTCAGCAACAAGTTCTTCGACCTGCGGATCCGGGAGTTCCTGGCAATGCCGAGGGTCTGACTAGGGGCACCTTCGGGCGAATTGCGGCAGGGAGAGGATAACATCAACGGCACAGGCGAGGTCCTCGCAGATATAGTCGGGCGGAATGGTGCAGCGGCTGAGGTGATCGGCTACTTGGTCCTTGCCCTCACCCCCGGCCCCTCTCCCTGCGGGAGAGGGGTTAGGGGTGAGGGTTGCCGCAAGTCGCGCTAGGACTCCAGGCAAGTTGCTCAGTACTTCGTCATTTGTGAAGCGGCGAACTGTCAACCCGCGGCTCTCCAGTTCATGCTGGCGCATCTTGTCATATTCTTCGGTCCTGGCATGGATTCCACCCTCGATTTCTACCACTAAGGCTCTCTCCTCGGAGTAGAAATCGGCAACGTACCTCCCCAAGGGGTGCTGCCGGCGGAACTTAGTCCGAAGTAGTCTACGGTCGCATAGGTATTCCCAGAGCCTTGCCTCCGCAGGTGTGCTGTCGGCGCGGAGCTGTCGGCAGAGCTGGGTCATGTATCTGGGCTTGCGGGCCTTCTCAATCCGTCTGTTTGCTGTTAGCCAACGCTTGCCCTCACCCCCGGCCCCTCTCCCTGTGGGAGAGGGGGGCAAGGCCCCATGGCCGTCAGGCGGTTGCACTCCCCGTGTGGAGGTGTTGTCGTTTTCCGTTTCCCCTCTCCCTACGGGAGAGGGGTTAGGGGTGAGGGGTCTAGCCGGTAGTTCCCTGCGCGTGGTCAGGAAGATGCTACTGCAACCCGCTGCGTGGGCCGCGTTGATGTCACTGCAACTGTCGCCGACGAGTACCGAGCTTCGCAGATCAAGGCCGTATTTGGCCGCCGACAGCTCCAACAGGCCGGGCTTCGGCTTGCGGCAATAGCAGCCCTCATCGGGCCGGTGCGGGCAGTATTCGATTCCGTGAATCATTCCGCCGGCCTGAGTGATTTGCAGCCTCATGCGAGCGAAGATGTCCAGTTGCGCGCGCTCCGAGTAGTAGCCCCGGCCGATGCCTGACTGGTTGCTGATGACATAGACCTCTACTCCGCGCTCGTGCAGGCGCTTCAGGGCATCCAGCGCGTCGGGCCGGAACCTGAACTCGTCCCAGCTCTTCACGTAGTCCCAACTGTCCTCATTGATGACGCCGTCTCTGTCGAGGAAGACCGCCGGCTGCCTGCGCAAGGCAATGCACCTCGGGTGTTTGCTCACGGTATGCCGCTGATATATTAACTATCCACGCTGCTCTTGGCAAATACCGTGTGTGTTGCCTTATAATCTAGGCGCGCCGAGGGCCGCGAGGTTATCATGGTGCGGAGTTGCACAAGCGAGTGCAAGCACGCCAGGGAGCCACCAATCCGTAGGGGCACGATTTGACATGACTATTGCGGAGTTTCAGAAGCTGATTGAGGACATCTACTACGCCAAGGACAGCGGGCGCGGCATGGAGCGTACCTTCATGTGGTTCGCCGAGGAGGTCGGAGAGCTGTCTCACGCCCTGCGCTCGGGCTCGCGGGAAGAGCTGGAGGGAGAGTTTGCCGATGTGGCCGCGTGGCTGGCCACCCTTGCCTCCATCGCGGGCGTGGATCTGCAGCAAGCCGTGACCGCGAAATACCAGGGCGGGTGTCCGAAGTGCGGCAAGAGCCCGTGTGAGTGCAAGGACGGTTAGGCGATGCCCCGGATCATGGTGGCAATCAGCGGGGGAGTGGATTCGGCGACAGCGGCGCTGCTGCTCAAGCAACAGGGGCACGACGTGCGCGGGGTGACCATCCGTACCGTTTCATCAGTTGACGGTGAAGCGGTGTGGGACGAAATCCGCCAGCGTGCAGAACGGGTGTGCAGCGTCCTGGGAATCGCGCATGGGACGGTTGACCTGTCTGCGCAGTTTCAGGCCGAGGTGATTGACCATTTCGTCAGCGAGTACGCGGTGGGACGCACGCCGAATCCGTGCGTGTTCTGCAACCCGGCGATCAAGTGGGGGTCGCTGCTGGATCATGCGACGGCGCAGGGGTGCGACTACCTGGCGACAGGCCACTATGCCCGCCTCGGCGAACAGGGCGGCCGCTACCGGTTGCGGCGCGGGATTGACGCGGCCAAGGATCAGTCCTACATGCTGTATCGCCTGACGCAGGCGCAGCTTGCGCGGACGCTGCTTCCCCTGGGTGATTACACGAAGGACGAAGTGCGGAGGATGGCCGCCGAAGCCGGCCTGCCGACCGCAGAGACGCCGGAGAGCCAGGACCTCTGCTTCATCGCTGCGGAGACGCATGTGGAATTCCTGCGCCGGCGGATGAGCTTTGTGCCGGGGCCGATACTCGATGCCGCAGGCAGGAACGTAGGCGAACACGATGGTCTGCCCGCATACACCGTCGGCCAGCGCAAGGGCCTGGGCGTGGCCGCGACCGAGCCGCTGTACGTCATCCGCAAGGACGTGGAGGCCAACGCCCTGATCGTGGGGCCGCAGGAGCTGGCGCGTGTCAGCACCTGCCGCCTGAGCCGGCTCAACTGGGTAGCGGTGCCGCCGCCTGGCTACGCCTCCGAGATTGCAGGTCAGTTGGAGGTCCGCTACCGCACGCAGCCCGTGAAAGCCGTGCTGAAGGTGGTTGGTAAGAACGCGGTGGCACGGCTTGAGCGCCCGCAGGTCTGCGCACCCGGTCAGTCGGCGGTGCTCTACGACGGCGATGTGCTGCTAGGCGGCGGAATCATCGAGCCGGAATGACCCTCAATCAACTCGAGACATGCCTGGAGAAACGCCATGGCAGCCACTTACGACGTATGCGCGCTGGGGTGCGTGTGCTGGGACCTGATCGGCACCGTGGCGCACTACCCCGCTCTCGATGAAAAGGCGCCGCTGCTGCAGTTCACCGAGCACGGTGGCGGCAGGGCGGGAACGGCTGCCGCGGCCGTCGCAGCCCTGGGAGGCAAGGTCGCGGCGTTCGGGCGCATCAGTGACGACGGCTTCGGCGAGTACATCCTGGCCGAGTTCGCCGCCACCGGCGTCAACACCGACGGCCTGGAAGTGGTTGCGGGAGAGCAGTCGCAGTTCGCATTCTGCGTGGCCGAGCAGGGCACCGGCCAGCGCACGATATTCTACAAGCACGGGTCCATGCCGCGGATTGGGGCCGATGAGATTGACCTCGATGCGCTCACCAACTGCCGCTGCCTGTTGGTGGATTCGCACCATCCTGCTGCATCAGTGGCTGGGGCCGCAGCCGCCAGGCAGAAGGGAATGCCCGTGGTGCTGGATGCCGAGCGTCCGGAGCCGGTGCTGGATGAGCTGTTCGCGATCACTGACTACATCATCGTGCCTGCGGATCTGGTGGCGGCGCTCGGAGGCGGGGATGAAGACGCCGGGCGGGAGCTGGTGCTGGGGCACAATCCGGCGGCGCTGGTCGTCACGCGCGGACCACAGGGCTCTGACGTGTATGCAGAGGACGAAAGCTTCCATCAGCCGGCCTTCTCTGTTCCGGAAGTCGTGGACACCACGGGCGCGGGCGATGTGTTCCACGGGGCATTTGCGTACTGTGTGGCGTTGGGGCACGGTCTGGCGGAATGCACGGCACTGGCGTCGGCGGCGGCTGCGTTGAGCACGACGGCCTTGGGCGGCCGCGGCCACCTGCCCTCCATGACGGAGGCCAGGGCGCTTGTGAAGGGAAGACGGGACCTGCCTGTGCGTTAACCGGATAGCTAGCACATGGCGATGGATGGGACGAATCTGCTATAATCCGTGGAAGTGCTGATGCAGAGGCGACGGGGAGGCTCACAACATGAACACGGAGGAACTACTGAGGACAAAGCGAGCCGACATCCTGCGCATTGCGGCCAGTCACGGCGCGTGCAATGTCCGCGTCTTCGGCTCCACTGCCCGTGGCGAAGCGGAGCTGGAGAGCGACATTGACCTGCTAGTGGAATTCGGCCCTGAGAGAAGCCTCCTCGACCAGATAGCGCTGCTCCAAGACCTTCGGGACCTGCTCGGCTGCGATGTGGACGTGGTTACGGAAGACGCGCTGCACTGGTTCGTTCGCGATCGCATCACCCAGGAGGCGCTACCGTTGTGAAGGATGACAGGCTCTACCTCATCCACATCCTGGAGTGCGCCGACCGGATTGCAGACTACACGCGCGGCGGACGTGAGGAATTCCTGAGCGACACCAAGACTCAGGATGCGGTGATACGGAACTTCGAGATCATCGGCGAAGCGGCAAAGCGCGTTTCAGACGGAGTCCGAGGGCTCGCGCCCGACATTCCGTGGCGCCGGATTGGCGGTTTCCGCGACATTCTCATACACCAATATGAGGGCGTGGATTTGCACGCAGTGTGGTTGGTCGTGGAGCGCGAACTGCCGTCATTGAAGAGAAGTATCGAGCACGTTCTGGCGCAGCTCGCGAGTCCTGAAGATGGCGGCAGTTAATGGCAGTTTGCTCTGACGATGCCAGGGCATGAAGCAACCGGGGTCCCTACGCGTTTGGCCGGTGATAGTCCACGGCGCGCCGGCCATTTATGCGTCGTCCTGCTGCTCGGTGGGTGGTGAGAGCGGCATGTGGGAGAGGTCCGGGTAGGTGCGGATGGTGCGCCCGTCCGGAATGGGTATCTCGGCCCCGGCAAGCGCCGAACGCACCCGTGCCGGGAACTCGTCGGTAGCCAGCCAGTCCTGCGTGGGAAACACCGCCAGCGACACCCGCACGCATGACGTGCCGCCGCCGGATATGTGGGCTTGCGGCGTTCCGGCCATCGGCAAGTGACGCGGGAAGTCCTCGACCATGTCGGCGACAACCGAGCGTATCACATCTGCCCCCCTGTGCGCATCCTCGGGGCCGGCCAGAGGAACCTCCACCACGTAGCTGACGAAACGCTGCTCGTAGACCGTCACCGTGGCGATGGTGCCGTTGGGTATGTAATGCAGGCGGTTGTCGAGGTCTTTGAGCACGGTCACGCGCAGGCCGATGGCTTGGACCAGCCCGAACTTGCCGCCGATGTCCACGTAGTCACCCACAACGTACTGCCCCTCCAGCAGCAGGAAGAAGCCGCTGATGGTATCGCGCACGAGGGTCTGGGCACCGAAGCCCACGGCAATGCCGACAATCCCCGCACCGGCCAGCACCGGTGTCACGTTGACGTTGAACACCGACAGAGCCCACAGCAAGGCACCGATGCCGATGACCCATTTGACGATGTTGGCCAGGAGGCCCAGCACGGTCACCGCTCGCCGGCTGCCCTGCCGGACACGTGGCGGCGCCGTCATGCTCTGGGCTTGCAGGCGCAGGATGGCGCGTCGAATCACCAGCATGACCGCCCAGTAGGCGGCAATGGCCATCAGCACGATCAGCACGATGACGGCCAGCTTCTCAAGCCCGGTTTCGGTCTGCCCCAGGCCCTTGAGGAATTCCAGCCAGGCCGGCCCGACTTGCTCCGCTTCCGCCGGCGCCTCTGCCGGCAGCTCCTGGCAGTATGCAGCGGACGCCGCCGCAAGCCAGAGACCGAGCAGGTACCCAAGACGCGGCCTTATGCAACCCATAGTGCCTCCTCCACCGTTCAGCTTTTTGGCTGCCCCGGTGTTCAACAACGAGCGGCGGATCGTCTCGCGAAGCTCCCTATAGTCTTCTGGATGAGCGCCGGCATCCCTGCATCATTGATGCAAGATGCGGCCTGTGCGATATGGAGTAGAGCAGTAGGATGGGGCGGCCGACCTGTGCGGATCAGAAGAACAGCCGCTCCCACCACTGGGGGCCGCGGTCCTTCGGCGCCAGACGCAGATTGAACTCATCGGCCGGGAAGACACCGCGCAACCAGCCGATGTGCGGATCAACCAGCCGCATGGACAGGACGGTGATGTCCAGAGGGTCAAGGCGCAGGTAGATTGCGGGCTGTTGCTTCTCTCTGGCCTTCTGCGAAAAGCGGAATATGGATTGCAGCTCATCCCGCAGGAAGTCGCCGTAGTACGCCAGGCGCACTAGCCTAGCCGTGACCGGTTGCGACCGCAGGCCCACGGCCACCTCCACCGGCGCGTGAGTGTTGTTCCACATCACCGCGATGCCCTCGTTGCCTCGCAGGAACAGCTTGTAGGTAACCGTGGCGTCAGGACGGGGCGACATGGTCTCAGTAGGCTCCAATGCCATCACCGGCGAGGCGGCGGCAAGCTCTGCGGCGATACCCGTGAATGCCTGTGCAACGGGGTCGGCCTGGTCAGCGTGCAAATCCGGGGCGTCGAATTGGCCGGCGTCAACAAGGACTGCGGTAGCGCCCTGGTACACGGCGTCGGCCATAGCCCTGCCGAGCTTGAGCGCGTCAATGCGCCTGTCGCCGCTGCTCCCCAGCGGCGGGATGAGGACGGTGAAGGGCAAGCGCGCGTCGTCGGCCCGGGCGGCTTCCCTGATCGGTGCCAGATCGGTTTGATAATTGATCCGCTTCCAGTAGGCCGATGGTCCAGTTACGCTGCGGCCGTCAAGCGCGGCCTGCAGCACGGTCGCCGCCGGCAGCGGCGGCATTTCGAGAACGAGGCTCTGCAGGCCCCAGGTGCCGCTGGTGTTGCCCGGACAGTCGTGGAGGCTAGCAGCGCTTAGCCGATAGCCGGGCGGCAGCGTCAAGGCGCCGCCGTCATCACACTGCAAGCGATAGGGGAAGGAGAAGAGCCGTGGTGAGCCATCGAGCCGGTGCAAGTACTCCGCCAGACCGCAGAGGGCGGCAGAGGCGGATTCGGTAGTGGCAGATTGGGTCGTATAGGGAAACCACGAGTGCCGCCGCCCGGCCTCGTCAGGAGTTGCGAGCTTCTGCATCGTGTCCCCGGACATCTCCCCCGTCGGCGACAGGACGTATTCGAGGCCCGCACCGCCGGCGGTTACGGCCTGCGCAAAGGCCTCCGCTTGCTGGGGAGGGAAGATGAAGTGCTGGACGGCGGCGCCGACCGGCATCGGTCCCGCAGTGGCCCGCTCCAGCGCTGAGCCTGCCGACCACGTCAGACCCATCGCCGGATAGGCCGGCTCGCAGTGCAGGAGCAGGGGCGCCGAGACGCGTTGGTTGTTGCAGGCGAACGTAATCTTCAGCCGGCAATCCCCTACCAGCAGGCGCTGCACGGGGACGTAGAAGTGCAATGTCTCTCGCGGCGGCACCGGCACGGACCAGTCAGGCACCCGGACGTCGGGCGGGCCCTGAATTGACACATCGAGCTGCTTTTGCGCGCTCCCCCGGTTGACGCAGTAGGTATCAATGCCCCCGCGCACGCCCCGCTGGCACGATGTCTTCTCGGGGAGCCTGATCTGCATGCCGGCGAGGTCGAGGAGCAGTTCGGCGCTGTCCAGAATCTGCCGCCGGCGGGCATCCAGCAGGTCCGCAGGCGCCCAATCGGCGGGGAGGGTTTCGGGATAGACCGTAGCATCGGCCATCGGCTCGTGTGGATGGGGTTGCGGGGGCTTGTGGGAAAACACTTCGACCTCGTCCAAGGTCCACTCCCCGCCGCCAGTGGCCGTGAGTGCGACGTGTTGCGGATTCGGCGATGCAACTACTGTGAGCTTGAGGACATGCCATCTGGTGTCGTCGGCTGTGGCTGCCCAGAGGAATTCGGATTGAGGGGGGTTGTCAGCGCCTGCCTGCGAGGTAAGGCCGATGGTCAAGCGCCCGCTCCCGGACAGGGCACGCAGCCGCAGTTGGAGCTCGAAGGGAATGCCCGTTTCAGAGATGGGCAGCGGCGAGGAGATGAGCGCGGCGGGATCATCGGCAGTGGAGAGAAGGCGGGCGCATGCGCGGCCGGCCGCCGGTCCATCCGCCGAGGCAGTGACGGCCGCCCCGCCGCCTGCGAACACTCGCCAGTCGGTCAGCCCTTGCTCGAAGCCGCCGTTGGTCACCGGCAAGGCCCAAGCCCGCACGCAGAGCCCGACCACTCCGGCAATCCAGATTCGCTGTAGGATGCGTGTCCCTATCTCAACCTTCCTCCCTCACGGCATCAACTCGTCGGAGCGATTGAGGATCGCCTGCACATAGCTGGTGTATGCGTACCCGACTGCCACAGCGACGATGACCGACACCAGGAGCATGACTGCACCGTATCCGCCGATGCCGGCGAATCTCAATGAGACGGCCTGCTGCTGTTGCGCCCAATCCTGCAGGCCGTCGAGCGCCTGGTCGTAGTTGCCACTGCGTTCGGCGGTCTCCAGTGACTGGCGGATCTCCACCGGCACGGCCTTCGCCTGGGCCAGCGCCTGGCCGACCGGCATGCCGTCGCGGACCTTCTGGGCGGCCCTGGCGAGCTGCTCCCGGACCACAGTGTTGCCGGCGGTCTCGGCGGCGAGGGCCATGGCCTCCTGGATTTCCACTCCGGCGCCGATCAGGGAGTCGAGGGCCAGCAGGTAGCGACACACTGCCGCACGTCGTATCAGCAGGCTCGCGACGGGAAGCGCATAGAGCAGCCGGTCGCGGAACGGGCGCACCGACCGCAGGTTGAAGACTATCTTACTGAGATAGTACAGCGCAATGACGCCGAGCAGAACCGGCAAGGACACATGCAGGATGAAATGGAGATACCAGCTCACACCCAGATCAATGATGCGCGGCAGCGGGACCACGAAGACAATCAGCACCAGCGGCAGCGAGAACCACAGTTGGGCCAGAGCGATGACCCATGCGCTTTTCTGTTTCGCGCGGTAGTCCTCGGCAATCCGCGCGGTGATGATGTCCATCTGGCCGCTGTTCTCAGCGGCCTTGATGAGGCCTCGCACGTGCGCGGGGAAAAGCTCCGGGTAGCGGTCGAGCTGCTCGGAGAGACTGCCCCCTTCCGAGATTGCGGGCACCATCGAGGCTGCGGCGGTGCTCAGGCGGCGGTCAACCGCCGACTGCCGCAAGGCCTGCAGCGCCTCGTGAATGCTCATCCCCGCATGAAGCATCTGGGAGAGTTGATCGAAGAAGAAGTATAAGCGCCCCGGCGACACCCGCCACACGTAATCAAGCGGGTTCTCGGGGGCAATGCCCTGCGGCACCCGTGTCTCGTAGCTGCGGGTGACCTGCAGGGTCGGGTCTTTGCGCTTCGTGTATTTGCGGGCCAAGTGGACGTTCCTTTGGGTCCGTCATCCGGCTTGCAGCATGCTTCGCCGAGCCGCCAGCGCAAGTGCCGGCACGGCCGGGTGGCGTCCGCACACCACTATTGACGCGCTTAGAGTTCCCATTGTTTCGGCTCTATCCCTTCGCCCGATTTGGGTTCGGATGCAGGAAATCGGTCGGAAGATGGCCAAGAATCACGCACGATGTAGGTCAGAGAAGGCAATGGCTGCACGCGGGATATGAGGGTGCGACGTATCTGCACCGGTACTGATATCCGAGCTGCGTGCATCGGAAAGGATGATAGAGTTGGACTTGTTTGAGGCGATACGGCAGCGCTTCAGTGTGCGCGAATACCTGTCGGACCCGGTTCCCGAGGACAAGTTGATGCGGGTGATGGAGGCGGCCCGTCTGGCACCCTCGGCCAGCAACGCACAGGAATGGCGCTTTGTGGTGGTGACGGATGCCGCGAAGCGCAAGGCCCTGTCGGCCGCGGCTCAGGGCCAGGGGTTTGTGGCGCAGGCTCCGGCGGTCATCGTGGCCTGCGCACAAACGGACGAGCGGATCATGGCTTGCGGGCAACCCGCCTACACGATTGATGTCGCCATCGCCTTGGAGCACATCGCTCTGCAGGCGACGGCGGAGGGCCTGGGGACTTGCTGGGTCGGGGCCTTCAACGAGAGCAAGGCACGCAAGGTCATCGAGGCTCCCGAGCAGGTCCGCGTGGTGCAACTCATGCCCCTCGGCTTTCCGGCGACGTCGCCGCGCCCCAAGAGCCGGAAAGACATGTCGGAAATCCTGATGTTCGAGAAGTGGGGTGCAACTCGTCCCGCCTAGCAACCACAGCCGCCGGCTTCCGCAGACTCCGGGATTGGGCCCGCCGCTCTGTGCGTGCCTGCCGGGGAACGTGCGGAATCCGGCTTGCGACGGATATTGCCTCATGAGGAGTGGCGAAATTGAGCGACAAGCCCAGGAGAATTGACATCACGCCCGACACCGTCCAGAAGCGGCTTCAGCACATCGCCAAACAGATCGGGAACCGTCCTGCAGGCAGCGAGCAGGAGCGCCAGGCAGCTCAGTACATGGCCGGCCAACTGGAGAAGTACGGGCTGAGAGTCGAGACGCAGACATTTCCGGTTATCGGTTCCAGTTGTGACCACGCGCAGTTGCAGGTCAACATCAACGGCAAGTGGCGGGAATCGGCCTGCCAGGCGTTTGCACATTCTCCATCCACGTCGGTTGAGGGCATCGAGGCCCCGATTGTGTCGCTGGGGACCGGCAGCGAGCGCGAGCTGCGGGGGAAGGACCTGAAGGGGAAAATCGGCTTCGTCTTCGGCCTGTTCGGCGACGAACCAGGGAAGCTTAAGCGGCTGTGTCGGAGCGGGCTGGCCGCCATCCTGTTTGTGGATGACCGGCTGCCGATGCCGTGGGTGGTCCATGCCGGCACGGCCGCCGGGTGGATAGACCTGCTGACCATTCCTGCAGCCACCGTCGCCTATACCGAGGCCTGGGAGATTGCCAAGATGCGGGAGCCGATGGCAAGGCTGAATCTGCAGACGACGATCTGGGAAGCCGAATCGCAGAATGTAATCGGGTCATTTGCCGCGCAGGACGAGAGCCTCGCGCCGCTGGTGCTGACCTGCCACCACGATTCGGTGGCTCTCGGCGAGGGAGCCGAAGACGACGGTACGGGGATGGCCGTCATACTTGCCGTGGCGGAAGCGCTGGGACAGGGCAGGCCGCCGCGTCCGGTGAAGCTGATAAGCTGCGGCTGGGAGGAAAACCTGTCGGAGGGATCGCGACAATACGTGGCAAGGGACCTGGAGGGCGCCGCCGCTACGGCGCTGTGCATCAACATTGACAGCGTGGGTTCGTGGATGGGTCACAACATGGTGCACGTCGTCGGCGACGAGTCGCTGAAGAAGTGGACTGACGAGAAGCTCGATGAGGTCCGCTACGGCGCCGATGTCGCCCTGACGGTCAGTCCGTACTCGGACATGTTCCCCTTCAACATGGTGCGGGTGCCGTCGCTGTGGTTTTATCGGTCGAACCTGGGTGATACGCGCTTCTACCACCACAGCGTAGAGGACAGCCTGGACAAGATATCGTTTGAGATACTCGCCGAGACCGCCAACGCGGTGGCGCACATGGTCTGGCACCTGGGCGGAAGCAAGGAGCTGCCGTTCGAGCGGACGATCCCGCCGGAGCAATGGCAGGAGATCGAGCGCTACCGCAGCCGGTTGCTCGATTCCATTTGCGATTGGCGGACCCAGGGACTGATGAAGCCCGAGAAGACACACGGCCAGCAGGAGAACAGAGAGAACTGAAAGGTGAAGCAGCCATGAACGCACCATGCACCGCCGGCAAATTGCAGATAAACACGCCCCGCGACGGCGACATCCTCAACCGCCACGACGGAGAGATGAGAGACGGGAAGCTGCACCTGAAAGTGTACGGGGCGGCGCTGCAAGGTGGCCAGGTCACGGTCAACGGAGTGGCAGCGAACGTCGCAGATGGTTGGTTCGCGGCAGACATCGCCCTGGAGGCCGGCCACCAGCTCATCACCGCCCAACTGCAGCTCGGCGCGGTGATGATGGAGCAGCGCATCGGTGTCGTCGTGGACCTGAGCAGCCGCAAGCGTTACCGCTTCTCCGTGGATGACAACATCGAGTTCCTGGTGGACATCGGCCGCGATCCCGACGCCTACGACTCGCTCTTCGACCACTGGTTTCTCAGCTTCTGGCGTGATATCCACCGCGAGTTTGGCACCAAAGTTCACATCAATATCTACTACCAGAACGAGGCCCGCGACTTCAACCTGACCCGCTTCCCGGACAAGTACAGGAACGAATGGGAGGAGAATGCACAGTGGCTGCACCTGTCGTTCCACGCGCTGCAGAACTTCCCGAGCCGCATCTACCAGAATGCCGGCTATGACCTGATGGCCGCGCACTTCGAGATGGTGATGAACGAGATTGACCGCTTCGCCGGCGAGCAGGTGTACGGGAACGTCACGACCGTGCACTGGGCGGAGTGCCCCGTCGAGGGCGTCCGTGCGCTGCGCGACAGGGGAGTGGACACCTTCATCGCCCTGCCTCGGCCCGGCGGGGGCGAATGCAACACCATCTACTACCTGGAGCAGTCGCAGGGAGCGCACCTGGCCGCCCGCGACGCCTGGCAGGATACGGCGGAGGACGTGACCTTCGTCACCTGCGACCAGGTCGTCAACGGTAAGGCGCTTGGCGACATCGTCCCGCACCTGGAGCAGCAGGCGGCGAACCCGCACACCGGAGAGATGATCGAGCTGCTCATCCACGAGCAGTACTTCCGCAGGGACTTGCCGATCTACCAGCACGACGTGATGGAGAAGGTGCGGCGGGCGGTGGGCTGGATGGGCGAGCACGGCTACGAGCCGGTGTTCTGGAGCGA
>CAZJVY010000056.1:0-26144 GCA_964549395.1 uncultured Armatimonadia bacterium | reverse complement strand
TACGCGTTTGGTGGACTATTCGGATTGCGTGAAGTCATCTGTGGGACACGGCACTGGCGGCGGCAGTTGATAGGAGAAGGAAGATGGATATCGGCAGCAGTTGCGAGACGTGTTGGATGTGGATTGCGGCGGTAATCGTTGCCGCATTGGTTGTGCCGTCCTGCGGGGCCGGGCAGGAAGCGCGGATCAAACACCCCGTCCTCGACCACGGCGTTGACGCCGGCGCTGCTGCACAGTCCGAGCAGGCCGTGGCGGTGGTCATGAGCATGAGCGAGCAGGAGATGCTTTCCTACATGCCGGAGAAGCACTACTCGCGCTTCTGCCACTGCCCGAAGTGCTTTGGAGGAGTTGACGCGGACGGAGTCTTCTCATGGGACTTCAGGCGGCCCAACGAGCTGAAGTGCAAGTTCTGCGGCTTCGTGTGGACTCCGGACGGAGAATACCGCGAGGACCAGGTTCTGAGCGGCAAGAACCTGCTGGGAGAGACGCGGACATTCAATTACTACTATGATGAGGCGCACAAGACGCAGCATTTCTTCACCGCCAACATTGACTTCTACAAGCGTGGGTGGATAACGTCGCAGCTTCCGGCGCTGGGGCGCGCCTACCTGGCTACCGGCAAGCCCGAGTACGCGCGGCGGGCGGCGCTGATACTGGACAAGATGGCACAGGTGTATCAGCACCTGGCGGTGATCAAGGTGGGCGGGTGCCCAAATCGCTACTTCAGGTTCGCGGATTCGCAGGAGCCGCCGTACACCTGGGACGCCGGGAAATGGGGCTGGCACTATCCGGGCGGCGAGCTTCCGGGGGTAGAGATACAGGCATACGACATGACCTGCGACAGTGAGGAATTCGACAAGCTATCGGAGCAACGCGGCTATGACGTAAGGGAGAAGCTGGAAAAGGAGTTCTTCACGCCGATCTATGAGGCGGTGGCGGCCGGTCGCAACCACATAGACAACTACGTGGCGTACCTGGGCACGGCGGCGAGGATGGGGCGGGTGCTGAACCGGCCCGACTGGGTGCACTGGGCGTTCCGCTGGATCGGAGAGAATGTGAACGCCGGCTGCTTCTACGACGGGATGTGGCACGAGTCGCCGTCGTATCACTATATGACGACAGGCGGGCTGCGGTCGTGCTTCGCCAGCGTGAGGGGCTATACTGACCCGGCCGGCTACGCGGACAAGGTTGACGGGACGCGCTACGACGATTTGGATGCGGAGAAGGTGCTGCCGTTCTGGGCGAAGGTGCAGCACGCGCCGGAGGTGCTGGACTTCCCCAACGGCTGCTCGACGGTGGTGCATGACACGTGGCCGGGCGAGCAGCGATCCCGCGCACGCCAGCGGACCGTCTCGACGATCCTGCCGGGGTTCGGCCACGCCTCTTTAGGTCGCGGGACCGGAGGAGCGCAGATGCAGGCGCAGGTGCATTTCTCGGGCGGCTACGGGCACTCGCACCGCGACAACCTGACGCTGACACTGTGGGCCAAGGAAAGGGAGATGCTGTCGGACATCGGGTACACGTGGTCGGATATCCGGTGGTGGGCGGGCTGCACGATCGCGCACAACCTGGTGGCGGTGGACTGCCAGGAGCAGGGCGGTGGGCCGTCGGACGGCGACCTGCTGTGGTTTTTCCCGGACAGCAACGGGGTGTCGGTGGTGGAGGCCGACGGCAAGCGAGGCTACGGGAACATTGCGGGGCTGGATATGTACCGGCGGCTGCTGGTGCTGATGCCCGTTTCGGAGCAGGACGCCTATGTGGTGGACATCTTCCGCACGCGGGGCGGGTCGGTGCATGATTGGCTGATGCACGGCGATGCGAGTGAGGACATGGCCGCCAGGTGCAGCCTGGAGTTGGGCGCGACTGCGGGGGACATGGCCGCGGTCCCGCCGGAGGGGATCAAGGATCCGGCGAAGGGCTATACGGTAATCCGGGGTGTGCGCAACGCGGCCGCGAAGGGGCCGTTCGAGGCGGTGTTCACCTATGCGGCGGATGCGAAGCGGGGAGTGCGCATTCACGTTGTTCCGGATGGGCCGGTGCAGGCGTTTCTAGGTCAAAGCCCGTCGGTGCGGCGCGTGGGCATCGGCACCAGCGGAGATAGCCGCAAGATATTCGACTTTTGGATGCCGCAACTGGTCGTGCGCAGAACGGGTGAAGCGCCGCTTGCCTCCACGTTTGCGGCGGTTGAGGAGGCGTTTGCGGGGCGGACGTTTGTCGACTCTGTTGAGGCGGTGCGAGTCGAGCCGGCGGAGGCGGGCGTTACAGGGCTGCGGATCAAGCATGGCGACACGGTTGATACGATCATCAGCACGCTGGATGAGGCCCCGTATCCGGAGAGGACGGCCGCCGGGGACATTCGGATGAAGGGAAGGCTGGGAGTGGTGCGGCAGCGGGGTGATGAGGTGCTCGGGCTGTGGCTGTTCGAAGGAGAGGAGCTTGCGGCAGGAAAGAGCAAGGTAGCGTGCGAGGGCGGCCGGTATGAGGGGGCGATTGAGGCGGCCACGAGGAAGGCAGACGGCGCGGCGGCCGATGCGTTCATCACCGATGCGGAGTTGCCGGCGGGTGGCGTGCTGCACGGCTGCTGGATGATCGTCACGCACGGAAACGGCTACACGCACGGCTATGAGATAGATCAGGTGAAGAAAGAGAACGGCAAGACGGTGATCGTGCTGGCGGAGGACCACGGGCTGAGAATCGAGGGGGGAAAGACGCAGGAGGTGTATTTCCCACGCAGAGGGATAGAAGGGGAAAACACGTTCGTCATTCCGGTGGCGGCGAGCATGAGCAGGGAGTTGTGAAGAGGTGGCGGGTGAGGGCTGGGATACGCGAGGGATCGCGGTAGGCGCGGGCCGGTCTCCGTCCGGTTGCATACGGCGCGACCGGCCGTCGGCAGGCCCGTCCGGACGACAACGACGAACGGCAACGGCACGGCGGCGCGGCACAGGTCCGCGCCCTGCAAGACAAACGAACGGCAACGGCCGGCAGGCAAGGATGCCTGTCCTCCGCGTAGGTGTGGTTGTTGACGCGAGTTTCTTCTCGGCGCGTGGCTGTGCAAGTGAGAAACAGCGATAGTGAGGAGTGAGCGAGATGTCATTGTGCACAAGCGACTATGGGGCCTATGGGCTGATTTGTGTGCTGCTGCTGGCGGCGATGTCGGCATCGGCAGGATACGGTGCCGGGCAAGCGCTGGGGGTGAAACACCCGGTGGTGGATTACCAGATAGATAAGAACAATGCGGTGGGATATGAGAAGGCCGTGGAGCGGGTCATGGCCATGAGTGAGGAGGAGATGCTGTCGTTCGTCCCCGAATGGTCGTACGTGCGGTACTGCGAGTGCCCGAACTGCTACGGCGGGGTGGAGGGCAACGGCATTTTCACGTGGACCATTGACCGGCCTGATGAGCTGACGTGCCGGTTCTGCGGCGCGGTGTATCCCAATGAGAAGTATCCCGAGGAGCAGGTGCTGACGGGCAAGAACAAGCAGGGCGAGGAGATCAGCTTTCCATATTACCTGAATAAGGAGAAGAACATCCCCCACTTCCTCAGCACGCACGTGGTGAGCCACAAGCGAGCATGGCTGGAGCAGCAGTGCATGGCACTGGGGAAGGCATACCAGGCGACAGGCAAGGCGGAGTATGCGCGGCGGGCGGTGCTGGTTCTGGACAAGATGGCACAGAGGTACCCGCACTGGCCGGTGATGCAGAATGGGCCGCGCGCGTTCCGCTTTCGGGAGTCTCAGGACCTGCCGTACGCGTGGGACTCGGGGAAGTGGGGCTGCTTCCACAACGAGGTGCCCAAATCCATGGTCGCGGCCTATGACATGGTGTGCGAGAGCGACGAGTTTGACAAGCTGTCGCAGCAGCGGGGCTACGACGTGCGGGAGAGGCTGGAGAACGACTTTCTGAAGAAGACCTACGAAGTCATCGCGAGAAGCCCGTACCATGTGAGCAATGTGGTCGGATATGACATCGCGGGGGCGGCCACGATGGGGCGGGTGATAAACGAGCCCAGCTATGTGCACCGGGCGTTCGGATGGATGAAGCGGAACCTGGATGAGGGGTTCTTCTTCGACGGTATGTGGCACGAGTCGCCGGCGTATCACTACATGACGATCGGCGGGCTGAAATCGGCGTTCAGCACGGTGGAGGGTTACACGGACCCGCCCGGGTATGTGGATGAGATTGACGGGACGCGGTTCGACAACCTGGACCCGGCGGCGCAGTTGCCGTTCTGGGGCAAGTGCATGAGGGCGCCGGCGGTGCTGGACTGGCCGAACGGGCGGTCGCCGTGCATCCACGATACGCACCCGTACTCGCAGTGGTCGTCGGCGCGCACGAAGACGGTTTCGACGATCACGCCGGGGTACGGTCATGCTTCGCTGGGGCGCGGCACGGGAGCGGGCCAGATGCAGGCGCAGTTGCATTTCTCGGGGGCATACGGGCACTCGCACATGGACAACCTGACCATGTCGCTATTCGCCAAAGGGAAGGAGATGCTGCCCGACCTGGGCTACACGTGGACGCAGATGCGGTACTGGACCGCCTGCACCGCCGGGCACAATACGGTTGTGGTGAACCGCTCGGACCAGACCGGCGGCGGGAGCGACTGCGACCTGCTGTGGTTCTTCCCGGACTGCAACGGGGTGTCGGTGGTGGACGCCGACGGCAAGCGGGGCTATCAGAAGATCGAGGGGCTGGACATGTACCGGCGGGTGCTGGCGATGGTCCCGGTATCGGCGTTCGATGCCTACGTGGTGGACATCTTCCGGGTGCGGGGTGGGACGATGCACGACTGGACGATGAACGGAGATGCCGACGAGGACACGACCGCGACCTGCAGCCTGGCACTGGCCGGGAAGCGGAAGTGGATGCTGGAGGAAGGGGAGGAATGGCAAGAGCCGACGATTGAGGGAGCACGGCATCACGCATACGGCATGTTGCGGGATATGGCGATGGCCAAGGCCGAGGGCGGCTTCGAGGTGGGCCTCAAGTATGCGGATGATGCGGCCAAGGGCATGCGGATTCACGTGCTGAATGCGGAGCCGGCAGAAGTATGGCTGGGCAGAAGTCCGTCGGTGCGGCGGATGGGTGTGGGCACGCAGGGAGACATGAGAAAGGCCTACGACTTCTGGATGCCCAAGCTGCTGGTGCGCAGGCAAGGCGAGGCTCCCGTGCACAGCGTGTTCGCGGCCGTGGAGGAGCCGTATGAAGACAGGCCGTTCATCAGCAAGGTGGAGCGGCTGGAAATGACGCCCGCCGACGAGAACGCCATAGCCCTGCGCGTGACACACGGGGAGGCCGTTGACACGATCATCAGCACCCTGGATGAGGCCCCGTATGCGGAGCGCACAACGGCCGACGGGATCGCGCTGAGGGGGAAGCTGGGCGTAATCCGCAAAGAGGCAGGCCAGGTGACAGGCGTGTGGCTATTCGAGGGTGAGAGGCTGAGCAGCGGGGACTGGAGCGTGGAAGCGGGCACGGGCCGCTACGAGGGGCAGATAGAAGCGGCCACGCGCAAGGCGGACGGTGCGGAATGTGATTCGTTCGTAACCGATGCCGAACTGCCCGAGGGCGAAGTGCTGCGCGGCGTGTGGATGATCGTAACACACGGCAACGGCTTCACGCACGGGTATGAGATTGACCGGATTGTGAAGCAAGGCGGCAAGACAGTGGTCGTCCTGACCGATGACCACGGTCTGAAGATAGAAGGGGAGAAGACCGAAGAGATTTACTTCCCGAGGCGGAAGATAAATGGGAAGAACAGCTTCGTGATTCCCCTGGCGGCGGCGGTCGTCAAAGGCGCGCAATAGCGGACCGGAGCTGGGAACCACAAGAGCTCCAGGGGGCACCCGCTTTCTGCAGAAAGCACGCACCCACGCTACGCGCGGGTACCCGCTGGACCCCCTCCGCCAAAGGCTCTTAGCTCAGCCAGAGCAGCGCCACCGCACCCGAAGGGAGAGACCACGTGCGGGCGCACGCAGTGCGCCCCTACCGGGGGCAAATGGCAACGACCAACGGCGGACGGCGAGGGGCAGGGACGCCCGTCCTACGGAACAAGAATGACAGACAATGATGTCTGTGGTACGCGAACGATGCAGGTGCGGCGTGGGCTGGGGAAGACCGAGATGCGCGAGGCGTGAAAGGATGAGTTGAGTTGCTCGACAATTGCGGCAGCTTTCATGCAACGATGGCGGTGGGAATGATGCCGACGAGAATGAGGACGGTGGGTATGGTGGTGATTATGCTGGCGGCTATGGTGCCGGCTTTCGGGGTCGGCCAGGGAATCGGGCTCAAGCACCCGGTGCTGAATCACAGCTTCGATCCGGCCAGAGCGGCGGAATACGAGAAGGGCGTCGAGCGGGTGATGGCGATGAGCGAGGAGGAGATGCTAGCGTTCATCCCGGAGAAGCCATTCATGTACTTCTGCCACTGCCCCAACTGCCACGGCGGGGTCGAAGGGTTCTACATGTATGACTGGACGATCGAGCGCCCGGATGAGATAAAGTGCAAGTTTTGCGGGACCGTGTATCCCAACGAGAAGTACCCGATGGACCGGACGCTGACGGGGAAGAACGCGCTGGGGGAGACGGTGAGCTACAAACATTACCACGAAGAGAAGACGGGCATGAACTACATGTTCGCGGATCATGTCTTTCTGTACAAGCGGACATGGATAATCGGGCAGTGCCGGGCGCTGGGCTTGGCTTACCAGGCGACGAAGAAGCCGGAATACGCGCGGCGGGCGGCGCTGATCATAGACCGCTGCGCGCAGGTGTATCCGCACTACCCCGTGATGTCGCAATGGATCCGCACCTTCCAGTTTGCACCCTCGCAGGAGCCGCCCTATCCGGGTGCGGGCGGGAAGTGGGGCCGCTGGGTACACGAGGAAATCGCCGGAGGACCGATTGACGGCTACGACCTGGTCTATGACAGCGACGAGTTCGAGAAGCTGTCGGCACAGCGGGGCTATGACGTGAGAGAGAAGTTCGAGAAGGACTTCCTGAAGGCGCGGTTCGAGTATACGAATACGTTCAAGGACCATGCAAGCAACATGGCGCCGACGGAACTGAGGCCCGCGATCCGGATCGGGAAGGTCATCGCCGAGCCGCGCTACGTGCACTGGGCGTACGGGTGGCTGATGGAGATACTGTACGGGCGGTGCTACTACGACGGGATGTGGAACGAGGCGCCGTCGTACCACTACCAGACGATGGGCGGCCTGAAGACGTGCTTCGATGAGATTAGAGGCTACACCGACCCGAGCGGATATGTGGATGGGGTAGACGGGAAACGGTTCGACGACCTGGACCCGGATGAGGACATCGCGTTCTACGCGAAGGCGAAGGATGCGCCGGCGGTGCTGAGCTTCCCGGACGGCCACATCTGCCCGGTGCATGACACATGGGCCGTGAGCCGCGATTCGCAGGCGCGGTCCAAGACGGTTTCGGCGATCTGCCCCGGTTACGGCCATACGTCGCTGGGGCGCGGCCAGGGGGCCGGCCAGATGCAGGCGCAACTGCACTTCTCGGCGGCGAATGGGCATTGCCACCTGGACAATCTCAACCTGGCCCTGTGGGCGAAGGGCCGCGAGATGCTGTCCGACATCGGCTATACGTGGACGCAGGGGCGGTACTGGACGACATGTACGGTGGGACACAACCTGGTCGCAGTGGACCGCAGAGACCAGCAGACAAACCAATCGGACGGCGACCTGCTGTGGTTTTTCCCCGACAGCGGTGGCGTTTCGGTAGTGGAGGCGGACGGGAAGCGCGGGTACAGCAACGTCGAGGGCCTGGACATGTACCGGCGGATGCTGGTGATGGTGCCGGTGTCGGACTTCGACGCCTATGTGGTGGACGTATTCCGCACGCGGGGCGGCTCGGTGCATGACTGGCTGGTTCACGGCGATGCCAATGAGGACATGACCGCGACGTGCGATGTGACGCTGTCGCCGCGCGGCGGCGACGGGAGCCTGCTGGAGGAAGGCGAGAAGTGGCAGGAGCCGATTGACGAGGGCTCGCGCTTCGTTCCGTACGGGGCGATCCGCAAGGTCAAAGAGGGGAAGGCGGAGGGAGCCGTCGAGGCTGAATTCCGCTATGTTGCGGAGCCGGAGAAGGGGATCCGCCTGCACGTGTTGGGCGACGGCGAAACCGAGGTGTACCTGGGTGAAAGCCCCTCGATAAGGCGTGCGGGAACAGGCGCCGCCGGGGACTACCGCAAGACTTTCGATTACTGGATGCCGCAGCTCGTACTGCGGCGGCGGGGCGATGCGCCACTGCACAGTAACTTTGTGGCGGTCGAGGAGCCATTCTCGGAGAGGCCGTTCATCCGGTCCGTCGAGGCGGTGGAGCTGACGCCGCCTGATGACAATGCCGTGGCCCTGCGGGTAACTCACGGTAACACGGTGGATACGATCATCAGCACGCTGGATGAAGCGCCGTATGCGGAGCGGGCGACACCCGACGGGGTTGTGCTGAAGGGGCGGCTCGGGATTGTGCGACAGGAGGAGGGCAAGACGACGGGCGTATGGCTGTTCGAGGGGGAGGAATTGAGTGGTGGGAGCTTCGGCGTCGCAGCGGATAGCGGCTGCTACAACGGCGAGATAGAGGCCGCCACTCGCAAAGCCGACGGTGCCGAGCACGATGCATTCATCACGGAGGCGAAGCTGCCGGCGGGCGACATACTGCACGGGGTTTGGGTGATCGTCACGCACGGCAGCGGCCTGAAACACGGCTACGAGATAGAGCGGGTGGAGAAGCGGGACGGCAAGAGCGTCATCATATTGACGGGCGATCACGGGCTGCTCATCAACGGGGAGACAACGAAGGAATTCTATTTCCCGAGGCGTGAGATTGCGGGGAAGAACACGTTTGCGATCCCCGTGGCAGTGACGATGGTGAAGGCGCCCTAGTGTTTGCGGGGGTGGCGGGAGGCCCCTCCGGACGGCAACGACATGGCGAACGGCAACAGCTCACCTATCCCCCTTTGATTCCCCCTCCCTGAAGGGAAGGGGGTTAGGACGGTCAGGGACGGGCAGGCAGGGATGCCTGCCCTCCGCGATGGGTTGAGAGAAGGGCACATGCGGGCGCACGCAGTGCGCCCCTACCGAAGGCAAAGGCGACGGGCAGACGCCGGCCCCACGCGAGAAAGGACTCGGGCTGGAAGCCCGAGCCACGCGACAACTAAGGAGAGCGGGATGCGAGGGAAACCACAGGCTGGAAAGCCTGTGGCACGCGGGATTGCATACGCGGGCGCACGCAGTGCGCCCCTACCGAAGGCAAAGGCGACGGGCAGGGACGCCCGTCCTACGGAACAGAAATGACAGGCAATGATGCCTGTCGTACGCGAACGGTTCGCGTTCGCGACGGGAAACGGCGAACGGCGGACGCGCGCAAAAGCCTGTGGTATGGGCGGGGGCTGAGGGAGAGCGGGATGCGCGATACGTGAAAGGATGATATGAGTTGTTCGACCACTGTGCGGGCTTTCATGCAATGATGGCGGCGGGAACGATGGCGGTGGGTATGGTCGTAGGTACGGCGGTAGTTATGCTGGCGGGCATGGTGCCGGCTCTGGGCGCCGGGCAAGCTCTGGGTATCAAGCACCCGGTGCTGGAATATGGCATTGACCCGGCAAAGGCGGCTGCCTACGAAGGGGCCGTCAAGAGCGTGCTGGCGATGAGCGAAGATGAGATGCTCTCGTTCGTGCCTGATAAGCCGGTGGCGGTGTTCTGCTACTGCCCCAACTGCCACGGCGGCTCGCAGGGCAATGGTGTCTTCTCGTGGAGTGCGGATAAGCCCGATGAACTGAAGTGCCGCTACTGCGGCATGGTGTTTCCAAATGAGCAGTACCCCGATGACCAGATTCTAGAGGGCAAGAACGCACTCGGCGAAACCATCAGCTACCGCTATCACCAGGACAAGAAGTATGGCGACCTGCGGGAGTTCTTTGAGGCGCACATCCTTAGCCACAGACGGAACTGGATCCTGGCCCGCTGCTTTGAGCTGGGGAAGGCGTATCAAGCCACCAATAAGCCGGAGTATGCTCGGCGGGCGGCGCTGATACTGGACCGCATCGCCCAGGTCTATCCGCACTATCCGGTGGTGAGGCAATGGATCCGGTCGTTCGACTTTGCCGCTTCTCAGGCTCCGCCCTATCCGAATGAGGGCGGCAGATGGGGGCGCTGGACGGCGGACGAGCTGCCCGGCGAACCTGCGCCATGCTATGACCTGGTTTATGACAGCGCTGAATTTGATAAGCTGTCCGAAGAACGCGGCTATGACGTGCGAGAGAAGATAGAGAATGACTTCTTCAAGGCCACATTCGAGGCCAATAACACACCGCCGCTGACCGAGGGCGGACAGCTTGCGACCCGCAACCTGCGGCGCGCGGGCATAATCGGGCGGGTTATCAACGAGCCGCGCATGGTGCACTGGTCGTTCGGCTGGTTAGAGCACATGGCGCACCAGCGCTGCTTCTACGACGGCATGCTCAATCTGGCGCCCTCGTACCACTACCAGATCCTGGGGGATTTCAGGGCCGCCTTCCAGAACCTGAAGGGCTACTCGGACCCGCCCGGCTATGTGGACGAAGTTGATGGCGCCCGGTTCGATAATCTGGTCCCGGAGGAGGAGTTGCCATTCATAGTGAAGGCGTATGATGCGCCCTCAGTGCTAGATTTCCCGAACGGCTGCTCCAGCACGATTCACGATACGTGGCCCGGCGAGCGGCGTTCCCGGCCCCGCGAGCAGACGGTTTCGACCATCTGCCCCGGCTATGGTCATGCCTCGCTGGGACGCGGGACCGGCACCAATCAGATGCAGGCGCAGTTGCACTTCTCCGGGGCTTACGGCCATTCACATCTGGACAATCTCAATATCATCATCTGGGCCAAAGAGCGGGAGATGGTCTCTGATCTGGGCTACACCCACACCCGCGCCCGAGGGTGGAATAGCTGCACGATCGGACATAACCTCGTCGCTATCAACCGCCAGAACCAGGACGGCGGCGGAGATGGCTCGGCCGGCGACTTGTTGTGGTATTTCCCGGAGACCGAAGGCGTCAGCGTGAGCGAGGCGGACGGCAAGCGCGCCTACCACAGCATCGAGGGCGTCGAGACGTACCGGCGGATGTTGGTGCTGGTACCGGTGTCGGATGAGGATGCCTATGTGGTGGACATCTTCCGGACCAAGGGGGGCACGGTGCACGACTGGCTGCTGCACGGCGATGCGGACAATGACATGACAGCCACATGCAGCGTCCAACTCAAGGCCGGCCGTGAGAACATGCTTGAAGAGGGGGAGGAATGGAAAGAGCCGGCAAGCGAGGGGACAGCCTTCCACCCCTACGGCGCGATCCGAGAGGTGGCTGAGGCCACGACCGATGAGAACGTGGTCACGACCTTCAGGTATGCGCAGGAGCCGGATAGAGGCATCCGCATCCACGTGCTCGGCGGGCAGGCGACCGAGGTATGCCTGGGGCGCAGCCCATCGGTAAGACGGGCCAAGAACGAGGACAGCAAGGCCTTTGAGTACTGGATGCCGCAGTTGGTGGTGCGCCGAAGCGGTGAAGCGCCGCTGCAGAGCGCATTCGTGGCAGTCGAGGAGCCGTTCGAGGAAGCCGAGTTCATCAGCGGCGTGGAGCGAGTGGGACTCAAGCCAGCCGATGATGGCGCCGTGGCACTGCGCGTCAGGCACGGCGAGTTTGTTGACACGATCATCAGCACGCTGGACGAGGCACCGTATGCGGAGCGGATGACGGCAGACGGCATCAGCATGCGGGGCCGGCTGGGGATAGTGCGGAGGAAGGCAGAGAAGACGACCGGCATGTGGCTGTTCGAGGGCGAGAAGCTGGCGGCAGGGGCGGAGGCAATCACGGGACAGTCCGGTTGCGTGAGGGGTGAGATAGAGGCAGCGCTGCGCAAGGCCGACGGCGCGCAATGTGACGGCTTCGTGAGCGAGGCGAAGCTACCGGCAGGAACAGTGCTGCAGGGCGTGTGGATGATCGTCACGCACGGGAACGGCTTCACGCATGGGTATGAGATAGAACGTGTGGAGCAGCAGGACGGGAAGACGCTGATCGTGCTGACCGGGGATCATGGGCTGCAGATAGAGGGCCAGAAGACGACGGAGGTGTACTTCCCGCAGCGGACGATCGAGGGGAGGAACAGCTTCGCGATTCCGCTGGCGGCGGCGCTGGTTAGGAAGGCGCAATAGCACGGGGGGGATGGATATGCCGGCGGTGGCAGAGGGGACGGGGCGGTTGAGGCGGAATTGTCGGCCAATACAATGCCATCCGAGGAAGTGATGATAATGCTATCGGGAACACTGATGGACCCGGGAGATGTGGGTCTGGCGGTGGCGGTGTTGCTGTTGGTAGCACTACCCGTGCTGGGTGCGGGACAGGCGGTCGGGATCAAGCATCCCGTGCTTCAGCACGGCATCAACCCGGCCAACGCCGCCGCCTACGAGGCGGCGGTGGCGCGGGTCATGGCGATGAGCGATGAGGAGATGCTGTCATACGTGCCGGACAGGCCGTTCGTGCGGTTCTGCGACTGCCCGAACTGCCACGGCGGGTCGCAGGGCGACGGCATCTATAGCTGGAGCATTGACCGTCCCGAGGAGTTGAAATGCAAGTACTGCGGGATGGTCTTCCCCAATGACAAGTACCCGTGCGATCAGACGATAGAGGGGAAGAACGCCCTGGGCGAGACATTCACATACAGTTACCACCAGGACAAGGTGCGCCCTGACCTGCGCATTTTCATCCCCGGGCACATTCTGGAGCACAAGCGCAGTTGGATACAGGGCCAATGCCACGGGCTGGGGCGGGCATATCAGGCGACCGGCAAGCCGGAGTACGCGCGGCGGGCGGCGCTGATCCTGGACCGCTTCGCGCAGGTCTATCCGCACTACCCGGTGGTGAAGCAGTGGATTACGACGTTCGCGATTGCCGAATCCCAGCAGCCGCCATACTTCAATGCGGGCGGGAAATGGGGGCGGTGGATGGCCAGCGAGCTGCCGTCAGGCATCCCCGAATGCTATGACCTGGTCTATGACAGCGATGAGTTCGACAAGCTATCGGCGATCCGGGGATACGATGTGCGGGAGAAGATTGAGAATGACTTCCTGAAGGCGACGTGGGAGTACACCAATACGTTCAAGGACCACACGGGCAACATGTCACCGTTCTACCTGACCGTAGCGGCGCGGATGGGACGGGTCATCAACGAGCCGGGCTACGTGCACTGGGCGTATAAGTGGCTGGTCGAGATATTGATGGGCGGGTGCTTCTATGACGGGATGTGGCATGAAGCGCCGTCATATCATTACCAGGTGATGGGCGGGCTGCGCAGCGGGTTCGAGGACCTGCGCGGGTATACCGACCCGGCCGGCTATGTGAATGAGGAGACGGGCAAACGCTTCGACGACCTGGACCCGGATAGGGACATCGTCTTTTTCGCGAAGGCGAAGAACGCCCCGGCGGTAGTGGGCTTCCCTAACGGCCGCTCGAGTCCGATGCACGATACCTGGGCGGGCGAGCAGCGCTCCCAGCCGAGGAATGAGACGGTCTCGACCATCGTGCCGGGCTATGGGCACGCCTCACTGGGCCGTGGGACCGGGCCGGACCAGATGCAGGCGCAGTTGCACTTCTCCGGCGCGTACGGCCACTCACACCTGGACAATCTCAACCTGACGCTGTTTGGCAAAGAGCGGGAGATGCTGTGCGACATCGGCTACACGCACACCAAGTTCCGCCACTGGTCGGTAGTGACCACCGGGCACAACCTGGTGGCGGTTGACCGCGCGCAGCAGACGGGCAAGTCATCGGACGGCGACCTGCTGGCGTATTTCCCCAACGTCAACGGCATATCAATGGTGGAGGCGGACGGGAAGCGGGCCTACGCCAACATCGAGGGGCTGGACCTGTACCGGCGGATGCTGGTGCTGGTGCCGGTATCGGATGCGGATGCCTACGTCCTGGATGTGTTCAGGCTGCGGGGCGGTGCGGTTCACGCCTGGCTGCTACACGGCAGCGGCGATGACGACATGAAGGCGGAGTGCAATGTGGCGCTGACGCCGGGCAGAGAAAACATGATGGAGGCAGGGGAGGAATGGGTCGAACCGAGGACGGAGGGCTCGAGCTTCAATGCCTACGGCGCGATACGGGACGTGAGCGAGGGCAAGACCGAGGGCGATGTGGTGACGACCTTCAGCTATGTTGACGACCCGGCCAGAGGCGTGCGCACGCACCTGCTGGGCGATGGCGAGACGGAGGTCTATCTGGGGCGGAGTCCGTCAGTGCGGAAAGCCAAGGTTGACAGCAACAAGGTGTATGACTACTGGATGCCGCAGCTTGTGGCGCGGCGTCGCGGGGAGAAGCCGCTGGCAAGCTGCTACCTGGCCGTCGAGGAGCCGTTCGCCGGCAAGCCGTTCATCACGCGGATAGAGCGGGTGAAGCTGGCGCCCGAGGCGGAGGGCGCAGTGGCACTGCGCGTGACCTGCGCAGATACTGTTGACACAATCATCAGCACGCTGGACGAAGCGCCCTACCCGGAGCGTGTGACGGACGACGGTATCAGCATGAAGGGGCGGCTCGGGATGGTGCGGCAGAAAGCGACGGCCGGCACGGGAAATGCAAAGGAGACGGTCGGTGCGTGGCTGTTCGACGGAAGCGCGCTGACCGGCCACGGCTGGTCGCTGAAGATGGAGGACGGGCCATATGCGGGTGAGATCGTCGCCGCGATGCGGAAGGCCGACGGGGCGGAACACGATGCCCTCGTGACGGAGCAGCCCCTGCCGGAAGGCGATGCGCTGCACGGGGTGTGGATGATCGTTACCCACGGCAACGGCTACAAGCACGGGTACGAGATAGACCGCGTCGCGACGCAGGACGGCAAGACGCTGATCGTGCTGACCGACGACCACGGGCTGAGGATTGATGGCGGGGTGACGCGCGAGGTGTTCTACCCACGGCGCGCAATCGAGGGGGCCAATAGCTTCTACATAGCGCCGGCGGCGACCATGACGAAGGTGGATTAGGGGCGGTCAGGCACCGGGGTGCAGCCGCTTTGTGCCGGGGGGAGCTTTTTCTGCAGAAAGGGTTCCCCCTGGCTGTACGTGACGTTCTGCTAGAACGATCCGTCGAGCAACTGCGGCGCGAACGGCTCCAGGTAGTCCCGCCACGCCTCGTTGCGCAGGGCCGCGCGGAAGGTGGCGAAGCTCAGGTACGGGATGAACCGCGGGCGGCGCGGCCGTTTTAGCAGCTTCATCCCGACCTCACGCGGCGCGCGGTTGCCCTTCTTGTTATTGCATTTGCGGCAGCAGGTCACGAGGTTCTCCCACGTGTGCGGGCCGCCCCGCTCTCTTGGTATCACGTGGTCAATAGTCAGGTCCCGCGCCCGGTTCCCGCAGTACTGGCACCGCTGGTCGTCGCGCGCCAGTATCGCCCGCCGCGACAGCTTCATCTCGGGCAGCGGCCGCAGCACGTAGTCGTGCAGGCGCACGACGCTGGGCATCGGCATCTCCCGCGTGGGGGACCGCAGCATCACTCCGTCGTGCTCCACGGTAATCGCCTTGCCGGTGTAAACCAGGGCCACCGCCCGCTGCCAGTCGCAGATGTGCAGCGGTTCGTAGTTCTGATTCAGCACCAGTACTCTGCCTTCCATGGAAGAGCCTGAACCTCCAATCGGCCGCGTCCTTGCATCATGTCCGTATAACCAGAAAGCCCACTCGGCTGGTCTCTACCGGCAGTGGGCTCATAGGTGCTTCATGTTGTGGAGGTGGGGCCGCAGTTGGGCGGCCCGCTGCCGTATCCGGAAATGCGCAGCCTCGTGCAGCAACGACAGCTCGTCGCCGTGCACGTATGCGGCGCTCCCGAAGGCGCCCCCGTATGAGTGTTGCCGGATGCTCTTGAGCATGAGACTTTCGACTCGACTTGCGCCCCAGAGGGCACTGAAGTGACTTGAATCATAAGGATATTAGCAAATCGCCGGAGAGCGTGTCAAGCCGCGGCCGCAACTTCCGTCGGCCCGCTTCATTCACTCCTGCTCCTCGGTGTGCTCCGATTCCCGCACGGTCCATTCGCTCAACCGTCCCTGCAACTCATCGAGCGATGCCTCGGCCACGGCCTGACGCAATCGGGCCATGAAGTCCGCGTAGAAGCGCAGATTGTGAAGCGTCAGCAGTTGCCACGCCGCCGCCTCGCCGATGCGGTGTAGGTGATGGAGGTAGGCGCGCGAATAGCGCCGGCAGGCCGGGCAGTCGCACTCCTCGTCAATCGGCCGCTCGTCGGCGCTGAACTCCCGCCGGGTTATCTTCAGCGGGCCGTGCCACGTCATCAGGCTCCCGTGTCGCGCATTGCGGCTCGGCAGCACGCAGTCGAAGAGGTCCACTCCCCGCCGCACGCACGCCAGTATGTCCAGCGGCGTTCCCACCCCCATCACGTAGCGCGGCGCGCCCGCGGGCAGCTCCAGGATTGCCGCATCCAGCGCCGCCAGCATCTCGGCCTTGCTCTCGCCCACTGACAGCCCGCCGATGGCGTAGCCGTCGAATCCGATCTCCACCGTGGCCGCCGCACTGCGGGCCCGCAGCTCCTCATGGACCCCGCCCTGCACTATCCCGAACAGCGCCTGCGCGGGGTCGCCGTGCGCCTCTTTGCAGCGCTGTGCCCATCGTGCCGTCCGCTCGATCGCCTCAACCACATATTCCTTCTCAGCCGGATAGGCCACGCACTCATCCAGCACCATCGCCACGTCGCTGCCAAGCTCATTCTGCAACTGAACCGACTTTTCAGGCGAGAGCTGTAGCAGCTCCCCGCTCAGATGGGAGCGGAACGTGAAGCCGTCCTCGCTGACGCCCGAATTGCCTGCGATGGAGAACGCCTGGAAGCCGCCGCTGTCGGTCATCAGCGCCGCCGGCCACGCCATGAACCGGTGCAGGCCGCCCATCTGCTTGATTAGCTCGCTGCCGGGCCGCTGCCACAGATGGTAAGCGTTGCAGATCATCACCTGGATGCCCTGCTCGGCCACCAGGTGCGGGGGGCACGCTTTGATGACACCCAGGCTCGCGCACGGCATGAAGGCGGGCGTATCCACGGTGCCGTGCGTAAGTCGCAACTGCCCGCACCGTGCCTCCCCAGGACCTCTCGTCACAATCTCGAACTCAAACACGCCGACACCCCTGTTTCTGGTTCCCAGCCTGCCTACACTATCAACATGCAGTCGCCGTAGCTGTAGAAGCGGTATTCTCCGGCCACTGCCTGCTCATAGGCCGCCAGTAACCTCTCCTTGCCGACCAGCGCCGCCACCATCACGATCAGGCTCGAACGCGGCAGGTGGAAATTCGTCAGCATCCCGTCAATCGCCCGGAACTTGTGGCCCGGCATGATGTAGATGTCGGTTTCGCCGGACCCCGCACGGATACTTCCGGCCTCATCACAGCAGCTTTCGAGCGTCCTTACGACCGTCGTGCCGACCGCGATGATTCGCCCGCCGGCAGCTCGCGCCCCGTTAATCATCTCCGCCGCATCTTCCGCCATGCTGTAGCTCTCCGCGTGCATGACATGCGCCTCGATGGTTTCCGTCGCTATCGGCGCAAATGTCCCCAGCCCCACGTGCAGCGTCAAGTGCGCCCGCAGCACCCCGCGCTCGGCCAGCGCCCCCAGCATCTGCTGCGTGAAGTGCAGGCCGGCGGTAGGGGCCGCGACCGCGCCCGACACTGCCGCATAGACGGTCTGGTAGCGCTCCCGATCCCTGGGGTCCTCCGCTTCACGGCGGATGTAGGGCGGCAGCGGCGTAGTCCCGACTCTCTGCAGCGCAGCCTCGATATCCCCGTCACATTCCAGCCGCACCACCGTCTTGCCGCGCACCGGCTCGGCAAGCACCGTGGCGGTCACAACATCCCCGAAGCTGACCGGAGTCCCCGGCGGCATCCTGCGCGCCGGCCGCACCAGCGCCTCCCATTCATCATCGCCAATCCGCTTCAGCAGGAACACTTCGGCCTGGCCGCCGCTCTCTCTACTCCCCAGCAGCCGCGCCGGAATGACCTTCGTATCATTCAGCACCAGACAGTCCCCGCGCTCCAGGACATCGGGCAGCTCGCGGAAGCGCAGATGCCGCAGCTCCCCGCCATCCAGCGGCATCAGCATCATCCGGGACGCGCCGCGCCGCGCGGGAGGGTGTTGGGCTATCAAATCCGCCGGCAGGTCGTAGTCGAAAAGCGAAGTGTCCACAGGCAATAGCGTAATCCCCGCACCCCCGCGCGTCAACCCTGGGCAGGTGCCGCCGTTTGCCGCAGCGAATTGACAGGGCGACCCGCCAACCGACAACCGAACCACAGAGGTGATCGTGCAGTGCCCACACTCATGGCCGGAACAGCGGCCGTCAACATCACGCCCCCCGTCGGCGTGGACCTCAGCGGCTACGGCAACAGGTCAGGCCCCAGCATCGGCGTCCACGACGAGTTGTACGCCAAGGCGCTCTACCTCCATGCCGGCGGGCGGGCGCTGGTCATTACCTGCGATCTGGTCGGCCTCGACTATGCCTCCGTGCAGGCGGTCCGCGAGGGCATCACCGAGACGACCGGCATTGCCGCCGATGAGATCATGATCGGCTGCAGCCATACCCATTCCGGCCCCTCCACGCCGTGTCTGCCGACCCTCGGTAGAGTTGACGAAGACTACATGCAGATACTCCTGCGCCAACTGGTCAGCGTTGCCGAGCTTGCCGTCGGTCGCGCGCAGGATGCCTGGGTGGGGCACAATCGCGAGCAGGTTTGCGTCGGGTTCAACCGCCGCGAGGTGAGTTGGGGGCGAAGCACCACGCCGACCGCCGAGAAGGGCACCATCCTCGACCGCGTGGACGTTCTCGCGGTCAACGGTTCCACCGGCCCGCTGGCAAGGCTCTTCGTCCATCCGGCCCATGCCGTGACCCTTGGCAGCGACAATCTGCTCATCTCCGCCGATTGGCCCGGCTACGCTCAGCGCTGCATCGAGAAGCTGGACCCAGGCTGCGTGGCCCTGTTCGGCCAGGGCTGTTGCGGCAACATCAACAGCGACCCGCGCGGCACCTTCGACATAGTCGAAGCCCAGGGCCGCGCCATGGCCGGGGCGGTCGTGAAGGCCACCGAACTCGCCGACATGAGCCGGGACGTGTGGGTCGCGGCCGCCCGCGAGCAGTTCCGGCTCCCCTGCTTCGACCCCCCGCCTGTCGAAGAGGCCGAGAAGATACTGCAGCAGGCCGAGGCGGACTGGGAGCAGGCCCGCACGGAAGCAACTCACGGCGGCATCATCATGTGGGGCGGCATGCTCAAGTGGGCTCAATGGCTGCTTGAGATGGCCCGCCGCCAGGCCACCGGCCTGGCCGTTGACTATGAAGTCCAGGCGTTCAGAGTCGGCGATTTCGCCCTCGTCGGCTTGCCCGGCGAGGCCTTTGTCGAGTACGCGATGAACGTTGACGCCCGCTCCCCCTTCCAACAGACCGCGGTGATGGCCTATACTAATGGCAACCCGGGCTACATACCCACCGCTGCGGCCTACGAGCAGGGCGGTTACGAGGTCGAGTACGCCTACCGCTTTTACGGCGGCGGTTATACCATGATTACGCCCGAATCGGAGCGCTTAATCCTTGATGCGGCTGACCGCGTGCTCAAGCGGCTGATTGCGCCGGGAACTCAGTAGCGGCGGGACGGCGTTTATCCGAAAGGTCGCATTACGCGCTTCATCCGCGTCTCAGTTCGTTCCTGTCAGACGGGAGGTTGTCGGCACATGCGCATATGCGTTGCCCTGGCTGTCGTCGCACTGATGGCTTACATCGTTTGCTTTGCCTCCGGATGCTCCCTGCTGCCGCTCGAAGACATGCACGCCCACGAGCACGAAGACGAACACAAAGACGAGCAGAAAGACGAACACGAGCATGAAGAGACGGCGCAGTTGGCGGACCAGGAGTACGGCCCGGAGTTCGCAATGCAGCCCCCGCACGTGCAGGAGCAAATCCGCAAGACCACGGTTGACCAGGCCATCGAGATGCTCAAGACGCCCGGCCCTGACGCTCACGCCGACGCCGGTCTGGTCGTGGGCTTCGTCTATCACAAGGCCAAAGGGCAGGACCGCAAACGCCTGGAGGCGGCCGCACTGGACCTTGTGGAGAACTCCGACAATCCTGCCACGCGCAAGACCGCCATCTCCCTGCTGCCTCGATTCGAAGATACACACCGCGATATCCGGATCAACGCCGCCAAGTCCGACCCGGACATCTCAGTCAGGCGCGCGGCCGTCTCTACTCTCGCCGCCGATGGCGTCGCAGTGCAAGACACCCTCACAGAGCTAACCAGAGACTCTGACGCCGACATCAGGAAGGCGGCCCAGGACATTCTTACACAACTGCGCGCCGCCACCGGCGATGAGGGCATACGGCAGCTCGTTCAGGACCTCGGTGTCTATCGCAACGACGCCAGCGCGCTCGCCTCGACGGCGCTGGTTGTCCGCGGTCCGCAGGCTCTTCCTTACCTGATAGATGCAGTCAATCGAGACCCCAATGATCACCGCCGGGCGGCGGCGACCACCTGCATAGCCATGATCTGCGCCGGCAACAACCCCTCACTGGACGAATTCGCAAAACGGGCCCACGCCACCAGGCATGGCGAGCAGATACGCATTGACGCCAACATGGCCGGTCTCGAGCCGCTGCTCTACGTGCTGGAGAATGATCCCTATCCGCCGGCCCGCGAAGCGGCCGCCCAGGGCCTTGGCTATCTCGGGTCCGTCAAAGCCGTCCCGGCACTGGCCAAGGCGCTGAAGGACCCCAACGATTACGTCCGCCGCCGTGCCGCCGCCGCCCTGGAGACACTTCCCGGCACCGGCGCTGTCGCACAACTTGCGAACGCCGCCGTCAATGACAGGGCCGCCGCGGTGCGCGCCTACGCGGTCAAAGCTCTCGGAAACGTCGGTACGCCCGAGGTGGTGTCGCCGCTTGCCAGGGCCACCGAAGACCCCGCTCCCGAGGTGCGGCAGAGCGCGGCCGAGGAGCTGGGCCGCATTCGCGCCCAAGAAGCCCTTGACGCCCTTGTGAAGCTCTTTGGCGATCCCGATGACGATGTCCGCTGGGCTGCGGTACGGGCGGTCGGCGATCTTCAGAACAAGCGGGCGATGCCGTATTTGGTCAAGGCTCTGCAGGATGATGCACCTCAGGTATGCAACGCCGCCGAGCGCGGCTTGCAGAAGCTGGGTGTTGCCAAGCGCAAGGCCACCGGCTTCGCCGAGCCCGCGGAAGATTCGGGATAGCCAATAGGCTTAGTGTAGTACCCAAGTTCCCGACCGTGCTTGCCATTGCCTTCCTGAAGTGAGCAGTGAGCTTTGCCGAGTCCATTTGTGTGTCGCTTCATTGCATTGCATCTCCATCCCTTAGCCTTCCCTCGTGCGACAGGCATCCTTCCCTGTCCCCTTGCTCGCACCTTACCCCTATGCCGCGTGTCACAGGCTTCCCGCCCGAGTCACGCGCCAAGCAGATGGGCGCGGTGGTGATGCAGTGGCACAGTTGGGAGTTTTTGACGGAAGGGTGGTCTAGGGCGGGTACCCATGCGGAGCATGGATGCGCACTTTCTGCAGAAAGTGAATTCCCCCCTGGTGCAGAAAGGGGTTCCCCCTGGCGCGTGGCTGGTCACATCTTCTCCGCTTCGCTATAATGAACCCGACACGGCGTTTTCGTACTCTGCACTTCAACCACAACGGGAGCGACAGACATGAAGCGCTACAGCCCCACGCTGCTTTGCCTGCTGGCAATCGTCTTCGCCGCTGGCCTCGCCCATGCCCAACCCGCTGAGCGCGAGGTCCTCGTCCAGGTTTCCACGATTGACGCCCTGCTCGATGGCGTTTTCGACGGCGAGACCACCTATGCCCAGCTCTGCCGTTACGGCGATTTTGGCATCGGCACCTTCAACGGCCTCGACGGCGAGATGATCGCCTTTGACGGCGCAGTCTGGCGGGTCCGGGCCGACGGCAAGGCGTACCGCGTTGATGCGGCGGCTGCTTACACGCCGTTCGCGGCCGTGACGTACTTCGACACCGACATTACGGTGCCGGTCGCTGCGGGCACCGACTTCGCCGGCCTGGCCAAGCTGATTGACGGCCTGGTGCCCAGCAGCAATTACTTCTACGCAATCCGCCTCGACGGCGTCTTCACCTACATGAAGACGCGCTCGGTGCCGGCGCAGCAGAAGCCTTATCCGCCGCTTGTCGAGGTGACCAAGCATCAGCCGGAATTCGAGTTCCACGATGTCGCCGGCACGGTAGTGGGGTTCCGCTGCCCGCCGTTCGCCAAGGGCGTCAATGTGACCGGCGATCATCTGCATTTCCTCAACATCGCGCGTAGCGGCGGCGGGCACATCCTGGCCTTCACGGTCAAGGAGGCGGTCCTGTCAATTGACCTGACCAGCCGGTACTTGTTGCTGCTGCCTGAGCCGGGTGGCGCTTTCGCCACTAGTGACCTCAGCAAGGACCGCCAGGATGAGCTCCACCAGGCCGAGACCAACAGGCAGTAGCGGCTCTCGTGCAGCTACCCGGAAAGACCCATCCACCGCGCCGCGTTGCCGTGGAACACCGCCGCCCCGTCCTCCCCCGAAAGCTGTGACTCCCTCATCTTCAGCAGCGCCGCATCCATGTACTGGTAGGGCGCGTGGGTGCCGAATACGACGCTCTCCGCTCCCACCTCGGCGACCAGCTTCTCCACGGCGCCGACACCCTCCAGGTTCGATATCTCCACGTGCAGGTTCGGCAGGCGTCTCACGTCTGCCGCGATGCCCTGTATCTCCAGCGTTTTGATGTTGCACAGGACGATGGGCACCTGCGCGAACTGCTCCGCCACGGCTCCAATTCCTTTCACATCCGCCGCCGGCACCATGCAGCGGGGATGGTGCAGCCGCTCGTCATACATCCGCAGGTGAATGCCGGCCGTCATGCCGCAGTCCCCGGCTGCTGCCAGTGCATCCGCCATGCATGAACCGCCTAACTCGTAGCTGTGGTAGTTGGGGTACAGCCTCAACCCGACGAACCCCGCAGCGACGGCCTCCTCGAAATCACGTTCCCATTCCGGGAAGTTGGGATTGATGGCCGCGTGTGGGATGAGCCGCTCGCCGTATGCGCCGATTGCCTTGATGAGCCAGTCGTTGGCCGGCCTCACGTCACCGTAAAGCACTCCCTGGAACGGCGCGACCCATGCCTGCCCGATCCCTCGGCTGTCCATCAGCGCGACAAACTCGTCCGGCTGCGAGTCCCTTACATGCCGAAACGGCCAGTAGCCCAGATGCGCATTGCAGTCAATTATCATAGTCGGAACATCCTCACTGCGTTCTCGCCCAGTATCAGCCGCCGCGCTTCATCCGTGATCTGGGCCCCGATGACCTTCCCTAGCTGCGAGGCAAAGCTGCGGCCCGACGCATCCGACCCATATAGCACCCGCTCGGCGCCCAGGTATTCCACCGCATACTCCGTCTGTCCGGCTTCCGGGTCGCCGCCGCACACGTCAACCGATATGTTCTGCTGGCGGCACACGGTCCGTATCCCCTTCTCCCAGTTCCCGCCGCTATGGGCCATCAGGAACTGCACATCGGGATGCCTCTGCGCCAGCACCAGCATGTCATCCGGCGTCGTCTCGTACGGGGCGTTGCCTCCGCCCTTGAAGTACGCGTGCTGCAGGATCGGCACTCCCAGCTCTCCGGCATATTCGGCTAGCGGGTCCAGCGCCGCATCCGAGCATTTCCGGCAGCACCACAGCTTCACACCCTTCAGCGGCCCGTTGGCGATGTGTCGCTCCATTAGCTCCAGGCTCTTGTCAACATGATTCCCGCTCCCGTACACCAGCCCCTCGATCCGCCCCGGCGCGTGCTCGATAGCCTGCAGTACGTACTCGGTGTCCATCTCGATCCGCGTGGCATCCGGCTGCCGGCACAGCTCCGGGCCCAGCGACACGATGAGCTTGTCTATGCCGAGCCGATCCGCATACGTCAGCAACTCATCAACGCTCTCTCTCACTGTCTCCCGCTCGCCATACAGGTGAATGTGGCAATCTACTATCAATCCCGATCTCTCCTCCGTGCAATGCCGTAGGTGAGAATACACCGACTGTGCCCGCCATACCTGCCTGCTACGGCCTGTCCGCCGCCGTCCTTGTCAGCCTGTGCCTGAATCGCCTATAATGACGCACTCGCCCGTACTGGTAAGGAGACAATTGACATGGCAAAGGAACTCTGTGTGCTGGCCTACTCCGGCGGCCTCGACACCTCCGTCGCGATCCGCTGGATAGCCGAACGGTATGATGTGGACGTAATCGCTCTCGCCATTGACGTCGGCGAGGAGAAGGACTATGAGGGCATCAGGCAGAAGGGCGAGCAGGTGGGGGCCGTCGAGGCTATCGTCGTGGATGCGGTGGATGAGTTCTACAGCGATTTCATCCGCCCGGCGCTGGCCGCCAATCTCATGTACGAGGGCAAGTACCCGGCCTTCACCGCCCTCGCACGCCCGCTGCTGGCCAAGCATCAGGTCCGCATCGCCAGAGAAAAGGGCGCAACATACGTCGCACACGGCTGCACCGGCAAGGGCAACGACCAGGTCCGCTTCGAGGTCACCTACCAGGCGCTGGCTCCGGGCCTCAAGTGCATCGCGCCCGCACGCGAGTGGGGCATGACCCGCGAAGAGGAGATTGACTACGCCGCCCGCCACGGCATCCCCGTGCCCGTCGGTAAGGAGAATCCCTACTCCACCGACACCAACCTCTGGGGCCGCTCCATCGAGTGCGGCAGCATCGAGGACCCCTCGCTCGAAGCCCCTGACGACGCCTGGGAGTGGACCGTCAGCCCGCTCGACGCTCCCGACGAGCCGACCTACGTCAAGATAAGCTTCGAGCAGGGCGCGCCGGTTGCTCTCGACGACACCGAGATGTCCGGCCCACAGCTCATCAGCACGCTCAACGACATTGCGGGCAAGAACGGCGTCGGCCGCGTCAACATGATGGAGAACCGCCTCGTCGGCATCAAGAGCCGCGAGCTTTACGAGACACCGGCCGCCACTACGCTGCTGGTCGCGCACCGGGACCTCGAAAGCCTGGTCCTCGACCGCGAGACGATGCACTTCAAGCCGTACCTGGAGTTGCGCTACTCGGAGCTGGTCTATTACGGCCTGTGGTTCACGCCGCTGCGTGAGGCGATTGACGCCTTCATGGCCGAGACCCAGAAAACGGTCACCGGCGAGGTCACGGTCAAACTCTATAGGGGCACTGTCGAGGCCGTCGCCCGCACTTCGGCATATTCGCTCTACGACTTCGGCCTGGCGAGCTACGGTAAGGCGGACACCTTCGACCCGGCCAAGTCGGAGGGGTTCATTGACATCTGGGCGCTGCCGGCGCGCGTGACCAATGCCGTTCGCCGCAAGCAGACGTAAACCCATCCGCCCTAGTTGGACACAGAACGGGGACCTCAGCCGAGGTCCCCGTTTGACTGGCGACATAGCGCGCCGCCGTACTCAATACTTCGGCCAGCCGTCCTTGCGCCAGCAGATGTCATTCGGCCGCTTGGTGAACTTCACCGGCCCCACGTAGATGTCGTAAAGTTCGATGTTGTGCCACTTCGAGTGCCCGTCACAGTACGCGATGTTCGCGCCCCCGTTGTGCCGTGCCGGAACGAACGCCGCCGCCCAGAAGCCGTCGGAAATATACCATGAATTCGTCGTGTGGTAATCATCCGTGCTGCGGGTCCAGTCCGAGTCGGCTACCAGCAGCGTCTCGGCGGGATACTTGATCTCCGACAGCTTGATCGGCGTGCCCCCGTACCATGTGTCAATACACAAGTTGTAGTTGATGCCGTAGTCCGTGACGCCTCCCCAGGCCGCCGGCGTCGAACTCGGACAGCGGAATATCTGCAGGTTCTTGATGTACGGCCCCAGCAGGCCCGGCGTGCTGCTCGTCGGGCACCAATACATGACCGAGTCATCCGGATGCCTGATCCGCGCCGGCACCAGTGCCTCGTCATAGTCCGAGCCGTACATTATCGCCGCCAGCCCCATCTGCTTGGTGTTGCTCAGACAACTGTTCTGCCGCGCCTTCTCGCGGGCCCTGGCGAATACCGGAAACAGGATCGCCGCCAGGATCGCGATTATCGCGATT
>CAZJVY010000055.1:15115-26621 GCA_964549395.1 uncultured Armatimonadia bacterium | reverse complement strand
AGCGGTTGCACAGTTGTGGTACGGAGAAAGACTGGTGGCGGCCTCCGGTAAGAGGCCGCCCCCCAGTTGATCCTGACTCCGCTAGCCGGCGGGGCGCGATGCCCCCCATCTAGTTCCACGCCCCGTCCAGTTAGCGGGCCAGACCCCCCATACTTGCTCTCCGTGCCGACCTCTCCTGTGCCGGCCATGGAGCAAGCCGACTGTGAAGAGCAAGACGTGCAAGCAGTCGCTATGCCGTGTGCCCCAGCGCGGCGGGTACCGGCATGTCCATCGCGTTCGGACGCCCGATGGTCTGCTTTACCACAGCTACGAACTGCCGCAATCCGATAGGCTTGGCGGCATAGGCGAGCAATCCCGAATGCCGGAGAAGACGCCTGTTGGCGTGGTCGCCGAGCACGCTCAGGACTAGGACGGCAGTGGCCTGGCAGCACGCCTCCTCCTGAAAGAGCCGCAGCATCTCGTAGCCATCCATCTCCGGCATCACCAGGTCGAGAACAATGAGGTCGGGAGCTTCAGCACGGGCCTTCTGCAGCGCTTCGACGCCGTCCGCCGCTGTGGCTACCTGATAGCCCGCGCACACCAGCATCACCTCGAACGTCTTGCGGATCGGCTCCACATCGTCCACCACGAGCACTTTCTTAGCCATCAGGCTTCCCTCGGTTCCTAGTGCGTCCATTCATTCGGTAACTGCCGGCGTTGCTTGCTGCGATCAGTTGTGCCGTTGGTGCGGCAGGCCTTTCGGCGCTACGGACTGCCGGCGGCTGCACGGGCTATGCGCTGTCGGTTCCGACGGCTTCGCGCTTTGCCTCAAGTCCCTTGTGAACGGCCTCCAACAGGTTAGCGGCATTGAACGGCTTGGCGATGTAGCCTTTGGCCTTCCGGGCCAGACGGCGCCGCTTTTCCTCACTGCTAAGCGATCCGGTGGCGATGATGACGATTGCCTGCGGGTCCATCTTCATTATCTCATCCAGGCACTCTTCACCATCCATCTCCGGCATGACCAGATCCAGCAATACCAAGTCAATCTCGGCGTGGTGGCGGGTGAATGTCTCGATGGCTTCGTACCCGTTACAGGCTACCATCACGTGATGACCGAACCGTTCGAGCAGCTCCTTGCTTACCCAGGAGATGTTGTGGTCGTCGTCCACCAGTAGAATGGTTGCCGTTTCGCCTTGGGCGTCAGTCCGGCTGACCGCACCCGTCGCTTCCGCATCATCCGTGACGGTGGCAGGCAGGTAGATGCGGATGGCGGTTCCGCTGCCCGGCGCGGTCTCGACCTGAGTTGAGCCGTCCTGCCCCTCGACGATGGCGGCCACGACGGCCAGGCCGAGCCCGGTGTGCTCCGAGCGGCCCTTAGTGGTATAGAACGGCCTGAAAATGCACCCGGACGTCTCCTCGTCCATGCCGCAGCCCTCGTCGGCGACGGCCAGCAACACGTGCTTGCCCGGCGCGGGGCTGGACTTGGCGGCGGCCGCGACCTCATCAACGGTGACGTTCTCGGCGGTGACCTGCAGCTTGCCTCCCTGCGGCATGGCTTCGACGGCGTTGGTGGCCAGTTCCATCAGCAACTGGTGAACGTGGTTGCTGTCGGCTGTGACGGGCCAGATGTTGTCGGCTATGCGCATCTGGACGGTGATGCCCTCGGGGACGGTTTTGGTCATGGTCTTGACCGCGGCTTCGATAGCATCGCGCAGGTCCACCATTTCCCTGACCGGTCCGTCCTGATGGGTGAAGGTCAACAGGCTCTTGACCAGGCTGCCGCCGCGCTGGCAGGAGCGGATGATCTGTTTGAGATACTTCTGCTGGATTCCGTCGCCTTCGGCAAGCGTCAGCAGCAGGTCGGCCGGTCCGATGATGCTCTGGAATATGTTGTTGAAGTCGTGAGCGATCTGCCTGGCCATAGCGCCGACGGCCTGGATTTCGGCCTGCTCCTGACGGCGGCGCTCCTCCTCCACACATTCGGTGATGTCCGTCATGACGATGAGCTCGGCTTCACTGCCCTGCCACACAATCGGCCGCACGGATAGCTCCACAGGCAGGCTGCGTTCGTCTTTGCGGACGAACTCGGACCGGAAGCGATGGGAGTCCTGCGTGTCACAGTCCGGCTCGTCGTCGCGCAGCACGTCGCGCTTGGCATCGGGTACCAGGTAGCCGTTGAACGAGGTGTCAATCACTTCCTGGCGCGTGTAGCCGGTCATTTCCTCGAAATTGCGGTCCACGGACTTCACGAGCATGTCCTGGACGACGATGACGCCGCTATCGGGCTCTTCCGGCATTTGGCGATGGTCCGGTTCGGTGCGGGGCGAAGCGGCCGGGGAGGGCGGCGCATGCTTCGCATCCACGATGCCGCTGGGACTGCGCCGGTTGTGGCGATCCTTGTCTGTGACTATGTTCTTAGCCATTTTGAAGCACGCTCACTTGTTCATGGTAGACGCTGCCGGGTCTGCAAGCGTCTTTGGGGTGGTCGTTGCGGCTCGCGCAAGCAGCTTGCGGGACAAGTTTGGGCTGTCCGGCAAGCTGAGGGCGCGAGTATGCGTCGTTTCATTCAGCGACCGCGCCAGCGGCGGACCGGGGCGGCTGTCATCGTCAATCCGCACCACGAGGCGGACCTGCTGCCAGGTGCCATTGCAGCGGATCGGGCCGACCGAGCTGTGGATGGCGGTAAAGCCGGCGAAGTTGATTCCCGCCGGAATCTCGGCCATAGCCATCCGGGTCATGAGATTGCCGATTACAAAGCCCCGGCTCGCATTCTCGCCTTCCACTCGTCTTCGCCCCTTGGTGTGTCCTGACTTCGACCGCTGCTGCGTACGTGCTGCGTCTAGTGCTGGGCATGTGCTGCATGGCTTGTTCCCCTGCTTGAATGCTTGGGCAGAATATACACCCCAGCGGCTCAACTTTCTCACAACGAAGCGTAAAAGTACGCGCAAACAATAAGGGACGCCTCTGCGTCGAGGCGTCCCCTGCTGTAGCGGAGGGCAGGTTGTAGGCCGGCCTACAGTGACAGGTCCATGTCCACCCAAGCGCCGTCCCTGTTGCGGCTCTCGATGGCACCGATGATGAAGGCGACGATTTCGAGAGTCACCATCGGGTCAATGGGCGGCTGACCGGTCTCGAACATCTTTATCATCTGCTTGAGCAGCTCGCGATAGATGTACTGGGTGGAAATGCCCGATTGCTTGACGGACTTCTCCCCCCACGCGACGAAGCCGTAGGAATGGCTGCCCGCCCGCGTACCGCGCATTACGCCGATGCGGCCGTCCTCCCAGATGCCGGTGACGACTTCGCCGCCCTCGGTGTAAGCGCAGGAGACTTTCGCGCAGCCCTTGCCCATCAGGGTGTAGAGGATTTCCACGCCATGAATGCCGTAGTTGAACAGGCCCGGGTTGAGTGGATGCTCGGACGCCGGCGACCAGGCGTCGGCTCCCACGACGGCCCCGATCTCCGGATCGCTGATTGTCTCCTGCACCTCGGGGCAGAAGCGCAGGGACGAGGAAGAGAAGGTGGGCACGTTGTTCTCCTGCGCGAGTCGCATGATCTCCTTGGCGTTCTCCAGGCTGCACTCGAACGGCTTATCAATGTAGCAGGGAATACCCGCTTCGAGGAACGGCCGGGCGCGTTCGAGATGAACGGTGCCGTCATTGGCCTCGATGCAGACGGCGTCTATCTTGCCGATGAGGTCCTGCGGCCTGTCAACGACCTCGATGCCGTATTCCTGCAGTTGAGCCGTGTACTCGGGCACGCGTTCCGGCGAGTGCTTCGACTCCATCGGGCAGCCGGCCACTACCTGCGCTCCGTCCACCCACTGGTCCTCCTCGATGTCAATGTGGTTCATCCGCTTCGTGAACTGCACGACGTGGGAAGTATCCCAGTCTACGATACCGACTCTAATCATCAGAAGTCCTCCTTGGATTGGGGCGGATTGCCCGTGGTCTTTCAGCACAATGGCGCCACATACCTGCCTGCGACTACCGCTTGTGTGCGGGACATCTGGATATCAGGCCGCGGCAGTAGTGCATCAGGGCGACGACATCGGCGCCTACGTTCACGAACCGGTAGCCGATGTCAACAAGCTCCTGCACATTGTCGGGAGTGCCCATCGTGCCTGCGAACTTGCCGTGTTGATTGGCGACCTGCGCGATGCGAAGCCGTGCCTCGACGATTCTGGGATCGTCGAACTGCGCCGGGATGCCGAGGCCGTGACTGTAATCACCGGGGCCGAAGAAGAGCATGTCGTAGCCCTCGACGGCGGCGATCTCATCGAGCTGTTGCATCGGCTCGGGGTCTTCGATCTGCAGAATGACAAAGCGCTGCTCATTGGCCTGCTTGATGTACTCGACGAAGTCAATGCCGCAGAAGCCGCCGTCGGCGTTGCCACCATCCACCGGCCTTCTGCCGATTGGGTGAAAGCGGGTGATGCGCACAATGCTCCTGGCGTCTTCGGCGCTCATGCAGTGCGGCACCATGATCCCGGCCGCATCCATCTCCAGCGGGCGGATGTAGTCGCTGTAACTGCCCCGGGACACGCGCACCAGCAGGTCGGTGTCATGGGCCTTTGCAGCCCACACCTGCTGCTCGATGGCGCTCCAGCCGTTCGGGACGTGCTCCATGCACGTCCACACGCAATCGAAGCCGGCATGCGCGGCGATCTCCGTGGAGCGGGCATCGGCAAGGTTGGTCTTGTAGCAGAGCACCGTCTCCCCCGCCCGCAGCTTCTTGAGGACTGTGCTGGGTCGCATCTGCATGGCTGTACCCTTCTTCCCTCGGCATGAGCCGGCCTCGACGGCCGGCATTGTTGTGGAGATGGCGATAACCGTCACTGCCATTTCGCTTTGTAGGATGACAAACCTCCGTCCGTCGCCGCCACCGGACTTGTCCGGCAGGGAGGAGTCTGCCTGGATTAAGTGAAGGTAATACGGCATCGCGGGATGGCAGTGAAAAGGAGCCAACATCATGCGACAAGTCAACCTCGGTATCATCGGCCTGGGTGCCTGGCCGCGTCAAGCCTATGTGCCGAACCTGCAGAAGATATCTGCTGCGAACATCGTCGCCGTCGCGGCCCCCAGCCAGGCTACGCGCGACTATGCCCGCGAGCAGTTCGGCCCCGACATCGCCACGTATGAGGATTACACCGCCCTATTGGCTGACGATAGCATAGAAGCCGTGATGATCGCCGTCCCCAACCGCTTCCATGCGGAGATAGTGCAGGCGGCGGCGCAGAGCGGCAAGCACCTGTTCTTCGAGCCGCCGCTCGGCGTGACGGAGCAGGAAATCCGCGCCACGCTCGCGGCTTTGCAGCAGACACAGGGCATCGTGCAGATTGACCACGAGATCCGCTATGCGCCGGTGATGGGAGAACTGCAGCGGCGGATTGCGGACGGCGCAATCGGCGATCCGTTGATGGCGCGAGTGCGGCTGTGGGTGGACTGGGGCTTCGGCGGCACGGACTGGCTCGAGGACGTGGAGGCGCAGGGCTTCTTCATCTGGCTCGGCTGCTGGTACGTGGACATGCTGGACTGCGTATTCCCGGAAGTGCCGCTGCGGGCGGATGTGGTTGGAGGCCGGGCCATGAACGGGGAGTTGATGGACCACGGGTGGGCGGTTCTGCAGTACCCCGGCGGCCGCAGCGGTGCCATCGAGTTCAATCTGATTAACTGCGCGGGCCGTGAGATCAGCTTGCACGTACTTGGCACCAAGGGCGAGATGTCTGCCGAAGCCTGGGACGGAATCCTGCGCTGGCGGACCGGGGAGGCCTGGCAGGAGACCGTTGTTGCGTGCGAGCAGCCGCCCCATGGCTTCGCCGGTGTGTACGAAGCGATATCCGGCTTCATCAAGGCCGTGGCGGAGGGCGCTCCCGTGGTGGCCGACCGCGATGTCATGCGCCGCGTGCATGCAGGCGCTGTCGCCTGCAGCAAGGCCGAGATGCAAAACCGGGGCGCTTCCGTTTAGTGACAGCAAGGAGATGCCGCAAATGACAGATGACAGATTGGTATTCAAGAGCGACCGGCCCGATGGGCGATTTGCGGACATCGAGGGCTTCATGCACCAGTACCTGAAGGACATCGAGCCGCTTCTCGAATTCGATCCGGCCATGAAGGCGGAGCATTTCGCCGGCTGGCGGGTGCTGGTTGCCGAGAAGCTGCGCGAGCTGCTGGCATTCCCGGAAGACGCCTGCGACCAGCCCGAGCCGGTGATGCTGTGGTCCGAGCAGCGCGACGGCTACGAGCTGCAAAAGTGGGAGGCGTACCCGGAACCGATGAAGGTCGTGCCTTTCCTGGTGCTTGTGCCCGAGGGTGTGGATGCAGACAGCCCCGGTGCGACGGTGATGTGCTTCCCCGGCAGCACCCACACCAAGGAGATGCTGGCCGGGGAGCCGGAGGTTCGCCCCTGGGTGCAGCCCAACCGGTTCCCGGCACGCAACTGCATGGCACGGCACTATGCCGAGGCAGGCTTCGTAGCCGTCGCCGTGGATCATCCCGACATGGGCGAGCGGAGCTGCAACTGCTTCGGCGACAGCCGCTATGAATGGGGAATCCATGCCATCTGGACCGGTCGCAATTTCGAGGGCATCTCGGTATTCGAGAAGCTGTGCATACTCGACTGGGTCAAACAGCGGGACTATGTGGACGCAAGGCGCATCGCCGTCAGCGGCCATTCTCTGGGAGCACTGCCCGCCCTTCACATCGGCGTCTTGGACGCCTCCCTGGCGGCCGTAGTGTGGAATGACTTCGTCTCCAATTGGCGCGAGCGGGAAGTGTACTGCACCGCGTTCCGCTGTCATCTGGGCCACTACATCCCGGGCATGCAGCAGTGGTTCGACTACGTGGACCTGATGGCCTCAATTGCGCCGCGACCGTTCCTAATCACCGAGGGCGGTCGCACGCCGGATATCGAGAAGGTCCGCAAGGCGTGGGACATCACCGGCAGACCGGAGAGCTTCGGCCTGGCTTACTACCCGAAGTACTCCACGCCGGACAAGCGCCCCCATGACTACGATGAGCTGTTCGAGGGGATCACCGACGAGGAGTATTACGAGTACGCCAATGTGGACGTACCCGCCCACTGCTTCAAGGAGAACATCGCGGTGCCGTGGCTGAGCAAGGTACTGGGTGTATCAGGGGACGGCGACTGATAGTGGGTGGAATCTACGCCGAGCTGCACGAATTGGTCAGAGACCGGCTGGAGGCGTGGCCGTCCCAGCGCGAGGGGTACCACTGGCCGGGCTATACCTACGACCACACGCTGCGGGTAGTCAACCTCGCCACGCACATGGCCCGGCGGCTGAAGGCGGACGCGCAGATCGTTCGCTTTGCGGCGCTGCTGCACGACATACGCAAGGACGCCGGACGCGAACATGCACAGGTCGGGGCCGCGGAGGTGCGCGAGTTGCTGCCCGGCTACGGTCTGCCGGCGGACTTCATCGAGGCCGTCGCCGGGGCCATCGAGTGCCATTCGGGAGGCAATACCGCATGCCATCCGCTGGAGAACCTGTGCCTGGGTGACGCCGATCTAATAGACGCCAACTTCGGCCTGGTGGCGACCTGGCGCTTCATCACGATACGCAGCGGCCGTGGTGAGGACCTGGAAGGCACGATTGTCGCGATGGCTGAGTGGCTGCCGAAGAAGGATGCACTGGCCGAGCTGCTCAACACCGACCTGGGGCGCGAGATCGCCGCCACCCGCTCGCGGTGCATGCACGGCCTGTGTGCCAGGTTCAGGGATGCCCTGGCGGAAGCACGCGATGACGAGGGCTTCCTGTGGCTGGCCCGGTACATTCACGAGAAGGCCGAGACAGGGAGGTTGCAAATGCAACTTGAGGACCTCAGCAACGGGACCACGGCGGCGGGACGGGTGCCGTCGGCCATTGCACCGACACTCCAAACACTGGCCGCCGAAGTTGCCGGAGAGGCATGACCGGTTAGAGGTTCCACACTATGGAGAAGGCTCAAATCGCCAGATGGGTTGCCGTATTTCTCGCAGGCATGGTGGCTGTGGGGATAGCGGTGTGGGCGGGGCTGCAGGCGCGGCCGCCACAGCAGCCCGAGCCGATCGAGGACCCGGCTCAAGTCGCCAGGGGGGTGTGCGCGCAGAGGCTTGCCGACGTGGGGCGTGCGCTGTCGGCATATGCTGCGGACCACGGCGGCTCATATCCCGTGACGAGCACTCCGGCGGCGACCTATGATGAGCTATTCCCGGCCCTGGCACCCTACGGTGTGACGGAGGGCCAGTTGCTGTGTCCGGTCAGCGAGGAGAGCGGGGGCCCGCCGTATGTGTATCACAGCTATCTGAGCCGTGGCGATGTGCAGTGGCCGAAGTGGATGCCGGAGCAGCACGTCGTTACGGTCAAGTCGGCTGCGGAGACGTGGCTGCTGGCGGATGCGCTGATAAAGGACGAGGCGGGGCCGCACTCCGACACACAGAAGGCGTTCAATTACCTGCGCGTTGACGGCAGCGTGCTGTACCGCGAGGGGGCGCCACGGATGGTGTACAAGTGATGGCGGAAAACTGCCGTAGCAGAGCTGAGTTGGTCATTGCAGTGGACGACACCGATTGCCCCGGGGAGGGCGGCACGGGTCGGGTGGGGCGGATGATCGGCGACCGCCTGGCCGAGCGGTTCGGGGTCTGGGGCGTGACGCGGCACCAACTGGCGGTGCTGCCCGAGATCAACTACACGTCGCGCAACAGCGCCAATGTAGCGCATCTGCTTGCGGGGCCTGCCGATCTGAGCGCGCTGGCACAAGAAGTCTCGTCCTGGGTGGCGGAGATGGCGCTGGAGGGCAGCGAGCCGGGCCTGTGCATCGCCCGGGTCGAGGCGCTCTTGGGGTGCGAGCTGGGACACGAGGCGCAGCAGCGCTTCGTGACGAGGGAAGAGGTACGCGGGGAGGCGCGAGGCAGAGATGTGTGGCTGGGGCACGTGCTGGAGGAGGACGGGGGCATTGTGGGGGCGTTCTGCGGGGCCTGCTTGGCTGCGGGAGGGAATGACGGGCGGTTCGTGCAGGTCGGCAGGATACGGTCGCTTTGCGGCGAAATAGCAGTGGATGAGGTGCTCGCTGCGGGAGTTGACGAGGTGCGTACGACAAGCGGCGAGCTTTTGCGTGAAGGTAACATCATACCCGAGCGTCTGCGGCCGGCTTTGGTTTGTGGGAAGTGCGTGGCGTATGTGGAGCGGATGGGAGAGGGGCGGTTTGCAGGGCTGAAGGGCCGTCCGGGCGACGAATAGTGAGGGAACGTTTGTGGCGCACGAGAGGGCGTCGGCAACCACAGCCGGCATCAAGGCGCACGACGTAGCTCGGGATTTGCTTGCGGTGTTGGGCTTTTCGGTCGCCCTGGTCATCGCGCGGCACGTAATTCATACGCCGATCGGTGTGCCGGGGCATTCAGCCGTCTTCTGGATTCCGGTATTGCTGCTGGCGGGTCGCTACCGAATGCCGGGCTGTGCGGTGGCGTGTGCGACTTGCGGCAGCCTGTTCGGCATGGGGATGGGTGACCTTGACGCCATGAAGATCGCGGGGGTGCTTGCCGCCTCGGCGACCGTGGATGCGTTCGGCCTGGGGCAACGCAAACGTGTCAATGCGCTGCTGCTACTGGCTGCCGGGGCGCTTGCGCACGTGGCCAAGCTGATGACCAAGATTCTGGCGACGGTGGTCGCCGGTGCGCCATTGAATGCGGTGGGTGTGCCGCTGCTGCCCTCGCTTGGGCTGTATGTTTCGTTCGGGCTGATCGGCGGCGTCATTGCGCTTGCGGTGCTGTACGCCTGGACGCGGCTCAGTCGCGCCAGGGGTTCTGGCGATGCTGCGTGACAGCAAACATGCTATGGGGTAGTCGGTCGAGTACCGTTTCACAGCCGAATGTGCTATTCGAGGGAGGCTTTTGTATGAGAATGCGATGTGGCTTCACCCTTATCGAACTCCTGGTGGTGATAGCGATCATCGCTATCCTGGCGGCGATACTCTTTCCGGTTTTCGCGCGGGCGCGCGAGAAGGCGCGGCAGAGCTCCTGCCTCTCCAACATCAAGCAGCTCGGCCTGGGGGTGCTGATGTACGCTCAGGACTACGACGAGCGGCTGATCCCGTCGCGCGACAAGGCCACCAACGCCATCTGGCCCGCCTACCTGTCGCCCTACGTGATGAACACGCATGTCTTCATCTGCCCATCGGCGGCGGATGACAGCATCTACGGGCAGACGTGGAATGACCGTGGCAGGCTGTCCATCGGCCTCAATCGCGACATGGAGGACCGCGACACGGATATTGCGCGGTTGCTCTCGGAGTACGCCTATCCCTCTTTGACTATTCTGATGGCCGACTCCACGCCGAACAGCGTGAGTGCCGGCGGCCGCGGGTTCCAGGTGATGGCAGATTGCCAGCCCAACACGCAGTCGGGTGTAGGCATGCGCCACATGGAGGGCACGAATGTCGGCCTGCTGGACGGTCACGCCAAGTGGTACAAGTCGTCGTCCATCTGGCAGATGACCAACCCGGCGGGCTTGCGCTGGGTACCATAGCGGGCTGTTTGCCACTCAGGCACGTTTTGCGCCGCAGAACATCGGAGTTCGGCGTTGCGTCAACAGTGAGGGCCGCCACAGCCGGTTTCGTGAGTGGCAATGGTGCCGCATACACACCCTCGTTGCGGAGGGGCTGACTGGAAGGAAGTGATGGCAGGTGTTGAGGGGTTCCGCTGCTGTTATCGTCATCGTAACGGTCGTGTTGATTGCCGTCGTGTACCCGGCTTTCGCACAGGGGGGAGGCCCGCCGGAGTGGATGAACCAGATAGACCCGGCGAAGTACGTTCTCCTGGCCAAGGACATCAAGCCGCCCTTTGCGTACGGCACCGATCCGGAGATCCAAGCGAGCGGGCAGGGGGTGGGGATTGACGATGGACATGGGAATGTGACCGAGCAGACCGTGTTCTTCATGTACGCGGTGCAGAACGTCAAGCTCGCCCAGCCCTATGCCAACACCGCCAAGACCAATCCGCCCACGCCGATGAAATGGGACATGGGCTGGCAGATGACGGTGGGGATCTACCAGAACGAGGAGGCCGCCAAGGCGGCGGTGCGGACGCACTATCTTTCCGAGATAGGCCCGTTCACGGCGGAGGATGAGAACTGCCTGAACGACGCGCGGCTGGGCAACGGGCGCGGAGCCGCCGGGGCGATGGGGCGTTTCGTGCGCTACCGCAACCTGCTGCTGAAAATTGATATGGGGCAAGTGGGGGAGGTGAAGAGCAACCGGAAGCCGATTGACTCCAATCTCTATTACGCTGCGAGCGGAGACGCAGACAGCCACCAGCAGAAGCTGCTGGCGGACCTGGCGCGGCTGTGGCTGGACAAGGTCGCGGGGCCGGACCGGCCGGACCTGCACGTTAGGCCCGACGTAGTCCTTCTTCGACACTGGGATCCCAGCCCGAAGGTGGAGCGGGAGCCAGTGGCGGACCAGCAGTACGTCCAAGTCTGGGTGCAAAACCGCTCCAACACGGTAGCTGCAACCGGAGTGGAGGTGCAACTGCT
>CAZJVY010000055.1:0-15015 GCA_964549395.1 uncultured Armatimonadia bacterium | reverse complement strand
TGGGGGCACGCGCTGCTGGCCTACAAGCTGGTCGAGGTTGAGGGCCGCACTTCGGCCATCTACGTTTACGACCCGAACCTGCCCCCAAGGGGTCAGTGGGGGAAGCAGGACCCGTCATCCGCCTTCGGCATCGACCCGACCACCGGCGGGTGGTTACCGTCTTCGGATATGAAGCCGCTGTACGACGGCCTCAACGCGATTTCCGCGAAGGCGGTGGTGCGCCAAATCTCGCTAGCGGAGGCCAACGCGGTAATGCCGACGCTAAAGGCGAAGCTGGCGGAGATGATATCGTGGTTCCATAAGGCCAAGAGGCTGATGGCGATGCTGCACTGCCCGGCCGATGTGCTATTCACCGATTCACAGGGGCGCCGAGTGGGGGTGCTTAACGGGCAGCAGGTCAACGAGATACCCGGCGCCGAGATCCGCAGCCAGGGAGAGGTCGAGATCTACGTCCTGCCCTCGGACCTGCAGTACGCAGTGACCATCACCGGCACCGGCCAGGGCCAGGCGGGCCTCGACATCATCCGCGCGGAAAGCGCCACCAAGGCCGGCCTGACCTCCTTCGATGCCGTCCCCACCGCTCCGGGAAGCACCGCCACCGCCAGCCTGCTAGTCGGCGGCAAGATTGACGCCATCATGGCAGGCGGCCAGGCAATCGCCCCCAAGATCGTCGGCACAATGGAGGGCGACAGCGTGACCTGGAAGACCGGGACAACGAACGTCATCAGCCCGCCGCCGAAGCCGGTTGATACGCCGCAACCCGGCCAGCCCGGCACGCTGATCGTCTGCCGCAAGGTGGTCAACGGCCAGCCACAGAACGCAGCGGACAGCTTCACCAGTGCCTCCGAGGTCTGGTGCTTGGCCACCTACACCAACATTCCGCAGAATACCACCGCCGAGTGCGTGTGGAAGCGGAACGGTCAGGAGATCACGCGCTCGCAACGCGCCATCGGGGGCAACGGCTGGGTGGCCTTCTCCATCAACACCAGCGCTGCGGGCGGACTGCAGGCCGGCACCTACACGGTTGCCATTACCGCAGGCACAGCAAGTCTGGGCACGCGGCAGTTCACGATCGGCGCGAGCCAGCCGGGCGCTGCAACTCAGCCTTCATCACAGCCGCCCTCCGGTGTGACCATCCCCGTGCGGGGGGGCAACCTGCTCACCGCTGCCCAACTTCCCAGCGGCCTCAAGGTGCCTGCGGGAACCACGGCGAGGGCATCCCAGGCACCCTTCGCTGTGGGCAGACCGTTCTTTGGCGGCAACGGGGAGGTTTTCCTGTTCTCAGGCGACCCGAAGGCGGGGCAAATCCTGTACTCCCCCGCCGTAGGGGTAGGGCATACATGCTGCGAGTCGTCAATCCTGCAGGGAGGCAACTGGCGGGGAGGTGCCTACCGCGACGGCAAGTTCATCATCTCGGTGGACTACGCTCCGGCGGCGGGTAACAGTACCAGCGGTGTGTTCGAACTTAAGCTTGACGGCAGCAACCGCCGTTTGGCACTGCAGCGCGACTATGGCGGTCTGGGCGATCTCATCGAAGCTCCACAGGGCGGCTTCTACTTCACCGAGTTCGAGAGCGGCGAGAACATCTTCCATCTGGCCGCCGAGGGGCAGGCCGAAACGCCCTTGGTCAAGCAGAACTGGCCCGGCGGCATTGTGAGGCTGGGTTATGACCGCCAGTCCAAGGCCCTGTACGGGCTGAACTGGGGCCGTGAATGGTGGGGCGGAAGCGTCAACGGTGTCTTCAGACTGGCTGCGAGTGGTGACATGCAACTGGTATCCCAGGCTGCGGCAGGCACGACGTTCGACGACATGGCGATTTCGCCCGGAGGGCCGTTCGCGGCCGGTCCCTATGTGATGGATGCGACTAACGGGCGGATACTGCGCATCGTCTCCGGCGGCTCGCCCGTGGCAGTCATAACCGGTCTCAGGAAACCGCAGAGCATGGGCTTTCACCCGACCACGGGGCAGATGATGGTTGTCTGCGATGGCAACACGCTGCTGTGGGTAACCGGCCCGACCACTTACGGCGGCGGGCAGCCCGGGGGAACACAGACTCCTGCCCAAATCACTACGCCAGCCGGTGGTGGGCCGGCCATCAGCTTAGCCGGTGGGAGCAGCTCGCAGCCCGGCCCGACAAGCTACCCGAAGAGCGACGGCTTTATCAGACTGGATGTCAAGTACACCAAGCCGGGGGTGGTGTTCGACACCGTGGGGATCAATGCGGCCACTCGCGGCGATTTCACGCTCTCCATCGGCTCCGATGGCAACCTGCTCTGGCAGATCTGGAACCCCGACATCCAGAGCAAGGTCCGGCTCTCCAACGGCTGGCACTTGCTCACCGGCAACCAACCGCTGCAGGCCGGCAAGTGGTACTCCGTACTTGTCACCTATGGGACTCGGGGGTTCAAGCTGAAGCTGGGCCGCACGGTGATGGCTCACGACGACGTAGTGCTGTCTCTATCCGGAAACCCGATCTACCTGGGCGACTATCCGGGTGACAACCACTGGGGGGCCAACTACAGCATCTACCGCTCGTTCGCGGGAGAGGTGCGGGGGCTGGAATTCGGGCAATAGGGCACCATCGTGCGGCTGCGAATGAAGCAGCCTGACGCCGAGGTTTAGCGGCGGCACATGATTGAGTTTGCGTGCGGCCTTGGTGATGGGGGCGGGCCGTTTTACCACGCCAGTGCAAAGACGTAGCCGTCCATCGTTCCGATGATTGCCAGGTCGTCCTCGACGGTCATGGCAGCGGGGCCGTAGAGGGAGCCCTGCGGGCCGATAGAGGCCCGATAGAGCCACTTGGCGGCGCCGGTGGCAGAATCCACGCAGCATACGCTGTTGCCGTCACGGACAACCACCTCGCCGGCGACAGTGACCCCCGCGCACATGCCCACTCCCGTGGCCGCACTCCACTGCACCGATCCATCGTCAGCCGACAGGCACTGCACCCCTGCGACGCGCCCTTCGGCGCAATAGGTATAGACCCTGTCATGCCGCAAGCTTGCGGCCAGGCGGCCCGGGAAGCCCCCTACACGGCACGACCACTGCGGCTCTCCGGTCTGTGCATCAAACGCCTGCAGGTTGTTCTGTTCCTTGCTCGCTGGCAGCTTGCGCACGATTACTCTCGTGCCGGCGACGAGCGGCTCCCAATACGGAGCCGTCGAGTAGCGGTCCTCCGGTGCCGATAGCCGGCGGCTCCACAGCTCCCGACCCGTCGCCGCATCGAGGGCGCGCAGGTAGCCATCCATCGCGCCGAAGAACACCATGTCGTCGGTGGCGGCCGGTTCCATGAGGATGGGGAGGCTCACCTCGTACTGCCAGAGCATCCGGCCGTCGGTTGCATCGAGGCAATACAGCGCGTGCTCTCCAGCAGGCACGTACAGCCTGCCGGCGGCAACAGTTGCTCCCGCCACACTCGTGCCGGCGAGCGGCGCCTGCCAAAGGAGCTTGCCGGTTGCCGCCTCGCGCGCGCAGACGGTGCGCCCGGCCCCGTAGTACACCGCCGAGCGGTCAGCGACAACTCTACCGAGGATTTCGCCCTGCGCCACATCCTGATGCCAGACGACCTCGCCGTCTGCACGGCGCAGGGCATACAGCCCCGCTTCACGCGTCGGCACAATCACCAGGTCGCGCCAGTTGGCCGGTGCTCCCTGGATTGCCGAGCCGAGGTTCCTGCTCCACATCTCACGCACATTGTCTCCGGGCACCCTGAACGTCCGGTGCGCCCACCTGATGGCTCCATTCTCACCCTTGAACTGGACAGCCACCATGTAGCGGCCGGGTGTGGTGGGAGCGGGCACCTCCGCCTCCCATTTCCCGTCCTGGACGGTGAGGGCAGTCCATTTCTGCAAGGTGGGGATTTCGTACTGCAGGTCTCCGGGCGTCGAGGGGTCCACCTGGGCTGCCAGTTTCAATGTGCCGCTGACCACGGCATCGTTCACAGGTTCGGAGATGCGGAGGCTCGGCCCGGTTGCAGGCGGCTCGATGATGCGCTCCGGTCCGAGCGTGCCAGCCGGCTCTGCGAAATCACGGGTCCGCATGGCAATCCTGTCCGGCGAGACGGTCACCACCCGGTAGCTGCCGGCCTTGGGGTTGCCGCCGTACAGCGCTCCCGTTACCACCATCGGCACGCCGCCCCACTTGCCGATGCTCTCTCCGTGCGCATGGCCCCGAAATATGGCCGGGAAGCGGAACTCCTGAAGCATCTCGACAACCCGGTAGGTATCCTCGCCGGTCATGAAGGCGTGCATGAAGACGATTACCTGCCTGTCCCTGTCCACATCCTGCAGGTCTTCATGCAGCCACGCCAGATCCATCGGATTGAGGCGTATGCAGCCGCATACCGCCGAGTTGTTGAGGACCACAAGATGGGTGTGGCCGAGGTCGAAGGAGTACCTGGTCCCGTGACGGCCGATGAGCGCCGGCCCGAGCGGGTCGAACAGGTCGGCAAGGCCCTGCCTGCCTATTCCGGCGTAGTCCGTATCGTGATTGCCGACGAGGGTGTAGATGGGTATGCCAGCGGCGACCAGCGGCTGCATGAGCTGCGGGTAAAGCCGCAGCAGGGGCATCCACCCCACATCGCCCGTGTCGCCGAGATTGACCGTAAACGCCGGCTTCGGCTCCATCGCCAGGCACTCGCCGACGAACTGCTGCAGGCGCTGCTGGTTGTACATCGGCAGCATCTCCTCCTCGGTCAGGGGCATCCCGATGTTGAAGCCGTAGCCGGGGATATGCGAGTCGGTGAAGCAGACGAAGGTGAATTCATCGGCATCTGCGGCCGGTGCCCATCCGCCCACGGTCGCCGCAAGCACCAACACCGCGATGGCTACTACATGACGCCACCTCATCTGCAGTGGTCTCATCTCGTGACCGTACACGGCTCAACAGCTCCTTCCGTGGCGATTGCCTGCGGCAATGATGGCGTCGGCCCTGATGGTGGCCTCACGTGTCGCTTGCGAGGGTCTGCTTCGAGCGCGTAGTCTGAAGCTCTACGTCCGGGTTCTCGCCGGCGATGAAGGCCCGCGCCAGGGCGATGTCCTCTTTGGCCTCTTCCGAACTCATGCAGCCGATGCAGACGGTGTGGCGCGGGTCGAGGTGCTGATAGGCGAAACCCAAACCCGTCGGCGGCATGATGCGGCCCGCACCCAGCGGCTTGATGGCGATGACGGTGTGCCGGGCAGCGTTGATGACGCGGGCCATCCAATCCGTCTCGATGCTGCACAGGAAGCCGATTGAGTTGAAGGGCTGAATGTAGGCATCCACATCGTAGCCGGCCGCATCGCTGACGGTGATGGTTTCGGGCCGGTGGGTGGACCATCCGGTGCCCATCCCGAGTTCGCGCGTCAGCTCGATTATCTCTTCGGCCCCCTCAATGGTGTTCGCCGCGATGTTCAGGTGCGTGTCGGTATAGGAGGTATGCGGCATGCAGACCGCCGCACCGAGGTCGGCAGACTCGCGTATGCCGTCCTTGAGTTCCTCCAGGTCGGCGCCGCCGGGGGTGGCGATCCAATGCATCTTGTAGCCGGTGGCCTGCAGCCCATCGAGGGCCGCCCGCATCTCCCGGCTCTGCATGGAGACGGTGGCGTTGATGCCTTCTTCGGCCATGGCGTGCATGACCTCGACGATGCGCTCGGTGGTAAAGTGCCGCCGCAGCCACATGCTGCGGGCCTGGGAAATGTGGGAATGACCGAAGAAGCAGTTCGTCCCGCACAGCAGGCGTGAGACCTGCAGATTGCCGATGGTGGCCATGGGGAACTTCTGCGCATCGCTGTTCACTTGGCCCTCATCTCCGCTCATGGGAATTCACTGCTTTCAGCCCTGCCGCCAGTCAGACAGCAGGCCCACCGGCGGGCAGGTCAACCGGCCTTCGTCGGGCAATCGGGATGTGCTTGGTGCGGTACAGGGAGTTGGCCCTCACAGCCAGGTATTCGGCGGTTCCGTCCACGTTGAATGAGGGACCGCCAGGGATGATGCCGTCGTACTCCGGGCCGGGCTCACCGTCCACTACCACCAGCATCTTGTCGCCTTTGCCGGCCGCATAGGCGACCCGCTGGCCGTCAGGACTGAACACCGGATGCTCTTCCTCGATGTATTCATACTCCGGGCCGGCCTCACCGTCCACCACCACGCGCCACTTGCCGCCCTTCCATGGACCCACGCGGACCCAGTACGCCAGCCGCTGTCCCTGCGCACTGAAGACCGGCTCCCCGACTTCGTCATACTCCGGTCCACCTGCACCATCCACGACAATGCGCCACGTGTCGCCCGTTCTTGCGCCGTAGGCCACGTGCTGTCCGTCGGCGGTGAATACCGAGCTGTTTGCCGCGATGCTGTCATACTCCGGACCGGCCACAGCATCCACCGCCACCAGCGTCTTGTCACCTTTACCGGCCACGTAAGCCACGCGCCGCCCATCGCCGCTGAAGACCGGGCCAAGCTGCAGGCAATCGTACTGCGGCCCGGCCAGGCCGTCAACAACCACCACCCACCCGTCGCCCTCCATCGCCCCGTATGCCACTCGCCGACCATCCGCGCTGAAGACGGGACCGTGCTTGATGAGGTTGCCCTCGAAACCGAGCCCGTCATGCTCCGGCCCGGGCACGCCATCAACCACCATGCGCCACTTGGCGCCGGTCCTTGCCCCATACGCGAGCCGGCGACCATCGCCGCTGAAGACCAGAGTGCCTTCCATGATTTCGTCACACTCCGGCCCCGGCGCGGCGTCCACTACCAGCAGCAGCTTGTCGCCTTGCTTTGCCGCGTATGCCATCCGCTTACCGTCTGCGCTGAATACCGGGGTACCCCCCAGGATGCCGTCATATTCCGGCCCGGGCACGCCATCCACTACCACGCGCCACCTGTCGCCTTGCTGTGCGCCGTACGCCACTCGCTGACCATCCGCGCTGAAGACCGGAGTACCCTCCAGGATGCCGTCATACTCCGGGCCGGGCACGCCGTCCAGCACTACGCGCCACTTGTCGCCCGTCCTTGCCCCGTATGCGACCCGCTGTCCGTCCGCACTCAGAATCGGCGTCAATTCCAGAATGCCGTCATACTCCGGGCCGGGCACACCGTCCACTACCACGCGCCACTTGTCGCCTTGCTTTACTCCGTAAGCAACCCGCTGCCCATGGGCGCTGAATACCAGCCCGGCGAGGCAGTCACATTCCGGCAGAGGCACGCCGTCCACCACGACAAGCCACTTGTCGTTTCGCACCGTAAGTGAGGCGAAGTGCCTGCCGTCCGGCGTCGAGAACGTATCATGGATGACAGCAGGCCATTCACCCAGGCGCGTTTCCTCGACGCGATAGTTCCCATCCGCCAGCCCCGGCGCTGCAAGTGCCGCCAGCGCCATCAACACGCAAGCTGTCCTGCGCATCGCTCAGTGCCCTCCTCGCCAGTCGAAGATGACGCCCAGGGTAGTTTCGCGCTGCTCGTGCAGACTGCGGTAAACCTCCACGGCATTCCGGGGGTCGAAGCGGTGGGTGATTAAGTCATCCACCTGCATCTGCCCGCGCTGCACGTAGGCCAGGAAGAGCTGCGCCTGCCGCACCGGCGTCCAGTACTCGTACTGCGGGGGCAGGAACGAGCTGCGGCTTCCCAGCAGCTTGACCTGCCGGTTGAGTATGTCATCGGTCAGGTACTGCCTGGAGGGGTGCGGGCTATCCCCCACCAGGATGACCTTCCCGAAGTCCCTCGCCAGCGGCAGCGCCATCGGCAGCACCGCATAGTGCCCCGTCACGTCATAGACCACATCGGCAAGCCGGCCGTCGTTGTGCTGCAGGACAAACTCGCGGGCATCGCCGGCGCTTCCGCAGAAGCCGCCCGTGGCCCCGTGCTGCAGGGCCACATCCACGCGCGTCTGCACCGGGTCCACTACAAGCACCTGCTGCAGGCCCATCGCTCGCAGGTACTGGCTGACCAACTGCCCCAGCGGTCCCAGGCCGATGACGACGGCGGTGTCCCCCATCACGTGCTCGACATGGCGCACGCCGGTCTGCGTAATGACGCCGAGCACCGCCCAGGCCGCCTCTTCGTCGCTCACCGCCTCCGGCAGCGGCCGCGACCAGACCCGGTCGAGCGAGACATTGGCCGCCTGCCGATGCGGGATGATCGAGCAGACGCGGTCGCCTTCGTGCAGTCCCTCTACGCCCTCCCCAACGCGCGTCACCGTTCCCACCGCGCAGTAGCCGGGCCTGAGCGGGTAGGTTATGTATCCCTCCCAATGGGTTCCGCTATCGCGTTCGCCCCGGTAGCAGATCAGCTCGGTGCCGGTGCTGATGAGGCTTGCGGTGGTCTCGAAAGTCACCTCACCCGCGCCCGGATCGCCGACTTCCTCCTGTACAAGCTCAACCTGCTGCGGCCCGGTAAATACAATCGCTGTGGCTTTCATGATCGCAGACGACTCCTCGCAGGGTTGGTGAGCGACACGCGAATCAGATACTGTTGATGGGCGGAATGGGGTGCAGGCGATGGTCTTCGAGGTAGGGGGCTGCATCGGCCGCCCACCTGTCCGCGTCGGCGAAATCAACATCCGCCACCGCAACGCCAGGCCCCATGTCCACTGCGGCCAGTATCTCGCCCCACGGCGCAATGATGCAGGATTTGCCCACCGGACGCAGACATCCGGCCGCATCGTAGGCCGTGCCGCAGTGATTGGCCGTCACCAGGAATACCCCGTTTTCGACCGCGCGGGTTATGGACTGGGCCGGGTACATCCGCCGCGCATCATAGCCCCACTGCTCGCACAGGTCGGTGGTAATCCAGGCCGTCGAGTGGGCAATCAGCCGCGCCCCGGCGTCCACCAGCGCCCGCGTGTACTCGGGGAACATGTAGTCATAGCAGATGGTGATGCCGGCGGTCACAAAGCCCATGTCCACCACCAGACCCTCGCTCCCACGGGTGAACACGTCGGCCTCGGCCATGTAGAGGAAGCGCTTGTGGTACCTGGCGACGAGCACCCCCTGCGGGTTGATGACAAGGGCTGTGTTGGCGACCCCCTCATCCGTCTTCTCGGCCACCCCGGCGACAAGCCACAGCCGGTTGCCCGCTGCGGCAGCGCACAGTGCCTCGGAGGTCGCTCCCGGCACGACCTCCGCAAGGTCCGCCAGATCGGCGGGCAGGCCGGTCGAGAAGCACTCCGGCAGCACCGCGAGGTCGGCACCGGCGGCACCCGCCCCATCAATAAGCTCCATGGCGTTGCCGACATTCGCCCCGATGTCGCCGATTGCACAGTCCGTCTGAAGCGCCGCCAGCTTCGCCATCAGCCCTTCACTCCTTCTCAATCAGCCCGGCGATGCGGAAGAAGTTCTCCACGAAGCGCTTGCCGTCCGGGTAGTGATCCGTCCACGCCTCCGGATGGAACTGGGTGCCATAGATGAGGCGGTCTTTGTGGCGCATTGCCTGGATTTCACAATTGTCGTTGCGGGCCAGGTGGATGAAATCGGCCGGCAGCTTCTTCACTTCGCCGGCATGGGCCTCGCGCACCATCAGCGTGCCGTCGAAGCCATCGAAGACCGGATCGGCCACCAGTATCTCTACCGGCCAGACGCCGCCTTCGGAGTACTGGCCGGGGCGGTAGTCCGGCATCAGGTCCGGCTCGCCGGGACGCAGCTTCCGCATCCAGTCATCGCTGAGCGTGTCAACGGTGCGAATGTCGTTGTTGAAGCAGACGCCCAGCATCTGGTGCCCGCCACATGCTCCCAGTATCGGAATGTCCGTGTTGGTCACCACATCCGACAGGCCGATTATGTGCTCGGTCGGGAACTCCGACCAGGGAACGGAGGTGCCGCCGATGAAGATGGCCCGGATCGGCAGCCGCCCCACAAGCTCCGGCGAGACCTGGCTGTAGTGCTGGACCAGCACCGGATGGCCGGTCATGTCCTCGAACTTGCACTTGAGCGCGTGATGACCGGATGAGGTCTTGTACGTTTCGCCTATGCGTTCCAGAGACACAAGCAGTATCACTGTCCAAACCTCCTGCTGTTAGTCAATCAAGCCGGCGATGCGGAAGAAGTTCTGCATGAACCGCTTGCCGTCCTCGAATTTGTCCGTCCACGCTTCCGGATGGAACTGCGTCCCGTAGATCGGCCGCTCGCCGTGGCGCATGGCCTGTATCTCGCAGTTGCCGTTGCGGGCGAGGTGGATGAAGCCCGGCGGCAGTGTCTTGACCTCGCACAGATGCGATTCGCGTACCACCAGTTTCGTGTCCAAGCCATCGAAGATGGGGTCGTGCGCGAGTATCTGTATCTCGAAGATGCCCTGTTCGAGGAACATGCCCGGAGCCGTATCCGACACGCTGACGGCCTCGCCGGGACCCAGCGGGCGCACGTATTCGTCCTCCAGCCGCTCCACCTGGCGCCAGTCGTCGGCATTGAAGAAGAAGCCGAGCAGTTGATGCCCCGCGCAGGCCCCGTGGGTCGGTATCTCGGTGTTCTTCATCACGTCATACAAGCCGTCCAGCTTGCGGGGGTCCACTTCCGGCCACGGACAGCCCGAGCCGCTGATGAAGATGGTCCGTATCGGCAGGCTGTCCACCAGCTTCGGCGTGATTTCGCTGTAGTGCTGCAGCAGCGCGGGGCTGCCGGTCAGCTTCTCGAACTTGCGCTTCAATTCAGTGTGCGCGCAGCTCCTGTCATAGTCCTCCGGCTTTGCCATCGAAACAAGCAGAATCAAGCTGATGCCCTCCTGTTGACATTCAGATCAAGCCAGACGCAGGTCGCAATCGCGTCCGAAGTGCGACTCCGGCCTCAGTGATGACTGGGAATTCCCTTCGCACGGTCTTCTATCCTCCACCGGCAGGTGTTACGGTAGACCGTAGAGAAATCACCCAACGAGTTGCCGGCGGTGCTGATACGGTCGCATCCGAGGTGTCTTCATGAACAATCTGCAGATCAAAGAGAAGCTGCGCGCCAAACAGCCCGTCATCGGCACGATGTTCTGCCACCTGCATTCGCCGGCGGCCTGCCGCGTGGCGAAGCAGTCCGGCTTCGAGTTCCTGATATTCGATACCGAGCACTCCCGGCCCGGCGTCGAGACGCTGTCATGGCTGTTTCAGGCGGCCAGGGACATTGATTTCACCGCCATCGTGCGTGCGCCTGCCTTTGAGGGACAGTGGCCGACCCGCTACCTCGATTTGGGCGCATCGGGCAATCTGATCCCCCGCGTCGAGACGCCCGAAGAGGCCGAGGCGATTGTGGAGATGCTCAAGTACCCGCCCGACGGAACGCGCGGCTGGGGCTCGGGCGGCGCACACGACGACTACACCCGCGCCGCCTGTGCCGACTATCCGGCCCAGGCCAATGCCGCCAACATCATTGTGGTGCAACTGGAGACGAAGCAGGGCTGGGAGGCGCGGGACGAGATCTTCAGCGTGCCGGGGATTGACGCCTCATTCATCGGCCCCAATGACCTCTCGCTGTCGCTGGGGCTGCCGAGGCAGTACGACCACCCCACCGTGGTCGCGGCCATGGACGACATCTTCGAGAGCGCCGCTGCGCACGGCGTAGCCCCCGGAATGCACTGCTTCAACGTGGAGAGCACCATCACGTGGCTGCAGCGCGGCGCACTGTTTATGGCTTTCTCATCCGACCTTGCACTGCTGTCTGACGCCGCCGAAACCGGCCTGCAGGAGATTCGCGCCGCCTTGACGACGTAGGCGATGGAAGAAGGGCACCGCACCGATGTCCGAGCCCAAGCGCATACTCATCAGCGCCACTGCGTTCATCGAGCACCCGCAGTACTTTGCGCCGCTGGCCGAGGCGGGATATGAGATCGGCCGCCAGGAGGAAGGGCCCCTCCCGGCAGAGCGGCTCATGGAGGTGCTGCCGGGACACCTCGCAGTCATTGCGGCGATGGATGCCTACACCGCCGAGGTGCTCGGCTCAGCCCCGGACCTGCGCGTCATCTCGCGCTGGGGGGTCGGCATAGATAACATAGACCTCGCCGCCGCCACCGCCAACGGCATCGCGGTCTGCAATACGCCCGGCATGGTGACCAGCTCGGTGGCCGACATGACGTTCGCCCTGATGCTGAGCCTTGCCCGCGATCTCACCGGCGCGACGAATCGCGGGCGCAGAGCCGAGTGGGTGCAGATTAAGGCGGCGGAGTTCTTCGGAGCCACGCTCGGCCTGGTCGGCTTCGGCAGCATCGGCCAGGCGGTGGCATACCGCGCGCGCGGCTTCGACATGAGAATCCTCGCCTATGACCCGTATCCCAACCAGGAGAGGGCCGCAGAGCTGGGCGTGACGCTAGCGGACCTGCCCACCGTCGTCAGGGAGGCGGACTTCCTCAGCCTGCACTGCAACCTCACCGAGGAGAATCAGCATATCATCGGCGCTGAGGAGCTGGCGGCGATGAAGCCGACCGCTTTCGTTATCAACACCGCGCGCGGGAAGCTGATTGACACTGCGGCGCTGATTGAGGCGCTGCGGAGCGGGCGGATCGCGGGCGCTGCGCTGGACACGGTTGAGAATGAGCCGCCCGCACCCGACGATCCGATCCTGTCCGCGCCCAACTGCCTCGTCACTCCCCACAATTCGTTCTACAACGACACCTCGGTGTGTCTGGTCAACACTCAGGTAGTGCAGAACATCCTGGACGTATTCGCCGGCCGGCAGACGTCCTTCATTCTCAATCCGGAGGTCCTGTAGCCGCACCGGGCGCAGTCAATGGAAGGTGATGAGAACATGCCTGTGACCAAGACAACCGTCTCGCGCAATGACGATGTGTACGAGTGCTTTCCCGATATAGTCCGCACCACTTCCGGCAAGCTTATCGTCATCTACCGCGAAAGCGACAGCCACGGTGCCTCCGACTACTCCCACCTGATCATGCGCCATAGCGGCGATGAAGGTCGGTCATGGTCTGAGCGCTTTGTGCTGATCGAGAGCTACAAAGAAGACGGCGTGCTGTTCAAGTACAACTGCCCCCGCATATCGCAGCTTCGGGATGGGCGCTTGCTTGCGCTCTGTGACGGCTATCCCGTGCCTCCCGGCGAGCGCTTTGACCGCAGCACCTCGCATACATTCTTCTGGTACAGCGAAGATGACGGCCAGACCTGGTCGCAGCCGGTAAAGACCCCGATAACCGGCATCGTCCCCGACAAGCTACTCGAGACCAGAGACGGAACGTGGCTGGTGGCGGTGCACGTCGGCGCTCCGGGCGAGCAGTACCTGCACCAGCGGGTATTCCGCTCCACCGACCAGGGCGATTCGTGGGAGGGCCCCATCACCGTGGCTCATCAGGAGGGCCTCAACCCCTGTGAGGCCTCCCTGATTCAGTTGCCGGACGGCAGACTGGTCGCCTACATGCGCGAGAACTCGGGTCAAGGTTGGCCCGGCCAGAAATCGCTGTCCGCTGATGACGGCCAGACCTGGGACGGGCCCTATCCGACGCACATACCCGCCTGTCACCGCCCGGTAGCCGGCTATCTCCCCTCCGGCCGCATCATGGTCACCTTCCGCTACGAAATGCCGGGCATCGAGCGCAACAGGGCCAACTTCCTTGCCTATAGTGAGACCGTGGCCAGCGCAGGCGAAGCCGACCTGGAGAAGCAGGGCGGGCAGCTTCTGGCGCTGGATCACGACCGCCACGAGAAAGCCGATGGCGGCTACTCCGGATGGTGCGTGCTGTCGGATGATAGCGTTTTCGTTGTCAACTATATCAAAGATGACGCGGAGATGGCGCAGATACGCGGTTACAGCCTGCGGGAGGAGGATTTCTGATCCCTCGTCGGCTGCGTGAGTCCATTCTGCGTATTGCTCGGAACAGGCCCCAGAGAATTCTTTCTGCCGCTGAGAGGTGAACAGTATCTGCCCGTTGAATACCATCTAAGAGGACAACTCGAGTCTAGGACAAGGTCTATGGGCATCTGGACCGAAGGCTTCGGGCCGATTAAGGAAGGGGATAGCCTATGGCGAATTGGTATGTTCTACGCAACGGGCAAACGAGTGGGCCCTATCCTGAGGAGCACATCCATCAGTGGGTGAGGTCAGGTCAAGTTGCGCGTGGCGATCTCGTACGCCGGGAGACCGAGAGTAGCTGGACCATCGTGGGGACGATATCCGAATTCCAGGCGGATCTCCCGCCGGATGCTGGCCTACCATCCTCATCTGCGACCGGTCCCGTTTCTCAAGCGCAACATCAGGTTTGGCTGGCCGTCTTGCTTTCTTTCCTGTGGCCGGGCATCGGACAAATCTATAACAAGCAGCAGATAAAGGGTATTCTCATGGTCTGTGCAAATCTAATGCTGCTTGTGATAACCTACGTATCATGTGGGATCGGGGTCATTATCTGGCTTCCGTTCTGGGTAGTGGCCTGGGTGGACGCGATGCTTATCGCAAACAAGCTGGAGGCGGGCAGGCAAGTCGGAGAATGGGAATTCTTCTGAACTCGAAGGCCGCAGTCCTCAGCGGAACGGAGGTCGAACAAATGCCTCAGGACCAATCAGCACGTACGCTAGGGATAGTGTCAGTTGCTTTGGCCGTACCGACCATGTTTGTGCAGTTCCTAGGTGGGCTGTGCTGTGGATGGATAGGCTGGCCGATGGGTCTGGCTGCCATAGTGATTGGCATTGTCGCCATCTCTAAGGGTGAGAAGACACTGGGCGCGATAGGCATCTTTCTCAGCGTCGCGGGTATCATTCTGCAGATCCTTAGTCTCGCCGGAAGCATCGCGTTGTGGGGCGCGCAAGGGGGCTACAGCCACTAGAAAATGACCATAATGCTTACATTACGGTCTAGGTCGCCTCTGAAACGCGCAGTATTGGTGGTGTGGAAGATAGCAGGGGTGTACGCCGCAGTGGTTCTGCTTACCTCAGCAATGCTGCCGATGAGTATGTGGGATTGTGGGTGGCCCGCGTGTCTTGCCCACCGACTCGCGCCTAATCATCACTGTACAATGTGTGGCCTCACGCACAGTTTCTGTGCCATCTCTCATGGTGATGTGAGCAGAGCCTACGCTTACAACGTCTTCGGCCCGACCATCTACGCGTGCTTTGTTGCAGTTGCTCTTACT
>CAZJVY010000054.1:0-26814 GCA_964549395.1 uncultured Armatimonadia bacterium | reverse complement strand
CGGAGATGAAGGTCCACCACATCGCGGAGGCCGTGCAGTACCGCAGCCTGGATCGGAAATTCTGGACCTGATGCCGGTAGCAGGGCAGGGGCCGGGAAGCCGCTGCATGGTTTGATGTCTCCTGCCGTTAGCCCCATCCTTAGCGGCCCGGTCGCGGCGGCCAGGGGCGCGGGAACCGCCTTATGGGCGGGAACGGACGCGGTTGCTGCGGTGGTTGCGGGCCCGTGGCAGGCTGAACCCCCGTCGGCTGTAGCGTCGGGAACTTGGCGGCATCGTAGAGCCGGACCAGGTGGACCGAGCTGGTAGTATCAGGCACCTGCTTGCACGTGTATCTATAGGCCTTGTCGCGCGCGTACTGCTGAGCGATGCTGCGGCTGGCCTGCTCGTAGTAGTCCTGCTTCTGCGACACCACGTAGTGCTCCATCATCGGCTGCTGCCAGCCATCAGGCAGATTGCTGACCGTGAGGCTGAACCCTTCGTTGCCATGCTCCCACAGGGCGATGAGGACATTGACGACTGTGCGGTCCTCGTCCGTTGTCGCCATCATGGCCCTACACTTCCCGGCTTTACCCTCGTTGCCCGTATCCCCACCTGTACCGGAAAGTAGGTACATCTTCCGCCACTCGCGCTGCGGAAACAGGCCCGCATAGGCCTTGAAGGCATACCCGGGCTTCTTTATGTTGCCGCCGGTATCCATGAGGCCATAGCCCTCGTCGCCGCTGTGGATGTCGCCTCTATACCGGCAGGCATAGCGGATGTCCGAATACAGATGCATGTAGATGAACGCAGCCGCCGAGAACGCTGCGCCGTCAATGTTGAACAGCGTGTGCCGCCACTGCAGATCCTCTTCGGTCGGATGCTGTCCTCCCGCCCTCACGCTGGATGAATTCCATTCGCTAAGCACGTTCTCCGTCTTGGCGAAGCCGGCCGCGTTGAGCACGGCCCTGACCTTCTGCGCCTGCCGCGCGAAGACATAGGGCCCGTCATTGTCGCGGTTGTACGAGTGCCATGAGTAGAAGTCCAGCGGGGGGTCGTGCGGGTTGTCCCGCAGCGCCTGCACAAACTGCCGCGCGAACTTCTCGATGCCCGCATCATCGCTGCCGGCCGTACCCGGCCCGCCGAGCTGAATGTGTGGGAACCTCCTCTTCACCTCATACGCCACCCGACCGTACATGCTGAAGAACTTCGTGAAATTCGGGTCGGCTTTCACATCCCAGAACTTGTCCAGATTCGGCTCGTTCCAGAACTCCCACAGGCGGATCCGGCAGTTGTAGGGATTGCAGTCATCCCCGCCGTAATGCATGATGATATGTTTGCACACATGCGCCACATTTGCGTGGTTGCTGGGTATCTGATTGTGCGAGGGCGTGTACCAGCTTTCCCCGAGGCGGAACATCACGTCACAGCCGGCCGCCTCGACCTCATTAATCACATCATCGGCTCCGCTGAAGTCGTAGTTGCCGTGGTTGGCGGGGTCCGTGTCCCAACTATGAGGAAAAATGTTGGACAGGTCTATATAGCCGTAATAGTCGTGGGTGCGGACCAGCGATATCCCCATCTCCTGGTACTGGGCGGTCAGGTCCATGGCGGGCTGGCCCTTCATGTGGGCCGGCCCTGCATTGACGCCGTTAAGAGGGAACACCCGCTTCCCCGTTTCACCGGCGTTTACCGTGAATTCCGCCGCCAGAGCCGATGTCGCCAGTATGACCGCCAGAATCAACGATGCTGTCCGTGTCATGATTCCCGCCTCCCCGGCCTCTGTCGTCCCGCAAATGCCTCTATCCGTCTATCCGCTATTTCGGCTTTCCACAATGACTGTCCTTCCTTAACACCCTCACCCACTCCGAAGGCCTCGAATACGCGATACCAGGCAGGACTGGAGGGTTGGCGGAGGAAGTAGTTGGGCACAGGAGGGATTCGCATGGCAACCGTTCTCGCCGTCCTTACGAGCGGCCGCAGAAATGGCTTCACGGCACAGCTTCTCGGAAGCGCCATCAGGGGCATGGAAAGCATCGAGGGTGTCACGGCCGATTTCCTGCACACCCACCAGTTCCGCTTCGGGCCATGTACAAGCTGTTTCGCCTGCATACGCAACCCCGAGCAGGCCTGCGTGCTGGACGATGACATGGGCCGCAAGGGCAATGGTGAGCTGTTCCAGCGTATAGGCCGCGCTAACGGGCTGCTGATCGCCGATCCGGTGCACAACTGGTCTCCCAGCGCATCGGCACGGCTGCTCATCGAGCGTACCTATCCGTTCCTGTGGAACGGCGGACTGCACGGTATGCCTGCAGGCTCCATCTCGTGCGCCAGCAATCAAGGGATGCAGAGACTGGCCAGGGCGGACCTGTGCAAGTGGTTCTTCGGCCATCGCATGCGCTATGTCGGGGGCGTGGCTGCGCATGTGGCGTTTTTCGACCAGGCGCTGCAGGAAGCGGAACAGCTCGGACGGGCGCTCGCCGGCGCTGCGCTGGCTGACGAGACTGAGGGAAGACTGCACTGGAATGATGCGAACTGCTACGCCTTCTACGCAGAGAATGCGCCCTGGGTAGCCCTACAGGCGTATCTGGATAATCTGACCAACGGCACGATGGAGCCGGAGAAGTCCATCCTGGTGCAGGCCCTGAATGAGAGCGTCTTCAAGCGACCAGAGGCGATTGAGCACGTGAGAAGCGCGCAGGCCGAACTCGAGAACACGATGAGGCTGTACCGTGCCGGCGAGGAGGTCGAGGCCGCCAGATCAGTAGCCGAGGCCGGAGCGCACTGGACGCGTGCCACCTGGCTGGAGTTTCTGGAACAGGATGTCATCGGCGTCAAGCAGCCCCGCACCTACCGGCCGATTCCTGGGGATGAGTAAAACCGCCGCCGTCTGCATCGTTCTCTTCGTCGAAGCGGGGCCGCGCATGAACGGCGTAACATTCCGCGCTGTAGCTTGCCACCAGGAGCCGAGTAACCATTCAGAGAAGGAGTATGGGAGCCTGGCGTGCCACGTGGCGGTTGCGCTGGGACTACGAGAAGCAAGGAGGCCAAGGCTATGCCAAGTATCCTAATCGTGTACTACAGTAGGTCAGGGAACACCGAGAAGCTGGCCGAAGCGGTAGCAGAGGGGGCGCGCAGTGTGGATGGCGTGGAGGTGGAACTGAAGGCTGCCGGCCAGATATCGGTGGACGAACTCCTGGAGCCCGACGGTATCATCATGGGGTCGCCGGTTTACTTCGGGACCATGGCGGCGGAACTGAAGCAACTCATTGACGAATCTGTCAAGCACTTCGGTAAGCTGGAGGGCAAGGTCGGCGGGGCTTTCACGACTTCGGGTGCAGAGCACGGCGGGAACGAGACGTGCGTGCTGGACATCACCAAGGCCCTGATGATCCACGGGATGATAGTCAAGGGCAGAACCGCAAGCAGCCACTATGGTGCCATAGCGGTAGGGGCTCCGGACGAACAAGCCCTGGAGGAAGGCCGGGCGTACGGCAAAGATGTCGCGGAACTCGTGCTCAAGCTCGCGGGATGTTAACGGCGCGGCCAGGCAACTGCATGTCCTTGTCGGGGGATAGGCCGGATCCGGCGCTCAGGTCCGCCCAGTCTGGCGGCGCACAAGCTGCGGAAGGTCAATGACCTGTGACCGTTCGATGCCCGCTTCCCGCATGAGCCGCAACACGTAGTGCAGATTCCCTACCGCATCGGAAGAGCGCGCATCGCTGCTGACGAGGAACTTGACGTTCCGCGCGGCGAAGACGGACATCAGATCGGTGTACTCCCGAGTAAATTCATCCACTGAAAGCTCCGGGAACCACCAGTGCATCCGGTTGCTGATCTCGAAGGCCACCTCGGCTTCGGCCATCGCGGCTGCGACCTCGGCAAGGCCCGAACGGGGAAGCTGTGAGGGCGTCAAGGGCGCGGGGAACTGGCCTATGTTGAAGGGGCGGGCCAAAGCGGTAATGGCGGGATTGGTCACCGCGCCGGTGACGGAGTTGAAGATATTGTCCAGGTAGCGCTGTTTGCTGGCGGGGGGATCGTGAGCTATGCCGTGTGTCCGCCCCCCGAAATGCGCGTACACAACCGGAGCCAAGCGTGCCGATTCCTTGACGATAGCTATGCCGCCCGCTGCATCGAGTATGGCAGTCTCTATGCCTGGGACTACCATCACGTGCGCCGCACCGTCGGCTTTCACGACCGCTCTTATGCGGTCGCGCAGGTCGTCGCCGGCAGCTTCATAGCTGTCAGCGACCACCACCAGCTCCAACTCAACCGCCTCGGCGGCACGAATGACCTCCGCGAGGCTATCGCGTCCCTCGCACACATTGGTGTGAACGTGGGCGTCATATGGAAAGCCGCTCATTGTGGATCCATTCACGTGTTGTGCGGCCATCCTGGCCGTGTAACAAGTTCGTGTCGGTGTACCGGTGAATCCCTGCCGGGCCCCCCTCGGCTACATGTCCCAGCCGTACTGCCCGCGCATGGGCACAAACACACAGGCGATGCTTTGTATGGTCTTCAACTCGCCGCCCTGTTTCTCCGCTACGGTGCAGATCTGGCTGTGCAGACTGCCGACCGGAGCAACGATGCGGCCGCCTTCCTTGAGCTGCTCGACCCAGGCTGGGGATATGGAGGGAGCCGCTGCGGCGACGATGATGCCGTCATACGGTGCGGCTTCTTCGTAGCCTTTGCTGCCGTCTCCCACAACGACGTGCACGTTGTCATGGCCCAGCCTTCTCAGCGTGGCCTCGGCACGGGCTGCCAAGGCGGGTATCAACTCCACAGCGTATACCTCGGCCGCCATTCGGCCCAGCACTGCTGCTTGATAGCCTGAGCCGGCCCCCACCTCCAACACCCTGTGTTCCGGCAATACGCGCAGATGCTCGACCATCACCGCTACCATATATGGCTGCGAGATCGTCTGCCCTTCCCCTATCGGCACGGCGCCATCATAGTAGGCGTCAGAACGCTGGTCCGGAGGCAGGAACTCGTGTCTGGGCACCTCCGCCATCGCCTTGAGTACCCGCGAGTCCTTGATGCCCCGGCGAATCAGTTGCTCTTCGACCATTCGGCGGCGAATGTTCTCGTATCCATCCTCGCCGGTATGATTATTGCGGTCCATGATCTGACCTCAGGACGCAGGCCCGGATGTCCCGGCAGGTGCATCCGGAACCTGCGTCGAAATTCCTCTGGGCACCGCCGCCGGTTCCCATGACAACACGGATGAGGAGGTGAATGTGTTGGCGTTACGGTTCGAGCGCCCGTTCGCAGGACGACACCGGGGCGAGGACACCGACGTAGTCGTGGTGCTCATCCGGGCGGCGGTCATCATCGCCGCCTTCGCGGTGCCATTAGACGCAGCGTGGGCCCTGAGCACGCCCCTGTTCATATTCCTGCATGTAATGTTGGGCGTCGCCATCATCTTCACGTTCGTGCAAGGCTTCCTGTTCTTCAGGAGCTACAGCCTGCATGTTTGCCGGCCGATAGCTCTCGTCGTTGACCTGCTGCTGGTCACGGCCATCACTGCGACTTTCGCCGACAGCGGGCGGAATCTGTTCGAGATATACTATCTGGTTGTCATTACCGCCGCAATCTGGTATCGCCGCTCCGGCGCAATCATCACGGCACTCGTAGCCTTCGGGCTCAGCATCGCCGCCGAGTACATGGCCACGTCCTACGATCCGGCCAAGCTCGCAGCTCAACTGGCCGTTACGCGCCTGCCGCTGCTGCTGTTGGTGGCCATCATAACCGCTTACCTGGTTCGCGCTCGCGACTCCGAACGCGCATTGAACATCGAGATCAACCACGAACTGCGGCTGGCTCGCCGCCTGCAATCCGCCATGTTGCCGGATCAGGTTCCTCCGGTGCCCGGCTTCGACATCGCCGTCAGGTTTCAGCCGGCGCGGTACGTGGGCGGCGACCTATACGCTATCCAAGTGCTGGATGACAGCCGCTTGCTGGTGGTACTGGCTGACATGGCCGGCAAGAGCGTATATGGTTTGGTCCATCTGTCAGCCCTCAATTCCCACCTCGTCGCTGCCACGCACGAACGCCTGACACCTACGGAGATGGCCGAGCGAATAAATCGCGCCATCTATCCGGCACTCCAGCCGGACAGCTACGCGGCCCTCTTCATCGCATCCATCGAGACCGCCACCGGCAAGATTGAGTTCGTCAACTGCGGCCATCTTCCTCCTTTGCTCATCCACGACGGCGACATCGGCAATGCCGTTGAGCTAAGCACAGAAGGGATTCTCGTCGGGGCCGTCGAGGAGCCGGCGTACCAGATGAAGAGCGAGGTGTTGCGGCCTGGAGACGTCGCGATCTTCTACACAGACGGCATCTCGGAAGTGAGGAACAGGACGAACGAGCAACTCGGCACGGCAAGGGTGCTGCAAGCCGTCGAAAGGGCAGTTGAGCGCGATGCTGAGGCAATCTGTGAGAGCGTCATGAGCGCCTATCGGGACTTCTCAGCCGCCCGCAATACCGATGACGCCACACTCATCGTCATCCGCAGACCTGGGCCCGGGCGGAGCAGTGCCCCGGTCTCAAGCGAGTCTGCGTAGCACGCCGCGGACACGTCCGATCACCTGCACGTCAGAGACTCTGATGGGCGCCATCTGCTCGTTGGCCGGCCGCAGTTCGACGTGATCGGCGTGCTTGTAGAAGCGCTTCACGGTTGCCTCATCATCGAGGAGCGCAACCACGATGTCGCCGTTGTCGGCGGTGTCCTGGCATTGGACGATGACGTAATCACCATCCAGAATCCCGGTCTCAATCATACTGTCGCCTTTGACCCTAAGCATGAATGTGTCCTTGTCGGGGAACAGGTTGTCGGGCATGGGGAGCATTTCCTCGATGTTCTCCGTTGCAAGCACCGGCTCACCGGCCGCTACTTGCCCGACGACGGGGATGAAGCGACTGGTACGCTGTGACGCGGGCGTTCTCTGGGCGAGGGTACTGGGCCGGATCGCCCTGGTAAGCGACCCGTCTCGTTCCAGATATCCGGCTCTTTCGAGCGCCTTTAGATGGAAATGCACGGAAGAACTCGAGGAGAGGCCCACATGCTGTCCGATCTCGCGGACAGTGGGCGGGTAGCCGTTGTCCTGGATGTGTTGCTTGATATAGTCAATGATCCGCCGGCGACGAGGCGTGAGTACTTTCTTGGCCACGGTGTTCACCCTCCATCCACGAGGCTGGCATCCTTGGTATTGAGAGCATAGCATGTCGGGCTGAGAATTGCAAACATTAGTTCGATAAAAGGATTGTATTTGGATTGATGAGCAGCGCAGATATGCAGAACACGCGCCAGATGCAGCCACGTGATTTCGATGAGCTTTACAGCCTGGAAGACTTCTACTGGTGGTTCGTCGGCAGACGCGAGCTTGTGCGCCAGTTGATTCGGGCGTACGCTGTACACCGCGAGAATGGCCGCGACCTGTGCATATTAGACGGGGGCTGCGGCACCGGCGGCACGATGAAGGTCATCGCCGATTGCGGTGAAGTGTACGGTTGCGATGTGGCCTGGTCTCCCCTTGAGTACTGCCGCAAGCGCGGTTTCTCGCGACTTGCCGCCTGTCGGGTGGAACGGCTCAGCTTCGCTGACAGTTCATTCGATGTCGTGGCAAGTTGCGACGTACTGGAGCACATCCACGACGATCTGGCCGCCCTGCGGGAGATGTACCGGCTGTTACGTGCCGGCGGTGTCTTAATCATGACCCTTCCGGCTCATCCGTATCTGTGGAGCGAACACGATGAGGCCCTGGCACATCTGCGGCGATACACGCGGAGGGAAATTGTCAGCAGACTACAGGAGGCAGGCTACCGGATAGAGAAACTCTCAGCAGCGGTGAGTTTCGTCTTCCCGATAATCCTTACATTCAGGCTGCTGCAGCGTTTGCGCTCCAAGCCTCCGGACGAGCCGAAGACCGACCTGAGGATTCTGCCGCCACTGATGAACAACGCGCTAGTCACTCTCTTGAGAATAGAAACGTGGCTCACGCGATACATGAACCTTCCGATAGGCACATCATTCGCCGTCGTCGCACGCAAGCCGGGATAGCAGCAGACGCCCAAACAGATGCATTAGCATGGGAGGCGCCAGTTCTTCATGGATGTTGGCATCTGCATTGCTGGTGGGGTGGAAGAGCTTGACCATGTGGACATTGGCCTACTGAAGGAGACCGGCATACGGTCGCTGTTCCTGGGCTGCTACGAGAACGAGATGCGGTGGCACGCAGAGGAGGTGGCCGCATTTGCCAGATCTGCGAGCGGTGCGGGGTTTGAGATATGCATCGTACCGTGGGGATATGGCAAGGTCGTTGACCCTGACCCGGCCATTGACAGCCTCTATGTTGACACCAATCGCGCGCAGTTGCAGATAGACAGTCGCGGACGGCGCTGTGCGAAGGCCTGCCCCAACAACCCCAAGTTCCTCGAGTGGTTTGCCTCCCAGATGCGCACTACCGCGTGGATGCTGGAGGCCCATGGCTTCCTGTGGGATGAGCCAAGCTTCTACTACTCCCGTGGCACCTGGGCTTGCCGGTGCGAGTACTGCCAGCGCCTCTTCTACGCCGCGGAGAACTACCAGATGCCCCGCGAACTGAATGAGCAAGTCCGCGCTTTCCGGCGCTTCAGCGTTGTCATGTTCGTGCTGGCTGCGGCAGCCGCCGTGCAGGCGGTTGACCCGCGTCTCTATTCACTGGTGATGCCCAGCCCCGCGTTGGATACCACACAGGACTACACGGGTACCGGAGACTGGGGGCAGCTACTGGAATCATCGGCGGTGGACGGCCTGGCGCTGTACGTGCCATGGCAGGAGCGCGGCGTTGACCCGACACAGGCTATCAAGGAGCTTCACAACCTGGGCTCCCGACGCCAGCAGGGCACCACCAAGCCGTGTCACATCTGGATTCCCGCCTCGCCACGGCCTCAGGATAGAGTTGTGGACAACCTGCTCGCTGCCCGCGAAGTCGGCGTGCCACGCCTCGTTCTGACTGACTACAGCACGCTGTTCCGTGCTCCGGGCTCTCCTCGAATCATCCCACAACTAACGGAGGCAATCGCCAAAGTCAGCCGGTAGCCCCGCCACCCGTGCCGGATGTCCGCGCAGACTGAAGCCGGAGCCTTTGGGCTGCGCTCAAGGCGCTTTCCGCTCCAGGACCGTCACCCAGATCGGGCTCGAGTAGGCGCGGTGACCGGCGGCCTGAGCGATGTTGTGCGGGAACGACTTGATCTCCCCCACCTGGCGCACCTCGGCGCGGTAGCGATGCAGGCCTGCGCCGGCTTCCTCGTCCGTGTGATACCAGTCCAGGTCGCCGGTCTCAGGCTCGAAACGGGCGATAATCTCCTCGTCTCTGAGAACGCGTATTTCCGCTACGTCCGGAGCGCTACGCACTGACAGGCGCAAGCGCGGCGCGCCAACGCTCTCAAGTTCGCTCCCTTGCAAGTGGTCGTTGACACGGAAATCCAGCAGCAGGCGGCAGCCGGTCGTGGCAAAGCAGCGCCGCCGCCTGAGCGCCTCGATGATCCCCTCACGGCTGCGGTGTCGAACGTAGAGGCCGGTCACCGCGCCACCCATGCCCGGACAGATGCGGTGGTTGTCGCTGGCGCCGGTGAACCCAAAGCGGAAACCGGCCTTCAGGTGCCGCTGGGACACATCCGTCTGCTGCATGTAGTCGTTCCAGCCTGCCGCCACCTCAACGTTCTCCTCCTGAGGGTGCCCCCACAGGTCCCATTCCTCGTGGTGAGCGTGCCACAGCGTCGCCGAACCTGACATAGTGCGCAGGAAGTCGTCCGAACTGCGACCATCGTCATCGGTGCGCCGTGCAATCGGCTGGTCTCGATCGTAGTACACAACGGCGCGATGGTTCTTCGGGCGCCCGCCCTCTTCCGGTTCATGGTAGGTGTACTCATAGCCCCAGAAGGCGCCGAATGCGGTGTCATCAAATGACTGCGCGACAGCGTAGAGGTAGTCCATAGCACTGCGGCTCATGACGACATGCGGGTAGTAGTCGTTGTCAATGATGCAGCAGAAGTCCAAGCCGCCGCGGTCACGGGCATACAGCAGCAACTCCAGGGGCTCGCCTTCGGCGTCTGGGGAGTAGTAGGAATGACAGTGCAGATCGCCCCAGACAAGCTCGTATGTGTCGCTGCCCCGTTCTATCGCACATGCAGATTGCGGCCCGGTCACCTCGTCGGGGAGACTGACGCGCTGCCAGTCCCTCCATAGCTCGTCTGGGTGTTCGCCGAGCGGTTCCAGTTGCGCCCGATTGGAGCTCAGGAAAGCGATGTCAATGACTGCGTCCGAATCGCGCGGGGACAGCTTACATGCGAAGACCAGCTCGTCAGATGGCTGTGGGTAGAGGTCGGAGACGAGAAAGCAGGAATGGCCGTTGTGGACGAGCTTGCTCTCCGACCAGCCGGTGCCGTCATTGTACTTGGCGCACAGCTGCCCGTTGCCGACGTTGCCGGCGACCGGGTGCTCGGTGCGGTGCCGCTCCCAGAACACCCACATGCCGTTCTCATCGCGCGCAAGCTGCGGCCGGTGCCGCAGGCCGTTGTAGCCCCAGTATGTCTCCACGGGTAGCATCCCCCAGTCGAGCCGGTTGACAAACAGGCCATCGGCCCCCGGCGGAGCAACCCAAGCCGAGCCATCCCAGCAGGCACACTTCATGCTTGCCTGCCGCCCGACCACCCCGTCACGGAGCACATCGGCATAGGTGAGCCAGGCGACCCAGGGGACTCCGGCCGCATCAATGCAGAGACTGGGGAAAAGGTCCTGGTCGGTTTCATCCTGCGAGGGCATGCTGCTCACATCGCCCGCCGCTTTGCCGCCCGCCGTCAGTCTGGCGGTGACGACCCGAAAGCCCCCGTCGGCATAGGCGCAGAAGGCGATCCAGACGCCCCCATCAGGAGCCGAGGCCAGCACCGGACGCATCTGCGGTGTCGGCATGTCATCGAACAAGATTTGCCCAGACCACTCCTGACCATCGAAGCTGCTGACCGCAATCGTCGGCTGTGTGCCATGGTCCCAGGCGGAGTGAGCCACCCAGAGGCGCCCTTCGCCGTCACAGGCCGCCGCCGCGTGGAAAGCGAAATCAGCGCTCGTCGGCACCTGAATGGGCTGACTCCATTTGTCATCTCGCTTGCGCGCCACCAGGCCCCACGTCCGAGTACCCCGCTGCGACCAAACGCACCATACACCGCCGTCCGGTGTCGCTGCGAGGGCAGGCTCGAAGTTCAAGCCGTGTTCGGATATGGCCTCCGAATCGGGACAGACTTGCGGAGACATGACCCGAATCGCCTCCAACGGCCCCTCGGTGGCATGCCAGGCCGCCCAGTACTGCTCGCGGGCGTCTTTGCATGCCGCGCAGATACGCGGGGAGTACGTCAGCCGCCCTTGAGGGCGATGAAATGTGTCTTGTTTCCGTGAATCGCGCATATCCAAACCATTCCTGTCTTGTGGACATCTGACTGTTGACTGAAGCCGACTACTGACACGCAGCTGGACAACAACTCCTTGCAGCCCGCGAGAGGATGATTTCCGCGCCACTGCGTCGCCGTCCTGCAGCAGCGGGGAAGTTGCGCCGGAAAGGCCTCAGTGGTGCAGGACCGCCTCCGGCCGCCGGCGAAGGCTTTCCCCCGAGTGCCAAAACGCCCCAGACGTCGTGCCGTTCCGGGAACGATGGCTATGTTGCAGGCCAACAGCACGTGTGACACACCGCCGCAGCCGCAGGCGCAGTCCACGCTCGCTTTGCTTCCGGCGCTGCTGATTGTCGGGTTTATCGCGGCGGCGGCCTATTCGCCCATCGTCGGTGCGTACTTCCGCAATGATGACTTCTCCTGGCTGCGCGTTGCGCGTGAGTGGGAAGCCGGCACGCGGTCCCTGGCATACGGCGACACGGGCGTCACTTTGGTTTATAACCTCATCTACAGCGCCATACATCGGGTTTGGCGGCTTGATCCGCGCCCGTACTTCCAGTCGCTCCTAGTCTGCCATGCTATTGATTGCTGTCTTGTCATGATATTGGTGTGGCTGCTCGTCAGGCGCAGGGTGGCGGTGCGGGCGAGCGGGCTGTTCTTCGCCGCGCTGCTCTCGCATCACGAGGCGGTAACGTGGCCGGCCGCAGGTCTCCACGTATTTGTGGGGGCCTTTGTGCTGGCCGCCGTGATCTTCTGGGTCCTGTATCGTCAGGGCCGGACCTGGGCGTTGCCCTTGTCGGTACTGTCCACGCTGCTGGCGCTCTTCACCAAGGACAGCGGGGTAGTGGTCTTGCCGGTATTGGCGGCGGTTGACTGGCTGGTATTCCCGAAAGTGCGCAGAACGGCTCTGTTGTGGCACCTTGGCGCGTACGTCATCCTGTTGGCTTGGCGCTTCACGCTGCCCCCGTTGGCCGAGGCGATGGAGCCGGGCTCGGAGCACTACTATGTCGGGCTTCACGTCTTCACAAACCTGGCCTACGCGGTGCCCCAGATGCTCGTACCGGACCTGCGCTTCGAGAACTACCTTGCTCTCCTGCAGCAGCTCCTGCCCCCGCCTGGGGTGAGAGCGGCGCTGATCTTGGGGCACGCGTCCATCATCTTGCTCGCAGTAGCATCACTGTGGGGCCTGTGGCGGGGGACGGCGCTTGTGCGGCTGGGCATATTGTGGTGCTATCTGTGTTTCCTGCCCTTTGCGCCCTTCTCCTACGATTACGCCCGAGCACCCCGCTACCTATACGTCCCGTCGGTAGGCCTGGCGCTGTTGGTCGGGCTGTCGGCGGTGAGATTCGCCGACTATGTCAAGCCGGGCATGAGGCTGCAGCGATTCGTGGCCGCCGCTTTAGTCATCGCCTATCTCGGCGGTGCCTTCGCCTTCGCGGGGATGGTGTCAAGTAACCGCCTGCGCGACAGCCACCTGCGCCGCAGCATCATCCGGCAGGTTCTGGAGCACGTGCCGGTAGCCCACAGCGGGGACGTCTTCTGTCTTTGCGGGCTGCCCAAGCATCTGCGGGACGTGGCCGGTGCCGTCCCCCTGTACTACTCCAAGCCGGTGGTCGCCACGACCGAATGTGACAGCCCGCCGCCAGGTGCGTACGTCTTCCGCTTCTCCACGGCAGACCCAACGCAAGTCGCCGAATTCCTACGTTCTCCACCTCGCTCGCGGGAAAGTACACACGGCAGGTGGTAAAGCTCTGCCAGCAGTCCGCGTGTTGCGGATCGGGCCGGCAGTCTCACTGCCCTGACCGAGAGGCGTTCGCAAAGGGCAGTCAGAGCAGGCGCGGAATCAGGTGCGCACGTCCACGCTCTGGATGTATCCGACCGCGCCCTGGTCGAGTCGTGCCGCGTTGGCCTCGTCGGTGTCAATGTGCATGTCCAGGCGGTATTCGGGATGCACCCGAACGATAACCTCGCCGAAGACCAGCGCTCGTTCGCCCTCGACATGCACGCTGATTTCGTCTCTGTCCCGCAGACCCAGCATCAATGCCTCCTCGGGGCTGACGTGGAGATGACGCGTAGCGCAGATCACGCCCTCCTCAATCTCGACACGGCCTGCCGGGCCCTCGATGCACACCCCCGGCGTGTTATGTAGGACACCCGACATGCGAATGGGAGCCCTCAGTCCAAGACTGAAGCACTCGGTGCGCGATACTTCTACCTGCGTGGCCGGTCGCTCGGGGCCCAGTATTCGCACGCGCGTGACCTTGCCCTTTGGACTTGCGAGGTCCACCGTCTCTTCGCAGGCAAACTGGCCCGGCTGGCTGAGCGGCGCCTTAAACGTCAACTGGTGGCCCGGCCCGTAGAGCACATCCACATGCTCGCGCGATAGATGGACGTGGTGGACGGAAATGCCTATCGGGATCGGTCGCCGGCCGGCGAGTATCGCTGCGCATACTTGGCCTTGCCCCACAGCCTCCGCAGCACCGGCGGCGATCATCCGCCATTCGGCAGTCGGGACAACCAGGATCCGTGGTGTCGTGTTGGCTTCGGAAATGTCACTGGCCTCGCGGGCATCGGCACCCACCGCAAGGTTGAGTTGCTGATCCAGCTTCAGGTTCAGACTGGCCAGGTCGCTGCAAACACGCGCACGCAGCCCGGCGAGACGTACGCCGGCCGGACCTGTGAAGACCATCGCATCTACCTCGCCAAGCACGGCCAGATACGCCCCCACACATTTCTGTAGCCGATAGCAGAACACGTCAAGGGCCAGAGCCGCTCGCCCGTCGCCTGACTGGTCAGCCGCAGACAACTCCTCCAAGTCGCCAGAGACGCCGGAAATCCCCAGCAGACCGCTCTGCTCACGCAGCGCGCGCTCCACCTCTGCCATGCCGACCCCCAGCAGATCCGCTGCACAGGCCATCAGGCCCGGGTCAACGTCACCCGACGTGGTCGCGCCGGGAATGCCCTCCATCGGCGTCAGTCCGCCGCTAACGTCTATGGCACGTCCCTTCTGGATGGCGCACACCGACGAAGACGGGCCAAGGCTGCATACTATGAGATTGAGTTGGCCCAGTGGCCGCTGCAAGTGTGAGGCCGTCGCCAACGCCGCATGCTGGTGCACCAAACCGTGATGGCCGTAACGGCGGATTCCGTGTGTCTCGTACCACTCGTAGGGAATGGCGTATGTAAAGGCGCGTGGGGGCATGCCCGCGAAGAACGCCGTGTCAAAGACCGCTATCTGAGGCACCCCTGGCAGCAGTTTCCTGAAGGCCTCTATGGCTGCGAGACTGGCCCGATTGCCAGGACAGATCCGGTCTGCGCACTCCACGATGTCACTGGCGACGCGATCGTCAACGACTACGGGGCGGTCATACCTGTCACCGCCATGGGCGACGCGATGACCCACGGCACTAAGCTGTGTCAGGTCTTCCAGCACAGGTCTATGGCCGGAAGAAAGCAGTTCGACGATGGCCTGGGCGGCCGCCTGGAGCGTTGAGCCGACGGGCGCACTCTCCTCCCAGCGCAGACCGCGGCTGGTATGCTCCGCGTTCTCTGTTTCTATCCCCATTACCAGTCCACCGACATTGTTCATCTCATTGTCGGTGTCGTAGTACTCGTATTGCAGGGATTCATCGTCGCATGCAACAACGAGAATGCGGGCTGCCAGGGCTGCCTCCGGCGCCGCCTGTGGGGCAGGCACAACGGCCGCTGTGGTTGGCCCGTCTGCTTTCGTCTGCTGCCTGAGGCGTTCCGTGATTGTCTTGGCCATGTGACGCATTGCGTCGGGATGGGTCGCCAGGGCGTCAGACATGACCATGTGCGGAACCTGCAAGATCCTACACGGGGTCACAGCCACTACGTCTGCCGTCGTCGCCTCACCACTAACAAGCGAGATCTCCCCGAAGTAGCCGCCCTCCCGGATCTCGCCTAGTACAATCTCGCGGCCATTGGCATCTCGCACTTGCGCCTGGGTGGTCCCCTCCAGAGCCACTCCGAGGAAGCTCCCTGGCTCGCCGACGTGAATCATCTTTTCGCCCGGCCGGTATGATCTAACCTCGCTCCGCTGGACCGTCTCCTCCAACTCTTCTGGCGAGAAATCAGCGAACAGCGGATGCCCGCACAACAACTCCACCCAATCCAACCCCTGTCACCACCTTCCACGCAGCACATGCATACCATAGCCAGCCGCGACTATGGGAAAGCTATTCGCCGGCGCGTCTCTGGGGTCCTGCCGGTCGTGGGAGAAGCAGAACATGTTGTCCAGTTGATTACCTGGAGGTTGGTGCTAAGGCAAAGTAGGAAACAGGCGCTGGAACATGCGAAGAGGATTGTCCGCCCGCAAGAGGAAGTCCCTATCCGTACGGGCCCAGAACTGATACGCGACAGGAGGAGACGATGTGAAGTCGGTGCCCATGCTGCTTACTGTGCTATGCCTGCTTGCGGCGGTCCTGGCAGATGACGAATTCGTGGACCACGGCGTGGCAACGCGTGCCGTAGAAAGCCGCGGCGTGGTGGCACTGCAAGACAGCAAGGGCAGGAACTTGGTCATTTGCCTCAACAACGACAGGGGCCGGCAGGGCTGGCTGCTGGTCACAGACATTGACACCGGCGTCACCGAGCAGGTATACTTCCCCGAAGAAGTTGACAGCTCATACGCACTGGCGGCGCCTTTCGCCTCGTACGCAAGCAAGCGCGGGCGTTTCTATACCGGGATAGGCGGTGTATTGCTGGAGTTCGAGCCGGCTACCAGCGAGTGGCTCTACTGTGGTCGGCCCGACTCAAAGGCCCAGCTATTCATTGACTACGCATTCGCCGAGGGGCCTGATGGCCGCATCTATGCCGGGACTACTCCCGATTGCCACCTGATTTCCTACGATCCCAACACTCGCCAAGCGACCGATTGCGGCCCGATGGACCCACTGGAGCAGCATCTGAGCTGGTTGGCGTTTGATGAGGCAGGCTGGGTGTATTGTGGCATCGGACCGGCCCGTGGGAACATCGTGGCCTTCAACCCTCAGACCGGCGAGAAGAGGCAGATCGCGCCCGAACAGGAGCGTACGGAAGGCGGCGGCTGGGTGTTCCCGGGCAAGGACGGCAAGGTGTATGGCACCGCAGCCGGCAAGAACTGGCGCATGTTCGAAGGCACGGGCGAAGTCATCGAAGCCAGACAGCGGGCCCCACAGCGACCCACCGGCGTGATTGGCTGGAAGAACACGACAGGCACATTTCCCGATGGCAGACAACTCAAAGACTGCAGCCTGGAAGACGGCTGGATGGACATTCATGATCCGCACACAGGACAGACCCGGCGCCTGACCTTCAGCTACGAGGCCATCGGCGGCATGGGCTTTACCTCGCTGGCGGCCGGGCCTGATGGCAAACTCTACGGCTCGACCTGCCACCCAATGCGCTTCATCCGCTACGATCCCGAACGCGGACAGATGACCGATCTCGGGTCTGTCAAGGACGTCGGCAATTTCTGCGCAATGGCGGCACAGGGCAAATGGCTTGCTGCTGTTTCTTACTCCTACGGCATCCTCCACATCTTCGATCCGGCCGTGCCGTGTGATGGCGGTCGCAGCGAGACGCCCAACCCGCGAGAATTGGCGAGATGGCCCCGGGACATCTGCCGCCCCCGCGTCTGTGTCGCCTATCCCGATGGCAAGCATCTGCTGATGGCAGGCTATGCCAACTACGGCCTGGTCGGCGGCGGCCTGGGGATATATAACCTCGAAACCAACGAGGCCGCACTGCTCACGCATGAGGAGCTGATACCGTATCAGAGCACAATCACTCTGAAGTTGCTCTCCGACGGCAACCTCGTGGGCGGCACCGATGTCGCGGCTCCCGGCGGCGGCCATGAGCAAGCCACTGAAGGGGTGCTCTACATCTTTGACTTCAATGCGCGCAAGGTCGTCTTCCAGACGGTACCTGTGCCGGGCGCCAGGTTCATCAAGTGCCTGGAGATCGGCCCGGATGAGCGCGTGTACGGGCTGGCGTCAGGCGCAGTGTTCTTCGTTCTCGATCCGCAGACCAGACAAGTTGTGCACCGGGAGAATTGGGCTGCGCACGGCCAGGAACGGGATCTCGTGCGGGACCCGCAGGGCCGGCTCTACGCGCTGTTGGAGCGCGCCATCATCCGGATCGAGCCGCATGCTCTGGGGGACGTCAGGCTGGCGACGCCACCGGTGCCAATCTCCTGCGGTGGCCCTATCGTGGCTGGCCGCCTCTACTTCGCCAGCGGCTCCGACATCTGGAGCTACCGGCTCCCGGGAAACGTGGCGCAATAGCAACTGCTGCGGGACACCAGCCCTGCATTCCGGCGACGGCATACCTGCCCCCCTGCGAATTCGGCGCATTCCTCTCTCCCGCGCGCGGCTGTCTGTGTCGTGCAGGCACAAATGCAGGCCCCGCAACCGAAATGGCGAATTATCGCACCTACAGGGGAGGTGCGTACCATGATTATTGACGCTCACGCTCACATCGGCAGGTTCAATCTGTGGCCGCTGGCTCCGGATACGGTGGAGCAACTGCTCACCATCCTGCGTGCCGAGAGCATTGACTACGCGCTGGTGAGTTCGGCGAAGGCCATTTGCTATGACTGCCCGTCGGGCAACGCCGACGTCCTTGAGGCAGCGGCTGCACACGACCAGATCCTGCCGCTGTTGTGCGTGAATCCGGTGCGACGCGAGGAATCGTCCGCCGAGCTGAGCACCTGGCGAACGCGGGGCTTTGTCGGGGTCAAGCTCCATCCCACCCAGCATGCCTATTCGCTGGTATCGCCGGCGGCGGACGCGGTACTGGACTTCTGCGAGGAGAACGCAATACCGGTGCTGACCCACGCCGACGAGGATGATCCGCGTTGCGATCCTGCGGCGATGGCAACGGTGGCGGCGCGGCACCCGGACCTTACGCTGATCGTCGGCCATGCCTGCCTGTTCTCATCGCGCGGGGTTGTGGATGTGGCGGAGGAATACCCCAATCTGTACCTGGAACTATCCGTCAACTACGAAGCGGGGAAGCTTGAAGACACCGTCCGGCGGCTCGGCTGCGAGCGGCTGCTTTTCGGATCGGATGTCCCGCTGCACAATCCGAGCGTGATGCTGCAGCGGATCAAGGTCGTCGGTCTGCCGCAGGAAGACGAGAACAAGATACTCTGTGAGAACGCTCGGCACATCTACGGACTGAAGCTACCTGTGCGAACGCCATGAGACAAGGAGCAGTGAAGGCAATGCATCGTCTGGCTGTCGTCGGTGTGGGAGCGCGCGGATGGGGCCTGGCACGGCTGGCCGCACGGCATGCCGGCCGCGCGCAGATTGCAGCAGTCGTCGAGCCGGTAGCATCTCGTCGCTCTGCTTTCGGTGATGAGTTTGACATACCCGAGGACTGCCGCTTTTCAACCCACCAGGAACTGCTGAGCCACTGCCAAGACCTCAGCGGCGTGTTCGTGACCTCTACCGTGCGCACCCATGCCGAGGTCGCCTGCGAGTGCCTGGAGGCCGGAGTGCCGGTATTCCTCGAGAAGCCGATGGCTCTCGATATTGCCGAAGCCGGGCGCATTGTGGCGACCGCGAAGCAGACAGGCGTGCGGCTGCAGGTGGGCTTCAACATGCGCTACATGCCGTTCTGCGTCAAGCTGAAGGAACTCGTCGCACAGGGGGAACTGGGCAGGATACTGTCCATCGAGTGGAAGGAGGCGCTGGCACCCAGCCACTGGGCGGAGTACTGCCGCCACCCTTCATACAACCGACGCGCGGCGTTGGGAAGCTGGCTGCTGGAGAAGTGCTGCCACGACGTGGACATCATCAACTGGCTGGTGGACGCGCCATGCGTGCGGGTGGCGTGTTTCGGTAGTCGCTCCTACTTCAATCCGCGACCGGACGTGCCCGAGCAGTGCTCTGAGCAATGCCCGATCGAGGCGGGATGTATCTTCTCGGCACGTCGTCTCTATGGGGACCGCGAACCCGACCCAACCGGGAGGCGGCGGGACATGCCGCACGTCTGCGTCTATCACTCCGGCGCTGACCTCGTTGACCATCAGAGCGCCATTCTCGAGTACGCCAACGGGGTGACGGTAGGATTCAGCCTGCTGCCGGTGACGCACTTCGAGAGCAGGTACATGCTCATTTGCGGGTCCGAAGCGACCTTGCGCGGATGTTCGACGCGCAATGAACTGCGCGTGCATCCGTACCTCAGCGGCGAGGAAATCGTCTGCGACCCCGGCCCGGCCTCCGGCGGACATGCCGGCGCCGACCCGGGAATCGTTGAGGCGTTTCTCGACTGGCTCGACGACCCGACCAAGCTCCCGAAGACCACAGGGACCGAGGGCCTGGAGGCAATGATAGTGGCCTGCGGCATTGACCTGGCCATGCAGGAACGCCGCGTCGTGGAGCTGGATGAACTGCGCGGGAGCGCATGCGTATAGGCCGCCCAACCCGAGCTACCCACAATCCCCACAGGCACCCCTACATCTTAAAGCTCCACAGGTGGGTGCCTCTCATGAAGTAGATGCGCCCGCCGCTGATGGTGATGGCGGACCTGCCTCCTTTATTTCCGGCGTCGGCCAGCTTTTGAATCTCATAGGTAACCGGTGTGATTTTCACTATCGCCTGGCCGCCCACGCCATAGATATACCCATCCGGCCCCATTTCCAGGGAGGCGCCGCCGTAGTCAGCCATGCTTTGCTGGTGGACGACTTGTTTGGTTTCCGGATCGAAGACGAACAGTACTGAGTCATTCTCAACGCTCCCAGCGCAGTAGAGCTTCCCATCCGGCCCGGTCACCATGCTGCCTATCGCGCGCATGCCGGGTATCGGCACCGTTCGCCATTTGACCTGCTTGGTTTGCCAGTCGAGGACCCAGATGACGGCATCCTTCTCCACCGCACTGCCGCCATGAGTTCCCGAAACGGTGGTGCCTGCGATTATATCCCCGTTGGGCAGTGCCTGCATCACCATCGTGCTGTGGTACTCAATGAGGTTTTCGTGGGTGAACTTCAAAGTCTCCCCCGTCTTGAGGTCATAGATGTCCATGCCGCCGCCCACGCGGCCATAGCCGGGCAGGCCGGAGATGATGATATGCTCGCCGTCGGGGTGGCCGAAAGCTCCGTGCGGCACATTGATATCGGGCCTTGAGTTGTCAATGACGGCTACCGGGTTCTTGTCCAGCGGCTTAGACAACACTTCCTCAGACGGTCGCTGAGTTAGCAGCAGTGTCTTGAGGCACAGGTGGGGGTGGTCGGCGTGGCGGCCCTTCACATTCCTGAGAGAAAAGATGTGTTCCCCGGCCTTCAGGTCAAACGGGCCGGCCGTCAACACCGGTGCAAGGGCAAGCGTGGAGCTTTTGCAGTCGAACTGCTCGGTAATCTTTTCATCTCCCCTGTAGAACTGCAGCCAGGTATAACCCGGTGCGCGATAGTAGGAGATGTAGAGGTAGTACTGGCCGTCTTGCGGCGCGGTCAGCTTGAAGTGCGCCCTGCCATCGTAACCGTCGGCCATCCACAGCACCGCATCGCGATCCTGCAGATAGACAAGCTTGCCGTTGTCGGTCTCGCCCAGCTTGACAAGCTCGGCGGCCGGAATACCCCCTTTGATCTCCTGCGGCTGGGGCACCCAGTTCCAGGGCTTGGTGGTGTCAAATACATGCAGAGCGCCGCCGGTGTACTGGCCCCCGAAAACGTACTTGCCCTGGGTAGCCATGCCGCTGAACTCGATGGCACCGGGGTAGTACTTCAGCTCATCCGTCTGCGGGTCATAGGAGATGAAACGCGAAGGGTGACTCGAATCGCCGTAGATCTTCCCATCCGGGCCGGCGTGTATGACATCGAGCAGCGCACCTTCGGACTCGTAATCGAATCCGATGTGCTTGAGTAGCCCGCCGCTGGGATCGTAGATCTCCATGTACTTCTCCAACATGTCGAATGTCTTAACTACGCGGCCGTCGGGCAGGTTGGCTTTGGATGGGGCTTGCTCCGGAAGTTGGCTCTTGTCAATCTGCGTCTTCTCGCCGTTGGACAGGATGTAGTAATCCGTGCCGCCCTCCAGTCCGGCCACGCCGTAGAGCTTGCCGTCCACGCCTCGCCAGACGCGCCCCGTTTCAACCTTCCGGCGCTCCTCAGGCACTAACTGGCGCTTTTCTCCGGTCTGGGGATTGTAGGCGATGATATTGCACCTGGCCGTTCCGATGCCGCAATAGACCCAGCCGGCATCGTCAAATCCCAGGTAGGACAGGTACTTCTGCGCGTCCATGCTTCCGTGATACTTGAGTTCCCTCGTTTTCGGGTCAAAGGAGGCTAGATTCGCGCTATAGACGCCGCCGGTCCATATCTTGCCGTCCGGTGCTTCCGCGATGGTGAGAATGGCGCTGGTGCCGCCCGCCCGCTCATGGAAGGTCCACTGCCGCGAAGTGGGATCGAACTCCAGGAATATCCCACCCTGGCTCGTGTAGAACTTGCCGCTACTGGCCATCAGCGAGCCGTAGGGCGGCGAGTTGGATATGCCCTCAGGAGTGTAGATTTGCTGGGTCTCGCCGCTGTCAACGTCCGTGACCAATATCCAGCCCCTGGGCGATTGATCCAGGCTGGTGACAACGACCAGGTTCTTGCCGTTTCCATCCTGCACGCAGTAAGCGCCACGGCATTCAGCCAACGGCACCGGCACGCCGTGGTCAATGAACCTGTTGTCCTGTGCGGCGTCCTGGGCAAAGGCTGTTTTGAACATGACAAACACAATACTTGCCACTGCGAAACCGATTACATATTTCATTCTGTAGTCACTCTTCCTGTCGTCCGTCTAGGAGCTTATCCTGAAGTCTTCAGACACTGAATGTAGTCTTCTACGTCCGAGGCCGGCCTGTAGCGGCGGTTCTCATCCTATGGAGCAGACGATGTTGCGGCCACGGCGCCAACCGCCTTCGTCGGCGATGTGGGCTAATCGCTCAGCCTCCAGACAAGCAAAGTCGTGTCGTCCGAGCCTGAAACGAGCAGCTTGCCATCGGGCGAAACAGCCAGTGATGTCACTCCGGCTTGATGGCCCTTGAATGCGCCTATGTTCTTGTCTTCGGCGAGGTCCCAGCACTGGACGATTCGGTCGTCGCCCGCCGAGTATGCCTTTGCGCCGTCGGGCGAACAGGTCAGCGCCTTCAGCCATGTTGCATGCGCCATTTCGGACCCTATCTTCTCGGCCTCCAGATTCCAGCGTATGACGCGGCCATCGCGGCCGGCAGACAGCGCGTACTGCCCACTGCCGCCTGCGAAGGCAACGGCGTTCACCCAGCCATGGTGCCCTTCCATCTTCTTGAGCTGCTTCGCATCTGCGAGGCTCCACACCCGCACGGTGCCGTCGCGTCCGCCGCTCAGAACGAGCTTGCCATCCGGCGAAACAGCGACCGCCAGCACCCCGCCGAGATGGCCCTGCAGCACGGCAACCGGCTCGTCTGCGTCCGGCGACCAGATGCGCACCGAGCCGTCATCGGCGCTGCTGAGCAGGCGACTGCCATCGTGGGTGTATGCCACCGACCGCACATAGCCCCGATGGCCTTTGAGTTCGCGCAGCAGCTTGCCGTCGGTGACGCTGAATTCCCGCAGGACACCGTCCTTACAGCCGGCGGCGGCCTTCGTGCCATCGGCTGAAGCCGCCAGGCAGTAGGCCCCCAGATTGGCACCTTCCATAGCGCGCACCGTCTCCCCCGTGGTGACATCCCACAAGCGCAATGTACCGTCGCTGGAGGCGCTGACAACGTGCCGGCTGTCGGGCAGAAACGCGACCCCCTCGACGGAGCCGGAGTGACGATCCCACTTCACCCGCGCAGCGCCGCTGGCCAGGAGGCTCTCAGCCACCAGGCGCGCGCCATAGGAGAGCACGTACCTGCCGTCAGGGGATACGCGTTGCATTGTCACATACGATTCGTGGGGGAACCAGCGCAACAGCACTTTAGCGGTCTCGCGGTTCCAGCGGCGGATCGAGCCGTCGCGGGAGCCGGTCAGTATCTGCTCCGGCTCGGCGCAGTAGGCCACACTATTGACGGCTCCGCCGTGATGCCCGCCGAACTGCTTCAGCATCTCGTAGCCGTCAATCTTCCACTCGCTACCATACGAGCGGCTGCCCACCAGCAGTCGCTCACCGTCCGGCGACAGACACAGGTCGTAGACACTGTAGTTCTTCAGGAACTGCTTGAGCTTGTCGCCAGTGGTCAGATCATAGTGGGCAACCACCTCATCATATCCGCCGCCGACGAAGGCCGTCTTGCCGTCCTTGCCGTAGATGCCCTTGGTGAAAGTGGCCATGTCGTCACTGCCGTCAATCGTGATAAGCTCCTTGCCGGTGGCCAGCTCGAACTCCTTGAGCGTCGGCGGAACACTCCCGGTGGTAAGTACCCGGGTTTCGTCAGGCGAGTAGAAGGCCCATCTGAAGCCCGCCTGGCTGACCGGGAACCGGTGCAACTGCTTCTGCTCCGCCAGGCTCCATTCGAGCACGTCGCCGCCGGATGCAAAGAGCAGTTTCGTGCCGTCCTTGCTGATCTGCATGCAGCGGATGCCCGTGTCGGTCACTCCGTGCGTTTCCGCAATTGTGCCGCTAGCCAGGTCCCAGATGTCAATGTTGTTGCCGACCGCCACGACTCCCCGGCCATCGGGCAAGTACTGAATGTCGCTGACGCCGCCCGTGTATTTCATGCGCAGAGTGCCCAGGCGCTGCACGGCGCTATCCGGCAAGGGATCTCCGAACCTGTCCGTGGCCTGTTGGCCGCGGACCGGCAGGCTCAATGCCAGCAAACCTATCAAGGGCAGAATGAACTCAAATCTCATCGTCTTCGCCTCCCGTATCGTTTCCCTCATGCGGCTCTCTCAGAACTCGATCCGCTTCTCCTGGGGAGTCTTGTCGGCTCCCCAGACATTCTTGTAGACATGCGTGTTGCCGACCGAATATACGGCCTTTTCGGGCTCGTTCATGAACCAGTTGTGGTGTATCTCGGCGCCCTGTGATGGCGTACCGCGAATGCCTACCTCACGCTGCGTGCCCTGGAAGGTGTTGTGGTGTATGTCCATCCAGTCGCCGGCTATATCGGTATTGTCGCCCCGGTCGCGGCCGCCGTGCATGTCCAGGCAGGTGCTGGTACAATTGGGCATGATCAGGTTCCAGCCGGCTTCATAGCTGCACCCCGGCCTGCCCCCTGCAGCGACGTGGTGCCGGCAGTAATCGAAGATGTTGGCGATGATGCGCACATCCGAGCTGTACACCACCACGCCGTATCCGTAGCCGCTGCGCTGACAGTGGTGAATGTAGTTGTGGTGAACTTGGACTTGCGAAGCGCCCAGGCCGGTCGCCACGCCCTGAATGTTCCAGTTGAATATCTCGCAATTGTCAACTTCAGTGCCATAGTGGCCCGTGGATATTCCTGTCGAGCTTTCGGCGATCAGCTCTGTCCCCGGGAAGGGGCCCTCCAAACGCAATCCGGTCACCCGCACCAGCTCGCCGGCCGTTACGAACTGTGTCCCCGATGTTTTCCGGTTATAGAGCAGCGCCCCTGGTGAGCCGTTCAGCCCCCGTGTGCCGGCCAAGGTCACGCCGCCGGGTATTTGGATACCCATCTTGCCACCCAGGTCCATCTCCACGTCCCCAGGTATGAAGACCACCTGACCGGCCTTAGCCTCACTCAGAGCCGCCAGCAGTTCGCCTGTGGTCCGCACGGTGAAATCGCCCGCGGTCTTGATGTCGCTGTAGCCTTTGCCGCCGCCGATCGGGTTGCCCGTGGGATTGGCCTCGCAACCGAAGGTATCGTAGGCCTCCGATTGCGCGAACACGGCTGCAGCGCAACACAGCGCGACGATCATACCCGTAAGCCAGAGCATGAGTACTACATTCCTAACCAATCTACTCACCGACCTTTCCGGCATTTCGCTTCCGTAATCGGCATGGGCAGCGGCCTGTCGTCGCTTCAGAACTCAATCGGCTTCTCCTGCGGGGTCTTGTCGGGGCCGTAGACGTTGTCGAACACGCGCGTGTTGCCGCCTGAAGACACGGCCTTCTCCGGCGGGAGCGCAAACCAGTTGTTGTGCACATCGCATCCCTGAGAAATGATGCCACGCACGACAACATTGCGCGGAGTTCCCAGGAAGGTGTTGTGGTGGATGTGCATCCAGTCGCCGGCGATGTCGGTGCCATCGCCACGGTCTCTGCCGCCGTGCATGTCGAAGTGGTGGCCGATGGCGTGTTCCTCTACCAGATTCCAGGCCGCCTCGTAGCTGCAGCCCGGCGCGCCGCTGGAGGCGATGTGGTGCCGGCAGTAGTCGAACTTGTTGGCGATGATGGAGACGGCGCAGTTGTCAATGCGCACGCCGTAGCCCAGCCCGCTCCGTTGAATGTGATGAATGTAATTGTGGTGCACACGCACATTGAAGGCGCCGGGACCCGCCGAGACGCCGCGATAGTTGAAATTGTAGATCTCGCAGTTGTCCACTTCCAGTCCGCACTGTGTCGTGTACAGAAAGTTGTTGTAAAACGCGGTCCTCTCGGTTCCCGCATAAGCGCCCTCGAAACGCAGCCCCGTCACGCGCACGTCATCTCCGCCGGTTTTCATCAACATGAACGTCGTACGGGAGGTGGTGAAGAGGCGCGCCCCCAGTGAACCGTCGCGACCGCGGCTGCCTGCCAGAGTGACCCCCGCCGGTATCACTATGTCCGCACAGCCTGTCAGGTCAATCTCGACCTTATCCGGCACGAATACCACCTGCCCCGATTGCGCCTTGCCGAGTGCGTCAAGCAACTCTTCCCTGGTCGTGACGGTGAAGTCCCCGCGCGTGAAGACGTCGCTGTAGCCTTCGCCGCCGCCTATCGGGTTGCCCGTAGGGTTGGCCTCGCAGCCGTAGGTCTCCTCGGCGCTCTGCGGCCATGCACATGCCTGCCACAGGCTCAACACAAGCCACACCGCCAGCCACTTACGGATATCAACCATATCCATCTGGTCCTCTCGTCTATTCGCGGGCCTGGCATTCCACCAGTTTGCGGTCAACGAATTCCATGGGTTTGCCCTGGGGCGTCTTCTCCGGCCCGTAAACGTTGTCGTAGATGCGGGTGTTACCTATCCCACGTAGAGCCTGATCGAGTTCCTGTGTGAACCAGTTATGATGTATCTCGCCGGTATCCGAGGGGACACCATAGAGGCCCACTGCACACTGCTGGCCCTGGAAGGTGTTATGATGGATCAATATCCAGTCCCCGCCGATGTCCGTGCCGTCGCCGCGATCAGCCCCGCCGTGCATATCAAAGCAGTAGCTGGTGCAATTGGGCATTATCAGGTTCCAGGCCGCTTCATAGCTGCAACCAGGACTTCCCGTAGCAGCCACATGGTGGCGGCAGTAGTCGAACTTGTTGGCGATGATTCGCACATCGCCCGCCCCGACCACCACCCCGTATCCCAGCC
>CAZJVY010000053.1:0-27158 GCA_964549395.1 uncultured Armatimonadia bacterium | reverse complement strand
CGCTGGAGGTGGGGATTGCGGCGATCGCGCTGGCGCTGACGATCTCGAAAACGGCCAAGGTGGTCATACTATACGGGCTGCTGCTGAAGCACATCGGGCGGATAGACAAGGGCAAGGTGTACCAGTTCATCGGCAAGCTGGCGTTCAGCACGGCGGTCATGGGTGTGGTAATGTGGGTGCTGCTGGACTTCGTGCGGGAGCCGATAATGGCCTGGGAGCCGCCCTTCGGGGGCAAGAAGGTGCAGATGCTGCTGCTGTTCGGGATTGTGGGAGGCGGAGGGACTGCGACATACCTGGTTGCGGCGGCTGCGGTCCGCATCGAGGAGTTCGGGGCGGTGTGGCAACATCTGGCCGGCAAGGTGAAGAAGCGGCTTGGGCGCTGATAGACTGCGGGTAATGCAGGTACTGGAGGCGAGTGTCGGTGGCACGCGGCACTACCTGCTGGACCTGGCATACAACCTGCCGGCGGAGCATTTCGAGCAACATGCGGTCGTCTCGACGCTGCGGGATCCCGCGTTCGCCGAGGACATTCAGCGCATGAGAGCGGCGGGCGTGCAGGTTACGGAAGTGCCTATGCGCCGGAACATCAGTCCGAGGTCGGACTGGGAGTGCTACCGTCAGATCCGGCGCATTATCGGGCAGTGGCGGCCGCAGGTGATACACAGTCACAGCTCCAAGGCGGGCTTTCTGGCGCGGATGGCCGCGCGGTCGGCACGCTGCGCCAATCTGTACACCCCCCATTGTTTCGCTTTTCAGATGCGCGTGGGTCAGCGGAAGCAGTGGATGTACCGGACGCTGGAGCGGCTGGCGGGGCGACACACCGATTGGCTGGTGCTGCCCTGCGAGAGCCAGCGGCAAATTGCGCTTGAGGCAAGGGTGGTGCCGCCGGAGAAGATCGCCATCATTGCGACGGGCGTGCGACCCGGCGACTATCAGTCAGAGGCGGAGGCGTACGAGGTGCGGGAGCGGCTGGGGGTGGCGGAATCCTGCCTCGCCCTCGGGACGGTGGCCGCGCTGACGCCGCAGAAGGGGCACGGTTACCTGCTGGACGCGTTTGCCGAGGCGAGCAGGGACACGGAGGCGGTGCTGCTGCTGGCGGGTACGGGGGAGGAATACGCGGCTCTCGTGGAGCAGGCCGAGGGGCTGGGGATTGCTGGGAAGGTTCGCTTTCTGGGGCAACGTGATGATGTAGGCGACGTGCTGCGTGCGCTTGATGTGTTCGTGCTGCCGTCGCTGTGGGAGGGTCTCCCCTATGGGCTGCTGGAGGCGATGGCGGCGGGGGTGCCGGTGGTGACTACCGACATTCCGGGTAATGCGGATTTGATAGACGGGCGGACGAACGGCTGGCTGGCGGCCCCGGCAAGCGCCGGCAGTCTGGCGGCGGCGCTGCGGGAGGCCATGAGCGACGCCGCTGAGCGAGCGCGCAGGGCATCTGCGGCAAAGCAACTGGTCGAGACGCACTACACTCTGGACGGGATGATTGCCGGGTATGCGGAGCTGTACGCGCGAGTGGGTGCGCCCTACCGTGAGTGAGGCGGCCGTCACGCGGAGCCGGCTGGTGGTGACGGACTGCGGGCATGCGGAATATGCCGAGTGCCTGCGCCTGCAGGAGCGGCTGGTGGCCGGCAAGCTGGCCGGTGACAGGGACGATTACCTGCTGTTCGTCAGCCACGCGCCGGTGGTCACGGTAGGCCGTGCGGCGGAGGCCGAGGACGAAGCGGCAGCGGGAAGGCTCGCGGCGCAAGGCGTGGAAGTGGTGCGGATAACGCGGGGCGGGCGGCTCACCTACCACGGTCCGGGGCAGATTGTCGGCTACCCGATTGTGGCCCTGCGCGGGGCCGAGCGGGACCTGCACCGGTATATCCGCAACGTGGAGGCGGCCATCATCGGCGCGCTGGGGAGGCACGGCGTGCGGGGGTACAGGATTGCAGGGAAGACGGGCGTGTGGGCGCAAGGGAGGAAGATCGCGGCGGTTGGAGTAGCGGTGCGCGGTTGGGTAACGTACCACGGCTTTGCGCTGAATGTGAGCACCGACCCGGGGGAGTTCCGTGGCTTCGCGCCGTGCGGCCTGGCCCCGGAGGATGTGGGAAGCCTGGCAAGCCTGGGGACGGAGGTCAGCGAGGATGCGCTGCGGAGGTCGCTGGCGGAGAGCTTTGGACGGGTGCTGCAGCGGGAGATTGCATGGCGGGAGGAGTGCAACTCTTTACAGGATGGGGAATCTAAGGTATTATCTACTACATCCGATGGTAGTAAACTGATCGTGGGCTACGGGAAGCAAGATGGCATCTGAACGCGGCGTACCGGAGTTTGCGGCACCAGGCTACAGGCCAGGCACGCTTCCGCTGGCGGTCGTGTTCCACATCGGCATGCTGGCGGTCGTGGTTTCGTGCGCGTATACGGTGCAGCCGCCGCTCTACAGCAAGCTCTTCTTCGTGGTTGTGGCGGGCCTGGCAGTAGGGGTGATTGTCGGCCTGCTGGTGCGGCGGGGGCAGTTTGCCGCCAGTGACGGCGGGAAGGCGGTCACGGCGCTGATGGCGGGGTTGGCGTTCAGCCTGGCCTACGATCCGCAAATCGCGGCGCTGGTGCCGTCCTGGGGCGAGCGGATGCCGGCGTATGTGATGGATTTCGCGCCCGGTGTGGGGACGATAGGGCTGCTGGCGGCATTGCTAGGTGCGGCGCTGTATGTGCTGGCGGGATGCGACCAGCGGCCGGACGGGGTGCCGTTCTCGCGGGCGATTCTGGTGTCGGGCGGTCTGCTCCTGGCATTGGGGATAGTCATGTACAGCGTCCTGTCGCCGGTGTACGACCTGCAGGGCGGGATGTACACAAGGCTTCTGATCGGGCGGGTGCTGGAGTACGGGCTGCTGCTGGCGGCGGTGCTGCGGATGACTGGCGCGCCCGGGGTCGGCAGCGTGCCGGCGTGGTACCTGGCGCTGGGTCTGCTGGCCGCGGCGGCGAGGCACGTTGTCGGAATTGCAGTGTAGAGGAATGCGTCTGTAGTAGTAACTTGCGCGAATCCGCGAGAGAATCCCGTCTGCGTGGGCAGGCAGAGATGCCTGCCCACCGCGAAATTAGTATTGCGCTTGGTTGTTGTGAGACATAGGATGTGTCCGGCGGGTCCGTAATGGATACTGTGCGGCATGACAATCCGGAGGGAACAACGCGGGCGGCCGATCCGGTAGCGCCGGATTGGCTGTACCGGCTGACGCTGCTGCTGATAGTGATAGCGCCGACGCAACTAGCGCTGGCACTGGACCCGAAGCACGGCCCGTTCATCGCCTACAGCGACATGCTGACGGTCGCGGTGGCAGGATTGTGGATAATCTGGCGGCTGCGGCGAGGCGCTGGGGGGCTGGTCTGGCCTCCGCTGGCTGTGGGTGGCCTGCTGCTGGTGGCGCTGCTGTCGGCCGGAATGGCTGAGAGTGTCAAGGCTTCCGCTGTCGAGTTCCTGCAGATAGCCCTGTACTTCGTTGTGGCGTACATGCTGTTTGCGGATGTAATCAATACGCCCGGACGGATCCGGACGGCACTTGTGGCGCTGGCGATACCGACGGCGGCCAACATCCTGCCGGCATGGTATCAGTACTTCAGCGCGGAGCGGGCCTTCGACGTAGGAGGGCTGCTGTCCAACAGGAACGTTTACAGCGCCTACCTGGCGATGGTGCTGCCGGTCTGCTTCGGGATCATGCTGTGGGTGCGGTCGGTGCGGCTGCGGTGGGGACTTGCGGTGGCGGTCGCGGCGGGTGCGCTGACCATGCTGTCGCCGGCGCTGGTGTGGGTGCTGCTGATAGTGCTGGTGGCGCTGGCTCCGTTCGGCTACCGTGAGGCGCGGGGACACGGGATCGGGCTGGTGGCGGTGCTGGTGGCACTGGTGGCGGTGCTGCCGCGGAATCACGATGCGGCCATGCGGGAGCTGTTCGATCCGCGCGAGGAGGGCCCGATCTACAAGGTGGCCGAGGGGCCGGACCAGGCGGAGACGGAGGAGTATGTAGTCAAGAAGCGCTGGCTGGAGTGGCAGCCGGCATTGAACATGATCGCGGACAACTTCATGCTGGGTGTGGGGGCGGGGAACTTCCAGCTCAACATCGGAAGCTCGGCATACTACGGCTTCCTGCCGAATGTGAAGAAGTCGGAGCCGGATACGAACAATCTGTATCTGGTGGTTGGGAGCTCGATGGGCTTTGCGGGGCTGGTGTGCCTGGTTGCGTACCTGGGGCACTTCTGGCGGAAGGCGATTGCGTTGTGGGTGCGCGTTGACAAGGGCTGGCCGACCGGCTTGGCGATGGGGCTGGCCGGATCGGTGGCGGCAATCGGGTTGATAAACATGTTCACATCGTCGTTCGTCAGGGGGATTGGGCTGGTGTGGGCGCTGCTGTTCGCGCTAATCGCGGTTGTGGATGCGGGTGCCCTGCGGAGCGAATGAGGCACATTCATTGCACTTGTTACGTCCAATAAGGAGCGAGGGAGAATGGAAAGCATGATTATTCGCAAGAAGGCTCTCAGCATTGCGCTGCTTGCGCTGGTGATTGTGGTGATGACGGCGGGCTCTGCCGGTGCGGTGAAGATCGTGGTGGAGGCGGAGCACTACTACAGCATCCAAGCCTCGATGGCGAAGGTTACAAGCCAGGTGGCCTCGGGCGGGGCGTATATCCACATACCGCTGCAGCGGCCGCACGGGACTACGGAGGGTGCGCCAATTGACAGCGGCTACGCGCTGTTCAAGATAAACGTCCCGCAGGCGGGGACCTACAACCTGTTCGGTCGCGCGCACTGGTATGACGGGTGCGGCAACTCGTTTTTCCTGAAGATTGACGACAAGCCGGCGGTGGTGTTCGGCAATGACGGCACCTACCAGGTGTGGCACTGGGTGCCGCGTCAGGGCCTGCGGATCAGCCTGACGGCGGGTGTCCACACGTTCCGGTTCCAGAACCGGGAGGATGGGGCGAAGCTCGACCAGTTCCTGCTGACGACGGACACGCGGTATGTGCCGGTGAGCGCGGAAACGGAGACGCCGCAGTACATCATCATGCCAGAGTAGCCATTACACCGAGAGTCCGGGGCCGGCGATTCGACCCGAGACCGTACGGACGATTCCGGAGCGTGAGCCGTTGTCAACTTCAGGGAGAAGTCAAGCGGTAATCCTGGTGGCGCTGCTGGCCGCAGTGCTGCAGATGTCGGTTGGCATCGCGGCGGCGGCTGAGCCGACGTACCTCGAGGATGAGGGCAAGGGCGATTTCAACCTGGTCGGCCAGTTGCGCACCTCCTCGCTAGACGCCCTGGATGCCCGCATCATCTTCAACCAGCAAGCAGATGGCGGGGATCACTACGCCATCGCCCTGAAGGACGGGAAGGCGAAGTTCTATCGCGTGGCGGGCGGCAATACGGAGCGGATCGGCAGCGTGGGGACGCTGAGGCCGGCGGCTGAGGGGGCCGAGACGATTCCCTTGACCGTGCAACGACGGGACTGGCGGATGGCGTTGTTGTGGGGCGATGAGATGATAGCCCACGCCTACGACAGCTCGCTGCATGACGGCAAGGTGGGGACGCTGGCGATGGGGGGCGGCGCGTTCGAGGACCTGAGGATTCAGCCGGTGGGCGACATCTTCCTGACCGACGACTTCGTGCGGGAGGAGGGCGGGCCGAGCGCATGGGACGTGGTTACCGGCACCTGGGAACAGCGGACGCTGCGCGATGACGACCAGGCGAGCCGCCAGGAGGCCGACAAGTCGGCCAACGCATTCTCGTACCTGGGGAAGCGGAGCGCCGAGGAGCCGGCTATCACGGCGACGGGATACTGGTTCTGGGATGTGTACAGCCTGGAGGCGGCGATTCAGCCGCTGGATGAGGAGGCCGTGGGGCTGGTGGTGTACTACCAGGATGCAGGTAACTACATCGCCATTCGCTGGGTCGGCAAGGGCCATCGTGAGGGGGGGCGGCTGCAGGTAATCACCGTGAGGAACGGGGCGGCAAAAATCGAGGCCGAGGCGAAGGGCGGATTCCAGCCGGACCAGTGGTACTGCCTGCGCTGCGCGGTCTCGGAAGGCGTCATTCACGTGTGGGTGGATGACGAATTGCGGCTTGCCACGCAGGTGAATACATTCGGCCAGGGGCAGATCGGGCTGTACACCGAAAGCAAGAAGGGCGCCTTCTTTGACGATGTGGTGTGCGGTCCGTGGGAGCTTTTCGTGGAGGATTTCTCGGAGGATGTGCCCGGTAAGTGGCAGATGCTGGCGGGCGACTGGCAGCAAGCGGACGGTGTGCTGCGGACGACGAGCGGGCGGCCGGCGCTGGCGGTGACCGGGCGACGCACCTGGGAGCACTACCAGTATTCGGCCAACATTCAGCCCGCCAACGGGGGCGCGTGCGGGCTGGTGGTGGGCTACCAGGACCCGAAGAACTACTGCCTGCTGCGCTGGGCACAGAGGGGCACGGCGCTGGACGGGAAGGTGCAGGCGGTGCAGGTGAAAGACGGCGAGGAGAAGGTGCTTGCAGAGGCGCCGATAACCGTGCCGGCGAAGACCTGGTACCGCGCCGAGGCCAGCCTGCGGGACGGCCTGATTGCGCTGTCCATCGAGGGGCGGCGACAGGTTCAGGCGTTCAGCCCGGGCAATACGGCCGGTGCCGTGGGCGTGTTCGCGTCCGGGTCCGCGAAGACGGAATTCGACAGCGCGCTCGTACAGATCATCCCCTCGAAGCAGACCAGCCGGATCCAGCAGGAGTTCGCCGACACCTCCAAGCATCCGGAGATGTCGGAATGGGCGAGCACGCAAGCGCCGTGGGTGAAGCCGGAAAGCGACAAGGCGACCTGGTGGACCAAGGGCGACTACTTCGGTGAGAACGCGCTCGTCTTCACGATACCGGACATCGGGACCAAGAGCGGCGAGCTCAATCTGATCATCGGGGCGCAGGGCCCGGATGACGCGAGTACCAACAAGCTCGTGGTTGCGCTGAGCAGCGGGTCGAAGGAGATCGGGCTGACGCTGCGGGCCGGTGACAAGGTGCGCGCCGAGGCGAAGGCGCAGGTGGAAGGCTCGGAGGCGAAGATCAGCTTCGAGCGGCGCGGGCGGTGGTTGGTGGTGCTGGTCAACGACACGCTTGCATTGCAGGCCGACATGGCAGTGAAGGAGTAGATGGAGAGGCGGCAAAGGGACCACAGGCTGGAAAGCCTGTGGGACGCGAAGGCTTGAGATGCGGGCGCACGCAGTGCGCCCCTACCGGAAGCGAACGGCGATGGCAGCCATAGGCAAGGAAGCGTGTCGTATGAGGCGGATGGTGGTGCGTGCGAGGAACGTTGCGGGTAGCAGGTAATGTCGCTTGCCGGTGCGAGGGTTAATGGTATATGATGATGTGCATGGTGGGCAAGTCCATGAGAGAACTGTGCATTGCGGCGGTGCTGGTAGTGCTGCTGTGCGGGATCGCGCAGGCGGCATCCGTTGAGGGCGCTCTGCTGGCGTTCCGCGACGGGTACTACGAGCTGGCGGCGCGGGAGCTGAAGGCGGTGCTGGCCGCCAATCCCGGCGATTTGGGAGCGCGGTTCTGGCTGGGCCGCTGCGAGATTGCATCCGGCGATTTCACGGGGGCTGCGTCGGACTTCCGGGAGGTGCTGGCCGCCAAGCCGGAGTCAACGGAGTCGCGCTACTGGCTGGGGGAGGCGCTGGCGGCACAGGGACGGCGCGAGGAGGCCACGGCGACGTTCAAAGCGGTGCTGCAGCGCGAGCCGGGGCACACGGCTTCGCAGCAGGCGCTGGCGCGGCTGCAGAGCCTGCCGGCCAATGCGACGGAATATGCGGACGGGGGGCTGTACGGGTTCTCGGTCGGCGGCTCGGGGCTGGCACTGGATGCGAGCGCGGCGGAGCTATTCTCCAGTAATGTATATGACTATACGTTCAGCAAGGCACCGACCGATTGGCTGGTGCGCAGCGGCGAATGGAATGCGACGAACCGGTGGACGTGCTCTCCGCAGTGGTCGTGGTACGGCGGGTACTCTCCCGACGGCATCGCGGCGTTCTGGAACAAGCGCGAATTCGTTGGCGACATTGTGGTTGAGATGTATGTGGCCTTCAAGATGCGGCTGAACCGCTCCCCGACGTACCTGCCCCCGAATGATGCCAATATCACGATTTGCGGCGATGGCGCCAATCCCGACAGCGGCTACTCATTCGTCATCGGGGGGAATGACAACCGGGTCACCCGGATTATGCGCGGGACCAAGGTGCTTGCCGAGACGAGAGAATTGGAGGCGCTGTGGCCGATTCTGGAGAACGGCCAGCCCTCGACCTACGAATGGCACCGCAAGTGGTGGGGGGTTCGGGTGCGCAAATCGGACGACACGCTGCAATTGTACATGGATAACAAGCTGGTGCTGGAGGCGAAGGACGACCAACCGCTGGAGAGCGGGCGGGTGGGAATCTGGGTGCTGCGCAATGATATCATCACCCCCCGCATAAAGGTTTACTATGAGGACGAGAAGCTGGTGCGCAGTCCGCTGCCGGACGATGCCGTGGTGGCGCAGAAGCCGACCGATACCGACTCGGCGAATATCCGGCTGACAAGTCAGAGCCACTTCTCGCTACAGAACGACTTCGAGAACGGCGTGGGGAGCTTTGCCACCCGCGACGGAGACCAGGGGGCCGAGCTGAGTGTGGTGGCTGCAGGCAAGGACGGCGGGCAGTGCCTGCGGCTGGTGAACAGCGCGGCAGGTGGGAGCTTCGGGGCGACGCTGAACAAGGGGAGCATAGATGTCAACAGGGCGTCCATGCTGGGCTTCGACTACCGGCTGACGCGCGACGCCAAGGTGAACTTCTACCTGACATACGGGGATCAAGCGTATGAGATCGTCTTCACAGGGAGTCGGCAGCCTGCACCCGGGCGCCTGCTGTTGGGCGCGATTGCGGAGGTCGTGGCCGATGAGCAGTGGCACCACGCGGAGTTTGATCTGCTGGGGCACCTGAAGGCGCTGGCTCCGGACAAGAGCAGCTTTACGTGCATGGACCTGTGGGTAGGCAATGCGAGCAATGAGAACTACTTGCTGGCGGGCTTCGGCGGCAATCACGTCAATGCGACGTGGTACATGGACAACTTCTTCGTGGGACAGCCGAGCGGCAAGACGCTGAGGGTTGACGTTACGCCGACGGTGAGCGGGGTCAAGGGGTATGCGGTCTCGGTGGACCGGAACGCTCTGGGCGAGCCGCCGGCACAGATGACCACGCAGGAGCGGGCGCTGCAATTGGACTTGCAGGGCGAAGGGGTCTGGTATGCGCACGTGAGGCCGCTGCTGAATGACGATACGTGGGGTCCGACGGTCAACTACCGTGCGGCGGTGGACACGGAGGCGCCGGTGGTGGCGTCGGTCACGCCGCAGCCGGGAACGCAGATCGGGGACGGCGTGGTGAGGATCGCGCTGAAGGACCCGGGGGGCAGCGGGATTGACGTGAACAAGCTGTCGGCGCGTCTCAACGACCAACAGCTTTCGCCGGCGAAGGACGGGCTGAGTTGGGATGCGGCGGCCAACGTGCTGTGTGTTGACGCGGCCGCCGCGGGCATTGCGCTGGAGGACGGGCAGTCTGCGACGGTGGAACTAGCTCAACTGTGCGACCGCGCGGGCAATGCGGCACAGCCGCAGCAACTGGCATTCATGGTGAGCTACAAACAGGACAAGACAGCGCCGACGGCGCCGGATATCAAGATCGCCGACGCGTACATGGTTGACGATACGTTCGAGAGGGGCCTGGGAGGCTGGTCGCCGCGCGCCAGCGGCGAGGCGGTGCTGTATCGCGACGCGACGACGGCGGCTGACGGCAACTACAGTCTGAAGGTATACAATCCGACGTACGGTGGAAGGTTCGGGGTGAGTGTCACCGGCGAGCGGTTCCAGGCGGGCAAGCAGCGGATCGTTGCATTCGACTACAAGGCCGATGACCGGCTGCGGGCGGACCTGGCGGTGTACGTGAACGGGGACTACAAGGCGATTCAGTTCACGGACAACGACAACAACCTGGGTGTAATCGGCAAGGTACCCGACGTGCAGACGGACAATGAGTGGCACCATGCGGAGTTCGACCTGTACGAGATGCTGAAGAAGGACGACCCGAATGCGGCGACGTACGAGGTGCGGCAGTTCCTGCTGGCTGACTGGGGCAGCACGGGCAACCGCGTGGGGGCGCACTACCACATAGACAACTTCCGGATCGTGCCGGTAATCAGCGGTGCAAGCCCGGTGCCGGTGCGCTGGAAGAGCGCGGACGGCTCAGGGATTGCGGGGGTGAGCTGGCTTGCGGACGAGCAGGGCTACAAGGTGCCGGCGCGGGAGTTGATGGAGAAGGAGAACGCCTTCGCGCTGCCGCTGCCTGATTTGTGGAAGCTATGGATCAGCCTGCGAGCACAGGACCGCGCGGGGAACTGGGGAGCGGTGACGCGACGGGCGGTGCTGGTCGACTCGCGGCAGCCGACCGCCTCGATCGGCTCCCCGTCGGCGGATGCGGCAGTGGCGACTTCGCAGACGGTCCTGAACCTGTCCGATGACGGCCCGGCCGACGTTGATCCCACCAGCATAGTCCTGGAGGTAGGCGGGCGGAAGTACAGCATCGCCAACTCGGGTCTGACCTACTCGCTGCCGAAGCGACAGCTTGTGTGGAATTGCGAGGAGGTAAGCCCGGCGCCGGTGGTGTTCGACGACAGCGCGAAGGTGGCGGTGAAGCTGCTGCAGGCGGCTGACTATGCGGGCAATCCGGTGAAGGAGCTGCCGTCGTGGTCGTGGACGATGTCCTACGCGGCCGACAAGCAGGGGCCGACCATTCGCGACATTAGCTCGCAGACACACCCGACGCTGGTCGGCAACACGTTCGAGGACGGTCTGGCGGGGTGGGCGAATCGCGGCGGCTCCAGGGGTGCCGAGGTGAGCATTGACAAGACCACAGCGGCCAGCGGATCGTGCAGTGTGAAGCTGACCAACAGGTCGGCAGGGGGTGCGATGTCCGCTTTGGTTTACAGCGGGAGCTACTCAGCCGACCAGTACCCGATCATCGCCTTCGACTACAAGCTGTCCTCGGCAGTCAAACTTGACTTCTCGGTGAACATGGACGGGCGGTGGTGGGACATCGAGTTCAGCGACGGCGGCGGAGGCACCATTGGGAAGATCGCGGGTGTGAAGGCGGACGAGCAGTGGCATCGTGCCAGCTTCGACCTAGGCGCGGCGCTGAAAGAGCAGAAGCGGAACGGGCCGCTGACGGTGACCAACATCGTCATCGGCGACCGCAACACGATGAATAACGCGCAGGGAGCCGTGGCGTACTTCGACAACTTCATGATCGGCCAGGTGAGCACCAAAGCGCCGGTGATACGCTGGGAAGCCACCGATACGACGGGCATCAAGGGGTACAGCTACGTGCTGGACCGCGACCCGCTGACAGTGCCTGATACGGAGCCGGAGGGGCTTGCGGTAGCGAAGCAGTTCGGGAACCTGGAGCCGGGGCTGTGGTTCTTCCACCTGCGCGCGCAGGACGGCGCCGGGAACTGGTGCGCGCCGTCGGCTTACCCGATCATGCACGGCAAGCCGTAGATGAACGGGCATCACAGGTCCTAGGGCCTGTGACATGTGAAAGTCTTGTCGTCTTGCGTTAAAGCCGTGTTTTTCGTATGGCTCCGGCTTTCCAGCCGGAGCCAATCATTGAGGGATAGCGGCATACGAGGATCGGCCCCTCCAGACGGCAAACGGCAACGGCATAACGGCGGCGCGGGAGGGCTAGGCTAGCCCTCCTAACCCCCTAGCCCCCTTCCCTGAAGGGAAGTGGGAAACGGCATCGGTAAACGGATATGGAGGACAGGCAGGGGTACCCGCTGGCGGGCGCACGCAGTGCGCCCCTACCGAATGACAGAGCAGACGACAACGGCAAAGGGGAAACTACAGGCTGGAAGGGCTGTGGCACGCGATAAGGCCATGTGCCCGAAGAGGCGACGGGCAGGGACGCTTGTCCTACGGAACAGGAAAGGCCGGCAAGGATGCCTGCCTGCGCGAAATCGTTATAGTGCGTAATTGCTCAAGTGAGTAATAGTGCCGATGGCTGAGCGGGTGGACCATCCGGGGAAGATGAGCAAGCCGCGCGGCAGTTGCGGCCCACGCGTTTACCTGTCGGTCGTCTCGATAGCTGCGTGGGTGGTGCTGACAGCGCTATATGCGCTGCGTCCGGCAGGAGTGGACCCGATCACGATCTGGCCGTTCTGGTTCTGGTCGCTGCCCGCGATGGCGCTGTCGCTGTTCGGGATCTCGTGCCGCAACCGGCAGTGGGGAGTGGTCGGCGCGGCGCTGTGGCTGCTGGTGACGCCGCTCATTGCGGAGGAGCCGGCGATGCTGCTGCGCTCGCTGACGAGGCCGGAGGCGTGGTCGCCGCATCAGACTGGGACTGACGGCGCTTGCGTGCGGGTGATCACGCTGAACTGTGCGGGCGGGAATCCGGATGCGGCCATAGAAGCGCTCTCCTATTGCCCCGACATCGTGCTGCTGCAGGAAGCCCCGGGAGTAAATGAGCTGAGGAAGGTTCTGGCGGCCTGTCCCGGCTGGATGATGGCCAGCAGCCAGGACCCGGCGATACTGGCACGCGGGTCGGTACGGCCGCTGGATGTGCCGCTCGGGGAACGCGGCACGGTATGTGCGTCGGTCATCACCCTGGCCGGCATCAAGCCGCCGACGGAGCTCATGACGCTGTCCACACGACTGACGCTGCCGGAGCTGGCCTACGAGTTCTGGCACCCGATCACCTGGCTGAAGGCGGCTCATGCCCGCGCCGCGAGAGAGCAGCAGATGGCGATTGTGGCGCGGTATGCGCGGGCGTGGACGAGACAGTCGCCGACCATTGTAGGCGGTGATTTCAATGCGCCTGCGGGTGACTCGCTGTACGCGCCGCTGCGTGGGTGCCTGCGCGATGCGTTTGCGGAGGGTGGCAGCGGCTGGCCGAACACGATCATCAATGAGACGCCGTTCTCACGGATTGACCAGGTGTGGATAAGCGACCATTTCCGGGTGAAGGGCGGACGTGCCGTCAGGACGGGCAGCTCGGACCACCGCATGGTAATCGTTGACCTGGCGCTGCAAGGCGGGCCCGCTAAGGAAGAGCACTGAGCGCCGACAGGTAGTTCGGGGCGGGGCTACTAAAAAGAATTCCCCAAATGTGGTACAATAATCGCCGACGCATCGTGGGTCGTTCCAGCACTCGCAGCCGACGGGGAAGAATGGACGAACGCACACGCGATACCGAGTATGTGGCCAGGACGACGCCGGGGCGTGGGTGGCTTGCGGTGGCGTTGGTCCTGCTGATCGGGGGGGCCCTGCGCTACGCGGGGATCAGGTGGGGACTGCCGAACGAACTGCACCTCTTCAGCTACCACCCCGATGAGTTCCACTCTCTGCGGGGCGCCTTCGCGCTGAGCACTGGCGACCTCAACCCGCATTTTTTCAACTACGGCAGTCTGTACCTGTACCTGGTGGCGTTTTCGTGCCTGCTGCTGGCAGGCGGACATCTGTCGCTGGTCAGCGTGCACCAGTTCCCGGGGATGCTGCAGGACTGGACGCTGGTGGGGCGCGAGGTGAGCGTGCTGGCGGCGCTGCTGACGGTCGTCACCGTGTACTGGATAGGCCGGCAGATTGCGGGCCACCGGCAAGGGCTGGTGGCCGCCCTGCTGTGCGCCGTCTTCCCCATTCACGTGCTGCACTCGCACTATGGGACGGTGGATGTGACGCTGGGTCTGTTCACGGCGCTGGCCCTGCTGTTCGCGATTCGGATCTACCAGCACCCGTCGTCGCTGAACTACTGCCTGGCGGGGCTGGCGGTTGGTCTGGCGGCCTCGACGAAATACGCCGGCGTTATCGTGGTAGTAGCGCCGCTGACGGCGCATTTGCTGCGGCTGTGCCGGCAGAGGGCCGAGCCGACCCGGAGCCGGAACCTGCTGTGGCTGCTGGTGCTGAGCGCGGGCGCATTTGCGGCGAGCTCGCCCTACACGCTGATGGACTGGCAGCACGCCAGGCAGGATATCCTCTACGAGATGCAGCACATGCGGGTCGGTGAGGAGCCGGCGCGCTCCGCCGACCCTAACGGCTATTGGTTCCACCTGCAGAGCCTGACCGTCACCACCACCGGCGCGACGATCCTGGCGATATTGGGGATATGGGGGCTGTTGCGGGAAGAGCGGTATCGGGGTCCCGGGCTCGTGCTGGCGGTGTTTACGGTGGTGTGGCTAGCTGTGATCGGTGCTTCGGGTGTGCGCTACATGCGGTACGAGATGCCGCTGGTGCCGGCGATTGCAGTCCTGGCGGCGGCCAGCCCGCTGCTGGTGTGGCGCAAGCGGGCGGAACTGAAACTGGTGGCCGTGCTGCTCGTGGCTGCAGCGATGGGCGCAAGCAGCTACTACAGCACCCAGCTTGCTCTGGAGCTGATGCAGCCGGATGAGCGGGATCGCATGTTGTGGATGGTCACCGATTACGTCCCGCAACAGGAGACCGTGGGGACGGTGTGGGAGCCGTGGTTCCAGGGGCTGCCGCTGGACTATGCCAACGGCGGGGCGCTGCTGCGGGAAAGCCCGCTGTGGCAGAGCTTCTTCAGGCCGGTGCGGCCGCACGTGACCATCGGCATTGACGCGAAGGCGCTGGAGCGGCTGTCGCCGTATGCGGTAACGTACACGAATTTCGAGATGCGAGACGCGCTACGTGTCGGCCAGGATGATGCGAGGGAATTCGTGGCCGCCCTCGAAAGCCGATATGACAGGATATGGGACAACCGGACGCGGGCGCCCCTTGCCGGATGCTGCGGGTGGGTACCGCCGCAGGATTGGTTGTACCCGTTCCCGGCCATTACATTCTGGGTGACGAAAGAGGGTGTTGAGAAGCGGCCGGGCGGTGCGGAGGCGATCATCGAGAGGTAGCGCGGCATCGGCGAACGGCAAACGGCCACGGCGGTGCGGCACGGGGGTTATGTTCAAAAAGCCTCGGTTGTGTTCAGAAAACCGTTGCCAACGGACCTGAGAGCGGTTGTGAGGCCCGCAGCAGTGCCGGATCGGCGTTTTTGAACATAACCCGGGTCCGCGCCCTACAATACAAAGGCAAACGACAAACGGCAATGACGGCGGCGGCGCGAAAGCCTCTTCATAGATGGATAGTGCCCAGAACAGATACCATGGCGATGTGTTGTGATGCAGGTAAGACCCCGAAGCGCCGTTCTTCTCGTTAGCGCAATGGCAAGCGTTCTATTGATTGCCGGCCCCGCTGCGGGCGAGCGGTTCGGCATGCTCGTTACCGCAGGGCCTATCCCCTATCTGCACGGCCAGCCAATCATCGTCACCGAGGGCCGCCTCACAGCAGGCGACTACGCCAATCCAGCCTGGGGAGACTATACGGGCGACGGCAAGCCGGACCTGCTGCTGGGGTCGGATTACGGTGACCTGGTGCTGTACGAGCACGCCGGGGGGCTGGTCTTCGGCCCTCCGCAGGTGATGCTCAAGCACGGGGCCACGCTGACCGGAACCGGCAACGGCGTGCAGAGCTGCCCGAAGCTCTGTGACATGGACGGAGACGGGACGGTTGACCTGCTGCTGGGGAAGGACAACCAGTTGCTGGTGTACTGGGGTCGCGAGCGGCTGGTTACCGCCGGTAAGCTGCTCACAGCAGAGAGCAAGTCACTGTTCGGCGAGACACAAGTGCGCGGCTTGTCGCCTGAAGCGGTTGACTTTGATGGCGACGGCGACATTGACCTGCTGCTGGGCGATCAGACAGGGGCGGTGTGGTGGATTGCCAACGGCTCTACCGGCGCTCCCGCGTATTCGGCGGCAGCGCCGCTGGCGACGGCTGCAGGGACGCCGGTTGCGGTGCCGGGGCGGGCGCGTCCGGCAGCTGGTGACTGCGACGGCGACGGTATTCTCGATCTGCTGGTCGGGGACGCGCAGGGCAGGCTGCACCTGTACCGGGGAACGGGGCATGGACTGGCCGAGGCCGTCATTCTGCCGGCCCCGGGGAGCGGCACGCACGCTTGCTCGCCGACACTGGCCGACCTGGATGGTGACGGCCATGCGGAGCTGCTGGTCGGCGAGGAGAGCGGCTTCGTCGGCGCATACAGATTCAGCGGCCAGACCACCCAATTCATCGGCTACCTGCGCGCACCGGGCGTGCCGCTGGATGTGGGACGCTATGCGGCGGCGACGGGTGCGGACTATGACGGCGACGGGACGATGGACGTGGTGGCGGGCGGTGAGTGCGGGAACATTTGGGTCTGCTTGAAGCGCGGGGGCGACTACCTACAGCCCAGGCTGATCAGCGATGCCAAGGGGGTGCCGATTCGCGCCGGGGAGGCTGCAGATGAGACGCCCTGCGCGTGGCCGCGCTTGGCCGATATGGATGGAGACGGGACAATAGACCTGATAGTGGGGAACGCCGGGGGCACGGTGCAAATATGGCTCAATCGCGGGGGGCTGCAGTATGCGGGGTATGTGAAGCTGGCCGGTGCGCCCCTTCAGGTGAACGGCCTGAGCGCGATATATGTGGTTGACTATGACGGCGACGGCGACTCGGACCTGCTGGCCGGCGCAGCGCCGGTGCCGATGAACGGAGCGGCTGCGCCGCCCGACAGCGCACTTCCGCAGTTCGTGATTCCCGAGGGCGGGCTGGTCTACTTCGAGAACGAGGTGGCGAAGGGCGGCGGCATGCCGATCTTCCGTAAGGGCGTGCGGCTGCTGGGATTTCTGGGCGACGGAGATGAGACGTCGGCACGTCTGCACGGGGGGCTGCTGGGCCTGCGCTATGTTGAGCCGCTGATATTGCGCAATGACCGCTGGAGCTTTCTGGTGGGCACTGCGCAGGGGTGGTTTCACTTTGTGTGCGCCAATCAGCGCGCGAGCTATCCGACGCTGGTGCTGCCGGGCGACCCGTCGGAGGTGCCGCGCCCGCTGATGCCGCCCTGCTACAGCATGACGGCCGTGCGTGCAAAGGACGCGGCCGCCGGCAGCGCGAACCTGGGGTTGCTGTGCGGCATGGGCGCATACGGGTTCTGCTGCTACTACCCGCCGGAGATAGTGCAGCCGCTGCTGGGGCAATAGTGGTTTGTGGAGGACTGGGGCTTGGAGGCCCGAGCCGCGGGGAGGTGAGCGAGGCCTGCGGCATTGCGCTGAAGAGGGCAAGGTATGGATGACGGGATATGGGCCGTGAGAGTGGATTGGCTTGGCGTCAGGGGCGGGGTCAATCAACGCGGAGAACATGACCCGGCCGATGCTCGGTCGGGTCTGAACATTTCGTATCACGTGGGCGATGAGCCGGAGCGAGTGGCGGCTAACCGCGCGCGCGTGCTGGGGTCCATGGGCGCGCAAGAATGGCCGGTGGTATGTGCGGACCAGGTGCACGGCAACCGTGTGGCTATCGTTCGCAGGGGGGATTTGGGCGGTTTGAGGGTGCGGCCGGCCGGCCCGTGTTATGCGCAGACCGACGGCCTGCTGACGCAGGAGCGGAGGATTGTGCTGAACCTGACGTTCGCCGATTGCGTGCCGGTGCTGCTCTACTGCTCCGAGCCGCTGACCGTCGGGGTGCTGCACGCAGGCTGGCGCGGTACTGCGGCCCAGATAGCACGCAAGGGCGTTGAGGCGATGTGCGCGCTGGGAGCAGATGCGGCAGACATCGAGGCGGTCATCGGCCCGGCCATATGCGGCAAGTGTTACGAGGTCGGCCCTGAGGTGATCGCCGCCATGGCCGATTTGCCGGGCGGAGAGGATTTGATGAGCGGCGAACCGGCGCGTTACGTTGACCTTACGGAGCTTAACCGGCAGGCCCTGCTGGACTGCAGGGTCAAGGAGGAGGCGGTGAGGAAGTCGGACCTGTGCACGCGTTGCGGGGAGGTGCCGATGTTCTCGTACCGCGCGAGCGGCGGAGGCACTGGGCTGCACGGGGCGTTTGTGGTAATTGCGGATGATTGAGGCGCGGCGCGGCTAGCGGAGGCGCTGGGAGGCGACGGGCGCGTAGTCAATCTGGGGCTCGCCGCTATCAGCCCTGCGCACCAGGGTGTGCTGGTGCATCTGGCGGGATGTGCTTTGATAGTCCACACGGTAGTGCGCTCCCCGGCTCTCGCGGCGGGCAAATGCCGCCATAGCCATCAACTCCGCCAGTAGGAGGGCATTGCCGCTCTCCATACTCCACCGGGTCGGAGATTCGGTTTGTGACGTCTTGGCCTCAAGATGCTCGACGTACTGGAGGGCCGTGCGCAAGGTGGCATCCGAGCGGACAACCCCCAGGTTATCCCACATGATGTCACGCAGGTCGTGGTAGAAGCCGGTGCCGACAGGGATGGGCCAGGGCTTGCGCCTGGCCATGCTGCGCTTGGCGGCGGCACTGAGCGGCTCCGCCTCAGCCATGGCTGCGGCACAGCGCTCCCCGAATACGAGGCCCTCCAGGAGCGAGTTGGAGGCAAGCCGATTGGCCCCGTGCACGCTGACGCAAGCACACTCCCCGGCGGCAAAGAGGCCGGGGATGGAGGTGCGGCAGTCGAGGTCGGTATGCACGCCGCCCATGAAGTAGTGCGCAGCCGGTGAGACGGGTACCGGCTCGCGGGGCACGTCAAAGCCCCTGTCCCTACATGCCTTGAGAATCATTGGAAAGCGGCGCTCGGCACGCTCCCGCCCGATGGGCTGGAGGTCGAGGTAGACAAATGGCTGATTGGCGGCTTTCATCTCCTGCACAACCGCTCGCGCGACCTCATCACGGGGGGCCAGGTCGGCCAGCTTGTGATAGCGGGCCATGAAGGGCTCGCCGGCATGGTTGAGAAGCTGTGCGCCGTCGCCGCGCAATGCTTCGGACATGAGGAACTTGGGGAAGCCCGGCGCCGCCAGCGATGTGGGATGGAACTGCACGAACTCGATGTCCTTGAGGACCGCTCCCGCGCGGTATGCGAGGGCGATGCCATCTCCGGTGACGACTTCGGGATTGGTGGTTACGCGGTAGAGGGAGCCGACGCCGCCACTGGCCAGTGCGGTGGCCCTTGCGAGGAAGAAAAGCGGCCGACCAGTGGGGAGGTCGTAGGCCTGCACGCCGATGCAGCGGTCATCGTCAACGAGAAGGCGTGCCGCGTGGGTGTCCTCGAATATCTGCAGGTGCGGATGAGCAGTCGCTGCAGCGGTCAGGGTGGCCTCGACCGCCGCACCGGTGGCGTCGCCGTTGGCATGGAGTATGCGACGCTGTGAATGAGCGGCCTCGCGCCCGAAGGCGAATCCGCCGTTATTGGTGTCAAACTGCATCCCGCGCTCGATCAATTCGCGAACGGCCTGCAGGCCGTCGAATGCGAGCGTCTCGACTGCGGGCACGTCGCACAGTCCGGCGCCGGCCTCGAGGGTGTCGCGCAGATGCAGCTCGGGATCATCGTCGTCGGCCATGGCCACGGCGATGCCGCCCTGAGCGTAGGCAGTGGAGCCCTGGTCGAGCTTGTCTTTGGCGATGACGGCCACGCGGCCCGACTCGGCCAGATGCAGGGCGGTCCACAGGCCGGCCACGCCCGAGCCGACGACGATGAAATCATGCTCAAACCGCTGACATTCACTCACTTGCGGTCTCTTCCCCCGAAAGCATCTCATTGAGGCTGCCGGACCGATATCCGATGAGGTCCAGCGTGCAATACCTGAAACCCAGAGCCAGCAACCCGTCAACCAGCGCCGACCTGGTCGGCTCACGGACAAGCTTGTCCATGTCCTGCGGCATTACCTCCAAGCGTGCGATGTCGCCGTGATGACGGACGCGCACCTGGCTGATGCCGATGTCCCGCAGCAGTTGCTCGGCGTCGGCGACCTGGCGTAGCTTGGCGGCGGTGATCTGGTCACCGTATGGTATGCGGGAGGCCAGACATGCCATGGAGGGCAGGTCGGCGGTGGGTAGATTGCGCTCGCGGGCAAGTTGCCTGACTTCGGCCTTGCTCAATCCGGCCTCCAGCAGAGGGGAGCGGACTCCCAGCTCGTGGAGTGCCTGCAGCCCGGGCCGGAAGTCGCCCAGGTCATCGGTGACGGTGCCGTCGGCGACATGGTTCAGCCCCCGCTCCTTTGCCACCTGCTGCAGCTTGCCGAAGAGGGCACGCTTGCAGTAGTAACAGCGTTTCGGCGGATTGGCTGCGAATTCGGGGAGAGCCAGGTGGTCGAAGTCGAGGGTGATGTGTGCGACGCCGAGGCGAGCAGCCATTTCGGCGGCGCGGGCGATCTCGTCGGGCGGATAGACCTCGGATCGCGCGGTGACAGCGACGCAGTTGTCAGCAAGCACGTCGGCGGCCACGGCAAGAAGGAGCGTACTGTCAGCGCCGCCACTACACGCCACCAGGACGCTCCTCATGTCGGTGAGGATGCGGCGGAGCTTCTCTTTCTTCGAGGGGGCTGATGCCCCGTCTGTCGGGCGATGGGCCAAGTCTTCATGCGCCTCGCGAGCTTGCAGGTGTGTCACCTGAAACATGATATGGTACGCGAGGCGGCTGCGTATGTCAAATGCGGGCGTTGGAGGGTCGGGGATGCGGAAATGTAGTATACGTTGTTGTAGCTAAGAGATGCATATAGGTGCAGTGAGCGTTGACTTTTCGGGTGCGTTGGTATACCCTAGCAGAAGAAATCAAGCGCTCAAACGGCCGGCCGCAGAGGTATGAATCCAAGGGTCGGGATGCGCTCAGCGGCATCCCGGCTTTTTCCTTTGGTTGCCGCAGCGGCCGGACTGATACGGAAGGGTCAGGGCAGCGGTGAGAGACGTGGAGAGACGCGACGTTGCGGGGCAAGATGAGACACAGGGGGCACCGGCGGCCAGCGTTGAGGTGGCGGCCAGCGAGATGCCCGAACTGCTGGGCAGTCGCGACTGCAATCTGAGGAATATCGAGGAGCGCTTCGGGGTGCGACTGGTGCCGACGGATGGGTCGGTGCTGGTGTATGGGGAGGCGGGCCCCTCGGAGCAGGCGTCCAAGGCCGTTGACGGCATGCTGCACCTGATTCGCTCGGGGCGGCGGACCACCGCCCGCGACCTGGCGCTGGTGGTGGAGGCGGTGACCAACGGCAGCAGCGAGCAGGTCAAGGAGGTGCTGAGCAAGACGATTGTGGTGACCCACCGCAACAAGCCGATCCGCCCGAAGACGGTCGGGCAAGCCAGGTACGTCCAGACGATCATGGAGAGCGACTCGGTGTTCTGCATCGGGCCAGCGGGCACGGGCAAGACGTTCCTGGCGATGGCGATGGCAGTGGCGGCATTGAGGTCGGGCGAGGTGAGCCGGATCGTGTTGACTCGGCCAATCGTCGAGGCGGGCGAGCAACTGGGGTTCCTGCCGGGCGACATGCTGGAGAAGGTGCAGCCGTATCTGCGGCCGCTGCACGACTCGCTGACGGACATCATGGGGTTCGAGCGTCTGAACAGGTTGATGGGCAAGGGCGTCATCGAGGTGATGCCGCTGGCGTACATGCGCGGGCGCACGATAAACGATGCTTTTATGGTGCTGGACGAGGGGCAAAACACCACGCCGGGACAGATGAAGATGTTCTTGACACGCATGGGCTTTGGGTCCAAGATGATTGTTACCGGGGACATCACCCAAACAGACCTGCCGAGCGGCATGCAGTGCGGTTTGATGCACGCGGTGGGCGTGTTGAGGGGCGTCAAGGGGGTCGGTGTGTGCGAGTTGGACCGCAACGACATCGTGCGCCATCCGCTGGTGCAGCGCATTGTGGATGCCTATGAGATGGCAGAGCGGCGCGGCGGTTCATCAACAGGTAGCGAGTCGCAATGAATGGGCAGGTAGTGGGGTCGTGTGCCGGCCCTGAGATGTTCCGTAAAGGCCGTCAATATGCCTAGAAACAGCCACAAGAGCAACGGGTCGGGGCTGAGGTTGTTCGGCCGGAGAATGTCGGCCGCAACCCTGCGGAAGCTCACCACCGTAGCCCTGACCACCCTCACGGTATTCCTCCTGCTGCTGTGGCGGCTGCAGCCGGAGCGCGTGTCGCTGCGCCCCGGTGATGTGGCTGACCAGACGATCACGGCTAACAGAGCGGCGGTCTATGTGGATACGGAGGAGACGGAGCGTCTGCGTGAGGAGGCGGCCGCTTCGGTAAGCCCCGTGTACAATCGCAAGCCGGATGCCATCGCAGTGGCGGAGCGGACGGTGTCGGACATACTTGCGGCGGCCCATGAAGTGCGGGCCGATGAGACGCTGAGGACCACCATTGATAAGGTTGACCGGCTGCGCGAGCGGCTGGATGTGTCGTTGAGTCCGGAGACGTTGAGACTGCTGGTGGAGGTGCACGAGGGAGCGCTGGAGCGCCGCAAGGCATCCACAATCGAGATCGTGCGGGAGGTGATGGACACCCAGATTCGCAGCAATACGGACGATCTAGACAAGGCGCAGAAGGCGGCTGCCGCCGCCGCCAATCGGCACGATATCTCGGCACCGTTCAAGCGGCTGGAGACCGAGTTGGCCCAGGCCGCACTACGCCCCAACCTCATCTACGACCCACAGGCGACACAGGACAAGCGCGAACAGGCCGCCAAGCAGGTGGAGGAAGTGCGGCGGCAGTTGCAGCCCGGCGACCTCATCATTTCGCCCGGCGAGACGGTTACACAGCGTCACCTGGCGATCTTCGAGGCGCTGGGGCTGGTACAGCCGAAGATTGATTACACGCAGGCGCTGGCACTGCTGTTGCTGGTCATCGCCCTGGCGGCTTGCACCGCCGTCTACATATTCAGGTTCGCACCCTCCGCACACCGCGACGAGCGCCTCTTTTACACGCTTTGCGTGAGTGTGGTTGCGGCCATTTTGATCATCAGGCTGCTGGCGGGCAACCCCCACTACCCGATCTGGGCGCTTACTACGGCGACGACGATTGCGATGTTTCTGTCGCTGGTGGTCAGCGCGGAGGCGGCGGTGGCCGCGGCGCTGTTCATCGCCGTCATCATCGGCTCGATGGCGGCGGGCGGAGACACGCGGTTGCTGATCAGTGCGACGATCTGCGGGATTGCCGCGGCGTATGCAACCCCGGTGAGCGGGACGAAGACGACAATGCTGACGCGGGCGTCGCTGCTGACGGCCATCATCAACCCGGCGGTGCTGGGTATCAGCAGCAAGGTGCTGGGGATGAGCATTCCCTACGAGCAACTGGGCATGGCGGCGGCGGCGGGGCTGGTGTCGGCGATCCTGGCGGTGGGTCTGGTGATGGTGGTGCAGCGGCCGCTGCGGCTGATTACGGAGATGCGGCTGATGGAGCTATTGAACCCGAACGAGCCACTGCTGAAGGCGCTGCTGACGGAGGCGCCCGGGTCGTACCAGAGCTCAGTGATGGTGGCGAACCTGGCGGAACCGGCGGCCGAGGCGATTGGGGCGAACGCGCTGCTGACCCGCGTCTGCTGCATGTACCACGACATAGGGAAGCTGAAGCGGTCGTCGTTCTTTGCAGAGAACCAGTTCAGCAGCGAGAATCCGCACGACCACCTGTCGGCGCACCTGTCGGCGCTGGTGCTGATATCGCACGTGAAGGACGGGATCGAGATGGCGGAGGAGGCGGGGCTGCCTGCGGAGGTGGCTGCGGTCATCCCCGAGCACCACGGCACGACGCTGGTCTCCTACCTGTACCGCAAGGCCGCTGCCGAGACCGAGGATCCGAGTGAGGTGGTGGAGGCGGACTTCCGGTACGACGGGCCGCGCCCACAGAGCAAGGAGACGGCGATCGTGATGCTGGCCGATACGGTGGAGGCGGCGGCGCGGACGATGGAGGACCCGCAGCCGGCACGCGTGCAGGAGCTGGTTGAGCGGCTGGTTGGCGCGCGGATAGATGACGGCCAGCTCGATGAAGCGCCGTTGACTTTCAGAGACATCAATACCATCAAGGCGACCTTTGTGAACACACTAAACCGGACTTTCCATCGCCGCACCAAGTACCCGGACAGCTTTCTGCCTGAGAACATGCGGGGTCTGACAGGCGCGGCGAGCGCCGAGCCGACGACGCCTCAAGAGGGGGAGCAGGGCCCTGGAAGTTGAGATAAGGAACCTGCAGGATCGCCCCGTTGACGAGAGGCTGCTTCGCGAGGTTGCCCAGGTGGCAATGGGGGCCGGAGAAGCAGACGTGGACTGCCTCAGTCTGGTGCTTGTTGACAATGAACAGATACAGGAGCTGAACCGGGCGCTGCTGGGCGCGGACAGGCCCACGGATGTGATCGCCTTCGAGGCGGAAACGGGTCCCGACGGCAAGAGCGAGGCCGAGGTCTACATTTCGGTAGAGCAAGCCGCCTTGCAGGCCGATGATGAGGGGCACGGCTTGGGGTGGGAGATGGCTTTGCTGACTGTGCACGCGGTGCTGCACGCCCTGGGCCACAACGACGACAATGAAATTGACAGACGAGAGATGTGGCAGAGACAGGACTCGATCATGGGACAGCTAGAGGAGATCACAGGCATTGATGCAGGATGACGGCAAACGCACAGACGAGATGAAGATTCCACCGGCATGGAAGCGCAAGTCGGTGGTTCTGAGCTTCCGCCACGCCTGGGACGGGGTGCAGTTCTGCTTCGATACGCAGCAGCACATGCGGGTGCATTTCACGATTGTGACGCTGGTTTTGCTGGCGGCGTGGACGCTGGGGGTTGAGCTGGGGCCGTTCTTGCATCTGCTGTCGGCGATGGCGGTGGTGCTGCTGGCGGAGATGGTCAATACGGCAGTTGAGGCGGCTGTGGAACTGATCGTGCAAGGCTACGACCCGCAGGCGAAGGTAGTGAAGGACGTGGCGGCTGGGGCCGTGCTGATAGCGGCAATCTACGCCGTTACCGTGGCAGTCCTGGTTTTCGGCAGCGCACCGCGAGTAGTGGCGGTATTCGCCAACCTGCCCGAAAGGCCGCCCGCACCAGCGGTAGATGCCCTGCAACTGACCGCCATCGGGGCCGCGCTGCTGGCCGTTTTCATAACGTGGCTGAAGCGGGCGACGGGACGCGGGACGTTCTGGCGGGGCGGCGTCCTATCAGGCCATTCGGCGCTGGGGTTCCTCGGGGCGATTGCGATCATGGTACTGACGCAGGACCTGGCGGCGATGCTGCTGGCGCTGGCGCTGGCAGTGCTGCTCATGCAGAGCAGGATCCAGGCACGGATACACACGGTGGCGGAGGCACTGCTCGGCTCGCTGGCGGGCGCGCTGGTGGGCCTGGTGCTGTTCATCTGGCACTTCAACTGAGCGGCTAGTGCTCACTTGAGTAAGCCCGCGGGATAACTCCGTCGGCGTCGGCAGGCAAGGATGCCTGCCCTCCGCGAAACTACTATTGCCCGTAGTTGTTCAAGTGAGGACTAGGCTGCAGGGCCCGGCTCGGTGCGGGCCATTGCCCCTGAGCGGAGAGGAACGCGATGCATCGGCTTACAGTCAGACGACGGTTCTCGGCGGCACACCATCTGCGCGACTATGAGGGCAAGTGCGCGCAGCTCCACGGGCACAACTACACCGTCGAGGTAACCGTTGAGGGTGAGAAGCTGGATGCAGCGGGCATGCTCATGGACTTCGGCAAGCTGAAGGAGATCTGTGACGGAGTCTGCGACAGATATGACCACGCGTATCTGAACGAGCTGCCGGAGTTCGCGGAGGCCAACGTCACGTCGGAGAATCTTGCGGTCACGGTGTTTCGGGGCGTCGCCGAGCGGCTGTCGGGAACCGGCGTGCGGGTGTTCGAGGTGAAGCTGCAGGAGACGGAAGATTCTGCGGCAATTTACCGCGAGAGCTGACATGGGCGCTGAATGCGATTTGGTCGAGCGCGCAGTAGTGCTTCTTTCCGGAGGGCTCGACTCATTGGTGTCGGCGCACCTGGCCGCAAGCGATCACCAGTTGTGCCTGGCGCTGACGTGTGACTATGGCCAGCGAGCGGCAGAGGCGGAGATGCGGGCGGCCGGAATCCAGGCGGCCCGCCTCGGTATCCCCCAGCGCACCATCAACCTGCAATGGCTCGGGGATATCTGCAATGCTGCGCTGACCCAAGCCGATGTGCAGATGCCGCATCCCAAGACGGGCGAGCTCGATGATGCAGAGGCGGCTGCCGAGAGGGCACGGCAGGTCTGGGTGCCGAACCGCAACGCCGTGCTGCTGATGGCTGGCGCCGCTCATGCGGAGGCGCTGGAGTGCGGGGGCATCGTGGCGGGGTTCAATGCGGAAGAGGCCGCCACGTTCAGTGACAACAGGGCGGAGTTCGTCGAGGCGGCCAACCATCTGCTGGAGTATTCGGCGGCCAACCGGCCGAGGGTGATCTGCCCCACTCTGGGGATGACGAAGACGGAGATGGTGCAGGCGGCAGTTGCGCGCGGGGTTGATTTGTGCGTGCTGCACAGTTGCTATGAGGCGGGCCCACGGCACTGTTGGCAGTGCGAGAGCTGCCGGCGGCTGCAGAGGGCATTAACCGAAGCAGGACAATGGGAGACCGTGGGGGCGCTGTTGTAGCGTTACAACAGAGGGAATTGGGGCTGTCGGCGGAAATGGCACGTGCGCGAGGTCAGCGGCACCGTTTCCGCCGTTGCGCATGTCAGGCATTAATAGAGAAACGAGGTTTGACGGGAAATGTCAGCGATACCCTTTCTTGACTGCAACTGCATGATCGGCGTGCGCGCACAGCGCCATCCCCGCACTATCTGGAAGCTGGAGGAGTACAAGCGGGATTTCGAGTACTATGACATCATGGCTGCCGTGGTGTACCACGCGGTGGCAAGGGAGTACTCTCCCGACTATGGGAACCGGCGGCTGCTGCGGGAGATCGGCGACGACCCGCAGTTGGTGCCACAGTGGGTGCTTCTCCCCCACCATGCCGGTGAGATGCCGGCGCCCCCGGAACTTGTGGCGGAGATGCTGTCGCTGGGTGTCCGCACTGCGCGGATCTTCCCGAAGGAGCATGGATTCGGGACCAGCGAATATGTCATCGGCCCTCTTCTGTCAGAGCTGGAGCGCCACGGGATCCCCCTGTTCATAGACAAGAGCGAGATCGAGCTGCCACAGCTTGTGGAGCTGTGCCGCGCGCATCCGCTGCTGCCGGTGGTGTTGTGCGGGCAAGGCTGGGGTGCGGGTCGCACGCTTTACCCGGCGCTGGCGCAGGCCCCGAACCTGCACATAGAGACATGGTCGTACCAGGAGCACCGGGCGTATGAGGTGTTTGTGGAGCGGTTCGGAGCGGAACGGCTGG
>CAZJVY010000052.1:0-27556 GCA_964549395.1 uncultured Armatimonadia bacterium | reverse complement strand
GAAGAGAACCTCGAGCAAGTGCTGCACATTGACCGCCTTAGTCTTTACCTAGGCTACAACCTCGTCGGCCTGGTCAGCTCTCAGGACGGCGGGGACCTGCTGGACCGGATCGCCGCGGTACGCAAGCAGTTGGGCCAGGAATTGGGAGTGCTGATGCCGCCGGTGCGCATTCGTGATGACATGTCGCTGCCGCCCAACGAGTATGTCATCAAGCTCAAGGATGCCGAGGTGGGAAGGGGAGAGGTATATCCACGGTTACTGCTGGCGATGTCGTCCGGGCCGGCTACGGAGCAGATTGGGGGCCAGGACGCCCGCGAGCCCGTCTTCGGTCTCCCCGCCAAGTGGATTGACCCCGAGAACCGCACTGCCGCCGAGGCCCGGGGCTATACCGTCGTGGAGCCAACTACGGTGATTGCCACTCATCTGTCGGAAATCGCCAAATCCAAGGCCGCCGAACTGCTCAATCGCCAGGACGTGCAGGAGCTTGTTGAGCGTGTCAGAAACTCTCAGCCGGCCGTGGTGGCGGAACTCATCCCCGAAATGGCTTCAGTGGGCCAGGTGCAGCACGTGTTGCGCGGCCTTCTGCAAGAGCGCGTGCCGATCAAGGACATGCCCACCATACTGGAGGCGCTGGCCGACGCGCTGCACGTGACCGAAGACCTCGACGAAGCCACAGAAGTGGTCCGCCTGGCATTGGCCCGCATCATCAATGAACAGTACCGTGAGACGGGCCACAGGCTGTACGTAGTCACTGTTGATCCGCTGATCGAGACGCAAGTAGCCGAGAATACGGTCAAGAGCCTGCAGGGAACGATTTGCGCTCTGGAGCCGGGGTTGCTGCAGCAGGTAGTGCAAAGCGCCAGGGGAGCCGTAGAGCGTCTCATCGCGTTGGGACACGAGCCGGTGGTACTGACATCGCCGCGCGTGCGCCGGCATCTGCGCTCTCTGCTGGGGCGGTACTTCCCGACTGTGCCGGTCCTCTCTCATGCCGAGATCATGCCTGAAATGCAGGTGGAAGCCATGGGCACGATTACTGCAGATGTCACCACCACACGCATGGAAATGCAGGTGGCTGCAGCTTGACGCAGGAGCGGAAACGGGGGCACCCGTATGGCACAGGGACTTGCATCCGCAAACGGAGGTCGCTTCCCTCAGGGGCCGAGGCCGGACGAAACACCCGGATTCACCCAACACCAGCGTCTTATTGAGGAGTATGCCCATCTGGTGAAAGCCGCGGTCAACAGAATAGCCCCGTGCCTGCCTGCGGAGGTTGACCGCGGCGTTCTGGTCGGTCGGGCCATCATGGCGCTGGTTGATACGGCCTACCGAACGCCGCCGGGGGAGCTTTTCGAGGAGCAGGCCAGGATCAACATCTGGACGAGCATCGTCAGGTGGCTCGGGGAGCAACCGTGGCTGCGCAAGCGCCTTAAGAGAACCGCCGAGCGGCTCGGGGAGGCCTATATGAAGGTCGGCCGGAGGCTTGACAGCCCGGTCGCGGCCTCAAGACTGGCCGAGGTGCTAGGGAGCACGGAGCAGCAGCTTGAGCAGTGGCTTCAGGAGGTGAGTGGCTATTTCACCGCTTGGCCGCGCAGCTTCCTCGGAGTTGAGAATGACGCCGCCAGCTCTCAGAGGGTCGCCGCCGCCATCTCAAAGCTGCCACCCAAAGCTCGTCTGGTGGTGACGCTCTCTCATTATGAGGAGCTGAGCCACGAGGAGATTGGGCGGATTCTGGACATACCCCCGGCCGAGGTGAACCGCACCTACGCCGAGGCAGGCCTGCACCTTCGCGCCCTGCTGGCCGAGGCAGCCTGACATTCTCCGGGCCTATCTGCTTGCCTTTGGCACCGTCAATTCCGCGTCCCCGGTTGTTTGCACACTGTAGGCGTTGTCACCGTTACGGACCACGCGCACGATGTGGGGGATAATGAACGCCGCGCCCTCCTCGAAATTGTACACGTAACCCTTGCTGTAGTCGTTGTTGTCCTTGTAGCTGCGCACAAAGCAGACATCACCCAGGCACAGCTTGCACAGTTTGCCATCCTTCTCAACGCGTTCTATCGTGTAGCAGGCGTTGCGCTCGCGGTCGTTCTCGATGATGATCTCACGTCCCGCCATGGTCTCGTCGGTGGGCAGGGCGCAGTCCGCCCACACGTGACCCTTGCCGACCATGTCCCTGTCCATCTTGGCGATAGTTCCCCTGTGCCCGGCGTCGGGCAGCGATATGGCGAAATCGCCAAGGGCAAGCCTCGTACCACGGCAGAGCACTGCTTTTTCGATCTTGCCCCCTCGCGCCCGCAACCAGCCGACAGCACAGGCGAATTCGAGCCCTCCCTCGGTCTTCATCACCGCGTGCTCATCATCGCCGGCCACCAGGTAGTCAATGGTACCGTCGGCCAAAGCGACCTTGATTGCGACTGCCTCAGCCGTGTCGGGTCCCGCGATGATCGGCAATCGCTCGATGGTCGTGATGGCGGGATTGCCGCTATACGGCTCGATGACTCCGGCGAAGGTGCTGACGAGGTTCTCGCCCGCCCGATGTGCCAGCAAGTAGCGCAGCCACTTGGGGTTGCCGCCCTTGTTCTGCGGCGGCTCGACATCTCCGAACGCTACGTCGTCCACCTGTGCAAGGGCATGGTAGCGCAGATGGATATTGTCCTTATCGGTAACGCCCCGGTATCCGGTCTCGGCCTTCCAGTCCACCACATAGGCGGCCGGCGGCTTGCGGTCCCGTTCGACATTGCCGAACCACGAATAGCCCCACTTGACGGGGTCCTTGGTCTCAGCCTTGAATGGGACATCGGGACCGTAGTAGCTGCCGGTCTCCTGCTTGGCAAGGGCCAGGTTCTGAGCGGTCATCTCGCCGGGAGGGCCGTGCAGCGAGTACACGTGGTCATTGCCGCCTCTTACGCGGAACACGTCAAACACATAGCCCTGCCCCTCATCCACTTTGACGAAAGCCACAGTGCGCTGGTACTTCTCAACTCCCTTATATACTTCCGGGCTGTCCACCCGCACCGCCCCGAAGTCGTCGAACTGACAGAACACCTCGGGATGGCCCACCCAACTGAACTCCTGCTGGACCTCATTGACGAGCACGGTATTGTGGGACAGTGTGTTGCGGTTGGAGTAGATGCGCTTCGGCCACCGGCTACAGAACTCCGGATACCCCAAGTCAGGCATCATATCCAGGCCCTTGTAGTACATGCCGATATTGAGGCGGTCCTGATGTCCGTGGCCGCCGTTGCGCCCGTAGTAGAGCCACAGGCCGGTGCCGGGCTTGCCCCATCCGAACTCCACCGAAGCCAGGCCATAGCCCGCCATGTTATGGCCGCCCTCAAAGGGGTTTTCCGCGACTTGCGAGGCGATCTTGCCGATGTCCTTGGCGACCCAGTCGGGATCGGTGCTGTATATATCGCGACCGATTTCAGTGGCTGATTGGCCGTTGGCGTACCAGGCCGCCAGAGCAATTTGGGGGTCCTTCAGGTACTTGTAGCCGCGGGCGATGAAATTGGGGTCGGCTGCCACCTTGCCGATGCTCCCACATGCCCCCGAATCGCCGATATTGGGGGTGGAGTAGCCCAGCAGGGCGATGTTCCAGCCGGCGGTGAAGGTGGCCTTGAACTGTGGAAGATCGCGGTAGATGTCATTCTTGTCATAGCCCGCGTAGTCGGCCAGCCAGTCCGCTACCGCACCGATGCTGACGCCCCATCCCAGGGCATAGCCCGGTGCCGCCTCTGCGCCCACCCCGTCACGGTCAATGGCACCGACGACGACGCGGGGTATGGACCCTCCGTCGGGCTTGAAAACCCAATCGAGCCACTCTTCGGTCTCCGGATTCTGGTCCAGGGCCATCGCGCAAGCGGTAATCGCCCCCTGGTGCATGCCCTGATTGCCCCGCGCATCGCCGCTGATGACCGCCTTGGCACCCTCGCGCAGGATCCCGTCGTCTAGGTTCTGCACCAACAGCTCGCGGGTGCCCTTGGGGCGCGGGAGCTTGTATTCCTTGGCCTTCTGAGCCAGGAATGCGTACAGCTCCGCATCATCCCTTGTCCCGGAGAGCAGCATGTCCACCGCCCGCGCGAAGGTGGTCACCACGCCACATTCCCAGATATTGGCCTCAACCTTGCCGGCATTGCCGCCGGAATGATAGTAGTTCAGCTTCGTGTAGGGCCGGATGTCGTAGTCCGGATATACGTCGGCAATTCGGTCCAGCATCACCAGCGCCTTGTGGGCGTACTGCTGGTCGCCCGTGTACACATAGGCCTCGGCCAGGGCCGTTAGCGCCCTGCGGATGAATGTCCACTGCTTCCAGTTGAAATAGGCGATGAACAGGAAGCGGTTGCCGTCCTTGTCGAAATAGCCGAAGCCGTCATCCACGCCGTATGTGTGCAGTGGGTCGTTGGGATCGGGGTGCTCTTCATTGTAGAGCAGGGCGCGGTCGGCCTTCTCAGGGTCGAAGACACCCGTCTCATCAATGCCGCTTTGGTAGTACTTGGCGAAGTCGTTCTTGGGGAAGACTTCGCCGCACGACGGACAGGTCAGCTTCCAGGGCTTGCCGAGAATGTCCGGGTTGTACGGGTAGCCGCCGTGCTTGTGAATCTTGTCGCCGCAGACGGGACAACCGGGCCTTACCTGCATGCCGTCAACCACGTTCATGCTCACGTCAATGGCCCGGGGGAGCTTCTGACCCGGAATCAGCTTCCAGAGGTACTCGTCACTGAGCTCCAGATAGACCTTTGCATTGGCTATTGTCCGGTCCCGCGCTCCGCGCGCCCAGTCGTACTTACCGCAATTGGCCCTCAGGTTGGCGACCCGTTCCTGCGTGTACCAGCCCCCGTAATCGCGCACTGCCCGTGCCGGCAGCGCCATGCCGAGAAGCAGTGCAGCCGCCAAGACGGACGGTACGAATGCCATACTATCGCTGAAGCCTTCTAGTTGCACAGCAATCACCTTCTCATCGCCGACTTAAGATACAACCGCACTTCTACAGGCTTGACGGGGCGGGGGATGGTTCAAATTGGATAGTCACCGTACTCCAGCCCCGCCAGCATGTACGCTTCGAAGTTCTCGATGAATTTCACAAGCTGTTCGTAGTTGCGGGTAGCCCCATCGGCACCCGTGGTGCGAAGGCTGAACCCGCCACCACGCGCAGCCGCCTCAATCGCATCACGCACCGACTGCCGCACCTCATCTTGGGTCATGGTTACGAAGTGTGGTGAGGGTATGTTGCCCGACAGCAACATGCGGTCGCCGACGAGACGCTTCGCTGCGGCCAGGTCCACATCACCCATCGGCGGCCCTTCCAGCGGGTCAATCGCGTCAATCCCCATTTCCGAGAAGCGTTCCAGGTAGTTCATCGCATTGCCGTGGCAGTGAGCCTGCAGCTTGCCGCCATGCCGGTGAATGACATCATTGACGTGTTTGTCGTAGGGAAACACGAATTCCTCGAAGAACGCCATGCCCGCCCAGGGAGGGATCAGCATCTCGTGAGCGCAAACATGGAAGTGGGGGCCGATACCGGCCTGTGCCAGCACTTCCACGACGCGGGCGACATGGTCGTTGAGCGTCTCCAGGAAGCGGTGCATCAGCTCGCGGTGTGTCTTGAACCAGACGTAAACCTCCTCCATCGTCGCATGGCGCACGAGCCAGCCCAGCGGGTGCAAGACGTGCACTAGGACTACGTCCTTGGCACCGGCAGCCGCCAGCGCACGCTGAAAGACCCCAACATCCGGTTTGCGGACCTCGAAAGGCGCATCCAGCAGCCTTTCCAGGTCATCCGGCGAGGTAATGTGGCGCTTCTCCCAGTGACAATCTGACTGGATCATGTCGTCATCAGGTGTGCGGGTAATCGCTGTAAAGGGGCCGGCCGGAGTGTCATAGGTCAGTTCGGCCCGGATGAAGTCACCGGGTCTGCGCTCAAGCTCCCGTTCGGAGTACGTCGCCTGCAGGCCGAGAAAGCCCCAGTCGTAGGGGCTGCAATAGCTGAAATTGCCTGTGTGCTCCCGGATGAGCTCCACCAAGCGCTCGGCACGCGGGTGTTCCTGTGCGCGTTGGCTGATCCTCAGCTCGATGGGCACGCGATCCGGCTCGCGAAACGACCAGGCTGTCAGCAGGCGTTCTCGCGGGGTCATGGTGTTGTGTCCCCCTGCTCGGGAGCCGGTACGGGAGCCTTCGCCCAGCCGATGAAGGACACGACATCCTCCGTGAGTGGGCGCATATCCTGTCCGACTTCACCCACATACAGGGCGCCGGGGCCATCCATCTGCTCAAGCCAGACCGCTACGGCCTTGCCGTCAGGCCGCCAGTAACACCGCCCGTACGACCCGGGCAGTGTGGCACTCCACGACTCTTGGCCGCCACTTGGAGCCTTGGGGATTACGCGCGCCCGTATGTTCTCGCCTTGCTCATCCACGGCTTGCACCATTAGCAGATCGCCATTGGGCAGCATGTCGAAGCTGAGACAGGGCTCCGCGACAAGCGGCTGCGGCTCGCCGTCTGTTGCACACGCATATACGCCCAGTGAGGTCATTTCATCCTCCGCCGCATCATAGACAACAGCAGATCCATCCTGCACCCAGACAAGGCGCCCCGAAGCCGGACCGATGTCAAGTCGCTGGCCGCTCCCGTCCGCATTGACGAAGCACAGCGCTCCGCCCTCCCAGGCGTGGGTAAAGGCAATAGTCTCTCCGTCCGGCGACCAGGTCGGCGAACTGGCGCCATACACGTCGTTGGTGCCGACAACCAGTTGCACCGCCTCTCCGTCCTCAACACTCACCATCCACAGTCCGAGGTCCTTGTCCATCTCGTCGCGGCGGCCGTAAACGATATGCATTCCATCGGGCGACCACGCGAGGTCGGTCATTCCGCCCTGGTGGGTAACTTGCTTGCTCCAGCCGTCGAGGTTCCCAACGTGAATGTCCCCCCGCTGCCCGTACGCTAGCTGTTGGCTATCAGCAGACCAAACGAAGGCGCCTCTGGCCCCCTGTGCATCCTCGACCGCAGGCGCTATCTCGATGCTCCGTCCGCTTGCCAGATCAATGACGCGGATTGCGAGGTCAGGCGCGACGATGGCAACCTTGCTGCCGTCCGGGGAAACGACGCCGTCAAACCAGATATGCTCCTCCTGGTACTGCTCGAGCAGCCTGGGACTGGCGCCCTCCGCCGTTGGTTGCCACCAGATGCCTCTTGCGCCCCCATAGACACATCCCCATTGCTCGGCCGTCGGTTGTGGAGGTGTCTCATCCTGCGAGGGCGTAGTTCGCTCGTCTTGCAGCAGGCTGCATCCTTCGATGATCAGGCCCAACGTCCCCATAACGGCCAATACCACCAGAACACGAAGAATCTTGCGCATCACAGATGCCACCTCTTCCATCGTGTTTGCCCATGAGTGCATAGCGGAAACAGTATTCCATGCCGGCAGGCCGCATTCCTCGCCTGGCACCTGCACGCCGTCATATAGGTGCAGGTCTTCGCACTCGGACGGCGTACTAGAATACTCAACCAACAGCATGAGCGAGGTGAAGACCATGAGATGGGCTATAGTGTGGTTGTGCGTCGTGGGGATTGCAGTTCCGTTCAGCATCGCATCGGCTGGCGAGATCAAATGCCATGTCACTCTGGGCGGAGCTGACGTGGCAGGGGCTACAGTGACCCTCGAGCCGGGTGCTGTTTCGCAGAACACCGACGCCCACGGGCTTTGCACCTTTACCGGACTGGCGGCGGGCAAGTACAAGCTGATTGCCGAGAAGACGGTCGGAGGCGTGCTGAATGGTGCGATCAGTGACGTAATCAGCCTGGGTGCCACAGAAGGCAAGAGTATTGACCTGGCCCTGAGCCGCGCTATCCGCATCAACGAGTACATACCGCTGCGAGTGGGCAATTTCTGGCAATACCGCAACCAGAGAACCACCGCCGGCGGTACGACGACCAATACGAGACGCGAGCGGGCCGTCGGTACCGATACCGTTGCCGGGGACCCGGTGACGGTCATCGAGGTCACCTGGTCCGGGACCAGCGACAGCATGAAGATGTACCAGCGCTCCGACTCCGACGGGTACGGCGTCTATCGTGAGGCGCGTGCGTCCGACACATTGGACTACGTCCCGCCAATAAAGGTGGCGAGTCTCCTCCCGCTGGGCTACACGTTCAGCTACGAGGGCCATATCACGTACGCTAGCGGCGCTGCAGACAGCGAAATCAAGATGGAGTGCCGGCTCGTGTCCTTCGACGCGGTCACCGTACCTGCCGGCAGCTTCGCGGATTGCCCTCGGCTCGAATGCAAAATGTCAGTTGACGGGGCCCTCAACCGCAACACGATGTGGTTCGCCAAGGGCGTCGGCACGGTGCGTAATTACGAGAAAAATGACGAGCGGGAGAACAAGCGCAGCCTGGAGGAGTACAAACTTGTCCCAGGGATAACTCTACCGCGCCACCCACTCGTGCCGCGCATACCAAGCCTCCCTTAACTGCAGGCAATAGCCCCCGAATCACATGCCTCTGAATGTGTCGGTGAGAGCCGCCCGTCGCCGAGTTGACGGGCGGCTCTCCTATTTCCGGCGGATAATGTCGGGAACAAAGTGCCCTGAGCCCTAAACGCCCGCAGCCGGCGCGCCGATATAGACAGTGGACGCACGCGCAGGTGACGCATACCGTCCACTGGGTGGAGCTTTCTCAGCTTCCGCTGCGTGGTGCCTCCGTACTGGCACTTACTGGCAGGGAACGAGAACGGCAAGGAGCTTCCACATGCTCAGAGGCCTGTATACGGCGGCTTCCGGCATTCAGGCACAGACGGCAAAGAATGACATCTATGTGGCGAACCTGGCAAACATCTCCTCCGCCGGCTATCGCCGCAGTCAGGTCAGCCAGGAGAGCTTCCCGCAGAGCCTGGCGGCCTTGGATAATGGCGCGCCAATCCAACTGCGCGGCGGCGTAACCGTGTCTTCAGGCGGACTGGACCTTACCCCCGGCCCCATCACCCAAACCGCAAACGACTTCGATCTGACCATTGTCGGGTCCGGCTTTTTCTGTGTCCGCACCCCGGCCGGCATCGCCTTTACCCGCAACGGCCAGTTTCAGCTCGACGCTGATAGCGTGTTGGTCAATCGCGACGGCTACCCGGTCCTCGGCGTAAAGGGAATAATCCGCATCGCCTCGGGCAAGCTGAAGGTGGACGAACAGGGGCAGGCATGGGACGGCGACAAGCCGGTTGACGCCCTGCGCATTGTGGATTTCTCAGACGGCGCTAACCTCAGCAAGCAGGCCGGAAGTCTGCTTGTCGGGACGGGCAGCCGCCCGGCAGACGATTACACAATCGTGCAGGGAGCCTTTGAGGGCTCCAACGTAAATGCGCTGCTGGAACTGCAGAGAATGATGAACGGCTTCCGATTGTACGAGGCCAACGTGCGGGCTTTGCAGATGCAGGACGACAGTATTGAGACATTGCTCAGCCAGGCGCTGGGATAGGCCGGCCTCACTTGTCCGCCATGCCGTTACACAAGATGACAGTACACGCTTGCAGGAAGGGGAGACTCGCGAATGATGCGCGCATTGTGGTCAGCGGCCAGCGGAATGATGGCCCAACAGCTCAATGTTGATACCATCGCCAACAACTTGGCCAACGTGAATACCGCCGGATTCAAGCGCCAGCGGGTGGATTTCCAGGATCTCATGTATCAAGCCACCAAGCTACCCGGCTCGCCGGCGGCCAGCGGGGTTGAGGTGCCTACCGGCATCCAGGTGGGCCTCGGCGCGCGGGCCGCAGCCACCACGAAGATCTTTGCCCAGGGAACCTTCCAGAACACCGGCAACTCTCTGGACCTGTGCATAGAGGGCGACGGCTTCTTCCAGGTGCTTAGGCCGAACGGCGATGTGGCCTACACACGCGCCGGTGCCTTCAAGCTTGACAGTAACGGCAACCTGGTCACCAGCGACGGCTGTCCCTTGGAGCCGCCGATTACCATCCCCACGGACGCCGAATCCATATCCATTGGCGGCGACGGAACGGTCGCTGTCATCCTGGCCGGCAACACAACTCCGCAGGAAATCGGGCAGATTACGCTCGCCCGTTTCGCCAATCCGGCGGGGCTCCTTAATCTCGGCCACTCGCTGTATGGGGCAACTGCAGCTTCAGGAGCTGCACAGACCGGCACCCCGGGCGACGGCGGCCTCGGCCAGGTCGCGCAGGGCGTCCTGGAGCTCTCGAATGTCGAGGTCGTCGAGGAAATGGTCAACATGATCACCGCCCAGCGCGCCTATGAAGCCAATAGCCAGGCCATCAAGATCGCCGATGACATGCTGCAGTTAGCCAATAATGTGAGGCGAGGCTAAGTGAGGTGCAATCACTTGATCCTGGCGGTTGCCGTGGGGCTGCTCCCGCTGCCGGCAGTCCACGCCGCCGCTCAAGCGACAGTGTTCCTTCATGAGCAGGCCCTCGTACCCGATGGGACCATAGCTCTGGGCCAATTGGCCGACATCAGCGCGGACGAAGAGACAGCGCGAGAACTGGCCGCCGTTGAGATTGGCTACAGCCCGCTGCCCGGACGCCGGCGCAGCATTTCTGCCGGCTACGTGCGGATGCGCATGGCTCGCGCCGGTTTTGACGCCAAGGGCGTCACATTGACAGGCGCGCCTGCGGTTACAGTGTGCCACCAAGCTCCGCCGACGATGGCACAGGATACACCATCGAGCCGACAGACGGCGACGGAACCCGACGACCTAGCGGCCGGGCCGATAGTGCTCAGGCGCGGACAGAATGTGGAGATAGTTGTCATCAGCGGTGGATTTGTGGTTTCGACGACCGGCCAACTGCTGGGCGATGCGGCGGTGGGGGAGAGCGCACTTGCCAGGGTGACGACGACGGGGCAGAAAGTGTGCGGGATGTTGACAGCCTCTCGGCAGATCACCATCAGACTGTGAGTTGGAGGAGACAAATCATGCGGCGTTTCCTACTGGCACTGGCTTTTCTCGCGACATGCGCAGCAGCGGCGTATGCCGACAGTCTATACACATCTGCCAGCTTCTTCGATGGCATTTTCAGCGATCCCAAGGCGGCCAAGGTGGGTGACGTCCTGCACATCATCATCGCGGAAAGTGCCTCGGCCACGCAGGGCGCTGTCTCTACACACAACAAAGAGGCCGACGCATCTGCAGGTGCAGGCACGGGCTGGCTCGATTTCCTCCCCCTGATCGGGTACGGCGGCAAGAGTGAGCATGCGGCAAAGGACTCCGCCACCCGTAGCGGCTCACTCACCGCCCGACTGACGGTCACGGTGAAAGAAGTGCTTGCCGGCGGCAACCTGCTGGTTGAAGGGCGACGTCACGTGCGGATAAACAAGGATGTTCAGGACATCATCGTCCGTGGCGAGGTGTGCCCCCGTGATATCAGCCGCACCAACACCATATTGTCCCACCAGGTGGCCAATGTCGAGATTGACTATGTCGGCTCCGACCCCAACAAGCCGGGCGCAAAGGTGGGTATATTCCAGCGCGTCATCAACCTGTTCTTCTAGGTCCTGCGTGGCTCCATTGCACCCGATTCTGCCACACGCCCGATAGGAAGCAATCCTCATGAAGACATGGCTCATATTGCCGACTATCGCCTTGCTTTTTGCCGCAACGTCAGGCGACGCCCTACAGCTCAGGGTGAAGGACCTGGCCGTTGTCGGCGACGGCGGCGGACACAAGCTCATCGGGTACGGGTTGGTTGTCGGCCTGCAGGGCACCGGTGACGGCAAGAAGGCCGTCTTTACCGTGCAGGCGCTGGCCAACATGCTGGAGGCTTTCGGCCTGGTGGTGGACCCCGCACAGATCGAGGTGGACAACGTGGCTGCGGTGATCGCCACCGCCGAGCTTCCCACGCATGCCACCGAGGGCGCGAAGCTCGATGTTACGGTGTCGTCACTGGGTGATGCACAGAGCCTGCAGGGCGGCATGCTGCTCCTGACCCCGCTCCGGGCAGCCGACGGGCAGGTCTATGCCATCGCTCAGGGCGCGGTATCCATCGGTGGATACAACGCCGGCAGCGGCAATACTAACATCCGGAAGAATCACAGTGCCGTCGGCCGCGTGCCGAACGGGGCCTCGATTGTGAAGCCTATCTCGAACTCATTGGCAACCGACCGCTGGCTGTATCTGCTGTTGCACCAGGCCGATTTCACCACGGCACAACGCCTTGCCGACAGCATCAATGCCCGCCTGCCCGGTGTCCGTGCACAAGCGACCAGTGCCGGGAGCGTGCAAGTAGAAGTGCCGGTGGACTGCCCCAGCGTCCTGGAGCTAATCACCCGTATAGAGAACCTGTCCGTGGAACCCGACTTGCCCGCTCGCGTCGTCATCAACGAGCGCACCGGCACCGTGGTCATCGGGTCCCAGGTGCGCATTCTGCCGGTCGTCGTGGCGCACGGCTCGTTGACGGTAAAGACGCAACGCGAATATCAGGTTTCGCAGCCTCCACCGCTTGTGTACGAGAGCAGCAACACTGTCGTTCAGCCCCAGGTTGCCGGCTCTGCGGATGGTACCGCCCCTGTGTCCGTGGTCGCAGAAGCTGACGCAGCCGCTGCAGCCCATGCCACCCATGCCTTGCCCGCACGAGGGGGCACAACCGTCGTAGTGCCCAAGGACAGCGTTCAGCTCGCAGAAGAGCGGGGCTACCTGGTGCCCGTTGGGGGAGAGGCAAAGCTGGAGGACCTCGTTGCGGCACTCAATGCGCTGGGTGTCAGCCCGCGTGACCTCATTGCCATCATCCAGGCTCTCAAGGAAGCGGGAGCCCTACAGGCCGAGTTGATAATCCAGTGAACCGGCGGGGTGCTACATGAGAATGTATGACATCAGCAACGACCGGCCCGCTCTAGCCCTGCACAACCTCCGCACCGAGCCGGCCAACGCCGAAGCAGCATCACGTGATGCCAAGCTCCGTGAGGTTTGCGAACAGTTTGAGGCCTTCTTCACCACCCAACTGCTCAAGAGCATGCGGCAAAGCGGACGGGTAGAAGGCTTCCTGAAGCAGGGACTGGCGGAAGAGGTTTTCAGCGATGAACGGGATGCCGAGCTTTGCAAGCACCTGGCACAGCGCGGCGCCATTGGCATTGCCAAACTGCTGTATGACGAACTCCACCCAGAGCTTGAGACGAGCCAAGCCAAGTAACCCCGGTGTGAGCCGCAAGATTGCAGGGGAGATGATGTCATGTCGGCGGCAGCCATCAGCGCTGAGCTGGAGATCTGGCGGGACATCGCCGTTCTCATGCGCCGTCAGCGCGCTCTGATTATGAGCCGCGATCACCAGGCACTGTCTGAGCTGAACGGCCTTCTGCAGGAGAAACTCCTCGCCGCCGTTGGATATCGGCGAAGCGGTCAATCGGCGGCAACTGCGCCCAGCGACGAGACGGAGCGGGCGCTTGCACGGATGCAACGTGAGGTGTGTGTCGAGGCCCGCATCAACACCGATTTGCTCTCTGATGCGCTGGCCTATGTCGAGTTCTCACTGCAGCTTCTCTATCCCCACGCGTGCAGCCCCGTGTACAACGAAGATGGACAGATAAACAATCGGCACACCAGCGCGACCGTCAACCGTTCGGCATAGCCGCAGACAGGTGATCTGAATGCCGCAGGGCATCCTGGAGCTTGCCAAGAACACGCTGCTGGCGCAGCAGGTGGCGATGCAGGTCGTCGGCCACAACGTCGCCAACGCCCAGACGGAGGGGTATGTGCGTCAGGTGCCGGTGATGGAGCCGATACCGGGCGCGACCTGGGGTAGCGCAGCCTATTCCGTCGGTCAGGGCGCGCAAGTAACGCAGATCAGACGCCTGCAGAACGCCTTCACTGCAGTGCAGTTGGACCGTCAAGCCGCCCTGCTGGGCCATGACAGTGCGATCGCTGATACATTGTCGCAGGTGGAGGCGATTTTCACCGAGTTCGATGAAAGTGGCATAGCCGACGCCCTCGGTGAGATGTTCGCCAGTTTCGAACAGATAGGGACCGACCCGGCGAACCTGGCAGCTCGGCAAGAAGCCGTCGTGCGTGCCCAGCTTGTTGCCGACATGATCTCCGGCAGACAAGACAGCCTTCAGCAACTGCGCACCGAGGTGGACCAGCGCCTGTCCGACGCGGTGCGAGAGGCCAATCGGCTGGCGCAGCAGATCGCCGACCTGAACAAGCAGATTGGCGCAGCGGGCGATACGGCCGTTGTCAATGATCTCAAGAGCCTCCGCGAAACGGCGATGTCGCGCCTCGCCGAGCTTACCGGAGCGTACTGCATCGAGCAGTCCAACGGCCAGATTGACGTGATGATCGGCGGCCGGCGCATGGTGCAGGGCACCGAGGTCATTCAGCTCGGCCTGGAGCTCGACTCCGCCAACCCGGGCATGCACAACGTCTGCCTGGGGTCGGTGGCTGACCCGGATGGCCTTGGCGGGACATTGCAGGGCCTGCTCGATGTTCGTGATGGGCAAATCGTGGATTACATCAGCCGCCTGGACACTTTCGCCCAGACGCTGGCTGATGCCGTGAATGTTCAGCATCGCAGCGGATTGGACATGTACGGGACCGAAGGGGAGGACTTCTTCACCTACGACCCGGCAGGTGCCGCTTCATCTCTGCAGGTCAGTGCCGCAATCCAGGCCGACCCGAAGCTCATCGCCGCCGCGGGAAGCGTCGGTGCGGTGGGTGATGGCTCTAACGCTTCGGAAATCGCACAACTGCGCGACGCAAAGCTGTTCACAGGCGGCCTGCTAAATGCGGGAGAGTATTATGCCGATCTGATAGGGCAGATGGGCACTGACGCCAAGGCCGCAACCGATGCCGTCGCGGTGCGCGAAACGATTGTTGCCCAACTCAAGGCTGACTACCAGGGGCGTTCGGGCGTGTCGCTGGACGAGGAGGCTGCGGACCTCCTGCGCTATCAGCAGGTCTACAACGCGGCCGCTCGCCTGCTACAGGTCAGCCAGCAGATGATGGACGCCCTCTTCGCCATAAGCTGACCGGGCCTGTCGTGGAGACGACAATGAGAATCGCCAGCAAGACGTACATGGACATGTTGCAGCGGAGCATCCGTGAGGCTGAGAACAGATTGGGTGTGCTGACCCAGCAGATTACCAGCGGCAAGCGGATCAACCGCCCCTCCGATGACCCCGTAGCCGCCAGCCAGGCCCTGCGCGCCCATGCTGAACTGCAGAAGACCCTCAGCAGCCAGAAGACCCTGGAACGCGCCGTCCAGCTCAACGGGGCACTGGACAGCGCCATGGCCGACTTGTCCACACCTCTACAGACAGCCTATAACGCGGCGCTCAAGGCAACCCAAGTCGGCCTTGACGAAGCGGGCCGTGCTGCATGTGCGGAGGAAGTGCGCTCGGCCATGACGCGGATCATCACCGTCGGCAACAGCGAGTTCAATGGCACCTACCTGCTTGCCGGCACGAGCAATCGCGAGGCTCCTTTGACTGAGACCGGTGACGACTCCGATGTCGTACAGTACAACGGCGACACATACCAAATGCGCATCTCGATCGCCCCGGGGCGCACGGCGGAGATAGCCGTCACCGGCCGGCAACTCTTCAACTTCGCCGACGCCTCGGGCAACCGGCCGGTCTCCGCAGTTGATGATGACTTGTTTCAGGTGATGGCGGACCTCGCTCGCGACATCGAGGTCGGGTATGAAGACGGAATTGCCGAGCACATGGAGCAACTGAAGACATTGCAGGAGCACGTGCTCATGCAGAGAGGTATCGTCGGCGGTTACGGCCTGCGTCTGGATCAAAGCCTCACTCTGGCAGAGAATGCCGAGTTGCAGGCGCGCACTCTCCTGGCCGACATCGAGGACGTTGACATGGTGAACGCGCTGTTGGAGGCGGAAAGCCAAAAGACGGCGTATCAGGCCGCGCTGGCCGCTACGGCCAATATTGCCCAAATGCCCACTCTCTTCGATTGGCTATAGATGCGTCGCAGGTAATGCGGCCCGACAACGGATGGTCTAATGAGAATAGCTTCAGTACGTTTTGGCGAGATGTCGGTGGAGGAGCAGTCCGTCGTGCATTTCCCCGAGGGCATTATGCCCTTTGGCGCAAGCCTGAATTTCGCTCTGCTGCCGGGGCCGGACCCATCAGCCACTGCCTGGCTGCAAAGCCTGGAGCATCCGGAGCTGGCCTTCTGGGTCGGCCATGCCGCCAAGTTGTTCCCAGGGCGCAACATCGGCATTGAGGCGCGTCATCTCGACCTCATGCAGATACAGCGGCGCGAACAGCTATCCATTCTGCTGATATTGACCATTCAGGACCGCCAGGTCACGGCGAATCTGTTGGCTCCGCTGCTCATCAACGGCGCACGGCGCGTGGGGCGGCAGGTGATACTTGCCGGCGACATGGACCTCATCCGCCTGCCGGTGCCGGCCGGGTGCGCCGTGGCACAGCCGGCATGAGTTCGGTCAACTTGGCGATATACGGTCGCGGAGCGAACGTCACTTCAATCCACGGAGGGATGGAACATGCTGGTATTGACTCGACGCCAGGACGAGGAAGTCGTCATCGGCGATGACATTATCGTCAAGGTGCTCGAGATCAGAGGCAACACGGTGCGTATTGGGTTTGTTGCCCCGGCTCACGTTGCAGTTCACCGCAAGGAAGTGTATGACGAAATCGCCCAGGCCAACCGCATGGCCGCCTGCGTAAGCCCCGAAGACGTCGCCTCCCTGCAGCGCTGATTGCACATCACTGCTTGCAGCGTCAGATAGGCATTATGAGACTATAGCACCCCCGTCGTTGGCGACGGGGGTGCTGCGTTTCCAGCATCTGCTTCTGGGGCCGGCAAGTATTCCAGCGAGGGGCCGGGTCGAATTGCGGACTTTCTGCCTTAGCACCGGCATCAACTTCAGAAAGCCGCCGTTGAGCCGATAACTATAAGAGCAGGAATAAACTGAGGGCCCGAGGCTGCTTTGAGGTGACCCCGGGCCCGCTCCTGGGTGGGAGAGGCGATCAATCGTATGGCCTGATGCGACCCGCTATTGTCACAGCAAGTCACACGCGTCGCCATTCTGTTTGTTGCAGTTAGTGTGCCAAAATCGCGACGCCCGGCGAAAAGTTGCCGTCAAGACGGGTCTTACAGCGGGCCTCAAACGCCCAGACTGCGGCGGAAGCAGACCGCAGGCATAGACATGGAGGTGAAAGACGCCGACGTAGAACCCACTTGGGACCTCACCTGCGCACAGTACCAAATCACGCGGTATGGAAGCCGCAACCACACAGTTCAAGGAGGAAAAGCAAGTGTCTCTGACCAGAATCAATCAGAACATATCAGCAGTCAACGCACAAAGAAACCTGGCGATCAACACGGGACGTATCAGCAAGAGCATCGAGCGGCTGTCGAGTGGTCTGCGCATCAACCGTGGTGCCGACGACCCCTCCGGTCTCGTCTTGTCCGAGCTGTTGCGGGCCCAGGTATCGGGCTATGACGTCGCCCAGCAGAATGCCGAGCAGGGCGTAAACGTCATCAAGACGGCTGAAGGCGCGCTCAACGAAGTGAACTCTCTGCTGCGCCAGATGCGCGACCTGTCTGTCAACGCCGCATCCGACTCCAACAACAACGATGACTCGCGCGCGGCGTTGCAGCAGCAGGTCGCGTCGGCCATTAACACGATCAACACGATCTCCAACAACACCATGTATGGCAGCCGCAAGCTGCTGGACGGCTCGGCCGGCACCAAGACGACCCTCATCAACCGTGGTGATATCGCCTCGGCGGCTCTCACGCTGGGCTCTGAGCAGGCCGGCTACGTCGAGGTCACGATTGACACGGCCGCGGAGCAAGCCGCGCTGGCCTCCAAATTCGACGCCGCCGGCACCGCCATCACCGGTGGCACTCAGGCCGTATCCGCCTCCGTCAACGCCATCAACGCAGGCGAATGGGGCGTTGGCGAGGGCGCGGAGCTGATCATCAACGGCGTCACGGTCATGACGGTTGATGACACCACCACGTGGAACCAGGTAATCCTGGCGATCAACACCAATTCCGCCCTGGACGTTACCGCCGAACTCGACGCTGCTAATAACAACGAGTTCACGGTTCGCAGCAACCAGTACGGTTCCCCCGAACATCTGAGCATCGAGTGGAACGTTGGCGCCGACACGATCAACATGCAGGGCGTGCTGAGCGATACGGACGATGTCAAATTCGGTGCCGATAACGGCGTGGACATCGCCGGACACGTGCACTTCAACGGCGGGGCCGCTGTCAACTTCACCGACGGCGCGGGCCTTACGTTGACCAATAGCACTCACGGCAGCATCGTCATAGACGAAGACTCCAACACCGCACAGACGTTGACGGACGCAATATACGTTGAGGAGGGCGAGATGTCGTTCCAGATCGGCGTGGATGAAAACCAAACCGCGTCCATGGAGATCAGGGACTGCCGGACCAGCGCCTTGGGTACCGGAGTGGACGCCACGTACACAAGCCTGGCGACCATAGACATCAGCACCGTTGACGGAGCTACTACGGCTCTCGCCGTAATTGACGCGGCAATCAACGAGATATCCACGCTCCGTGGCGATCTGGGCGCATTCCAGGTCAACGAACTGGAAGCCCAGACACGTTCACTGGCGGTCGCGCGTGAGAACCTCGCCGCTTCGGAGAGTTCGATCCGCGACACCGACTTCGGCCGCGAGATGGCCGAGTTCACCACAAGCCAGATATTGGTCCAGTCGGCCACTGCATTCCTGGCCCAGGCCAATGCTCTGCCGCAGAACGTGCTGACACTCGTCCGCGGCTAGTAGCAGCAAGGACACAAGTCATAGGCTCGTGCAGCCAGACAGGCGCAGGCGCCCGGTTCCTCGGAGCCGGGCGCCTCACCATGCGCCGGCCCCTCTCACGCCGCCTGGAGGCCGGATCGCCCTAAAGAGAGCTGATGCACTGCCGATATATGAACACGGAACATCGGGGAGACGTGCTTTCTCCCCGAACCTGGGACCGGAGGGGCGCAGCAGTACTGCAGCGGCTCTCTTTCTGCATTTCTCACTATGGAGGTGATGGACGCAAGACCGATGCGAACCTGGGAGCGTCCAAGCGGGAGAAGCGTGCGGCACTGACGGCACGGAAGCCGTTTTGTCCCCAAAGCACGACTGTTCAAGGAGGAATACAGTAAGTGTCCCTCACGAAGATCAACCAGAACATCTCCGCCCTCAACGCCCAGAGAAACCTGGAAATCAACACGGCCCGTATCAGCAAGAGCATCGAGCGCCTTTCCAGCGGATTGCGCATCAACCGTGGCGGCGACGATCCCTCCGGCCTGGTACTGTCCGAGCTGTTGCGCGCTCAGGTCTCCGGCCTTGATGTCGCCCAGCAGAACGCAGAGCAGGGCGTCAATGTCATCAAGACGGCCGAAGGCGCACTCAACGAGGTCAATGCTCTGCTCCGGCAGATGCGCGACTTGGCGGTTAATGGCGCATCCGACTCCAACAACAACGACGACTCGCGCGCGGCCCTGCAGCAGCAGGTCACATCCGCCATCACCACCATCAACCAGATAGCGAGCAACACGATGTACGGCTCCCGGGCGTTGCTCAACGGCTCGGCAGGCACCAAGACGACGGTCATCAATCAGGGTGACATCGCCTCGGCCGCTCTCAGCCTTGGCGACCAGGAAGCCGGCTACGTCGAGGTCACGATTGACACGGCCGCGGAGAGAGCCGTGCTGGCCTCCAAATTCAACGCCGCCGGAGCCGCCATCACCGGCGGCACTCAGGCCGTGGCCGACTCCGTCAACGCCGTCAACGCAGGCGAATGGGCCGCCGGCGAGACCGCCGAACTGATGATCAACGGTGTCAACGTGATAACCCTGGATGATACCACCACGTGGAACCAGGTAATCCTGGCGATCAACACCAATCCCGCGCTGGACGTCACCGCCGAGCTCGATGCCGCCAACAACAACGAATTCACCGTCCGCAGCAACGATTACGGCTCTGCCCAGCATCTCAGTATCGAGTGGGATGTCGGCGCTGATACCATCAACATGCAGGGCATGCTAAGCGATACGAACGATGTGAAGTTCGGCGCCGACAACGGGGTGGACATCGCCGGTCACGTGCACTTCAACGGCGGGGCCGCCATAGACTTCACCGAAGGAGCCGGTCTGGTCCTCAAAAGCAGCACCTACGGCACCATAGTCATAGACGATGATGCCAACACCGCTCAGACGTTCTCCGACGCAATCTACGTTGAGGAGGGCCAGCTGTCGTTCCAGATCGGCGTGAACCGCAATCAGACCGCCGACATGGAAGTACGCGACTGCCGGGCTACCGCCCTGGGCATTGGAGTCAACGCCACATATACAAGCCTCGCGACCATTGATATCAGCACTGTGGCTGGTGCCAATGCCGCATTGGACGTCATAGATGCCGCTATCAACGAGATATCCACCCTGCGCGGCAGCCTGGGCGCCTTCCAGGTCAACGAGTTGGACGCCCAAACACGCTCGCTGGCGGTTGCTCGTGAGAATCTCGCTGCGTCCGAGAGCTCCATTCGCGACACTGACTTCGGCCGTGAGATGGCCGAGTTCACGACCAACCAGATCCTGGTACAATCGGCCACGGCATTCCTGGCGCAGGCCAATGCTCTGCCGCAGAACGTGCTGAGCCTGATCCGGACATAGCCTTGACGAGGCGCGGTGTCCTGATGTGTCGCACCGCGCCTTCCCGGAGCGGGCTCGCTTGACATAGCCGTAGCCTCCCTTCCAGAACGGGCGTCCGCTGCCTCACGCGGCGGGCGCCCACAGCCCTTAACTCGATCCGCCGTGCGGGCCTCCCGCAACTGCTGTGATGCACCTCAAGAACCGGATGCAAAATGGCGATGAATACAGAGGGATGGAACGCTGTGCGGCAAGCCTCCAGGCGACTGACCGCAAGCCCCAAGGAGAACAGCCATGTCTTCACAACTGGGCAGCATATACGTTGACGGCCTGGTATCGGGCATAGACACCTCTGCCATCATCGAGCAGATTGCCGAGATACGGCAGCGGCCGGTGCAGGTACTGGAGACCCGGCAGACCAAGCAGACCTCGCGACTGACCACCTATCAATCCCTGAACGCCATGCTCACCGGCCTCGGGGTCACCGCCGGCGCTCTGTCCGGCACCAGCAGCGTCGTCTCATATGCCGGCCGGAGCAGCGACAGCAGCGCGCTGGGCGTTTCGGTGTCCTCCAGTGCTGCGCCCGGCAGCTATGATGTGGTCATCAACGCTCTCGCTACCGCCCACAAGTTCTCCTCCGCAAGCATTGCCAGTGACACCGTTGCGCTCGGATACAGCGGCGACATCATCATCAACGGCACGGTCATTACCATCCAGAGCACCGATACGCTAAATGACATGGCGGCTACCATCAACCTCTCCGGCGCCGGCGTCTGGGCCACCGTCATTGACTACGCACCCGACGACCATCGCCTGGTGCTGACCGGCCGTCAGACCGGCGCTGACAACGCGATTGACATCATTGACGCCAATGACGGTAACGTGCTCGAGAGCCTCGGCATGCTCAATGCAACCACCTCCCTCAAACACGCGATCGCCGACGGAGCGCAAAGCGACGGCTTCACATCCGCCACCGGCGCTGTAGGGGGACTGCTGGGCCTTACCGGCGAACTGGCCGGCACTGTGCAGATCAACGGTACGGATGTGGCCATCAATCTGGCTACGGATACTCTCCAGGAGATGGCTTCTCGCATCAACAGCCAGGTTTCCGGTGTCACTGCAAGCGTGCAATCGGTGGAGGAGAACGGCCGGCGCACCTACTATCTGCAGATTGTCGGAGCTTCCGGCACTCCGACGTTCGCTGACGACAACAATGTGCTCTCCACGCTCGGCGTCCTCAGCAAGCAGATCGCCAGTCAGTCCCAGGCTGCCACGGACGCCCAGTTTACCGTGGACGGCGTGCCGGCATCTCGGGCCACCAACAGCGTCAGCGATATGATCGAGGGCGTCACCTTAGACCTGCTGAAGGCCGATCCTGCGCAGACTATCACCGTCAGCATCAGTATGGACACCGCCGCTACCTATCAAGCGGTGTCGCAACTGGTCTCGACGTACAACTCCATCATCAATAATCTCCGTGCCGGCCAGACCTTCGACACCGACACCGGCGAGGGCGGCGTCTATTTCGGCGATCCCGCCGTGCGCCTGCTTGAAGACGGCCTGCGCGCGGCAGTCATGGGGTCTGTCGGCACTCTCGGCGGTAGTCTGACATTGCCCTCCCAAATCGGCCTGTCCACCGACCAGTACGGCCGCCTGCAGCTCGACCAGCAGACTTTCACTGAGGCCCTGCTGGCCAATCCGCTCGCTTTCGCCCGCATGTTCGGGACGGCCGGCGAGGCCACCCACGCCGACATCACTTACGTCAGCAGCACGACCAAGACAGTCGCCTCCGGCGCAGCCGGATACGCCGTAGAGATCACACAGCTAGCACAAAAGCCTAGCGCCACCTCCGCGACATTGAGCTCCGGCATCACTGTGGACGAAACGCTGATGTTCAATGGCGGCTGCCTGGTGCAGTTGAGCGCAGGCATGACATTGGAGGAGGCTGTCGAGGAGCTCAACAGCAGCTTCCAGCTCTTCAATCAGCCGCTCTCGGCGGAGATTGACGGCGACACCATCGTCATCCAGCACGGTTCCTACGGCAGCAGCTACAGCTTCACGGTCTCCTCAAATCTCGCCAAGGGCAGCGGCGGACTCGACATAGGCGGCGAGACCCCGGGAGCGAAGGTGCGCTACCAGGGCGTTGATGTCGCGGGCACGATCAACGGCGAGGAGGCCAGCGGCAGCGGCCGCTACCTCACAGGCAAGGCCGGCAACGCTACCACTGACGGCCTGGTGCTCAAAGTGGAGGCCTCGTCCACCGGCGCCAAGGGTGTGGTCAAAGTCAGCCAGGGCCTGGCCGCGCGCCTGCAAAACTACATCCAGCGCACCACCGACGAGAACACCGGCTCGATGACCATAGCCACGCGCAACATCCAGGATGATATCGAGAATATCGGCGAGGAGATAGAGCGCCTGCAAGCCGATGTGGACCGCTATCTCGCCAAGATGCGCGAGGACCTGCTGACCATGGAAAGCGCCCTGGCCGAAAGCGAAAGCCTCAGCACCTTCATGACCAACCAGATCAAGAGCTTGGTGAGCAACTACTACAATAGTGATTAGGTGTACGCAGTCTGCGAGGAGTCGTGAAGCCGCGACATGACCTATACGCACCACCCAACTACCACCGGGCGCGCGTCATCTCGCTATCAGCAGGTGCAAAACGAGGCCGTTGACCACAGGGACCTGGTGGTTCTGCTGTTTGAGGGCGCCGCCAGATTCCTGCAGGACGGCTGCCGTTACCTGCGTGTCCGCGACTATGAGCGCTGGGCCCATTGCAGCAACCAGGTTCGCCGCGTTCTCAGCGAGCTCACCCTCGCCCTCGATGACTCTGCCGCTCCGGACCTGTGCCGCTCCCTGAAGGCGCTGTATGTCTATATTCAGCGCATCGTTACCGAAGGCGGCCTGGAGGAGGATATGGATAAACTCCAGGAGGCCATCAGTCTGCTGACACAGCTCGCAGCAGCCTGGAGAGAGGCCAAGAATACATGTCAGAAGCAGAATGCGAAACAGACCGCATGAACCCTCCGACGCAACAGAACCAGGCCGTGCCTCAGCAGATTTCCGACATCGTCGAGCAGCTTGACCTGCTTTGCGACGGTCTTGTTCGCTGCCTGCAGGACGATGATGGATTCGGCATTGACCTGGGGACCTTGTGCGCCTCGCTTGACCGGCAAAAGGCGCTTCTTGTCGAGCTCGAGACGGCACTGGATATCGCCCTCGGAGACGGCTCGCCCCCCGAGCAGATAGATGCCCTGATCGCCCGCTTCGAACGGACCCACGAGCACTGCAGGCTGCTGCTGCGGCAACATATCTCCAACCTGGAGCAGACGCTGCTCGCCCTGCAAGTCGGCCAGAATCACCAGGGCACGTACCTGGAGCAGAAGGCCTGTGCAGCGGCGGGGCTACTGGGCCGCAAGTCCTCACCGGCCGCACTCCCGCCGGATCCACGATGAGGTACCGCCACAAGGCCCGACAGCTCGCCATATGCCTGCTCGCCCTCATTTCCTGCACGGCGCTCTGCTGCTATGGGGCAAGTCGGCATTCTGACCCCGATGAGCAATGTGAGTGGCAGCCTGCGCAGGGCCATTGTTTCTCACTGGCCGCTCGTTACTCCATTCCCATCAGCGGCGCGAATCGCGATGCCAACGTGTGGGCGGCGGCCCGCCGTCTGCATGGGCTGCTTATCGTTCCCGGCAGGCCCGTGGGCATTGTGGCCGACGCGCTACTGCCAATGCGGCCCGTAGATGCCCTCTCAGACATTCCGGGCTATGTTCTGGGGCCGGGTGGATCCAATGCGGCCGTCTGCCTGGGGGCGGGGGCACAGCGCATACTGCCGCATGTTCATATCATCGCAACTCAGGCCGGCCTGCAAGCAGACTGGCTGCCGCTTTCTGCCAACAGCCGCCTGCTGTTGCCATTCTACAGCGAATTGCGCATCTCCGCCCCTGACAGCGCCTTGTACTACTTCGCCGCACGAGCCTGCGACAGGGGCTGCGATGTGGCCGTCTGGCGTCAGTGCTTGCCGCCGGAGCTGTGGACCCCATCAACCTCCTCCATTGATCGGATCCCCTTCAGGCCTGTGCGCCGTCGCTATGTCATCATCGCCGCCGTTGGCGACATAATGCCGGGTACATCCATACAGAGCGCACCGGCGAGCCGGCAAGGCGTGCGTGGGGGGAGTCCGGCATTTACAGAGATCGCTCAACTCACCGCGGCTGCCGACATTGCTCTGGGCAATCTGGAGGCCCCGATTACCGATGCCCAGCAGCCCACGCATCTGAAGACGAGCCGCGAGCTGGCTTCCGGCCGCGAATACGTATTCAAGGTACCGCCTGCAACGGCCTGTGCCCTGCTTCAAGGTCTCGGAATAGACGCCGTGAGCCTTGCGAACAACCATGCTCTTGATTACGAGACGACCGGCCTGCGGGACACATTTCGTCATCTGCAGGCCGCCGGCATCAAGTACGCCGGCGCGGGCATCATTCCCAGTATGGAACATGACTTGCCGCCCGCGCATTATGGGAGCGAGGCAATGCCGAATGCCAGAAAGCCCGCTCTGCTGCAGCGAAACGGCCTCACGGTGGCTCTGCTCAGCTATGTTGAAGCCGAGACACTGCCAAGGCCGGCACAGTTTGCCGCCACCGCAGAACGTCCGGGGCTGGCGCTCATCCAACTAAACGAGCAAGGCCCCACCTGGAGTACGCGGCAGATACTGCGGGCGGATATCAGGGCCGCGCGGGCAGCGGCCGATGTTGTGATAGTCGGCCTGCACTGGGGGGACGAGGGGAGCAGCCGGACGCGGCCCGGCCAGCGCGAGTGTGCCCACTTCTGCATAGACCACGGCGCCGATCTGGTCTGGGGGCATCACCCACACTGTCTGCAGCCGCTGGAGCTTTACCGGGGGAGGCTCATCGCCTATAGCCTGGGGAATTTTGTGTTTGCCACACCGCCACGGCCTCATCTGCTTCGCACGGGTGTCCTAATCACGTGTTTTGACACAAGCGGCCTGGTTGCCGCCAGTCTCATCCCTGCCGTCATCGCTCATCCGCAAGTCCGCCTGACCGGCGGCCCGCCCGGCTTCCCGACCATCGTCTCAGACAGCCCTTTCCTCGTTGCTCAAATCCGCCAGGACCTCGGGTGTTGTGAATAGGCGCTCCCTACGCGATCTCAAACTCATCTCCGTCGTGTCCGACGTCATAGGGGAAGCTGAGATGCCGGTCGCACATGGCCCGCAGGTCGTTCTCGCCCTCGTCGTGCCAGGGGTCGTGAATGTGTGTCAGAATCAGCCGCCCGATGTCTCTGTCGCCGATGAACGGCAGCACTGCCTCCGGCCTGATATGCGTCATCTCCATGACCAGCACATCCAGCGGTTGCGCCAGCAGCTCTCCCAGATAGCGGAAATCCGGTGAGAGATCGCCGGTGAAGGCGATGCGCTTGCCCAGAATCTCGAAGACATAGGCGAAAGAGTTCGCCTTGCATGTCCACTCTATGTCACCGTAGGCCACTCCCGGCCCTTCCATGTGTCCGTTGCGTCCGGCGGTAACGGTGACGTACCCGTCCTCGAACACCGTCTCGCCCTCCACCACGCCTTGCACTTGCAGCTTGTACCGAACATAATCCGGCGGCACCAGCATGGCCTGCAGCCAGTTAAGCAGCGGATACTTGCCCTCCGGCGGCATGAACACCGAGAATTCGTGGTCGCGGGGGACGACATTGTGGCCCATCTGCTTAATGAGGACCGGCAATCCTCCGACATGATCCGCGTGCATATGGGTGATGAACGCTGCCCGCAGCTTGTCGAAGGCCTTGCCCATGCGCACCATAGTCGCCGCGACCGGCTCACCGCAATCAACCAGGTATGACCTCTCTCGCGTCTCCAGGAGTGTGGCGGTGTGATAGCGACAATGCGTCGGCCGCCCATGCGATGTGCCCAGCGTCGTAATCAGCAAGTCCGTCGTATCAGTCAAAGCCTTCACTCCCGGGTGGATGCTGTTTCCTTCAAGAAGCTGCCTTCTGCCAATTCCAGACTTTCTCTTGTAGCACCTGCGCGCCTGTTGCCATGGATAAAGGTCGTTCGCCTCCCTGTTCTTCCACCAAAGAAAACAATGAGAACCTGCGACCGATGGGGTATAATAGCGGCATTGCGAACGAACGACAGCTTCATGTCCAAAGTGGAGGTGCAAAGCGATGTCAAGGGCCATGCGTGTCGCATCCGTGATCGTGCTGCTGCTTTGCGTTGCAGCGATGTCGGCCGGACAGCCGCGAATCTTGATCCCGAACAAGCAGTTCCAGGTCATGACGCCTCTGGTGCTCAGCAACCAGTTCCAGACCATCCTCAGGGACAACAAAGTGCCGGCGGCCAAGCAGAACGCCGCCATTGAGAAGTTCCGCAACCTGCCTGGCGGCCTGCAACAGAGTCTCATCGAGGCAATGGACGAAAAGTCGGCCATCGCCGTCGGCACACCGATTATGCTGTTGCCCCGCTATACCATTCAGACCAAGCCGCTCTACCGCGTTCGCCCGGAGTTGCTGCAACCCCGCATCACGGGCTTCTTCCCGTCCGAGGGCAGCCCGGGGAACTGGGCGTATGTGTTTGGCTACCCGTTCAGCGACGCCTGTCGCGTGGTATTCGACGGCGTCACCCGCACCACGAACTACCTCGGCTTCGACTTCGAGTTCTTTCCCAATTCGCTCGCCTTCGAGGTGCCCAGTAGCGCGACAAAAGCCACCGACCACAATGTGAAAGTCACCTGGACCGGCGCGACCACCGAGACGCCGGTGGTCCAGTACCGCATCATCGCTCCGCGCGGCTACCGAGGCTACCACGGCTGGCAGTTCCCCAACTTCGGCGATCCCGTCATCCCCTGGCATCTCTATCGCGATCTCTTTGGCGCAGCGGCCGTAGAGTATGGCGACGGTACCCACAGACCCTCTGCTCAGGCA
>CAZJVY010000051.1:0-27991 GCA_964549395.1 uncultured Armatimonadia bacterium | reverse complement strand
ATGCCGTCGGCGTGGGCAGGCAAGGATGCCTGCCCTCCGCGAAATCACTATTACGCATGATTGCTCAAGTGAGGAGGGTATTTCCTTCTGTGTTGGGCCGGTTCCTTTGGCCGTGTGGCCTCACACATGCGAGCCCCGAGCCGGGGGCCGACCTGCTGCGGCAGGGGGCCGTGGCGCTATTGACTTGGCGGTGTGCTTCTTGTATAGTGTGGGTTCTTGGAGGCTGCAAAGCATGCGCAAAGTGGACTATGAGAGGCTCGCGCGCTATGATCCCCAGCCGCTGCGCGAGCTGGAAGATTCGATGGCGGCACAGCTACGCCGCGAGATCGAGGCCAAGAAGGCCGAAGAGACTCGCAAGGCCAAGAAGGGCCGCAAGAAGCGTTTCGGCTCTCGGAACTAGCGTTTGAGGTGGCGGGGTAGCTCAGATGGTCAGAGCGCGCGGTTCATACCCGCGTCGTCGGGGGTTCAAATCCCTCCCCCGCTACCAGCGACTATGGCGTACATCACACGTCCTGCCGACAACGACGGGTACACGCCCGTCGTTCGCAGTATCGGGCGGCCTGCAAACACGGCTGCCGGAAAAGGGCACAAGGTGCGATGAACCGCTGCTCAGATGACGACATCCGGTGGCTCCTGGCACTGCTCGAAGACGAACGGCTGGCGGAGATCGAGGTAGAGGACGGCGATTGCGCTATCTCGGTCAAGGCGCCGACAGCGGATCAGCCGCTTGCCATCCGTCCGGCCGTCACCGAAGCCGCCTGCGCCGCGAACGACCCTCAAGAGCTACCGGACCATTTCACGCCCCTGCTGGCGCCTATTGCCGGCACCTTCTATCGCGCGTCCTCGCCCGATGCCAGGCCCTTTGTCGAGGTGGGCGATATCGTCGAAGTCGGCGACACGCTGGGCCTCGTGGAGGCCATGAAGCTGTACCATGATGTCAACAGCCCCGTTCGCGGTAGGATTGCCCAGGTATTGGCGGAGAACCAGGCGCAGGTGCAGGCCGAGCAGCACCTGATGACGATAGACCGCAACGTCTAGCAGGCCCCCGGGGCAAGAGCGTACCGTGGCCCCCCTGCATTCCGGCGCGGCCGGATGGTCACGGCCCCGGAGCGGCGCCATGGGTACAGATCTCGGGCACAACGACCCTTCGAGGTGACATGACCATGTCCAGCGATCCCATTCAGGTCGGCATACTCGGCTTCGGCATCGTCGGCGGCGGGCTGTACAAGGTGCTTACCGACAACGCCGAAAGCATAACACAGCGCGTCGGCCGGCCCGTCGAGGTCAGGAAGATTGCGGATGTTGACTGGAGCCGCCCCCGCGACTTCAACGCTCCCGACGAGCTGAGAACCACGGATGCCCGCGAGATCATTGATGATCCCGCCATTGATATCGTAGTCGAGACCATCGGCGGTGTGGATCCGGCGCTGCAGTTCGTCATGGCGGCCATAGAAGCGGGCAAGTCGGTGGTTACCTCCAACAAGGAAATGATCGCCAGACACGGCGACGAGATTCTCAGCGCCGCGGCGGCGAAGTCCGTTGACGTGCAGTTCGAGGGGGCGGTCGGCGGCGTCATCCCGGTGATACGCACTCTCAAGGAAAGCCTCGATGCCGACCGCATAGATGAGATAATGGGGATCGTCAACGGCACCACCAACTACATCCTCACCCAGATGTCGCGCGAGAAGGTGGCGTTCGACACCGCACTGGGCGAAGCCCAGCAACTGGGCTATGCGGAGGCGGATCCCACCGACGACGTGGAGGGGATTGATGCCGCCAACAAGCTCGCCATCCTGTCGGCGATTGCCTTCGGGCACCGTGTGGACGTGGACGAAATCTACCGCGAGGGGATCTCGCGGATTCTGCCTGAGGACATCGCGTATGCCGAGAAGATGGGGTATGTGGTGAAGCTGCTGGCCATCGCGCGGCGTCGCGAGGACGGACGCTTCGAGACGCGCGTGCATCCGGTACTGCTGGCGGCAACTCATCCCCTGGCCGCCGTCGTGGGCCCTTTCAACGCCATCTTCGTCCGCGGGCAGGCGTGCGACGAGGTCATGCTTTACGGCCGCGGAGCCGGTGCCCTGCCGACAGGTGCGGCGGTGGCCGGCGATGTGGTTGACTGCGGCCGCAACATAGCCCATGGGGCGAGCGGCCGCGTGCCCTGCGCGTGTGTCGGCCAGGCCCAGATCGTGCCCATGGGGCAGGTCAGGTCGCGGGTTTACGTGCGCATGAGGGTCAAGGACCAGGCCGGCGTGCTGGGCACAATCGCCACCATCCTGGGCTCGCAATCGGTCAGTATCGCCTCCGTCATCCAGGAAGACACCGACGGCAAGACGGCCGACATCGTCTGGATCGTGCACGAGTGCGAGGACGACCAACTCACCAGCGCACTGGGGGCCATTAGGAGCCTACCGATAGTGGAGTCGATACCCGCCCGCATCCGCGTAGAGGGATAGGCGGCGGCTACTGAAGGTGGTGCGATTGTCCAACTCAAGCAGTCCCTGCGCCGCCGGCAGGTGGCCGGGCGTTATCGAGGCATACCGCGACCTGCTGCCCGTGACTGATGCAACCCCTCGCATCACGCTCCTGGAGGGCAACACGCCTCTCATACCCAGCCGGCACATCGGCCCGTCGCTGGTGCCTGGCATCGAGCTTTACTTCAAGTATGAGGGCACGAACCCGACCGGCTCGTTCAAGGACCGGGGCATGACGATGGCGGTGTCGAGAGCCAAGGAGCGCGGCGTGGAGATCACCATGTGCGCTTCCACAGGCAATACATCGGCGGCGGCGGCGGCGTACTCGGCCCGTGCCGGCATGAGTTCGATAGTGCTCATCCCGCGCGGCAAGATCGCGTTCGGCAAGCTCTCCCAGGCGCTCATTCACGGCGCTCGGACCGTGCAGGTGGAGGGCAACTTCGACGACTGCCTGCGCATCGTCCGCGAGATAACCGACAACTATCCCATCGAGCTGGTCAACAGCCTCAACCCGATGCGGATGGAGGGCCAAAAGACCGCCGCCTTCGAGGTGTGTGACGTGCTGGGACGGCCGCCGGATGCGCACATTCTGCCGGTGGGGAACGCCGGCAATATCACCGCGTACTGGTGGGGCTACCTGCAGTACCGGGAAATCGGCCGCATATCCGAGCTGCCACGGATGGTCGGCTTCCAGGCTGCCGGCGCAGCGCCGCTGGTACACGGCGAGCCGATACGCAACCCGGAGACAATCGCCACCGCCATTCGCATCGGCGACCCGGCGCGCTGGCATGACGCGATGGCGGCGATGAACGACAGCGGCGGCCTGGTGGATGCAGTGACCGACGAGCAGATTATCGAGGCATACCGCCTGCTGGCGTCTACGGAGGGCATCTTCGTCGAGCCGGCATCCGCCGCTTCCGTGGCAGGACTTCTCAAGCTGGCGGCAAAGGGGTACTTTGACGGCGGGCAGACGGTGGTCTGCACTCTCACCGGACACGGGCTGAAAGACCCCGATACGGCCGTGGACCAGCTTGATGCGCCGGACCGCATCGAGCCGGAGACGGAGGCCCTGGTCGAGCTTCTGCAACTGGATGGGGCGCTGGTAACACGGTAGACGGTCATATCGGCGGGATGACACGAAATCCCATCTCCAAGGAGAGGAAAGCGATGTCCGACGTGCCGCAACAGGCCGTACTCGCCACCGATCTGCCCGGTGCCATGTCGCAGCGGCAGGGCAAGGTCCGAGACATCTACGAATTCGAGGACGGCCTCCTGCTAGTGGCCACAGACCGCATATCGGCATTTGACTGTGTGATGCCCAACGGCATCCCGGAGAAGGGCAAGGTTCTCACCCAGCTCTCGCTGTTCTGGTTCGACAAGCTGGGCGAGGTGGTGCCCAATCACCTGATTAGCGCCGATGTGGGCGACTATCCGCCGGCGCTTGCGGATTATGCCGACTTGCTGGCCGGGCGCAGCATGTGGGTGAAGAAGGCCGAAGTGGTGCCCGTCGAGTGCGTGGCGCGAGGGTACCTTACCGGCTCGGCCTGGAAATCGTACCAGGACAGCGGCGAGGTGTGCGGATACAAGCTACCCGCCGGCCTGGTGGAATCGGAGCGGCTGCCCGAACCGATATTCACTCCCGCGACCAAGGCCGAGTCGGGCCATGATGAGAACATCACGCGCGAGGCCTGCGCCAGGATAGCGGGCGACAGGCTGGCACAGGACCTGGAGATGCTGACGCTGGCGCTGTACAACACTGCGGCTGAATACGTTGCCGAGCGCGGGCTGATACTGTGCGATACCAAGTTCGAATTCGGCCTGCTGGGCGGGCAGTTGATCGTCATTGACGAGATGCTCACCCCCGATTCGTCCCGCTATTGGGACGCCGAGAAGTACGAGCCGGGCAAGCCGCAGGAATCCTACGACAAGCAGTTCGTCAGGGATTACCTGAACAGTCTCGATTGGGAGAAGGAGCCGCCGGCCCCCGAGTTGCCGCCGCACATCGTTGCCGAGACGCGCCGCATCTACCGCACCATCTACCGGCGCATCACCGGCTGCGAGCTCCCATAGCGGCGGCCCGGAAGCCCCGCGCGGGCCACGCAAACCACCGCATGCGGCCGGGACAGCGGCCTGCGCCCCACCGCGCTGAGGCAAGAGATGGCTGAGCGGATCGCCCTGATAACCGAGCTATTCCGCCGGGCGTTGAGCGATTTCGCGATGCTTGCGCCGGGTGACCGCGTGCTGGTGGCGGTTTCAGGCGGCCAGGATTCGGTTGCGCTTCTGCATCTGCTTCGCGATCTGCCTGCGGCAGACCAGATCGAGTTGGTGGTGGCTCACTACAATCACGGGCTGCGGCCTGAAGCCCCTGCGGAAGAGCAATTCGTCAGACAGATGGCTGTAGAGCTGGGATGTGAGGCCGTTACCGGCGGCGATGATGTGAGAGCCTATGTGGAGGAGAATGCCCTAAACCTGGAGGCGGCGGCCAGGGAGTTGCGCTACCGGTTCCTGGCAGAGGCGGCCGCTGCCAGAGGCTGCAGCAGGATCGCCGTGGGCCACACCGCCACCGATGTCGCCGAGACGCTGCTGATGAACCTGCTGCGCGGCGCCGGCATCGAGGGGCTTGCCGCGATAGCCCCGGTCCGTGACAACATCATCAGGCCGCTCATCTACCTGTCGCGGGAGCAGACGGCGGAGTACTGCCAAGCGCAAGGGCTGGATTTCTGTTTCGATTCCAGCAATGCCGACACGGAGAACTACCACCGCAACCATATCCGCCACCATCTGCTGCCGGTGCTGGAGCGGGACTACGGCCCCGGAGTTGTGCAGGCGCTGCTGCGGGCGGCTCTGACCGTGCGGGGGGAACTGGAATGGACGGATAGGTGCGTGCGGGAGGCGCTGGCGCGGTGTCGGGCCGATGAATCCGGGCCGGTTGACTTGGACGTTGCCGAGGCGGCAAAGCTGCCTGCGGGCCTGCTGGTGCGAGTGCTGCGATTGGCCTGCACGGAGGCGGGAGTGGATATTCGCAGCTTCGGGTGGGAACACTGGCAGGGCATGGCGAACATCATATACGGGGAAGCCGGCAGCGGGCGGGTGGGGTTACCTGGGGGCATGGAGGCGCGCAGGCAGTATGACAAGTTCTCCATCGGAGCGGCCGCCGAGCCGGCTGCGGAGCCTATGCGGATCGCTCAAACCGTGCTCAAGATTCCCGGCGAGACGAACCTTCCGGGCGGTCTTCGTGTTATTATAGATGTACGTGATGAACCGCCGCCACAACTACCGGCGGCTGATGCGGCCTGCGCGGTCCTGGATGCGCAGGCGGCGGGAGATGAATTGTACGTCCGCTCTGTGCGGCCAGGGGATCGTTTCACGCCCCTGGGGATGACCGGTACAAGGAAAGTAAGCGACTTCCTGATTGACGAGAAGGTGCCGGCCGAGCTGCGGTCCGGCGTGCCGGCGGTCGTCAACGCCGCCGACGAGATACTGTGGCTGGCCGGCTATAGGATCAGCCAGAGGGCGGCAGTACGGGCCGATACACAGTCTTTCTACTACTTGCGGATCGAGCGGTGACGGCATGGGCCGTCACCGGGACGAAGGATGACGCAGATGAAACAGAACCCGATTGTGATACTCATCGTGTTTGTGGCGCTGGCTTACGCGTTCTACATGATCCCGCAACTGTCACAGCACGCGCAGACGAGGTTCGAGTACGACCACTATTCGGAATTCTATCAGGATTTCAAGCAGGGCAACATCGAGGAGGTGACGCTGGTCAACCGCGAGCGCGCGGAGGGCAAGTTCAAGGCCGGCGTCAAGCAGCAGTACGAGACCTTCGAGGTGACCATCCCCTCCGACGAGGCGCTGGCGATGAAGCTGGTGGAAGTCGCGCCTGAGGGGACGAAGGTAGCTACTTCCACGGGCGGCTGGTCGGAGAAGCTGCTGGTGGCGGCACTCAACTTCGTGCCGTTCCTGCTCATCGTGGTGATCTTCTATATCTTCCTGATGCGGCAGATGCGGCTCAGCGGCGGCCAGGCGCTTTCATTCGGACGCAGCCAGGCGAGGATGCTGGCCGACAACTTCCCCAAGGTCACGTTCAACGACGTCGCAGGGATGGAAGAGGTCAAGGAGGAGTTGGAGGAGGTCGTTGCCTTCCTGCGCGAGCCGGAGAAGTTCCGCGGCCTGGGCGCCAAGATCCCGCGCGGTGTGCTGCTGGTGGGGCCGCCCGGCTGCGGCAAGACTCTGTTGGCGCGGGCCGTGGCCGGCGAGGCGGGTGTGTCATTCTTCTACATGTCCGGGTCGGATTTCGTGGAGATGTTCGTCGGCGTGGGTGCCTCGCGCGTTCGCGACCTGTTCGACCAGGCCAAGCAGAACGCCCCCGCCATCGTCTTCATTGACGAGCTGGATGCCGTCGGCCGACTGCGCGGCGCCGGACTGGGTGGCGGCCACGACGAACGCGAACAGACACTTAACGCCCTGCTGGTGGAGATGGACGGTTTCGACCCCAACGATGACATCATCCTGCTGGCGGCTACCAACCGCCCGGACGTCCTGGACCCGGCACTGCTTCGGCCCGGGCGTTTCGACCGGCACATCGTGGTCCCGAACCCCAACGTCGCCGAGCGCGAGGCGATTCTGCGCATCTACACGAAGGACAAGCCGGTGCATCCCGAGGTCAATCTGGGAGTGCTGGCACGGCGCACGCCGGGCTTCTCCGGTGCCGACATCGAGAACCTGGTCAATGAGGCGGCCCTGCTGGGCGCCCGCCGCGACAAGAAGAACATCGAGATGGTCGAGTTCGATGAGGCCATCGAGCGCGTCATTGCCGGCCCGGAGCGCAAGAGCCGCGTCATCAAGGAGGAGGAGCGCAGGATTCTGGCCTATCACGAGGCCGGGCACGCTCTGGTCGGCAGCCTGCTGCCGGATTTCGACCCGACGTACAAGGTTACCATTCTGCCGCGAGGGCGGAGTCTCGGCTATACGATCAGCCTGCCGGAGGACGACCGCTACCTGATGAGCCGTACGGAAATCCTCCATCACATGACGCAGGCGCTGGGAGGGCGTGCCGCCGAGGAGCTCGTCATCGGCGACATCACCACCGGGGCCGCCAATGACCTGGAGAAGGTTTCCGAGATGGCGCGGGGCATGGTCACTGAATACGGCATGAGCGAGGACCTCGGCCCGATTACGTACGGCAAGAAGCACGGCCCGATCTTCCTGGCCAGGGACCTGACCGAGGAGCGCAATTACTCGGAGGACATCGCGCAGCGCATTGACGCCGAGGTGCGCCGGATCGTCGAGGAGTGCTTCGAACGCGCCAAGACCATCATCTCCGAGCGGCGCGAAACGCTGGACAAGCTGGTGGAGGTGCTGCTGGAGAAGGAGACCCTCAACCGCGAAGAGGTGGAGGCGATCATGGAGACCGGCGAGCTTCCGCCTGAAGACGAGCAGCCGGCGAAAACTGCGCCTCCACAGCCCGAAGCGGCGCAGCCGCAAGAGCCTGAAGCCAAGGCCGCGCCGGACGTGGTGCGGCCGGGCCTACCGGAGGCGCAGACCCCCTGAGGACGGGCTTGCCAACTCCGCCTGACTGCGCTATTCTGCTCTAACGGGTTCACCTATTGAAGGCCCGGCCACCGGTTGGCGGGGCTGCATTGTTGGGTGCTTTCGATGATGAGCTATCTCGGGCTGGGCGCCAACATCGGCCATCCGGCGCAGCAGTTGGCGGCTGCGATATCGGCGCTGGCGTGCTCCGACGGCATAACGCTGAAGCGAGTGTCATCCGTGTACCGGACCAGACCAGTGGGCGTGACGGATCAGCCGGATTTCCTCAACATGGTCATCGCCATCGAGACAGACATCGCCCCCTCTGCGTTGCTCGGTGTGGTCGCCGGCATCGAGGGGCAGTTGGGGCGGGTGCGCGGCATCAAGGACGGCCCCCGCACGCTTGATGTGGATATCCTGCTGTACGGAGACCTCATCATGGACGAACCCGATCTTCAGCTACCCCATCCGCGGATGAGGCAGCGGCAGTTCGTCCTTGTGCCCCTGAGCGGAATCGCACCCGGCCTCGTTCTGCCTGACGGTACGGCGGTCGCCGACCTGGCGGACGAAAACTGCCCGCAAGTGCGGAAGCTCGGCCCGCTGGGGCCGCTGGTGATTTCCACACGACGTGCCCCCGAGGTGTCGGCGGATGCTTGGTAGCATGCTCGGCATTGATCAGCGGGTGACGTTCTTCCGCGAACTGGCTACTCTCGTCAAATCCGGTGTCAGCATCGGCGAAGCGCTGAGCATCCTGCAGACGCGGCCGGCGGGGCCGGAATTGCGCATTGCCATCACTCACGCCGCCAAGCTGGTATCGCAGGGCGAACGGTTCTCAAAGGTGATGGAGGCGCACCCGAAGGTCTTCAGCAGCCTGAACGTCGCCATGATCGCGGCCGGCGAGCAGGGCGGCCGGCTCGACGAGATGCTCGAAGAGGTCGCCGACTACCTGGAGAGAGAGCAGGAACTGCGGCAGATGCTGTCGCGGGAGACGTTCTACCCCAAGGTTCTCATCGCCGCCGTCATCATTATCCCGCTCGCGGCCGAGGTGATCATTGCCTGGTTCACCGAGGGCCTCGGTCCCGCGATGGTGGTAGGACTGCGGGCGCTGGCCAAGTACTTCGTCTTTTTCCTGGTGGCCGGCGCCCTGTGGTTCGCATACCGCAGGTATCGCGAGAGCAGCCAGGGTGCCCAGCAGATTGACCGCGCCAAGCTGAGCATTCCGGTAGTCGGTGCGGTCATCTCGCAGCTCGCCTGGGCGAAGGTCTGCCGGGCCATCGCCGCACTCTACAAAGCGGGGTTGACCACAGGCCAGGCGTTGGAGCTTGCAGGGCCGGCCAGCGGCAACCGTGCCCTGGAAGCCACCCTCACCAGCGCCATCCCCCACGTGCAGAAGGGCGTGCTGCTTTCCGAGGCGCTGACCAAGAGCGGCTACATACCCGACCTGCCCCTGCGCATGTTACAGACAGGAGAGAAGACCGGCGACATAGATGCGACGATGGAGAAGGTGGCAGACTACTTCGAGGCCCAGTCGCAGACTTCGATCCGCCGCCTTTCGCTGCTCATCGTGCCGATCGCCACGGTCATAATGGGCATCGTCGTCTTCCTGATGGCGATGCGGGCATACGGCGGATACTTCGATGCACTTCTCGAATAGCCTCAGGCATCACGAGGCAATGGATGAGGGATCATGCGTATCACCGACAGGATAGACGAGGTTCGCTCGATAATCCAGCGGGCCCAAAGCAACGGTAACACCGTCGGCCTGGTGCCGACGATGGGCGCATTGCACGAAGGGCACTTCTCGCTGATCCGGCGTGCCAAGCAGAACGACGACTTCGTGGTGGTCAGCGTCTTCGTCAATCCCACGCAGTTCGGCCCGGGCGAGGACTTCAACGAGTACCCGCGCCAACTCGAGAAGGACGCGACGGCAGTCGAGGGGCTGGGCGGCGATTTGGTGTTCGCACCCGCACCCGAGCAGATGTACCCGCCGGACTTCTCCACCTACGTGGAGGTTGAGAAGCTCACCGACGATTTGTGCGGGGCGTTCAGACCGGGGCATTTCCGCGGCGTTACCACGGTGGTCGCCAAGCTGTTCAATATCGTCTGCCCTGACCGGGCCTATTTCGGGCAAAAGGACTACCAACAGCTTGTGGTCATCAGGCGGATGGTCCGGGACCTCAACATGCCCGTTGAGGTGGTGGCCTGCCCGACGGTGCGGGAGGCCGACGGCCTGGCACTATCCTCGCGCAATAAGTACCTCAGCCCCGAGCAGCGCAAGGCGGCACCGGCCATTTACGCGGCCCTGCAAGATGGCGCGGCAGCGGTCGGAAGCGGGGCCACCGCCTCGGAGGCGGAGCGGATCGTAACACAGCACATCCAGACGCAGCCGGCTCTGCGAGTCCAGTATGTCCGTGCGGTGCACCCGGAGACGCTGGAGGAACCCGACTACAGCGGCCCGCCGTTGTTAATCGCCGTGGCGGTTCTTGCAGGTGACACGCGTCTGATAGACAATCTAGTAATCGAGGAATAGAGATGCTGCGCAGCTTGCTCAGAAGCAAGATCCATGGAGCGACGGTCACGGAGACCAATCTGCACTACGGGGGGAGCATCACGCTCGGGCCCGAGTTGATAGCCGCGGCCGACCTGCTGGCCGGAGAGCGGGTGGACGTGGTCAACCTCAACACCGGGGCCCGCATCACCACCTACGTTATCGCGGGCGAGCAGGGGAGCACGGGCATCTGTCTCAATGGCCCTGCCGCCCGCACGGCGCAACCGGGCGACAAAATCCACGTGCTTGCTTACGGCCTCTGTGACGCCGCCGAGGCCGCCGGACTCGAGCCGACAATCGTTCGTGTGGACGATTACAACCGCCCTCGTGAAGAGTAGGCTATGGCAGACCTCGACTGCTCCATCAGGTCACTGGTCGCGCAGGCGCTGGCCGAGGACATCGGGCCGGGAGACATAACTTCTCGGCTTGCGGTTCCGCCCGGCGCGATGGCGCGGGGCGTCTTTGTCCCCAGGCAGGAGGGGGTGCTGTGCGGGCTCGATGTGTGCGAGGAGTGCTTTCGCCAACTCGATGCGGCCTGCGACTTCGAGATGTTGCTGCAGGAGGGTGAGATTTTCAGTGCCGGTCGGGACATCGCCACCGTAACCGGCCGGGCGCGGGCCGTGCTGGGAGCCGAACGCACGGCGCTCAACTTCCTGCAGCGTCTGTGCGGCATCGCCGCTCTCACTCGCCGCTTCGTTGACGCCATCGCCGGCTCGGGCGCGCGCATCGTGGACACGCGCAAGACCGCGCCGGGCTTGCGTGCTCTGGAGAAGCGCGCAGTCAGAGCCGGAGGCGGGTACAATCACCGTTTCGCTCTCTACGACGGCATTCTGCTCAAGGACAATCACATCGCGGTTGCCGGTGGGGTTGCGTCCGCCGTAGGCGCCGCCCGCGCCGGAGGGCCACATACGCTGAAGATTGAGATTGAGGTGACGGACGCCAAGCAATTGCGCGAGGCGATTGAGGCCGGCGCCGACATCGTGATGCTGGACAACATGACGGTGGCTGAGCTGGCTGAGGCGGTGAAGATCGCCGACGGGCGCGTGCTGACGGAGGCCTCCGGAGGTGTCAACCTGGAGACGGTGGCGGCCATTGCAGCCACCGGCGTTGACTACATTTCCGTGGGCGCGCTGACGCATTCCGCGCCTGCGATAGACATCAGTCTGGAGGTCAGTCCCGTCCGGACGTGAAGCGCGAATCGTGCAGAGAGGAGGCAAGGTGGTGACATCGAGATTCTGTCGGGCCGTGACGGGTCTGGCGCTGGCAGGGGCATTGTCTTTTCGCGGCATGACGGCAGCGGCGGCGGCCGAGACGAACATCGCGCTGAACCGCCCATACCGCTGCTCCGTACCGGTGCTAATCGGCTGGACCGGCCTGGTTGACGGCAACCACACCGCCGACACCGCGCCGGAATGTTTCGCAACGGCTAACGTGGCCAAGTACCCCAAGTACATTACCATTGACCTGGGCGCAGTCAGCGCCATCAGTCGTGTGGTCGTCTACAATTCCGCAAACGGCAATACTAAGAAAGTCTCTATCGAGTGTTCGGTGGACGGCCAGCAATACGAGCAACTGCGCCAGGGCTATATCTTCCCGGACCGCATGGCCATGTCGCTGTCGCATCAGTTCAACTCGCGCCAGGCCCGCCATGTGCGTCTTACTATCCACGATAGCTGGGGCAACGGCCTGGGCGGCGATGACTGCATCTTCCTGCGCGAGGTGGAGGTCTTCGGGACGCGCCCGCAGATTCCGACACAGCAGCCGGCGAACCCCCTGGCGTCATTCAAGGGGCAACCGATTTCGGTTTCCTATCCCGCTCTGAAGGTATTCCGCCGCTATTGCCTGAGCCGGGCCGAGCTACCGCTGCGCATGGCGGTGCTGGGGGATTCGTTCGCTGCGGCTGATGAAGAGGATCAGAGTCACTGGGGCGCTCTTCTCGCAATCCTGTCTGAGCAGCGGTACGGGAAGACGCCCGAGGTGAGCTTGCTGGGCAGCAACGCCTTCACGCCGTTTGACTGTCAGCTGTTCCTGAAACAGCAGGAGGGCAGATATCCCGATCTGGTCCTGCTGACGCTCGGCCATGATGCCACGGTAGCTCGCCGGCAAATGGCGGAGTTCACGGAGGCAGCAGGTGACACGCTCGAGCTTCTGGCTGAGACCACCGATGCGATGGTGGTGGTGGTCACGCCGCCGCCTGTGATGCACGACCGGAACCTGAAGCGGTACGAGGTTGTCGCCAACGCCGATACGACGCCGTACGCCTGGCAGCTCGAGGTGCTGGCTCAGATGCACAAGCTGCCACTGGTGCGTAGTGCCGCCGCGCTGGCCAATTCCGGCTATGGCCCTGCGGACCTGTATGAGGATAACTTGCAGCTCTCGCACCGCGGTCATGAGGCGGTCGCCATCGCGCTGGACCGGCTGCTGGCCGGAGAGTGACCGTCCAGCCGTCCTGCAATGGCACGCAGTACGCACACCGGGAGGGAGTAACAGACACGAAGATGCGAACTGCATACGGAGTTCTACTCGGGTTGGCTCTGTTCTTCCCCGGCATTCTGCTTCTGCAGTGGGCCAGCACGGCGCTGGGCCTGTATGATGACATGACTCTTACCGACGGGTGCCTGGTCATGATCGTCATCCTGCTCTGCGTGCTGCTGCTGCGCGGGGGCCTGCACGGGGGTGCTGCAGAGCAGCGCGACGCCGGGCTTGCAGGTCCCTCGTCGGGAAAGCCGCGCCCTCGCCGACCTCACGGCCGCACTCAGCCCTGAACGCACCCTTGCGCTCTCGGAGGACACGATGAACGTTTTAATGATCGCCATTGACACCCTGCGCGCCGACCATCTCGGTTGCTACGGCTTCGACCGTTCCACCAGCCCGCAAATTGACAGCATCGCCGCCGCCGGCGTGCTGTTCGAGCAGTGTATCGCACCGCACATACCCACGCATCCCGGCTTCACCACCATGTTCTGTGGCAGGGACGCTTTCGACCATCACATCGTCACCCAGGGCGGCGCGCGCGAGCCTGCTGAAGGCATCAAGTTCCTCCCTGAGATACTACGCGATAACGGTTACTTCACGGCGGCCGCCGATAATCTCGGCCGCTGGTTCGCCCGTGGCTACGACCTCTACAAGCCGTTCGGCTGGGGTCGCAACCCCGCACGGCCCTGGCGCAAGGGTGAAGCCGTCAATAGGTCGGCATTCAAGGTGCTGGAGGCCTGTGACAGCCAGGAGAAGCCGTGGTTCGCCTTCCTGCATTACTGGGACCCGCATACCCCCTATCTGCCGCCGCCTCCGTTCAACCGCATGTTCTATCACGGCGACGAAAAGGACCCGTCCAACGACTCGGCCTACGAGATGATGAACAACTACCCCGCCTTCCACTACTACTTCCGGGAGTGGATGCCGGGGACGACCGATGTCCAGTTCCCAAAGGCGCAGTATGACGCCGAGATCGCCTATGGCGATGCGTGTCTCGCCCACGTCTTCACCGCCCTTCGGCAGATGCGCGGCGCGGAAGATACGCTGATTGTCATAACCTCCGACCACGGCGAGGAGCTTGACGAGCACGAGATGTGGTTCGATCACCACGGCCTGTACGAGACCAACCTGCATGTGCCGCTCATCATGCACCATCCTGGGTGCTTCAGCGGCGGGAGGCGGGTGGGCGGCATGACCGTGCACCAGGACATCGCCCACACCATCCTGCACGCGGTCGGTCTGGAGGATGCCATTTCCGAGAACCGGATTGAGGGCCGCAGCTTGCTTTCTTTGGTCGAATCCGGCAGCAGAGCCGGCACGCGAAAGAGCGTGTACATCAGCGAGTGCGCGTGGATGAAGAAGCGCGGCCTGCGCACCCCGCGCTACAAGTTCTTCGAGTCTCTGTACGATGAGTTGCACAAGCGTCCGCCCTTCGAGCTCTACGATCTGCGCAAGGACCCCGCAGAGCAGCACAACCTCGCCGACGAACAGCCGCAACTGCTGCGGACCTTCCGCGACCGCCTGGCGGCATTCATCAACAAGCGACTGGGGCAGACCGGCGGAACCGATCCGATCATGGAACAGAACATCACCCTGACGCAGGTCGGGCACATGGATGTGGCCGTCCCGGACGACCAGATACTTGAGAAGGAAGATTGATGCCGCAATATGCTGCGCATTTGACGAGTTGGTGATGATGCCATGGGAACTAGGCATCGGAGCCTTGTACTGCTTGCGGCGCCGGCCTTGGTAGTTGCGCTGGCGCTCATCAGCTCGTGCAGGCGGCAGGATGAGACGGGCGTGAGCCAATCACCTGCGCTAGACACGATCGCCTCCGCACAGCCTGCGCAGAGCGATTCTGCAAAGGAGGGGAACCACATGAACTGGCAGCTCACCAGCCCGGCATTTCACAGCGGCGAGACGATTCCGGCCGAGCATACGTGCAAGGGTGCAGACAGTTCGCCGCCACTGACCTGGACCGAGCCGCCGGACGGCACGGCGGAGCTGGCCCTGATATGTGACGACCCCGACGCGCCATCGGGCGACTGGGTGCACTGGGTCATCTACGGCATGCCCGCCAAGGCGCGGGGACTGCCTGCGGCCATACCAGCCCGTGAGACGCTCAGCGAGCCGGTCGCGGCGACGCAGGGAGCCAATGACTTCCGCACGACCGGCTACCGTGGCCCTTGCCCGCCGCCCGGCGCGCCCCACAGGTACTCTTTCCGTCTCTACGCTCTGAGTGAAAAGCTGGGCCTGGGCCCCAAATCCACCAAAGCCGACCTGCTGGCGGCTATGGACAGCAAGATACTGGCCCAGACGGAGCTCGTGGGCAAGTTCTCCCGGTAATAGGACTGACCCGCACGTGGCTTTGCGCTCACACGCGGGGTTGAACACGATCCCTAAGCATCGGTCACGAACGTAGCACCACTATTCTGCGAGGTGAGACAGATGCCGAAATCGGAACGCTCGTTTGTTCAGGAGGAACTCAGCGCCTTCCGCAAGAGCATGGGGCAGATGGCCAAGGAGATGCCAGAGCTCAATCAGGCATTCATGGAGTTCATGGGTGCTTGCATCGTTGACGCCAAGCTGTCGTGCAAGACCAAGGAGTTGATTACGCTGGGCGCGGCGGTGGCCGCTCATTGCCCGCCCTGCATACTGCTGCACGTGGGGAAGCTGCTGGAGGTAGGTGCCAGCCGCGAGGAGATTCTGGAGGCGGCCTATGTCGGAGTGCTGATGGGCGGCGGCCCCGCCTTCGCGCACATGCGCTACGTGTTCGAGGCTCTCGACGACGCCGGCGCCTGAGACAACGCGGAGAAGGGCGGGCAATCCCCGCTCGCCCTTCTCTTATGCAAAACTATCGCATCATTCATTTCGGCGGCATGTGGATGACACGTCCCAGCGCATCCAGAGCTGCCTCACCTACGGCCTCGGCCATGGTCGGATGCACATGGCATGTTGCCGACAGGTCCGTCAACGTTGCGCCCACGCGCAGGGCCAGATCGAGGCTGGCGATCAGCTCTGAGGCGCCTTCTCCCACGATGCTGGCACCGATCAGCTTGCCGGTCTGCTCGTCTCCCAGGAGCTTCACATAGCCCAGCCGCTTGCGTATCGCCGCCGCCTTGCCCAGAGCATGGAAGGGGAACTTGCCGACCACGAAATCGACTCCCTCCTCAACAGCGGTGCGCTCGTTGAGACCCGTTGACGCCACCTCGGGACGCGTGAATATCACCGACGGGACCGCGAACGGCGAAACGTGCTCCTTCCAGCCCAGTGCGACCTCCGCCACCCTGATTCCCTCATGTGACGCCTGGTGTGCAAATCCGGCGCCCCGTATGCAGTCGCCGATGGCAAACAGCCCGTCAATGTTGGTGCGCCGGTCCTGGTCAACCACGATCCGGCCCCCGTCCATTTCCACGCCAACGTCCTCCAGCCCCATCTGGGCGGTGTTGGCATAGCGGCCTGCCGCCAGCAGCACCAGGTCCGCCTCGATGCAGTCGCCGCTGCCGTTGACATCGCACTCGATCCGCTTGCGGTCGCCGACATCGCTGATGGCCTCGCACCTGGCCCCCACATGGACGCGGCACCCGTACTTGGCCAGCGCCGAGGCCAGGACCTCGCCGGCTTCCGGGTCCTCCGTCGGCGCGATGCGGTCCATCATCTCAATCAGGTGAACCGTGGTGCCGAACTGCGAGTAGATGTAGGCGAACTCGGCGCCCAGTGCGCCGCCCCCGATGATTGCCAACTCCTTCGGCGGACCGGGCAACTCGACGGCCTCATCGCTGGTAATCACCCGGTCGCCATCCACGCCCGGAATCGGTGGCACGGAGGGCAGCGAGCCGGTCGCCCAGATGATGCGCGGCGCGCTCAATGTCCCCTTGATCTCTCCATCAACCGAGACGGTGACTTCATGCGGCCCGGTAAGCCGCCCTTCCCCGGCCACGGATGCGATGCGGTTTGTCTTCAGAAGTGTTTCCACGCCCTTGACTAGCTGCAGAACGGTCCGCGACGCGTGGGCGCGGATCTTGTCGAAGCTCACGATCGGCTCCGCGCAGTCTATGCCCAGAGCGTTGGCCTCCCTGTGCCCCTGGATGGCCGCCGCGCAGTGGATCAGGGCTTTGGAGGGGATGCAGCCCCGCCGCAGGCACGTTCCTCCGAGGTCGTCATTATGCACCAGGGCGACCTTGGCCCCGAGCTGTGCGCCGCGAATCGCGGCCACATATCCCCCCGGCCCCCCGCCCACCACTATCAAGTCAACTGGCTTCGCCAATTGCTCCTGCTCCTATCGCTGCGGCTCCAGGACTATCTTCATGCCCTCGCGCCGCTGCAGTGTTGCCAGGGCCTCGTTCGCCTCCCGCAGCGGGAAGCGGTGTGTGACCATCTCCGCCAGTGGGTACTTGCCGCTCAGGGCCAGTTGCACCGCCTGGTACATGTGGCGGGCGTCCGACACCCAGACCCCCTGTAGCTGTAGATTCCTGACCGCTATGTCCTCGTACATCGCCACCGGCGTCTCGCCCTGCGGCACCGCAACGCCGACAATTGAGACCGTTCCGCCACGGGCGGCGAGAGCTATCGCCTCGGGTACGGTGTCGCGCGTGCCGGCGGCATCAATGACAACATCGGGCCCGATGCCATGCGTCATGTCGAGCACCATCCGCTTGCGCTCCTCGGCGCCGACCTCGTGCACGTTGACCGTCTTGCAGCCGAACGACTCCGCGAGCTTCATGCGCTCTATGCCGCGTCTGGTTCCGAACATGATGACCTGCGAGGCGCCGCGCTCCATGGCAAACGCAGCAGAGTATATGCCAAGCGGCCCCGGCCCCATCACCAACACGCTGTCGCCAACCCGGATGTCGGCCATCTCCATCGCGTGCGCCGCGGTTGCGCCCGAGCACGTCGCCGAGACGAGTACCGCCTCGTCCACGTCTTGCGGCAGCTTGATGATTTCGCTTTCGGGCCGCACGTATAGCACCTCGGCGTAGCAACCGTTGAGATGCGGCGGCTCGCCACACGGCAGCATGATCCCATACACCTTGCGGTACAGGCACAGCGACGCCTGTCGCTTCACCGCGCAGTAGTAGCAGCGGCCGCAGGTTACGCCACGGTGCCACATGATTTTGTCGCCCGGTTCGAGCACCTCGCCGAACATGTCCCGCTTTTCCCCGCCGGTGGCGATGACCTTGCCGACGCCCTCGTGCCCCAGGATCAACGGCAGCTTGATGCGCGGGTCCAATCCGGCGGCTATGTCCAGGTCCGAGCCGCAGATTCCCGCCGCGGTCACCTCAGCCAGGACCGCTCCCGGCTGTAGCTCCGGCAACGGATACTCCCTCGCCACCAGCGGCTTTCCGAATTCCTCCAGCACCATCGCCAGTGCGCTGTTACGTGAAGCCATCTACCATCCCGGCTTTCCGCATTGCTGCCCAGATAATGTATAGCCTATTACCATTAAATTTGAGCAAATCTTCACTCTGCGCGGTCTGCGGCATCCCGCAGGTAGGCAACGGTCTGCACTATGCCCTCTGCAAACCCCACTTGCGCCTTCCAGCCCAACTCCCGTTCGGCTCTGCTGCAATCCAATGCGATGTGTCGTATCTCGCCCTTGCGCTCCTCACTGTAGATCGGCTCGCCGCTGTAGCCTGTCGCTCTTGCGATCTCCTCGAATACCTGCCGGTCCGATGTCCCGACGCCGGTGCCGATGTTGTACGCCCTCGGGCCGCCGCGCTCTACGGCCGCCGCATGTGCACGCACGACGTCGTCGATGTACACATAGTCGCGGCTCTTGCCGCCGTCTCCGAAAACCGTCGGCGGGGAGCCTTCGAGAATCAGGCCGGCGAATATGGCCACAACTCCCGCCTCTCCGTCGGTGCGCTGGCCCGGACCGTAGACGTTGGCATAGCGCAGAACCGTGTAGTTGAGATCATCCAGCCGCCCGTAGGCGCCCAGGTACTGCTCGACGCAGTACTTGGCTACCCCGTACATCGAAATCGGCTGCATGGGGCTGTCCTCGCTGGCCGGCAAGTCCTGCAACTCTCCGTATATGGCTCCGCCGGTGGAAGCGAAGACCAGCTTCCCGCTTCCTTGGTCCACGCAGTTGCGGATGACATTGAGGCTGCCCACAATGTTAACTTGTGCATCGAGAACGGGTTCGTCAACCGACCTGCGCACATCAATCTGGGCGGCGTGATGGCTGACGATCTGTGGCCGGAACTGCCGCCACAACTCCGCCATCGCCGCCGCGTCGGTAATGTCCGCCTCTGCGAACTGCGCCCCGGCGGGCACGTGCTCCCGGCGGCCCGCGCTGAGGTTGTCCACAACGAGCACTTCATCGCCACGGCCCAGGTGCGCCGCTGCGATGTGCGAACCGATGAAGCCGGCCCCACCGGTAATCAGAACTCGCATGGTTCGGACTCCTTATTCGGGCGAAACTGGAAACCGCTGCAATGCGGCCCCTGCGCTGCTTGCGTGCCGTCTAGCTCCCTGCAGAAGGTCTGCTCCGCCAAACACGGAAACCTCAGCACTGGTGCCCCTTGCGTGCAAGGTATTCCATCCTGAGTTGAGCGAGGAGCGTACGACAATGTCTGATGGTCTCAGGGTCGGTGTGGTTGGCTGTGGCGGTCTCGGCAGGCGTCAAGCAAGTATAGTGAATGAGCTTGCGGGTGTCAATTTGGTGGGCGTCGCCGACGTCAATCCGCAGAGCGCCAAACAGCTTGCCGACGAGTTGAACGTAGGGCTGGCGACGGGCGATTACCGCCAGTTGCTCGATGCCGGCCTCGATGCCGTGTTCGTGGTTACACCCACGTTCACGCACCGGGAGATCGTGCTGGCCGCCGCCGATGCCGGCCTGCATGTCTTCTGCGAGAAGCCGATGGCGACTTCCGTGGCTGATTGTGAGGAGATGATCGCCGCCACGGAAGCGGCCGGTGTGCAGCTCATGACCGGCTACGTGCTGCGCTTCTATCCCGCGTACGCCGAGATGAAGAAGATGGCTGAGGACGGCCGCCTGGGCGATGTGCGGCTGGCGTGGACGGTGCGCATGGGAGGCCGCCCGCCTGCCGGTGTCGGCGACTGGCGCCGCGAGAAGGAGAAGGTCGGGGGCCTGTACTCCGCCTCCTGCCACCAGATGGACCTGCTTCTGTGGATGGCCGGCCCGGCGACGCAGGTCACCGGACACGTCAACTGGGGTAGCTTCGACGATACCGACACCGAGGACAGCATCATCATCAGTTGGTGGGCGGAGAACGGGGCGGTCTGCTCGCTGCACAGCAGCCAACTCTACCCGGTCGGCGGCTCGGAATTCGGTCTCGGCGGCACCAGAGGGTCAGTCAAGCTGATCGACTCCAACAGCATCCTGTTCGCCGATCACGAGGGCGACAAGCAGACCATCGAGTTCGAGGCGGTTGACGGTCTGGTGGCCGAGCTGTCTCATTTCCTGGATTGCGTCCGCACGGGCCGGCCCAACAGCATCCCCGGCAAGGCGGGCCGCGACAGCCTGGAGGTCTTCGAGGCCGCCTACCTCTCCGCCGAGAAGCGCCAGCCGGTCAAGCTGCCGATTACTTAGATCCAAGTGTGCTGAAATCGGTCATGCCAGAACCGGAAGCTTCAGTGCCCCTCGGTGGCCGGGCCGTTTGGCACCAGGCACAGGAACTCCAGCGGCTCGGTGCCGGTGTTTTCGAAGTTGTGATTTGCGCCCGCCGGCACGAGGATTGCGTCTCCCGCCCTGATCGCCTGGCTGCCTTCGTCGGTGTTCATGATGCCCCGGCCGGTCAGCGTGTACACCTCGTGCTCCCAGTCGTGCTCATGGTATGGCGTATGCCCGCCGGGCGCGATGATGAACCGCCGCATCGCAAAGTTGGGTGCACCTTTGGCCTCGTGCAGCAGCCACTGGATCTCCACCTTCTCCGCACCCTCGGTAGTGACCGCAGCGGGTGTCAGGTCCCGGATGTTGACCTTGTACATCTTGACCTCCTTGCCCTACGTCCTGTCCCACAGGTCCTCTATGTAGAGCCGGCTGGCGCGCAGTGCATCCACGCGCTCAGCTTCCGGCAATCCCTCGATGCTGATGACGTGGGCCCGGTCAGTAGTCTGCGGCTTGATGACCTGTGCGTACTTCTCAAACGGTGCGTCCGCCGTCCCCAACTGGAACGAGGCGGCGGGACGCGGCCGGTCAGTGCCAGCGAAGTGGTCTTTCCACGCGATGATGGGCGTGCGGTCGGGATAGTTCCGCACCAGCTCCCACCCGGGCTGTTGGCACGTGGTCAGGTGCCCCATGTTCATCAGTAGGCCCGCGTTCTTGCAGGAGAGTTGCTCCAGGTAGTACTCGCAGTCGGCGACGCTTTCTATCGTCCCGTGGTAGTGTATGTCCACGCCGTAGTGGATCATGGGCATGGCGCCGGCCACCTCGTCCACGACTTCGGCCAGCCGCTTGATGTCGTCCTGCTTCCGGGCCACGTCCATTCCCGATGCCTCGGCCCGCCCGCAGTTGTGCCCGACGTAGCGCGACCCCAGCCGCATGGCCGCCTTCGACATCGCCAGCAGCCATTTGGCGCTCACTTCGGCCATTTCGGGCGTGGTCGTGTCAATGCCGGCAGCGAACACCACCTTCGGCTCCAGGCCCGCCCTCTGCAACTGCCCGGCGACGACGTCCAGATCTGAGGCGACCAGATCAACGAATGCCCCGTCGGGCGTCACTCCCCGCCTGAGAACCGGCCCGCGGTCGCGCCCCGATAGCAGCATCACCTGGTCGAACCCGCACTGCTTGATTACCGCCAACGCATCCGAAAACCGGATCACGTCCTCGGCAAAGTCCGTCACCGCAAGTATTCCGGCTGCGAATTTCATTCTACGCCACCTCTCTGTCTGCACTGGTTGTAGATCTCCTCAACCAGCTCCATCGTCTTGATCGTATCGGCCACCGGGCAGCGGTCCGGCTCCTCGCCCCTGGCCGCCGCCAGGAAGTTGCGCACATCCTCGACATATCCGAAGTGACCCAACAGGCGACCGGGATAGTACGTGCCCGCCCGCAGGCAGACGTCATCTCCGTCAGGCCGATGGTAGCGCAAGTCCCCGTCGTGCGATATCACGTAGTGCTGATTGTGCCCGGTCAGCTCGAAATATATGAACTCATCGCGCATGTCCTGCTCCGAAGTGGTGTTAAGCGTCGCCACTGCACCGTTCTTCATCCGCATCGCCGCCACATACCCGCGCACGCCGTCTTGGAGCAGCGGCTCGACGTGCACGCTCTCGACCTCGCCCAGCAGGAACAGCATCGCATCAATGGCATGGCAGTGCTGATCGTGAATCGCATCGTGCCAGGTCGTCCCCATGGACAGCCCGTAGCGATAGATCATCAGCGTCGCTGCGCCGAACTCGTCGCCATCGAGAAGCTGCTTCGTCATCAGCACCGAGGGCGACGAGCGCATGTTGAACCCGACGTGGCACACGCAGTTATGCTTCTCCGCCAGGGCCGCCATCTCCCTCGTCTGCTGTGCCGTGTCTGCCGGCGGCTTCTGCACGTACACCGGAATGCCCCGCTCGATGATCTGCTTGCCCACCTCGTAGTGCATGTTGTTTCTGCCGATGCAGAACACGGCATCCGGCTGCTGCTCGTCGCACATCTTCCGGAAATCGGTATAGACATTGCGGAAGCCGAACGTGGCCGCCGCTATCTGCGCTTTCTCTTCGACAAGATCGCACACCGCCGCCAGCTCGACATCATGCTGGGCGAGTTGCGGATATATGAACGTGTTGCTGAAATTCCCCGCTCCGATGTAGCAGATACGCTGACTCATGTCGTCCGTTGACTCCATTCGGGTTGCTTGACTACCGGCGCGCCTTGGGGGCTGCTTGCATGTAGCGACACTCTACGGCATCCCCGGCAGGCGTATCTGGCCGGTATCCTTCTCCATCAAAGCCCTGCCATACCTCCCGCCGCCACCGGCCTGCAGCGGTAACGTCCCCTCGCGTGCCTGGATGATCAGGTCCGCCGTCTTCTGCCCGACGGTCTGCCCGATCTGCTCGCGCGTCGCCTGGTGCAGAACCGCCATCTCGCTGCCGAACTGGTTGATGAGCCGGTTGAGAGTGACCGTGCCCACGCCCGGCACGAACTGCAGCGGGACCTGGTACTGGTACGGCCCGCGATGGGGCGGCTGATGCGGCTCGTCGTAGTCGGCGATCTGCACTATGCGGTCCAGCACGCCTCGGGTTATGTGCCGGCTGTTGCAGCGCTCGCACATCTCCACAGGCGGCGGCCCCACAGCGATGTGCCGGCAGTCCTCGCAATAGGTGCGGTGGTACTTGCCCAGGCGCGGGTCGAGGCCGAAGTTGGCCGCCACATGCCGCCCGTCCCGTCGCCACAGCGCTTTGCACAGCTCGTCATAGGAGGCGGTTTGCATCTCCAGCAGGTTGTACTCCCGCCCGATGCGCGGCAGGCTGTGGGCATCCGAGTTCGCCAGCAGGCTCTTCTCCGCAAGCTCGGCGATCCGGTCGGCCAGGTACGCATCCGCCGACAGCCCCAACTCGATGGCCGCTATCTTCTCAAAGACCTCCCCCAGCATCTTCGCCATCCGCTCCGTGCAGGCCCCATACGGGCTCTTATGCGGGGTGAAGCAGTGCGCCGGCACGAAGAACGCCCCGCAGCCGTCGGCCACCGCGAAAAGCTCCCTGGCGGCCAGGCCACACGCCTGCGAGGACAGATTCACGTTGGTCACGTATTGCTTCATCGTCTCGGAGAAGACCTTGAGCTGCGCCAGGTCGCGGAAGTAGCTGACATGGTGCGACATCCCCCCGCCGCGCTCCCTGGTCTCGAGCTCCGCCCCCAGGATCATCGTCACCTTATCCCGGTAGCGCAGGCCGCCGCCCTCTATCTCCACCATCTCGCCGCTTTCCAGCATCGCCTCGATATCGGCGATGACCGGCGGGGAGGCGCAATCTATCACCCCGACGACATCAATCCCCTTGCGCTCGGCGGCCTCGCGGGCGATGTTCTCGAAGGTCAGGTCGCGGGCGGCGGTTATCTTCACCGCCTCGCCGCCGCCGGCCCTGCCTATGTGTACGTGCAAGTCGCAGACGAATAGCATGTCCTACCTCGAATTGACGGGCCTGTGCAGGAAAGTCTGCGCGATTCGCATACCTTCCGTACTATCGAGCATCGTACCTCCACCGGCGGCGGGATTGCGCCGGGAAGCCTTCCCAAACATCAGTTTGGCATGTCTTCAGCCGTCGTGATATAATCCTCGCCGGGATTGCATTATGCGCATAATCGGGATAGATCCGGGCCTGCAATGCACCGGCTACGGCGTTGTCGAGGTCGCCGGCCGCAAGTGCGGGCTTGTCGAAGGCGGCGTCATACGCACCGACGGTGAGGCGTCCCTGGAATTGCGCCTGCTTTCCCTCTTCGAGGGCGTCCTGGAGGTCATGCAGGAGCTGGAGCCGACGGTCGCGGTGGTGGAGCGGCTGTACAGCAAGTACCGGCACCCGGGGACGGCGGTGCTGATGGGCCACGCGCGTGGGGCGATCTATCTGGCCGCCGGGCGCGCACAGGTGCCCGTCGCCGAATATGCGGCATCAATGGTGAAGAAGGCGCTCACCGGCAGCGGCCGCGCCTCGAAGGAGCAGGTCGGCCGGATGGTCTGCCAGGTCCTGGCCCTGAAACAGTTGCCCACACCCGTTGACATCACCGATGCGCTTGCCCTGGCATTGTGTCACGCGCGGCCGGCCCGCTCCGGGGCGCAGGTGCATCCGGGCATAGCCGCAGCCGCAGGTAACAGACGCCGCAGGTAGCTCGATACCATAGCGGGAGGCTCATCCCTTGATACGACGCATCCGCGGACAGCTAATCGAGGTCGGGCCGGAGCATATCCTGCTGCAGGCCGACCATATCTGCTATGAGGTGCTGGTCGCGCCGGCCACCGCCGAGCGTTTGGCTGAGCGGCCTCTCGGAGCGGAAGTCGAGCTCCACACCTACTACTACCTGCACGACGACCAGTCCCGCAGCGTGCCGATTCTCATGGGCTTTGAGACCGAGGCGCACCGCGAGTTCTTCGATTGCCTCATCCAGGCTCCCCGCTTCGGTCCGCGCACCGCCCTGCGCAGCATGACCATCCCGCTCACTACCTATGCCAAGGCCATCGAGATCGGCGACACCAAGGTCCTGAAAGCGCTTCCGGGCGTGGGTGCGACCACCGCCAAGGCCCTCGTCGCGCAACTGCAGGGCAAGCTGGGGCGCTTTATCGGCGCCGGCGAGGTGCAGCCCGTGCCGGCCGCCGCGACCGTCGAATCCGAGGCCGAGCAGCTTGCCGTCGGGGTCCTGCAGCAACTCGGCTTCTCCGAGCAGGATGCCGTGCAGGCCGTCTTGGCGCTCAATGCAGCCGAGGCCGGATATACGGACACCGAGCAGATTGTCAAGGCGGTACTGAAACGCTGACACCCGCCGCCCTACACGCAGGCAGCGCGGCGACGCGAACCGCCGGAATGTGACGCTATGAGCTACTCCACGGGTCAGCAGACACAGGTGGCCGGAGCACCAGGGCAGCGCAGGCTCTCTCCTGCCGCGCGGCTGCTGGTGTTCCTGTCGGACCGCTTCCGACCGGCGGATTTCTCGCGCTATGCCGACGAGCAGGCGTATTCGCGCTATCAGTTCGCGCGCGCGGAGAAGGCCTGGAACGCGCTGCTGTCCAGGTGCCTCGACGTGCAGGGCAAGTCGGTGGTGGACCTGGCATGTGGCGAGGGCGGTAAGACGGTTTTCTATTCGACGCTGGGGCCGCAGCGCATCATCGGCATTGACTGCGCCAGAGAGAAGGTGGAGCGCGCCCGTCATTTCGCCGCATGTCGCGGTGCCGCCGATTGCCGCTTCGAGCTGGGCTTTGCCGAGGACAGCGGCCTGCCGGCGGGCGAGTTCGATCTGGTCATCAGCGAGGACGGCTTCGAGCACTTCCCCGACCCCGAGGCGGTGCTTTGCGAGGCCCAGCGGCTGCTGCGCGACGGCGGGCAGTTGCTTATCACCTTCCCGCCCTACTGGGGGCCGCGCGGGCCGCACCTGGGCAATTTCATCCGCCTGCCCTGGCCGCATCTGCTGTTCGGCTGGGCGACGATGGAGCAGGCCGTCCGCCACATCGCCGAGCGCATGGAGCGGCAAGCGACGGACCGGCCGGCACGCGAATCGCCGACCGAGCAGGCCGAGCGCGAGTTGCACCAACTCCACGGCTTCATCAACAGGATGTCGCTGCGGCGCTTCAAACGGATGCTGATGGCCCACGAGAACTGGAAGCTGCTGCGCTTCCACAGGTTCGCCGGCAGCAGGTGGGCGCTGCCGTTTGTCCTGTTCAGGAACATGCCGCTGCTTGCCGAGCTGGGCGGGGCGGCACTGGTTCTGCTGGAGAAATCGCCCGGCCAGCGCATAACCAGGTCGGATTTCTACGCGCCGCGCACGAAGCTCGCAGCACCGCGCATCATCTAGCTGCAAAACCACCGTAGGGGACCACCCGACATGGACGAACAGCCCGGCCGCGAGAGAGTAGTCACAGGCCACGAGCGCGAGGAGGACGACCTCAACATCGCGCTGCGGCCCCAGACGCTGGAGGAATACGACGTCGGCCAGCGCCAGCTCATTGACAACCTGCGCGTGTCCATTGACGCCGCCAGCGAGCGCGGCGACGTGCTGGAGCATGTTCTGCTCCACGGCCCTCCCGGCCTCGGCAAGACCACGCTCGCCCACATCATCGCCAACGAGATGGGCTCCGAGGTCCACCGCAGCTCCGGCCCGGCGCTGGAACGCCCCTCGGATCTGGTCGGCATCCTCACCAACCTCCGGCGCGGCGATGTGCTGTTCATTGACGAAATCCACCGCCTCCCCCGCATCGTGGAGGAGTACATCTACTCGGCGATGGAGGATTTCCGCATTGACTTCGTGGTGGACAGCGGCCCCTATGCCAAGTCCATCCCGCTGCACCTGGAGCCGTTCACGCTGGTCGGTGCCACCACCCGCGCGGGGCTGCTCACCGGCCCCATGCGCGAGCGGTTCGGCATCTTCCACCACATTGACTTCTACACCCCCGAGCAACTGGAGAAGATCGCCCAGCGCTCCGCCGGGCTGCTGGGCATCAAGATGACCCCTGACGGCTGCCGCGAGCTTGCCACCCGCGCGCGGGGCACGGCACGCATCGTCAACCGCCTGTTGCGCCGCGTCCGCGACTATGCGCAGGTCAAGGGCGATGGCAGCATCACCTGCGAGATCGCCCGCGAGGCGCTGGCGGCTCTCGGCGTTGACGCCGTGGGGCTGGACGATCTGGACCGCAAGTACCTGCTGACGTTGGTTCACTATTACGCCGGCGGGCCGGCGGGGTTGAACGCTCTGGCGGCGACTCTGGCGGAGGACGAGGGGACATTGGAGGAAGTGGTGGAGCCGTACTTATTGAAGATTGGTTTCGTGGTGCGCCGCTCCCGCGGCCGGCAGGTGACGACAAGGGCGTATGAGCATCTTGGCTTGGACGTGCCGAAGGACTCCGATAGTCCTCCGTCGAATCTGTCAATAGACTATGAGTAGCCCGCCGGCCAGTTGCCGTTACCTGGGTGGCCGATGGTTTGTGGCTGCCGTCACACATGCCACCAAGTGAGAACAGAACCCATGTGGAATGCTTACTGTCAGATCAAAGGTGCGACGGCCCCTAGCGAGGAATGACCTCAGTGGAGGCGACCTTCAAGGGAAAGGAAGGACAAGATGACCGCTGAAGTAGCCATCATGAACAAAGAGGCGGTCGCGTTGGCCGCCGACAGCGCTGTTACAGTCAGCGGGCGCGCCGGAAGCAAGATTTTCACTTCGGTGAACAAGCTATTTGCCTTGTCCAAGTACCATCCGGTGGCTGCAATGGTCTACGGTTCGGCGCGTTTCATGACGGTCCCATGGGAAACAATCATCAAGATGTATAGGGGACGCATCCAAGATCGCTCTTTCCCAAGCCTCGATGGT